>CAYRJM010000007.1:0-72760 GCA_964424665.1 uncultured Chitinophagaceae bacterium
TCTTCCATAGCAGTGACTTTCCCTTTAAGATAATTAAAGAAAACATAAGGCAGGCTTTTGCTCCAGCCTCATCAGGAAGGAAAAACATCTCCCTTATCCCTCCTGTTTCTATCTAAAGACAAAGGTAGCATTAATCTGCTAGGTCTCCCTATACATAGGCCGCTACCGGCTCGCAGGTACAAATCAGGTTTCGGTCTCCCTGCGTATTGTTCACCCTGGCAACGGACGGCCAGAACTTGTGGTCTTCTATAAAGGGCAGCGGGAAGGCCGCCTGGCGGCGGCTGTAAGGATGTGTCCATTCATCGGCAATAACCATATCCTGCGTATGCGGAGCGTTCTTCAGGAGGTTGTCTTTTGGGTCTGCTGTTCCCTCCGCAATCGCTTCCATTTCTCCGCGGATGGCTATCATGGCGTCGCAAAAGCGGTCCAGTTCTTTTTTATCTTCGCTTTCCGTCGGTTCGATCATCAGGGTGCCCGGCACCGGAAAAGACAGCGTAGGGGCATGAAAACCATAGTCCATCAGGCGCTTGGCCACATCCTCCGCTTCAATGCCCAGGGGTTTGAAAGCGCGCAAGTCCACGATGAACTCGTGGGCGCAGGTGTTGTTATGGCCGCTATATAAAACCGGATAATATTTTTCCAGCCGGGTTTTCATGTAATTGGCATTCAGTACCGCGGCTTCGGTTGCTTTTTTTAACCCCGCTGCACCCAGCATTTTCAGGTAGCCATAGGAGATCAACAGGATACTTGCGCTGCCAAAGTGAGCCGCAGAAACGGCAGGAATGCTTTTGGCGCCTTTTTCCCTGGCCACCGGATCCGCCGGCAGGTACGGCTTCAGCTTCTCATTAACACAAATGGGGCCCGCACCGGGGCCTCCGCCACCGTGGGGGATCGCAAAGGTCTTATGTAAATTCAGGTGGCACACGTCGGCGCCTATGTGGCCCGGACTCGTGTAGCCGGCCTGCGCGTTCATATTCGCCCCGTCCAGGTACACCAGTCCGCCATTGGCGTGGATAATGTCACAGATCTCCCTAATAGCCAGTTCAAACACGCCGTAGGTGGAAGGATAAGTGACCATCAGCCCGGCCAGACTGTCTTTGTGGGCTTCCGCTTTTTCCCTGAGGTCCTTCACATCTATGCTTCCTTTTTCATCACATTGAACGACCACCACCTTCATGCCCGCCATTACAGCAGAAGCCGGATTGGTGCCGTGCGCCGAGATTGGGATAATGACCACATCGCGTTGTCCTTCTCCGTGGTCCTGGTGATAAGCCCGGATGGTCATCAGCCCCGCAAACTCCCCTTGTGCGCCGGAATTAGGCTGTAAGGAACAAGCCGAGAAGCCGGTTATTTCACAAAGCATGTCGGAAAGCTCTTCCAGTATCCGGAGATACCCTTTGGCCTGTTCCTCCGGAACGTAGGGATGCAGTTGCGCGAATTCAGGCCAGCTCAGCGGAATAAGTTCGGCAGCGGCATTCAGCTTCATCGTGCAGGAGCCCAGTGGGATCATGGAGCGGTTCAGCGCCAGGTCTTTGTTCTCCAGCTTCTTTAAGTAGCGCATCATCCGGGTTTCCGAATGAAAAGCATGGAAAACCGGGTGCGTCAGGTACTCACTTTGTCGTACCACTCCTGCAGGCAGGTATTTGTCCGCAGCCTCCTGAACGGATAAAAGCGCAGGCGGCTCAGCCTCGCCGGTGAAAACAGCAGCTATTTCGGCTATGTCCTCCACAGCAGTGGTTTCATCCAAGGAAATACCCACATATCCCGGGCCGTAATAAAAATTCAGTTGCGCCTTTTCCGCCTTTTCCCGCACAGCGCCCATATCTGCAACTTTTATTTTGAGCGTATCGAAGAAAAATTCATTCTCCTGGAGCACCCCTTTTTTTTCCAGCATATCGGCCAGGGACGCGGCCAGCACATGGATCCGCTCGGCGATCTTTCTTAAGCCGGCGGGCCCATGATAAACGGCATACATGGCCGCCATATTGGCCAGCAAGGCCTGGGCCGTACAAATATTAGAGGTGGCTTTTTCCCGCCGGATATGTTGTTCCCTGGTTTGCAGGGCCATGCGCAGCGCGCTTTTTCCAAAAGCGTCTTCCGATATGCCGATAATCCGTCCGGGGATCAGCCGCTTGTAAGTTTCCTTGGCGGCAAAATAAGCGGAATGAGGACCACCGAAGCCGGGGGGGACCCCAAATCGCTGCGTAGATCCTATGGCAATATCGGCACCCAGCACGCCCGGGGCTTCCAGCAACACCAGAGCCAACAGGTCGGCGGCCATGATTACCGGAATATTTTTCGCCGCAGCCTGCTGAATGAAAGCCCGGTAATCATTAACGGAACCCTCGCTATTGGGGTATTGCAGCAGCACGCCGCAATATTCTTCGGAAAGCTCCGCCTGGCGGAAATCGCCGAAGTCCAGCACTATGCCGGCAGGCTCCGCCCGGGTACGCAGCACTTCTTTGGTCTGCGCAAATACGTTGGTGTCCACAAAAAAGCGGGGCGCCTCCACCGTTCTCCTGTTTTTTACGGCAAAGACAAGGTGCATGGCCTCGGCGGCGGCGGTAGCTTCGTCCAACAGGCCGGCATTGGCTATGGGCAGGCCGGTCAGGTCACTGACCATGGTTTGAAAGTTCAACAAGCTCTCCAGCCGTCCCTGGGATATTTCCGCCTGGTAGGGCGTATATTGCGTGTACCATCCGGGGTTCTCAAACACATTACGCTGGATAACGGCAGGTGTAATGGTACCGTAGTACCCCTGCCCGATATAGGTTTTGAAAAGGTGGTTTTCGGCTGCTATCTTCCTGAGGCGCTGCAGGTAACGATATTCACTTTGGGGAGCGGGAAGGTCCAGCGCCTTGTTTAACCGAATATCTTCAGGCACAGTTTTTATCATCAGGTCCTCGGAGCGGTCTACGCCTACGGTTTCCAGTAATGTTTCCGTTTCCGCTTTATCCGGGCCTATATGTCGTTGGCTGAACTCGTTTTGTTGCAAATCGAACAAATCCATGGTTGCACGCTTTTAGGTTTTAGAATTGCGCGCAAAATTAAGGGAGTTTATCCGAACCGGCTGAAAAAGATTAGCACAGCCGGTGAAAAACCCTATGCCATGGCGGCGCCCACCATTCCACCGATAATTGCCGCAACCACGCCCAGGGCGATGATGATCAGATAGATCAACGTTAGAATGCCGACGAACTTAAAAAACCGGTTCAGGTGATCGAATCCGCTGAGCAGTTGATCCCGCTCCGTAGCCTCCAGGGCCTGACGGGTACGTCTGGCAAACTTATAGAGGAATAAACAGGGGATAAAATACAACAGCGCCAGCACGAGATAAAAAATAGTCAGGAAAACGCTGCCGCCCATCGCAGGCATCCCTCCGCCCATTTCTGAAATGGCAGAGATCAGGCTTCCCATAAAAAAAGCCATGATGGCAATGAACCCGGAAATAATAAATCCGACCACAGCGAGAAATTTGGCCCATTTTGTGGTATTCATAATGTAATACTGCATCTGCTCATCGATCGTGAGTGTGGTGGCGGCTGGCGGTACTTGTGGTTCCATATACGTTTTTGACGTCTAAGATATGGTTTTTTTGATTAACTTTAGTTATCCGAAACGAAATTGAATATGGCATTGAAGGAAAATCTTGAAAAACAGGGACAATGGCTTTTTAGAAACCGGAGTTATCTGCCATTGCTTATTTTATTGCCGGCAATATTCTTTTATGTAAGAACGGAAATAAATCCGCGGTTGTTTTTCCTGGAGGACACCCGTTGGGAAGTATGGTATAATTCCGCCTGTTTGCTGGTGGGATTGCTGGGACTGGCCATACGCATCTATACGGTGGGGCATACGCCCAAAAACACTTCGGGCCGCAATGTAAAGGGGCAGCTGGCCGATGAGCTCAACACCACCGGAATCTATTCCGCGGTACGCCATCCGCTCTATCTGGGTAACTTCTTCATGTGGCTGGGTCCGGCACTGCTGACCGGGAATTTCTGGTTTGTCCTGATCTTTTGCCTGCTGTACTGGCTATACTACGAAAGGATCATGTTCGCCGAAGAGCATTTTCTCCGGGAGAAGTTCGGCGCCCAATATACGAGCTGGGCCGATCATGTGCCTTCTTTCATTCCCCGGTTCAAAAACTTTCAACCGCCGAAATACACCTTCAGCTGGAAAAAGGTATTAAAGAAAGAAAAAAACGGCCTGGTCGCCCTGTTCATTCTTTTTTGTTTCTTCAACTTTTTAGGAAAATGGATCGAGCAGGACGCTGCTTTCGACTGGTACGACTGGTTTATCCTTATTGCTTGTATATTTACCGTTCTTGCTTACCTTGTATTGAAATATTTAAAAAAGCGGACTACCCTGTTGGAGGACGCACGTCAAAAAATACAAATCAGATAATGTAATATGGAGTACCTCATCATTGACAAGCAAGCGGACAAACACGTGGCACATATCCGCATCAACCGCCCCAAGGCGTTGAACGCGTTGAATCCGGATCTGTTAAACGAACTAAAAGATACGTTAAAGGCGCTTGATGACGACCCGGCGGTCCGTGTAACGGTACTTTCCGGTGATGAAAAAGCATTTGCGGCGGGAGCGGATATCAAACAAATGGCGGATAAAGGCGCCATGGAGATGTATTCCCTGGACCAATTTGCTGGCTGGGATGAGATCCCGCATATAAAAAAGCCGGTCATCGCTGCCGTCAGCGGGTTCGCGCTGGGCGGGGGCTGCGAATTAGCGATGATGTGCGATATGATCATCGCCAGCGAAACCGCGCAATTTGGTCAACCCGAAATCAAGCTGGGCGTTATCCCGGGGGCCGGGGGCACCCAGCGGCTCACTCGCGCGCTGGGCAAGGCCCGTGCGATGGAACTGATCTTGACGGGCGCGTCCCTGGGCGCCCGGGAGGCGCACCAGGCCGGCCTGGTAAACAAAGTATTTCCCGTGGAGACGTACCTCAGGGAGGCCATCAAACTGGCGGCCCGGGTAGCCGCGATGCCGGTAGAAGCGGTTCAGCTCGCCAAAGAATCTATACTGAACGCCTTTGAGACTCCCCTGAGGGAAGGCTTGCGGCTGGAGCGGAAAAACTTTTACCTGCTTTTTGACAGCGCCGATCAAAAAGAGGGCATGCAAGCTTTCTTGGAAAAACGGAAGCCCGATTTTAGGTAGCCTATTCGCCCAATTGTTTTACATTTGCGTTTTTCAACAACCCATTATGGCTAAAAGATTCGTACACATCGTCAATTTCTGGCTGCGCAAGGATTTAACGCAAGAAGAAAGGCAACGGTTTGAAGCGGGGGTACGCGCCCTGCAGGCAATTGATACGCTGCATTTTTTTCACCTGGGTACGCCGGCGTCCACTGACCGCCCGGTTATCGACCGCAGCTACGATTATTGCCTGCTTTGCGTATTCAACAACAAGGCGGACCATGACGCCTATCAAATCGACCCTGTTCACGACCAGTTTCGGGAAACCTGCGCGCCCCTCTGGGATAAAGTGCTGATATACGACTCCGAAGAGGTGTAAAAAATTTAATTTTCTTTTTTCCCGATCCGGTAGAGTTTTCCGGAATCGGTAACCGCATATAATGCGCCGTCTTTGCCTTGCGTCAAGGCGCGAAAGCGCTCCCCCTCGTCTTCCAGCAACCACTCTTCCCCCGTTACCTTGTTGTTGTCGATGGCCAGGCGTATGATCTTCTGACCACTGAGGCAGCCGACAAATAAATTGCCGTCCCATTCGGGTATTTCCTTACCGCTGTAAAAAGCAATTCCGCAGGGCGAGACGCTGGGGTCCCAATAATATACGGGCTGTTCCATACCTTCTTTTTGTTGTATGCCTTCCCCTACCTGATCACCGCTGTATTCTTCCCCGTAGGTGATCACGGGCCAGCCGTAATTATTCCCCGCCCGGATAATATTCACTTCATCACCCCCATGGGGACCAAATTCGGCCTCCCACAATTCGCCGGTTTTCGGATTCCAGGCCAGGCCGTCGGGGTTGCGGAGGCCATAGGCGTAAATTTCAGGACGGGCGTCGGGCTTATCCGCAAAGGGCCCGCCCGGCACAGGCGCACCGTCCTTGGTGATATGGATAATCTTTCCCAGGGACGAATTCAACTGCTGGGCCTGCACCCGTATCTCCTTGGCAGAACGCTCCCCGGTACTGACGAACAAATTGCCCGCCTTATCGAATACGATCCGGGAGCCATACTGTAGCTTGCCGGAATAGGCGGGGGTCGCCCGGTAGATCACCGTTACGTTTTCTACCTTCGTTTCATCGTCAGACAGCCTTCCCTTGGCCACCGCCAGCAAAGTGCCTTCGGGGCGTTGCTCGGAATAATCCCAGTAAATCATCCGGTTGGTGGCGAATTGCGGGTCAACCGTCACGTCGAGCATGCCGCCCTGTCCCCCGGAATTTACCGGAGGAAAACCGGTTATCGTTTTTAACAGTTCGCCCTCGGCGCTGACAATACACATACCGCCCTTATTTTTCGTGATCAGAAACCGGCCGTCAGGCAGCGTGCAAATCGCCCAGGGGTCTTCTAAGGAACTGTTGATCACGGTGACGGACAGCGGAGTAGCCGTCTTCATTCCCGCCACCCTCGTCTGCCCCGGGAAAGCAGGTTCGTATCCCCGGTTGGGCTTTTTAGTTTCCATGGGCGGCAGCGTGTCGGCAGGACTTTCCGGATTGTCCTGGCGGGCGTCCCTGGCGTGGTTGTTGCATCCTCCGGAAACATGTAATGCGATAAAACACAGCATTAATGGGATCAATTGTTTAGCATTCATGAGCTTTCGTTTTTTAATCCGAAAAAATAAGCTGCCCTATCAGCGGTGTTATCCCGCTACTGCCTTTCTGATCTGGTCGGCGTGTTCTTTCGTCTTGGGTTTGGAAATAATATGGGTAATAACGCCCTGTTCATCAATAATAAAGGTAGTACGATTGGTCCCCATGTAGGCGCGGCCCATAAATTTTTTCTCTCCGTAAACCCCATAAGCGTTTACCACCTTTTTGTCCTCATCGGTGATCAGGGTAAAGGGCAGATCAAACTTTTCTTCAAACTTCTTATGGCTTTTCGCACTGTCGGTGCTGACACCGACAATTTCGAATCCTTCTCGTTGTAAATCCCCGTAATTATCCCGGAGGTTGCAGGCCTGTGCCGTACAGCCGGGCGTATTGTCTTTCGGGTAGAAATAAATAACGAGTTTTTTGCCTTTATAATCTTTTAGGGATACGGTAGCCCCGTTTTGGTCCTTAGCGGTAAAGTCGGGGGCTTTATCTCCTTCTTTTAATGTCGTAGCCATAGGTTTATCGTTTAAATTGATAGGTTTTTATCGTTTGGTTCCCTACCTGATCGGTGACCTTGAGGGTTAAAGTATGGTCTCCCGGCGGGCAGTGTTCATCAAAGGTATAGAATATTGTGTTATTTTTCCTGGCAAACATCAGCCATTGCCCGTCGAGTTCGGCCCGGTAAGACCGGACGCCGGACTTGCCGTCAGCTATTGAGAAACGAATGCTTTTGGCTCCGGACAGGTCTGATCCGTCCCGGATATTAAGCGGTCTTACGACGGGGGGATCGGTATCGGCCTGAATGGAATAAGCGCCGAAGGAGCGAACCGTCGCCTCGGCCCATCCGTCGATCAAAGCCGCGGGAACAACGGCCGCTTCATCGCCGTCCTCCTCCTTGCAGACAAACACGAGCTTATCCCGCAAGGATTCCGGGACCGGTTTATTGGGCTTTATCCGCAAAGCGAATTTTTTATACAACGGAACATAGGCGTAATGCAATTGATAAATATTGGAATAATAGTCAGCCGAGGGAGCGGGGCTTTCGGCATAATAAAAATGAATAGCGTCATACAAGCTCCCGGCTCTTAAAAACAGCTGCACATGGTCCTTGATAAAAAGAAATTCCTTATCGGGGTACATCTTATCTGCCGCTTGTTTTTTGTCCGGTAATAAAGCCGATGATCTTTTTACGTTGAGCTTGATGACCGACGCATTGCCGGCAGCGTCTGTTATCACTATTTTTATCGGGTGGGCTTTGCCATCACGCAAGTCTACGGTGCCGTTGCCGGCGAAATCAAAATAAATAGGTAGTTTATTTCCCGGCAGATCAAACAACAGTTCAAAGTGCCGCCGGCTTTGTTTGTACGTCTTGTAGTCATAATGCGCATCCACATACCGGGTAACCTCATAACCGATGTCATCCAGCTGGAATCCGCATTGCGCCACCCCGTCGGCGAATAAAACGCCCCTGTAAACGCCAAAGGTATTGTGGGTATTGTTTTGTTTGTCGATCGTTTGTACGCCGAAGCCCACCTTGTCGGTATGAACGGTAATGGTATTTTCCGAAGGACTGTAATAACCGTCCCGGGCATGCAACTGCAATATTTCAGGTGTTTGTTCGTAAATGCTGCGGGTTCTGTCGTAAAGGGCGATCCGATACACGCGGGGAGGGATATTGTCTTTGATCGCGAAACCAAAAAGCTGACCGTTCAGCGGATGCTCTGTTTTCGTATGCCTGATCTCAAAATGAACGTGGGGTCCCGCTACGGAGCCGGTAGCGCCGCTGAGGGCAATGTATTGCCCTTGTTTGACGGGAAACAGGCCGGGCGAAAGCGACAGATCTATTTTCCAGCGCTCCTGTTTATATTGTTGCTTTTTTACGTAGGCGGCCAGTTCATCATTGAATTCATGAAGATGGCCGTAAACGGTCGTATAGCCGTTAGGGTGATCGATGTATATGACATGGCCGAAGCCGGTACTGGATACCGCCACGCGGGAAATATACCCGTCCGCGGCCGCGTAAACCCGGTAACCGATCGTACCCCGCGTTTTGATATCCAGGCCTTCATGAAAATGACCGGGGCGCAGCTCCCCATAGTTTCCAGCCAGTAAGATCGGGATATGTACGGGCTTCTCAAAGTAGTCCTGCGGGTAGTCGGGTTCGGGAAATTGTTGCGCCTTAACCAGCAAGGGCAAACAACATAAAATCAACAACAGTTTTTTCATAACGGAGCAAAAATAGGACTTCCGGCGGTATGTTGGCCATCCCGCCCGGGGGAACCTCCGCAAAAAAGGCGGGGAGCGGCAAAAAGGCGGTAGCCGCCAACGTAATAGCTTGTACGGCGGCGGATTTTCGGCCCATGAAAAGAAACCGCAAATGCCGGAAATGAGCGGGCCCGGGCCCGTTACAGCGGTGCTTTTACCGGGACACGCCGGCGCGTTTCCTTTTTTGTTAGTAATTTAGGTGCTCATTTTATTCATTTTAAATTTTTTGTTATGTCTTACAAGATTGAAGAAATCGAAGGAATCGGAGCCGCCTATGCGGAAAAACTTGGCGCAGCAGGCCTCTCCACAACAGACCATCTGCTGGAAAAAGCAGCCACAAAAAAAGGACGACAGGAACTGGCCGGGACCACCGGCATTTCCGAAAGCCTCATCTTAAAATGGGCCAACCACGCCGATCTTTTCCGGATAAAAGGCATCGCCGGACAATTCGCTGAATTGCTGGAAGCGGCAGGCGTGGACACGGTCAAAGAATTCAGGAACCGCAACGCTGAAAACCTGCACCAGAAACTCGAAGCAGTAAACGCCGAGAAGAAGCTGGTAGGCCGCGTGCCTTCTTTAGAAGCGCTGCAGGAAATGATCGAAGAAGCTAAAACCCACGAACCTAAAATTACCCATTGACCGTCAATCGTCGTAACTTGCGGCCATGTCTGTTGCCGTTCATAACCTGACGAAGCACTATGGCGCGCAAAAAGCGATTGACGCCCTTTCCTTTGCTATCAAACAAGGAGAAATAGTTGGATTTCTCGGGCCGAACGGCGCCGGGAAATCCACTACTATGAAAATACTTGCCGGCTACTTGCCGGCCACCTCGGGAACAGCGCACATTTGCGGTTACGACATTAATCAAGCGCCCCTGGAAGTAAAAAAACGGGTGGGCTACCTCCCTGAATCCAATCCCTTGTACCCGGAAATGTATGTGAAAGAGCTGCTTTCTTTCACGGCCGGGCTTTACGGCCTCCCCCATAAACACCAACGGATTAAAGATATTATCGCCCTTACCGGGCTCCAAAAGGAGTGCCACAAAAAAATCGGTACCCTGTCAAAAGGCTATAAGCAAAGGGTAGGGCTCGCGCGGGTACTGCTTCCCGATCCGGAGGTGTTGATCCTCGACGAGCCCACCTCGGGGCTGGATCCGAATCAGCTGGCTGAGATCCGCACCGTCATCCGTGAATTGGGACAGCGGAAAACCGTAATGCTCTCCACCCATATCATGCAGGAGGTTAAAGCGATTTGTGAAAGGGTGATCATCATCCATGAGGGTAAAATAGTAGCGGACGATACCATCGGCCGGCTGGAAGGGCAAAACAACCAGACGGTGCTCACCGTAGCCTTTGAGGAAAAAGTCAGCAAACAACTGCTGCTCGGCCTGGCCGGAGTAAGTGAGCTCAGCCAGGACAGCGCCCTGACCTGGTCGCTGGTTACCGAGATTCCCGAAGAAGTAAAAAAAAGTTTGTGGCAACTTGCTTTGCAAAATAACCTGAACATTGTTTCTTTGCAGAGCAATACGGCTTCCCTGGAAGCGTTGTTTCATAAACTTACAAAATAAATCCACTATCAGATGAGTATTATAACCGATGTGCATGCCCGTCAAATCCTTGACTCCAGAGGCAATCCAACCGTTGAGGTAGAAGTTTTTACAGAAGAAGGCGCTTTTGGCCGTGCGGCCGTTCCGTCCGGAGCCTCCACAGGCGTACATGAAGCCGTAGAACTGCGGGACAACGACAAGGAGGTATACCTGGGTAAAGGTGTGTTGAAAGCGGTTGAGAACGTCAACAAAACCATAGGCGACGCGCTTATCGGGTGGGAAGTTTCCGACCAGGCCGGCATTGACCAGGAGATGATCAACCTGGATGGCACGCCCAACAAAGGCAAGCTGGGCGCCAATGCGATTTTAGCAGTAAGCCTGGCGGTGGCCAAAGCGGCGGCAATGGAAAACGGCCTCCCGCTCTACCGGTATGTCGGCGGCACCAACGCACGCACGCTCCCCGTGCCTTTAATGAACATCTTAAACGGGGGATCGCATGCCGATAATAAAATCGACTTCCAGGAGTTTATGATCGTACCTTATGGCGCTTCCTCTTTTTCGGAGGCACTCCGTTGGGGGGTAAGCGTTTTTCACCAGCTGAAAAAAGTATTGAAAAAGAAAGGCTACTCCACCAACGTGGGGGATGAAGGCGGCTTCGCGCCGGACATCCAAAGCAATGAGGAAGCCATCGAAACGGTTTTACAGGCGATTAAAGACGCCGGTTTTGAACCCGGAAAACAAATCGGCATTGCGCTGGACCCTGCCGTGAGCGAATTGTACCTGACGGAAGAAAAAGCGTATCATTTTCATAAATCCGACGGCAGGAAGCTTTCCGCCGGGCAGATGGTGGCTTATTGGGAAGACTGGGTCAACAAATACCCCATCGTCTCCATAGAAGACGGAATGGCGGAAGATGACTGGGAAGGATGGAAGCAACTGACCGACCGCATTGGCGATAAAGTGCAGCTGGTCGGCGACGATTTGTTCGTCACTAATGTAGAGCGCCTGCAAAAAGGCATTTCCAACGGCGTAGGCAACAGCATCCTGATCAAAGTAAACCAGATCGGATCGCTGACCGAGACCATCAACGCCGTGCAGCTGGCGCAAAAGCACAGCTATACCTCTATCATGAGCCATCGCTCGGGGGAAACGGAAGATACCACCATTGCGGATCTGGCCGTGGCCTTAAATACCGGCCAGATTAAAACGGGTTCCGCGTCCCGTACCGACCGGGTGGCCAAATACAATCAGTTGTTGAGAATAGAAGAAGAATTGGGAGAAACCGCTGTTTTCCCGAAAAATCTCTTTACATTTGAAGGATAAAGACCATCTTTATGATGCGAAAGACGCCTAAATGGTTAAAGCCTGTCTTCAGGCTGGGCAGGAACAAGTACGCGATCGCGGCGGCTGTATTTCTGGTCTGGATTATCTTTTTCGACCGCAATGACCTTATCACACAGGTAGGTTACCTTGCCCGTTTGCATGAGCTGAGGAACCAGAAAGCTTATTTAAACGAACGGATAGACTCCACCAACACCCAGCTTCATCAGCTGTTGTCCAACCCCGAGGAGCTTCAAAAGTTCGCGCGGGAAAGGTACCTGATGAAAAAAAGCAACGAAGACGTCTTTATCATCAGGCCGTCCGGCGGGGGAAAATAAAGATTTTTAAGGCTGGTGCAATAGAAGGAGAACTTTTTGCGTTTATAAAAAGGCTAATCAAATCTCATCTTAAACTATTTACATGAATAACAATGTTACTCAGGACAACGCCTCCGCATCCCGTTTATTTCCATCAACAAAAGACAATGCAGAAAACGATTGTATTTCCCGTTTGCAGGAAAGCAGGAGGCCCTCCCTTCCCGAAGAGGAAGAAATACTCAGACCATTGGATCAGATCCGGTACACTCCCCGTCAGTCCACCATCAGGCACCTACTAGATTATGCGGAACAAACGCTTAAAGATGAGGTGAACAAACCCCATTGACAGGGGCGGCGAGCATACTTTGACCATGACCAGGAAAGAACGATATGACTTTGTGCTGGATTATTTTGAAAAGAACAACCCGGACGCACAAACGGAGCTGATCTACGACAGTCCCTATCAACTGCTGGTGGCCGTCATGCTTTCCGCCCAATGCACCGACAAACGGGTGAACCTCACCACCCCGCATATCTTTAGCCGTTATCCGGACATCGAGGCCCTCAGCAATGCGACGTTTGAGGCGCTTTTTCCGCTGATAAAAAGCATCAGCTACCCCAACAACAAGACCCGTCACCTCATCGGAATGGCCCAAAAGGTCGTGGCAGATTTCGGGGGAACGATACCGGAAACGGTGAAGGAACTCATCACCCTGCCCGGCGTGGGCCGCAAGACGGCCAACGTCATTACCTCCGTGGTCCATAAACAGCCCAACATGGCGGTGGACACCCACGTTTTCCGCGTCGCCGCCCGCATCGGGCTCACCCATAACGCCAAGACCCCGTTGCAGGCGGAGCTGCAACTTACCAGCCACATCCCCGAAGAAAAAATACACCGGGCTCATCACTGGCTCATCCTGCATGGAAGGTATGTGTGTGTGGCCCGTAAGCCCAAATGTGCGATCTGCGGGTTGCGGCCCGTATGCCGCTATTACCAGAAGAACGTTAAAAACAAAGCGAAGGGGCAGGACGGCTAAGCCGCTTTAAAGAGCAGGGGTATTCTTTAGGGTTTGAATATTATAGAGTTTACCGTACTTTTGCACCTGCTTAAAACGACAGGGGTACTTTCATGATTTCTTTTCAGACTATGTTACTTGATGCGGCTTCTTCGGGTCCGGTAAATTACATACCCATTATCATCCAGTTAGTTGTTGCGGTACTTTTCGTAGCAGGAGGCATAGCCACCTCGCAGCTGCTGGGACCTAAACGCAGGACCAAAGATAAGCTGGCCAATTTTGAAGGCGGGATACAGCAAATGGGAAATGCACGGCAACCCGTTGCCGTAAAGTATTTCTTAACCGCCATCCTCTTTGTCTTATTCGATGTGGAAGTAATCTTTTTCTATCCTTACGCGGTCAATTTCAAGGAACTTGGCTGGGAAGGATTTATAGCGGTATTGTTATTTGTAGGCTTCTTCCTTTCGGGCTTCTTCTATATATTGAAACGCGGAGCGCTGAACTGGGAAGATTAAAATTAGTAGGCATGGGACGTCCGGTTAGATTTAATACAAAGGTAAAGATGGTTGAAATGCCCGATGGCGACATGGGCGAAGGCTATTTTGCAACCTCATTTGATAAAGTCATAGGGCTGGCGCGGAAGAATTCGCTCTGGCCATTGCCCTTTGCCACCTCCTGTTGCGGGATTGAGTTCATGGCCACGATGGCCTCCCACTACGACATTGCCCGTTTCGGGTCTGAGCGTCTGGGATTTACCCCCCGCCAATGTGACCTGCTGATGGTCATGGGAACCATCGCCAAAAAGATGGGGCCGGTTTTACGGGAAGTATACCTTCAGATGTCAGAGCCACGTTGGGTGCTGGCGGTGGGCGCCTGTGCTTCCAGCGGCGGCATCTTCGACTCCTATTCCGTTCTGCAGGGCATCGACCAGATCATCCCGGTAGACGTGTACGTTCCGGGCTGTCCGCCACGGCCTGAAGCCATTTTAGACGGCCTCATGCGGATACAGGACCTGGTGGCCAACGAGAGTCTGCGCCGCAGAAACTCGGACCGTTATAAAGCATTGATGAACGAATATGGCATTGAATAAGGGATATTATATGGCATTGACCAATGAACACATACAATCCAGGCTGACAGAAAAGTTCGGTGAAGCGCTTTCCCACTTTGAGGCGCCTTACGGGCTATTAACGTTTACGGCCCCGAAAGACCTTAACTTAAAGGTGTTGCAGTTTCTTTATGAGGACGAAGAATTGCGTTTCCAGTTTCTGACAGACCTTACCGCGGTACACTATCCGGACAACACGGATGCCGAGCTGGCCGTTGTCTATCACCTGCATAATTTCAAAGACAACGTACGGCTGCGGTTCAAGGTATTTACCCCCGTTAAAGATCCGAAGGTATTTACCGCCACCAAATTGTACCGGAGCGCCAACTGGATGGAGCGGGAAACCTATGATTTTTTCGGCGTGGAGTTTGTCGGTCATCCCGACTTAAAGCGAATCCTGAACGTAGATGAGATGGATTATTTCCCGCTGCGGAAAGAATACCCGCTGGAAGACCAGACCCGCATTGATAAGGATGATGAAATGTTTGGCCGCGGCCAGATAGCTGACAATGAGTCAAAGGAATTTAAATAGCGAGAATCAAGATATGGAAGAGCATAAGGCCGTAGAAAAGCACCCTGTTCTGGATCAGGACGCCCTCGAAAAGGAAACAACCACCCTGAATCTGGGGCCTACCCACCCAGCCACCCACGGTGTTTTTCAAAACATCCTCGAAATGGATGGCGAGCGGATTGTCAGTGCCGAATCTACCGTAGGGTACATCCACCGGGCTTTTGAAAAAATCGCAGAAAGGCGGCCCTTTTACCAGGTGACCCCGCTCACCGACCGCCTGAATTATTGCTCCGCCCCCATCAACAATATGGGCTGGCACCTGACGGTGGAAAAACTACTGGGCATCAAGACGCCCAAGCGGGTGGATTACATGCGGATCATCATCATGGAGCTGGCCCGCATATCCGATCACCTGATCTGCAACTCCGTGGTCGGCGTAGATTCGGGCGCCTTTTCCGGCTTCCTCTACGTCATGCAATACCGGGAGCTGATCTATGAAATTTACGAAGAGATCTGCGGATCACGGCTGACCACCAACATCGGCCGGGTAGGGGGCTTTGAACGCAACTTCAACGATACCGTATACCGCAAGCTGGATAAGTTCCTGAAGGAATATCCCGCCGTGCTTAAAGAATTTGAAGACCTCTTCAACCGCAACCGTATTTTTATTGACCGCACGGTAGGCGTCGGAGCGATCAGCGCCGAAAAAGCGTTGAACTATGGCTTTACCGGCCCCAACCTGCGGGCGACAGGCGTAGATTATGACGTTCGTGCGCTGAACCCTTACTGCTCCTATGAGGACATGGACTTTACCGTGCCGGTGGGTTCTACGGGAGACACCTATGATCGCTTCCTGGTCCGCAATGAAGAAATGTGGCAGAGCCTGCACATCATCCGGCAGGCCTATGATCTACTCAAAAAAGAACCGGAAGACATTTTCCATGCCCATGTGCCGAAATATTATCTGCCGAAAAAGGAAGATGTATACACCAAAATGGAGGCGTTGATATGGCACTTTAAAATTGTAATGGGAGAAGTGGATATCCCGAAAGGGGAGGTGTATAATGCCGTTGAGGGCGCCAATGGCGAATTGGGTTTTTATCTGATCAGCGATGGCGGAAGGGCCGCGTACCGGCTACATTTCCGCCGGCCCTGCTTTATTTACTATCAGGCGTACGCCGAACTGATCAAAGGAGCGATGCTGAGTGATGCCGTGGTGTGTATGAGCTCCCTGAACCTGATCGCGGGGGAAATGGATGCGTGATAAACACGAAACAGCAGAAATAAAGGAAAATATAAATAAGATGTCTGTTCAATTTTCAGAACAAAAGTTAAACCGGGTACAGGAACTCATTTCCCATTATCCCGAGGGCAAACAAAAAAGCGCGCTGCTGCCGGTATTGCACCTGGCGCAGGAGGAAAATGGCGGCTGGGTAAACGTGGAATGGATGGATTACGTAGCGGGGCTGCTGGATATTGAGCCGATCGAGGTCTATGAAGTGGCCACTTTTTATACGATGATCAACACCAAGCCGGTGGGGCAATTTGTACTGGAAGTCTGCCAGACCGGTCCCTGCATGCTCAGGGGAAGCGATGATATTATCGGCTACATACAGGAAAAACTAGGCATCAAGCCCGGGGAAACCACCAGCGACGGGCTATTTACCCTGAAAACGGTAGAGTGCCTGGGGGCCTGCGGCTATGCGCCGATGATGCAATTGGGCAAAACCTACAGGGAACACCTGACCCGGGAAAAAATAGACGCGCTTGTAGAGGAATGCAGGCAAGGGGCCAGGCAGGCCAGGGAGAACTAAGCAATCTGACATGAAACTATTATTAAATAACGCAAAGGTTGAAGGTATCCGCCATTATGATACCTACCGCAAACACGGGGGCTATGCTTCTGCCGAAAAAGCATTGAAGCGGATGTCGCCGGAGGAGATACTCGAAGAGGTGAAGACAAGCGGCTTACGCGGACGGGGCGGAGCCGGTTTTCCTACCGGTATGAAATGGAGCTTTCTGGCCAAGCCCGAAGGCGTTCCCCGCTACCTGGTCTGCAATGCGGACGAATCCGAACCCGGGACGTTTAAAGACCGCTACCTGATGGAGTACCTGCCCCATCTGCTGATAGAAGGCTTGCTGATCTCCAGCTTCGCCCTTGGCTCTAACAATACCTATATCTACATACGGGGCGAATACGCCTGGGTAGCAGAAATACTCGAACAGGCCATAGCAGAAGCCAAAGACCATGGCTGGCTGGGAAAAAACATCCAGGGCAGTGGTTTTGATTGTATGATCTACGTCCACCGGGGCGCCGGTGCCTACATTTGCGGGGAAGAAACAGCGCTGCTGGAATCCCTGGAAGGCAAGCGGGGAAATCCGCGCATCAAACCGCCCTTCCCTGCGGTGAAAGGCGCCTGGGGATGCCCGACGGTAGTCAATAACGTGGAAACGCTGGCCGCCCTGGTTCCCATCATCAACATAGGCGGGGAAGCCTATGCGAAGATCGGCATCGGGCGCTCTACCGGTACGAAGTTAATTTCCGCCTGCGGCAATATCAATAAGCCGGGCGTTTATGAAATAGAAATGAATATTTCTGTGGAAGAGTTCTTGTATTCGGAGGAATATTGCGGGGGGATCGCCGGGGGAAAGAAGCTGAAAGCCTGTATTCCCGGAGGCTCTTCCGTGCCCATTGTGCCGGCCAACCTGCTGCTGAAGACCAAAAAAGGAGAAACCCGCATGATGACCTATGAAAGCCTGAGCGACGGCGGCTTTGAAGCGGGAACCATGATGGGTTCCGGCGGCTTTATCGTTTTAGACGAAGACCAGTGCGTCGTCCGCCACACCATGACCCTCGCCCGTTTCTATCACCATGAGAGCTGCGGGCAGTGCAGCCCCTGCCGCGAAGGTACCGGCTGGCTGGAAAACATCTTACGCAACATAGAATACGGGAAGGGGAAACCCAGTGACATAGACCTCCTGTGGGATGTGCAGGGCAATATAGAAGGGAACACCATCTGTCCGTTGGGGGACGCGGCCGCCTGGCCTGTAGCCGCGGTGATCCGCCACTTCAGGGATGAATTTGAGTGGCACATCACCCATCCGGAAGAAGCGCAAAGAAGAAACTACGGGTTGGCTCACTACGCGGACCCGTTGGAGGTAGCGACAGAATAGGGACAACGGCCATCCGGAAGGAAAACCGTACCGGACAGGTGTGAACCGGTGTCCCGCGGTTAGGAAAAAATGTTTTGTGAACGGGGCGGCCTGACGGCGCCGCCGCGAAAAACACAAGTTTAATCATGGCAGAAGAACAAAATAAACTGAAAGTAACAATCGACGGGCAGACCATCGAAGTGGATCCGGGCACTACGGTCCTGGAAGCGGCCCGCATGATCGGCGGGGAGGTGACGCCGCCCGCCATGTGTTACTATGGTAAACTGGAGGGCAGCGGGGGAAAGTGCCGGACCTGCCTGGTGGAGGTTACCGAAGGCAGCGCGCAAAGGCCGACGCCGATGCCCAAGCTGCAGGTAAGCTGCCGCACCAACGTAATGGACGGCATGGTGGTGAAGAACCGGACCAGCGAACGCGTCATCAAGGCGCGGAAAGGCGTAGTCGAGCTGTTGTTAATAAATCATCCGCTGGACTGCCCGGTATGCGACCAGGCGGGAGAATGTGACCTGCAGGATCTTTCCTATAGCCATGGCGTAGATGGAAGCCGCTTCGATTTTAAAAAACGCACCTTTGAGAAGATCGACATCGGCGATAAGATCCAACTCCATATGAACCGCTGTATCCTGTGTTACCGTTGCGTATATGTCGCGCAGCAGCTTACCGACGGACGGGTGCACGGCATCGTGGACCGGGGCGATGGCGCACAGATCAGTACCTACATCCACAAAGCCATAGACAATGATTTCAGCGGTAACATGATCGATGTTTGCCCGGTAGGCGCTTTAACGGATAAAACCTTCCGCTTTAAAAACCGGGTTTGGTTCTTAAAACCAATGGACGCCCACAGGGATTGCGCACATCCGGAATGCTCCGGGAAAGTGGCGCTCTGGATGAGAGGGGACGAAGTATACCGGGTGACGGCACGAAAAAATGAATGGGGGGAAGTGGAGTCCTTCATTTGCAATACCTGTCGCTATGAAAAGAAAGAGCGGAAAGACTGGGTGATCGAAGGGCCCCGGAAAATCAACCGCCGTAGTGTGATCTCCCAGGGCCATTACGTCAATACGGTACAGCCGAAAGAAACCATGCCCAAAGTGATGAGCGGTCGGGACCCCAGGCTGTTAATGGACATCCACAGTGTCAGCCAGGTCAATATGCAGGATCTCGAGCTTTCGGAAATCAACGGCCCGGCCACCTCGGATATTTTCAACAAAGCCGCCCTTAGTTTGCCGGAGTGGGTTAAAGCAAACGACAGAAGTTCAAAAAGACAAATCGAAGAAAAAAATAAATAATATCCCGGCAAACCGGCGAAATACTCCTATAGATTATGATGCTGTTACAAATAGATGCTTTCTTTTGGATAGAAAAAATAGTCCTTGTGGCTGTTATTCTGGGCGTATCTCTTTTCGTGGCGATGTATTCCACTTACGCGGAAAGGAAACTGGCCGGATTTATTCAGGACAGGCGCGGGCCCAACCGGGCAGGCCCCTTCGGGCTCCTGCAGCCGCTGGCCGATGGCGGTAAACTGTTTTTTAAAGAAGAAATTATCCCGGCTTACGCCTCCAAATGGCTTTTTATCTTAGGGCCGGCTTTGTTTATGATCATGGCCTGTATGACCAGCGCCGTGATTCCCTGGGGCGACAGCCTCCATATCGCCGGCAGAACGATACCCCTGCAGGTGGCAGATGTCAATATTGGCATCCTCTATGTCTTCGGCGTGGTGAGCATGGGCGTTTATGGCATCATGATCGGGGGATGGGCCTCCAACAACAAATATTCGCTTTTGGCGACTATTCGCGCGGCTTCGCAAATCATCTCTTATGAACTGGCGATGGGGCTTTCTTTGATCGCGCTGCTGCTGCTGACCGGCACGTTAAGCCTGGGGGAGATCGTCGAGCAACAGAGAAACGGCCTGTGGAATGTCGTATACCAGCCTGTGGGGTTCTTAATCTTTTTGGTGTGCGCTTTTGCCGAAACCAACCGCACCCCTTTTGACCTGGCGGAATGCGAATCAGAGCTGGTGATGGGTTTTCATACGGAATACTCTTCCATGAAACTTGGTTTTTACCTGTTCGCCGAATACATCAACATGTTTATCAGCTCCGCGGTAATGGCCACGCTCTATTTCGGCGGCTATAGTTTTCCGGGCATGGACAGCCTCCACCTGGCACCGAATATAGTGACCCTATTGGGCGTGCTCGCCCTGTTTATAAAAATCGGCTTGTTCCTGTTTTTCTTTATCTGGGTAAGATGGACCATTCCCCGTTTCCGGTATGATCAGTTGATGCGGCTGGGGTGGAAAGTGCTTATCCCGCTGGCTATAGCGAACCTGCTGGTGACAGGGGCATTGTCGTTGTGGCTCAATTAAAGGGAGTGACTATGTTATTAAGTAAAAAGACAAAATATTATGGAACCGTTAACCAATAAAGCAAAGCCCGTGGACCGGCGCCCCATGAACTTTTGGGAACGCCTGTACATTCCGGCTATTGTCAAAGGATTGAAGATTACGCTGAAGCATTTGTTTAAAAAGAAAGCTACGGTGAATTACCCGGAGGAGAAACGGCCTTTCAGCCCGGTCTTCCGCGGACTGCATATTTTGAACCGGGATGAAGAAGGCCGGGAGCGCTGCACCGCCTGCGGCCTTTGCGCGGTAGCCTGCCCGGCGGAGGCCATTACGATGGAAGCCGCCGAACGCAAAGCCGGCGAAGAACACCTGTACCGGGAGGAAAAATACGCCGCCCGTTATGAGATCAACATGTTGCGTTGCATCTTTTGCGGCCTCTGTGAAGAAGCCTGTCCGAAGGACGCGGTTTACCTCACGGAAACCTTCGCGCCGGCAACGTATAAAAGAAAGGATTTTATCTATACCAAAGAGGACCTGCTCATCCCATTCCCGGCCCCGGAAAGCACAAACAAAGAAGACAATCAATCCCAACCAATTAAAGAAGCATGAACATAGATCAAATCCTGTTTTGGGTCCTTGGTGTTATCGCCCTGGCCACCGCCATGGGTGTAGTCGTTGCAAAAAGTCCGGTTTACAGCGTGCTCTCGCTCATTGCGACTTTTTTCGCTATCGCGGGTTTATATATCACGCTGAACGCGCAGTTTCTGGCTATCGTGAATATCATCGTTTATGCCGGCGCGATCATGGTGCTTTTCCTGTTTGTGCTGATGCTGATGAACTTAAACGCGGCGCACGAACCGCGCAAGCATAACGTCATCCGTTTTATAGCCGTGATTTCCGGCGGGCTGTTGTTTGTCGTACTGGTAGCGGCCATTCAAAAGGCCAGCACCGGCACGATGATGGCGGAAAGCACGGACATCGGGCTGATCAAGAACCTGGGAAGGACCTTATTTGACCATTTTGTTTTGCCTTTTGAGATCAGCAGCTTTTTGTTTTTGAGTGCTATGATCGGCGCTATTGTTATTGGTAAAAAAGATTAATAAAAGAAGCATAAGAAATGCCCATACAAAATTATATCTGGCTGGCTTTGGCCTTATTCAGCATCGGGGTAGTCGGTGTATTGATGCGCAGGAACGCGATCATCATTTTTATGTGTATTGAGCTCATGTTGAATGCGGTCAACCTGCTGATGGTGGCTTTATCCAAATTTCACCAGGACGCCTCCGCGCAGATCTTCGTATTTTTCATCATGGTCGTGGCGGCGGCGGAAGTAGCGGTAGGCCTGGCCATTATCGTTATGGTTTACCGCAAGACGCGTTCGGTAGATGTCAACATTTTAAACAGGTTAAAGAATTAAAAAAAGCAATAACATACCTTTTTCATGGAGCAATTTATCTGGTTAATCCCCTTATTTCCGCTTGCCGGTTTTCTGATCAATGGCTTGGGAAGAACGGCGATCTCAAAAACCTTTTCCGGTTTTGTCAGCAGCGCGGTTGTACTGGCCGCTTTTGTCGTTGCCTGCCTGGTATTCGCGCAGGTGGCCAGCGAGGGCTTTGTGCCGCAAACCATCCACCTGTTCGACTTTATCTCAGCGGGTTCGCTGCAAATTCCGTTTGCTTTTTACATCGATCGGCTTACCGCTTTGTTTTTATTGGTTATTACCGGCGTCGGCTTTTTAATCCACCTGTATTCCGTTGCTTACATGAAAGAAGAAAGCAAGGAAGGGTTCGCCCGCTATTTTGCCTACCTGAACCTGTTTGTTTTCATGATGCTCCTGCTGGTGATGGGCGCCAACTACGTGATCATGTTCATCGGCTGGGAAGGCGTCGGCCTTTGTTCTTACCTGCTCATCGGGTTCTGGTTCAAGAACAATGACTTCAATAATGCGGCCGTGAAAGCCTTTGTGGTCAACCGCGTGGGTGACCTGGGTTTTATCATTGGCCTTTTCCTGCTCATACAGCATTTTGGCACCCTGACCTATACGGAGATTTTCCCCGAAGCGGCCCAAATGGGAATGGGTTCCGGCATCCTGACGGCCGTTACGCTGATGTTATTTGTCGGCGCCTGCGGGAAGTCGGCGCAGATCCCGCTATACACCTGGTTGCCGGACGCCATGGCCGGTCCCACGCCGGTATCGGCGCTTATCCATGCCGCTACGATGGTCACCGCCGGCATTTACATGATCGCCCGCAGCAACATATTATATACCCTTTCGCCGGCTACCCAAACGGTAGTTGCCGTCGTCGGGGTCGTTACGGCGGTCTTCGCGGCCACCATAGCCTTAAAGCAATACGACATTAAAAAGGTATTGGCGTATTCCACGGTCAGCCAACTGGGTTATATGTTCCTTGGATTAGGGGTAGGCGCTTATACGGGCGCGGTATTTCATGTGATGACCCACGCTTTTTTCAAAGCCCTGCTTTTTCTGGGCGCGGGCGCCGTTATCCACGCCATGGGCGGCGAGCAGGACATGCGTAAGATGGGCGGCCTCAGCAAGCGCATGAAAATTACTTACTGGACCTTTCTTATTGCCTGTTTCGCTATCGCGGGCATTCCCCCCTTCTCCGGTTTTTTCTCTAAAGATGAAATACTGGCTCATGCCTTCGCGGTCAATCCCGTTTACTGGGTACTGGGTATTCTCGGCGCGATCATGACGGCTTATTACATGTTCCGCGCTTTGGGGATGACCTTTCACGGCGGCTTCAGAGGCTCCGAAGAACAGCAAAAGCATGTGCACGAAGGCGGCGCCGCCATGACCATTCCGCTGATCGTACTGGCTGTTTTGGCCGCTGTCGCCGGTTTTGTCAATATTCCCGAATTGTTCGGCGGACAGGCGGACCTGGCTTCTTTCCTTGCCCCGGTATTTGAACAATCCCACACCCTGGCCGCACACGCCAGCCTGTCACATCCTACGGAATGGACGCTGATCGCCATTACAACCGTGTTAATGCTGGTTGCTATGCTTGTCGCGTGGAATAAATTTTCCAGGTACAAGCCCGACGGAAAAGCCAATACCGGCCTGGCCAAAGTGTTGGAAAACAAATGGTACGTGGATGAATTGTATCACCAGCTGATAACAAGGCCGCTACGCGGCCTCTCCCGGTGGTGCAATGCCAGCCTGGAGAAAGGCGGCATTGACGGCCTTGTCAACGGCGTAGGTAAAAGCGTGCAATGGGGGAGCCGGCAAATACGCCTGATCCAAACCGGGCGCGTGGGTTTCTATCTGTTTGGGATGGTGATTGGTATGGTAGTATTGTTAATTATTGCATTTTTTCTATAAACACAACTAAGCATGACCTTTATACTCGTAATTGTTCCTCTTATAGCCGGACTGATTACCTTTTTCCTGAAAGGGAAAACGGCCCGCGGTTGGGCGATGGCCACCGCGGTAGCTACCTTGGCGCTGACGGCCTTATGCGCGATCCGCTATACCTCAGGAGACGCGGGTTCCCTGCTTACCGATATCCCCTGGATCCCGGAATTGGGCGCGCGTTTTACTTTCCGGCTTGACGGGATGGGGACGATGCTGTGCTTACTTACCGCCATCGTTTATCCGGTCGTATTTCTGTCCTGCTGGCGACATGATTTTGACAAAGGCCATAACTTCTACGGGCTGATGCTGCTGATGGAGGCCGGCCTCATGGGGGTGTTTACCGCTTTCGACGCCCTGTTGTTTTACGCCTTCTGGGAGCTGGTCATCATTCCCTGCTACTTCCTATGCTCCCTATGGGGCGGAGCCAGGCGGATCAAAGTCACTTTTAAGTTTTTCGTCTACACCTTCTTCGGTTCCCTGTTAATGCTCATAGGCATTATTTATCTTTATTTTCAAACGCCCGGCACCCACAGTTTTTCCTGGGAGGCTTTTACCCATTTAAACCTCAGTCCGTCCGATCAAAGCTGGTTGTTCTGGTTGTTCTTTTTCGCCTTTGCCATTAAAATGCCGGTATTCCCTTTTCATACCTGGCAGCCGGATACTTACGAGCAGGCGCCTACCCCTGTGACGATGATCCTGTCTGCGGTGATGGTAAAAATGGGATTATACGGCCTGGTTCGCTGGGTCTTTCCGGTCATGCCGGAGGGGGTGGCGCTCTGGAGCAACCTGGCCATGATACTGGCCATCACCGGCATCGTGTATGCTTCCTGTTTAGCGCTTGTACAGACCGACCTGAAACGGTTGTTCGCCTATTCCTCCATCGCCCACATGGGCCTGATGGTAGCCGCGCTGTTTTCCGCTACGGAAGTAGGAACCCAGGGGGTAATGATCCAGATGTTTAACCACGGAATCATCATCCTGGGTTTATGGGTCGTCGTAGAAGCTATCGAACAAAAATTACATACGCGCGATATTAATGAACTCGGTGGGCTGGCCACGAAGTCTCCCCGGCTGGCGATCGCTTTTGTGATCGTCTGCCTCGGCAACATAGGCCTTCCGCTTACAAGTGGCTTTGTAGGGGAGTTTATGATGTTCGCCGGATTGCTACAGTACAAAGTGTGGATGATGGTGGTGGCCGGGCTGGCCATTATCCTGGTAGCCATTTACATCTTCCGCATGTTGCAAAAAGTAATTTTCGGACACCTCAATGAACTGACCCAAAAAATTGTTGACCTGAAAGCCTATGAGTGGCTTGCGCTGGCTGTGGTGATCGGCCTTATTTTAGCTATCGGCATTTACCCCAAACCCATGCTTGAACTGCTTCATCACACCACGCACACTTTACTGGCTTTTAATTTAAAATAAGAAAAACGTATTTCGGAACGACTCTGAAAGGATTATATCAGTCAATATGAAAGCATTAATTTTCACCGCCGTATTTGGAATATTCCTGATGCTGTCCGGACTCTTTATTAACAAAAAGGGAAGCGTAAAGCTGATGGCTATCATCGGCGTCATCGTCGCCCTTATCCTGAATGGATTGGATTTTGGTTTGTATGGCGGCTCTCCCGTCCGTCTCTTTGACGGCATGCTGTCGGTAACCGGTTTCGGCATCGGTTTTATAGAAGTTGTTTTAGGCTGTACGCTTGTCTACTTTTTGCTGTCCGCACGGGACCTGGCCGCCGTAGGCAAATATACCGGCGAGTATTTCGCCTTGATCTTCTTTATCCTGGCGGGAATAACGCTGGCGGCGACCTATGGCAATTTGCTCATCTTGTTCCTGGCCATTGAGTTGATCTCTATTCCGCAATACATCCTCGCGGGAAGCGATAAGCACAACCTAAAGAGCAACGAAGCTTCGTTAAAATATTTTTTGATGGGCGCCTTTTCCACCGGCTTTTTGCTGCTGGGGATCGCATTACTTTACGGCGCGACCGGCACTTTCGCCATCCGGCAGATGGACCTGGCCGGAAGCGGTATCGAACCGATGGCGCTCGCCGGCATAATTTTGATCGCTTTCGCCCTGTCCTTTAAAGTGTCTGCCGCGCCCTTCCACTTCTGGACGCCGGATGTCTATGACGGCTCCCCTACCGCGGTCACCTCCTTTATCTCTACCATTGTTAAAGTCGGCGGATTTGTCGCTTTTATCCGTTTGTTTCATGTGGCCTTTGGCAGCCCGGAGATCAACCAGCACTGGACCTTGGTGCTGGCCGTAATAACCGCCGCTACCCTGATCATTGGCAATGTGACGGCCGTATTTCAGCAAAGTGTGAAACGCATGCTGGCCTACTCGAGTATTTCTCAGGCCGGCTTTATGTTATTCGCGGTGATCGCGATGAACGCGCTTTCCTGGCAGGGCATTCTTTTATACGCGGCGGCGTACAGTCTGGCTACGATAGGCTGCTTCGCCATTTTGATGAAGATGAAAGACTACACCTACGATGGCTACAACGGGCTGGCGCAAAAACAACCCTTGCTGGCGCTCATGAATACCATATTCCTTTTCTCCCTGGTGGGCATTCCCGCCACGGCCGGATTTCTGGCTAAATACTTCGTTCTTTCCGCGGCGGTGGAAAAGGGCGGATTGCTCTGGCTCGTTATACTGGCGGTTTGTTGCGCCGCGATCAGCGCCTTTTATTATTTCCGGCTCATCTGGTCGATGTACTTCAAAAAAGGAGATTGCCAGGTGGAAGAAAAGGAAATCACCCCCGCCTTTAAATTGATCGTGGCCGTAACGGCCGTACTCGTGGTGGTACTGGGGATATGGCCCAGCCTGATACTGGCGTGGATCGTGTAACCCGCCCCCGGGGAAACATCCAGCCCGAAAATCAATAATAAAAGTTTCTTTTTCCGATAATTTACTAAATTTGTTAGTTTATTTGCTAATACAATTAGCACCCCATGAACTGCATAAACAAAAATATCAGGTACCTGCGGCGGCTGCGCAGCTGGACGCAGGTAGAGATGGCGGCGAAACTGGGCATCAAGCGTTCGCTTCTGGGCGCCTATGAAGAAGGCAGGGCCAACCCGCGCGGCGAAGTACTTGAGCGGCTCAGCGACCTCTTTTACCTCAGCTTAGATGATCTGATGCGGACCGACCTGAGCGCTAAAGAGGGCAACTACCAGGAGCGCCGCAGGCGGCTGAAAGAGCAGCCCAGGCAAATCATTGAATTTGTGCCGGTAAAAGCGATGGCGGGTTATTTATCCGGCTACCAGGATCTGGAATTTATTGAAGAGCTCAACACCTTTACCCTTCCTATGATCGGCGCCGGACGATTCCGCGCGTTTGAAATAGCCGGGGATTCGATGTTGCCGGTCACCTCGGGTTCGGTTATTGTCGGGCATAAAATCGCCGAATGGCAGGAGATCAAACACAACCAAACCTATATCGTGATGACGCGGGAGGAAGGCATCGTCTACAAACGCGTGCTTAAAAACAACCGCAATAAAAACAAGATAACCCTGCTTTCCGATAATGCGCAATATGAATCCTATCACGTGGAGCTGAACGACGTATTGGAAATGTGGGAAGCCGACGCCATTATCAATAAGATCAGCCGCGATCAGCAGCTGAACGTGACGCACCTGGCCGACATGGTCAGCCAGTTGCAGCAGCAGGTAAGCGTTTTAAAGAAAAAAGTAAGATAGCCGGCCGGCCGATGGCAAGAAAAAACAAATTCGGTCGTTAATCATATAACGCGATAATCGCCTGAAAACTTAAAGTTTTGACAAAAAAGTACTTTAATACCGCAATGTGGATAAAATTCTGTCGCTTGCCTTCAAACAAAAGTCTTTTTTTAGATTGTATTTTTTACATTTGGGCTTTGTATGGCAAGATCACAGGCTTTACGGAGCCTTCTTTTTTTATTAAATTTAAAAATATAAATGTTTAGCATCTTATTGCAAATTCAGGACACCGCGCTGCAGATGGCAGACACGCTGGGGCAGATGAATAGTAATATTGAAACCTCTCAGGACATGCACATGAACCTGCTGACCATGCTGGTCAAAGGAGGTGTGCTGATGATTCCGCTGGCCGTATTGTTACTGATCGCTATTTACGTGTTTTTCGAACGCTACCTGGCTATCAAGAAAGCCAATAAAATAGAAGACAACTTTATGCCGATGGTCCGGGACCATATCACTACCGGCAATGTGCAGGCGGCGCGGTCGCTGGCTAAAAACACCCACAACCCGGCAGCCCGCATGATTGAAAAAGGCATTATACGCATCGGCAAGCCGATAGAGTACATTGAAAAAGCCATGGAGAACACCGGAAAGCTGCAGATATACCAGGTGGAAAAAAACCTGATCATCCTGTCGATGATAGCGGCTATCGCCCCGATGTTTGGTTTCCTGGGAACCATCGCGGGTATGATCCAGTTGTTTTTCGATATTTCGGTCACCTCCAACATCACGCTGGGCGTCATCGCCGGCGGTATTTATATCAAAATGATCACTTCGGCTACCGGGCTGGTAATCGGTATCCTGGCCTATGTCGGACACCACTATCTGGTGGCCCAGGTAGATAAGCTCGTCAATAAAATGGAAGCTGCCTCAGCGGAATTTGTAGATATTTTACAAGAACCTACAACGGTTTAAATGGGAGCCTGCTATGAATTTAAGAAGTAAATTAAGGTCGGAAGCGCATGTGGAGAGCGGCGCCCTGAATGATATTTTGTTCATTCTGGTGATGTTCTTCCTGATCGTGGCCACGCTGGCTAATCCCAATGTCATCAAAGTCATGCTGCCCAAAGCACAGAGTAACACCAAGGCCAAGCAAACGGTAGTGGTTTCCATCGACCACAACAACCAGTTTTATGTGGGCACTACGCCGGTCACGCTGGACCAGCTTAAAGAAGCGCTGATTCCTAAACTCAACCAGGATCCGCAAGGCGCCACCATCGTCGTGAATGCCGATAAAACCGTCCCCATCGAATACCTCGTCAACGTGATGCAGGTCGCTCAGGAGCTGGGCGCAAGGGTAGTGCTGGCCACCGCCCACCCCGGTGGCTGACGGCGCCCAAAGGCTGATCGTCCTCCGGCCCGCCCCGGAGGCCGCCGTAGCCGGCAAGCGCATCTTTTTACTGCCGACCCCCTATTAACATTTCTTTATAGCCGCTGCGGCATCTTTTTTGCAGGTTTTCGATTTTCACAGCAAGCCGCACTGAAACACCGGGGATAGCCCATGCGTTATCCCGTATTCATTTTGATAAGGAACAGGCGACGAAAACACCTCCTGTCAGAATAACCGACCAGATCCCTTTGGCCGAAGGACCTTATAACTTACGCCGGAGGGGCTGCTGTTTAAAGAAGGCTAGGCGCAGGCTTAACCGATTCTAGTGAACGATAAAAACGACGATTAGTAAAAATGCCAAAGACAACAAAAACCCAGTCAAAGAAACCCACTCCCGCTCTCAAGCCCGCGGTCTCCTTTTGCCTAAGCCTTTTTACCCTTATGCTCTTTTTGGGAAGCTGCTCAACGGTTTCCGATAAATCCACACAAAGCGATAATGCGATCGCCCTGCCGGTTTACCCGGTGGATACCGGGACGGTAGTGCTGACCAAAAACTACTTAGGTACCGTAGAGGGTAAAATCAACGTGGAAATCCGCCCGCAGGTGCAGGGAGAACTGGAAGTCGCCTATGTAGATGAAGGGGAATATGTCCATAAGGGCCAAAAGCTTTTTAAGATAAACACCCAAACATATCAGCAGGATCTCAATCAGGCCAAGGCGAATGAAAACGTACAAAAAGCCAAGCTAGCCAATGCCAAACTGGAGATTGAACGGCTGAAGCCCCTGGTAGAAAACCAGGTGATGGCACCGGTCAGGCTCGAAAAGGCCCAATCCGACTATAAAGTGGCCCAGGCCGCTTTAAAACAAGCCGCTGCCGAGGTGGCCAATGCCAAAATTCAACTGGGGTACACCACCATTGAGGCGCCGGTAAGCGGGTACATCGGGCGGATTCCCAAAAGAATAGGCAACCTCGTCGGCCCCGGCGACAAAGAGCCCATCACGGTTTTAACGGATGTCCATGAGGTATACGTTTATTTTTCCATCAGCGAAGGCGACTTTTACAAGCTGCTGAAATCCCAGTCGGGCAAAGATCCGAATAACGACAACGCGACGTACATAGACACCAACAAAGTGGTTTCGCTGATTCTCTCCGACGGCACCCCGTATCCCTATACGGGGGTTATCGACGCTTCCTCCGGACAGGTCAATAAAAATACCGGTTCCATCCTGCTGCGTGCGACCTTTCCCAACGAAGAGAACATGCTCCGCTCCGGTAACACCGGGACGGTGGTGTTAAAACAGAAAGAACATGGAAAGGTGATCATCCCGCAAAAAGCCACTTTTCAGCTTCAGGCCAACGTGTATGTTAAAAAGCTGACGCCGCAAAACCGGGTCGTCCGCCAGCTGGTGTCGATCGGCACCTCGTTTCCGGAGAACCAGTACACGGTAACGGCGGGCCTGAACGCCGGCGACCGGATCTTAGTGGAGGGCCTGAATAAAGTGACGGACAGTATGTTGATAAAGCCTTTGCCTTACACCCCGGACACTTTAGTGGCCCCCAAGGTGATGCCAAGCGAGGATTCATCAATAGACTCCCTTTAATCTTACCCCATTGGTTTTATCATTGAAAAGCAGAACGTATAGATGTTAAAGAAAATTATCAGACGGCCGGTATTGGCAACCGTGTTTTCGATGTTGCTGGTGTTGTTGGGGATCGTCGGGATCGTAAAATTACCCATTACCCGGTTTCCTGAAATTGCGCCGCCCAGCGTGTCGGTATCGGCTTCCTATGCGGGGGCGGACGCGGCAACGGTGGCACAAAACGTGCTGCTGCCGCTGGAAGAGCAGATCAACGGCGTGGAAGACATGACGTACATGAAGTCCACCGCCTCTACCGGTGGAGGGACCATTCACGTCTACTTTAAGCAGGGAACGGACCCCAACCAGGCCGCTGTAAATGTACAAACCCGTACGTCGAAGGCACTGGCCAATCTCCCGGCGGAGGTAGTGACCTCCGGTATTTCCGTTACGCCCAGGCAAACGGGCGTCATTATGACCCTCAACATCTATAGTACGGCGCCCGACATGGATGAAACCTTTATCCAGGTGTTTACCAGCCGGGAGATCAGCCGGGAGCTGGCCCGCATAGACGGAGTCGCGGGGGTGTCCAAAATAGGCAGCCGGAACTACGCGATGAGGGTCTGGCTGAATCCCGATAAAATGAAAGCCTTTCACCTGGTACCCAATGACATTAAAACAGCGATTCAAAATCAAAACTTCCAGATAGCGCCGGGGAAATTCGGGGAGAACTCCGCCCAGGCTTTCGTTACGGTAATCCGCTATACCGGAAAGCTGACCAGCCCGGAAGAGTTCGGAAACATCATCGTTAAGACCAACCCCGACGGCACCATTCTTCATCTCAGAGACATCGCCCGCATTGAACTGGGGCCTACCAATACCCACAACTTAAACCGCTACAACCAGCACCCGGGGATAACGGTGAACATTACCCAGACCAATGGCTCCAACGCCCGGGATATTGACATCGCCATCCGCAAGAAAATGAAGGAACTGGCCGAAAAGTTCCCGAACGGCATTAAATACGATATTACCTACAGCGTCCGCGATCAGGTAGATGAATCGATCGACCAGGTGGTTCATACCCTTTTTGAAGCCTTTATTTTGGTATTTATTATTGTATTCATCTTCCTGCAAAACCTCAGGGCCACCATTATTCCCGCCATCGCTATTGTTGTATCGCTTATAGGCACCTTCTTCTTTATCTATCTTCTGGGTTTTTCGATCAACGTCCTGACCATGTTCGCGCTGGTACTGGCGATCGGTATCGTAGTGGATGACGCGATCGTCGTCGTCGAGGCGATCCATCACAAAATGGACAGCACGCTTTTCGGGCCGAAGCAGGCCACGCTGGCTACCATGGATGAGATTACGCCGGCTATATTGTCCATTACCCTGGTCATGGCCGCCGTGTTTTTCCCCATCGGGTTCATGGAGGGCCCTTCCGGCGTGTTTTACCGGCAGTTCGCCTATACGCTGGCGGTGGCCATCCTTATTTCCGCCGTGAACGCGCTGACCTTGTCCCCGGCGCTGTGCGCCCTTATCCTGCGGAAACCCGCCAAAAAGCAAGGGGAAATCAGGGGGCGGGCGGTAACGGACCACCCCGCATCTCCGGTGCATAAAAGTAAGATTAAGGGGTTCTTTGACCGGTTCTTTGACGCCTTTAATACGTCCTTTGACGCTTTTACCGCGCGTTATGTGAAAGCGATAAAATTCCTGACCAAAAACAAAAAAACAGCTATCGCCGGCCTGCTGGTGGTATCGGCCATCGGCCTTGTACTGATGCGGTTTACGCCCACGGCCTTTGTACCGACGGAGGACGACGGATTTATCGCTTACGCCATCAAACTACCGCCCGGCTCCTCGCTTGCGCGTACCACCAACGTACTCAATAAGGCCATTTCCATTCTTGAACAGCGGCCGGAGATTAAAAGCATGTCCAGTTCCGCCGGATACAACGCTATTGACGGGGCGAACAGCACCTCTTACGCCGTCGGCTACATCAACATGTACCCCTACGCAGAACGAAAAGGAACCAAAAGTATTTATGCCTTTATAGACACGGTCAGGAAGGACTTGTCGCAACTAAAAGAAGCCGCAGTTTCTGTGTTTATGCGGCCCACCATCCCGGGGTTTGGCACACAGGCCGGGTTGCACTTTGTCCTGGAAGACCGGCTCGGCGGAAGCTACCAGTCATTTGGCATCGTCGCGGATTCATTTTTAATCGCCTTAAACAAGCGCCCGGAGATACTGGCGGCCTATACCACTTTTGAACCCAACTTCCCGCAGTACGAGTTGAGTGTAGATAAAGACAAGGCCAAGGTGATGGGGGTGAACATCAAGGACATGCTGGCCAATATCCGGCAATACTATTCCCGTGTGCGGGTGAGCGACTTCACCTTGTTCAACCGCCTAAACAGGGTATACCTGCAGGCCGCGCCCAAATACAGCGCCGTTCCGAAATCCCTGGACGCCATTTACGTCAGAAATAAAGACGGCGAAATGGTGCCGGTGAGCACGCTGGTCAGGTTGAAAAAAGTGTTGGGCCCGGAAGTGGTCACGCGCTATAACCTCTACAACAGCATAGAAGTGAGCGCTACCCCGGCCAAGGGCTACAGCACCGGCGAGGCCATGGCGGCGGTAGAGGAAGTCGCCAGCGAAAACCTGCCCGGCAACTACCAGTACGAATGGACGGGGATGAGCTTGCAGGAAAAACACTCCGGCGGACAGGCGGCCTTTATTATCTTGCTGAGCGTTCTGTTCGTCTATTTTCTTTTGTCGGGACTCTATGAGAGCTACCTGCTGCCGCTGTCCATACTTTTATCGGTGCCCGTAGGATTGATCGGCGTATTTTCAACCGTCAATATCGTCGGCTTGCAGAATAACATCTACGTGCAGGTCGGCCTGGTTATGCTTATCGGGCTCCTGGCAAAGAATGCCATTCTGATGGTGGAATATTCCGAACAACACCGCAAATCAGGCCATAGTATTTATAAGTCGGCTATTGAAGGCGCCAAACTGCGGCTGCGGCCTATTTTAATGACCTCCCTGGCCTTTGTCGCGGGCCTTATCCCCTTGATGTGGACAAGCGGACCTTCGGCCATGGGCAACCATTCGATCAGTTTTGGCGCCGCCGGAGGAATGATAGCCGGGGTCGTTTTCGGAATATTTATCGTCCCCGTCCTGTTTATCCTCTTTAAAAAGCTGGATGAGAAATTAAAAAAGAAGTTTACCAATGATGAAGAATTTGAAGTGGCCTAGAAGCAGCGGCCTTTTCGCCGTCCTTTCCTGCGTATTGCTTTTCGCTGCCTGTAAGGTAAGCGAGCAGTATACGGTCAAAGACATGGCGCTCCCCGAAGCGTTCCGCTTGCCGGATTCGGTGGCCCAGGACCTGGACGATGCGATCATCCCCTGGGATCGGTTTTTTAAAGACACCGTATTGCTGGGCCTTATCGACAGCGCGTTTACTGAGAACTTTTCTATACGTACGGCGAACAAGGAAATCGCCATCAATAACCAATATTACAAGGCGTCTAAAGCGGCCTTTTTGCCGTCCTTCAACCTCCGGTTATTAAACATTGAAAGGGAATGGAGCTCAAGAAACTCCGGCGACAGCCCGGAAGAAGCCTGGTATAAAGAACACGGCACCACGCCGCCGGACAACCTTTTTGTCAGCACCACCGGCTATACCAGCACGGCGGCGTTGGACTGGGAGGTGGATATCTGGGGGAAGTTAAAAAACCAAAAACGCGCCGCCAGCGCTTTATACCGGCAGTCCTTCGAAGCCCGTAAGGCGATACAGACCGAGGTCGTCGCCACGATAGCCGAAGACTATTACCGGCTGCTCATGCTGGATGAACAGCTTAAGGTGGCTAAAAAAAATTACAACTTCCGGGACAGCACCCTGCGGATGATCCAGTTGCTTTATAAATCCGGAGAAGTCACGGCGCTGGCGGTGCAACAATCCAGATCCCAGGTGCTGGAAGCCTCCGCATTAATCCCCGACCTGGAAAAGCAAAGGGCGATACAGGAAAATAAGCTCCGGCTGTTGACGGGGGCGTTGCCCAAAAGTATCCGCCCGACATCGACGCTGAGTTCCCCGGACAGCTCCTATAATGCGGTCGACAGCCTGCCGCTGTATCTGGTCCAGAACCGGCCGGACGTAGTCATGGCCCGATATCAATTGAAGGCCGCCAACGCCAACGTAGGGGTTACCCAGGCCGCACGCTACCCCAATGTAACGATTTCCCTTACCGGCGGGGTCGGCGCGGTACTGGCTAAAAACTGGTTTAACGTCCCCGGATCTTTATTGGGCGGGATCGTCGGCGGACTGACCGCTCCCGTTTTGAATGGCCGGCAGCTAAAGACGGACTTCGAGGTGGCGAAGCTGAAAAGAGCGGAAGCGGAAATCAATTTCCAGCGGACCGTCTACGGGGCCATCGTAGACATTAAAAATTCCCTGATCGCCATAGACAAGCTCACCGAGCAATTGGCTATTGCCAAAGAGCAACAACGCGTCTCAGAAAAAGCGGTGGAAAGCTCCAGGATGCTTTTCCGCTCCGGTTTTGCCACCTACCTGGAGGTCATCACCGCGCAGGGCGAAGCGCTGGAGAGTGAACTGAACCTGGTAAAAGCCAAAGCCAACCTGCTTACCCAACGCATTCAACTGTACCGCGCGCTGGGCGGGGGCTGGCAATCGACCGGCCGGTTGTGACACGTCCTTAATCCGCCCTTCCCCCTTCCTTTAAAAGACGGACGGGCGGCGGAAAGGTAAGGGGCGTCCTCAGAATATTTTATAGCGGTATTTAATGTTGTTGGTATTGTTTTCGAGCTCCTTGATATTGATCGAAGCTTTGATATCCGATATGGCCTGCTGTTTTAGTTCGCCGAACTCACGCTGTTTCTGCTGGACAATGCTTTTCTCCGCCAGGCCGTTGTCCCTGGCGAGGTTTAACGCATTCATCACCTGGTCATAATAATTGTTGACCAGGCTGAAATATTCGTTGTACAGGTTTTCGAACCTTTTGGTCTGCATCACCAGGTCTTCCAGTTGGTTGTTCGCCTCCTTAAGGCTCATGTTTTCCCTTAAAAGGCTTTCGTAATCAAGTTTGCCGTTTTTGGTGTATTTCTGTTCCAGCTTATCGAAAAACTCCTTGGTGGTCTCCTGGTTGAAGGTGAGGAAATAGTGGTTTAAAGCCACGCCCAGGTCTTCTCCTCCTTTGCGGTGGGGCGGATCCAGGCCAAGCGCGCTGGCGGTAAACAACAGATGATCATACATGTTCTGCTGCAGCATATTGAGCTGGTCCTTATTGAAGTTAAGCCCATACTGGAACTTCTGGTTCGCCTCATTCAGCACGGTGTAATAGCTGACGTATTTATTCACCTCCTGCTCGAATTTGTTCAAGGTTTCGGCATTAATGTGTTTGTTGTTAATGCTTAAGGTATGAAAGAACGTCATAATGGAATTAGCGATGGCCAGCGGTGGGGTCAGCGTGACCAGGCTCTTGAAGATCGGGCTCTTTAAAATGGATTCCGTCGTATTGATGATCTTCTCATTTCGCTTGCTTTTGGTCGCCTTCCCATGCAGGATCACCGTTTTGACGAGGTCGATAATTTTCTCACTGAAGGAGAATCCCAGCGCTTTGCTTTCCGGATTATTCAAGGAAGTAATGAAAACATCCAGGTTATTGGAGGTGGTCCGGGATTTCAGGTCAATAATTTTCCTGTTCAGCAGGTAATAGGTCCTTGTCGCGCTGATCAGGTTGCTTTTCATCAACAGGTATTTGGTCTTGTTGTCGATTTGCTTGCCCTGAAGAAGACCATGTATGGCCGTGGCATTTTGCCGCGCGTTTTGCTTGAGGTTGTGTAATTCTTCCTGCAAGTGGTCAATGAGGGTGTCTTTATATACCATGGAGGGCTGCCGCTCATTGATATTTTTCATTTGAGCCGGCGGCAGGGGTATAGAATCCCGCTGCATGCTGTCCTTCCTTTGCAGGACGGTATCCTTTGATGCGGTGCGGTTGGTCGTATCCTGAGCTTGCAGTAAAATAGGGCAAAAAATAAAAATAGCCGGTAATAATACTTTCAAGTTAAACATAATCAGATGGTATTGGTTAGATCATCTTTATTTTTAATAACTTCAAGAAAATTGGATTACAAAGGTATTAACACAAATTATATTTCTGATATAATCCTACAAAAATAACGTCATTTTAGCATTCATTGTCAGTAATTTAGGCAACGAAGCTACCTCCTGATGACTAAGCCCAGCTCGTCGGCAATCTCTTTTTCTTTCAATTTGAGTTGCTGATGGACCGTCATAATCTTCACCTGTTCTTCCGCTTCTGCGGTATTATTCAGATCTTTTTGGTTTTGATGAATCAATTGTCGTACCATTTTTAACATGAGGTAGTTAATGGCCGACTGCACGTCCTGTTTGTACACTTCTTCTTTTCCCGGAACGGTGATCTTATAAATAGCCTTCCAGTTGTGGCTGATCTCATAGGGCGTATACAATAAATTTACGGCTAACTTGCTGATTTCCTGGTCTATATGATAAATAAAAAACTTTTCGTCAGGGACTTTTCCCTGGTCGAACAGCTTTTTATATTCGGTTAAAATATCCCTGATGGTCTGATTTCGGATCAAATCGAAGTTCAGGGCGGAATGGAAAATAAAATCGGCTACACTGTGCCGGTCATCCCACATTTTTCCGCCATGTTCCAGTAAAACGCGGATCAGGTCCTTTTCCTGGCGCTCCTCGTCTATCATCACGCTCAGCAGGTCATCTTCCTCGCCTTCAGGGGCTACCGGCTCCTTTTCCGCCTTGGGAGCCTGATCGGTCTTTTTAAACCTGTTTTTCTGTAATTGCCTGCGAATGAACTGGTTGACCAGGGCGGTGAGCCCTTCTTCGTCAATATCCAGCAGCCGGCTGCATTCCCGGATATAATCCTGCTGCTTGGTAAAATCTTCCGTTTTATTGATTTTCGCCAGGGTCTCCGCCATTTCATTGACAAGGGTGGCCTTTTTCGCGGGATCCTTTCTGGCTTCTCCCAGGGAGAGCTCCAGTCGGAAGAGGATAAAGTCCTTTTTGTTCTCGGCGATAAAATCCCGGAAGGCGCCGGCGCCAACCTTTTGGACATAGCTGTCGGGGTCTTCCCCTTCGGGGAGCAATACCAGCTTGACATTCAGGCTCTCTTCCAGCGCCATATCCAAGCCCCGCAAGGCGGCTTTCACCCCTGCCGGATCGCCATCGTATAAAATGGTCAGGTTGCGGGTAAATTTCCGGATCAGCCGGAGCTGGTCTTCGGTGAGGGAAGTGCCCGAAGAGGCAACCACGTTTTCCATTCCCGCCTGATGCAGGGAGATCACGTCGGTATACCCTTCTACCAGCAGGCACTCGTCCAGTTTATCGATGGCATGGCGGGCAAAATACGTACCGTAGAGAATACGCCTTTTTTCATAGATCTCGTTTTCCGGCGTATTGATGTATTTCGGCGCTTTGTCGTTTTTTTTCAGGATACGCGCACCGAAACCGATTACCTTGCCGCTCTGGTTGTGAATGGGGAACACCACACGACCGCGATAGTTGTCGTACGCTTTCCCATTGCGGACAACCGTAAGGCCGGCTTTTTGAAGGTACTCCAGCTTGTATTGCTGCCGCAGCGCTTCGTTGGTAAAATCGTCCCAGCTTTCCGTGCAGTAGCCCAATTGAAATTTTTGCATGGTCTCTTCGGTGAAACCTCTTTTTTCAAAATAGCTCTTGCCAATGGTCTGCCCCTCTTCGGATGCCAACAAGGCATCAGTAAAATATTCCCGGGCAAAATGATTGACGATATAAAGGCTCTCAGCCAGTTGGCGTTCCGCGACTGCTTCGGGGCTGGCGGCAGTCTCCTCCAGCTCAATGCCGTATTTCTCGGCCAGCCAGCGGATGGCTTCGACGAAGGAGTATTTTTCATGCTCCATCAGAAAACCGATCGCATTGCCGCTGCGTCCGCAGCCAAAGCATTTGTAGATCTCTTTGGTGGGCGAGACGGTAAAGGAGGGGGTTTTTTCATTGTGAAAAGGACACAGCCCCAGGTAGTTCACTCCCCGCTTTTTCAACCGTACAAAATCCCCGATGATATCGACGATATCGATGCGATCCTGTATTTGTTGTATGCTTTGCTGCGCAATCATAAGTTTAAGGGGGCGATGGTAGGCAAATTTAACATGAATAAGCCAACTACACCAGCCCGGTATCAAGAAAATGCCCGGATTAAAAATATATTTTCGAAGGCCCTCAGGCGGAACCCCTACATAGCGGTGTCCGCCTGACTTCCCTATGGCTCCCTTTAAGCGTCTTCCATCATACGCAAAAATTCCTGTTCGCCGAGGACTCTTACCGTATTCATTTTTTTGGCCTTATCCAATTTGGAACCCGCGTTTTCGCCGGCGATCAGATAGTTCAGTTTGCTGCTGACACCGCTGAGTATCTTACCGCCCCTGGCTTCGACCATTGCTTCGGCCTCGCTGCGCTTCATGGACAGCGTGCCGGTGAAAAGAAAGGTCAGCCCGGTGAGCTCACCGGTGGAGGCGTCTTCCTTTTTATGACACATGTTCACGCCCAGTTCCGCTAATGACGCCAGGATCCTCAGGTTGTCCTCATTGCGGAAAAACTGATGAATAGCGCTGGCTACTTTAGGGCCTATATCCTTTAAGGAGAGCAGCTGTTGCTCACTCATCTGCTTCAGCTCCATGAGACTGTTCACCGCCTGCGCGAGCGTTTTGGCCGTGGTCTCGCCCACATAGCGGATGCCCAGCGCATAGATCAGGCGATGCAGCGGCTGCTGTTTGGATTTTTCGATGGCTTTTTCGAGCTTGTCAACCGATTTTTTTCCAAAGCCTTCCAGCCGCCCTATTTTTTCAAAATCAAGCGTATAAACGCCCGGAAGATCTTTCAACAACTGCAACGCATAAAACCGCCTGACATTGGCTGCGCCCAGGTTGCGAATGTCCATCGCGTCTTTTGAGCCAAAATGGATGAGCCTTTCGACCACCTGCGCTTCACAATTTATGTTCACGCAGCGCCAGGCGCTTTCTCCCTCCGCCTTTTCCAGTTTATCGCCGCACACCGGACAGTGGGTGGGAAACGCGATCTTTTTTTCCGTTCCGTCCCGCAGGTCAGTTAACGGTTTTACGATATAGGGGATTACGTCGCCGGCTCTTTCCACAAGCACCGTATCGCCCACGCGAACATCCTTTTCCCGCACCACATCCTCATTAAAGAGGGACACCGACGAAATGGTCACTCCCGCCAGCGGTACGGGATCTATCTTAGCGACCGGCGTAACCGAACCGGTACGCCCCACCTGAAACTCCACTCTGCGCAGCCGGCTGCTGGCCTGCCTGGCTTTAAATTTATAGGCCATCGCCCAGCGGGGATGATGAGAGGTCATGCCCAGCTTCTCCTGCAGGTCAAAATTATTGACCTTGACCACCAGCCCGTCCACTTCGTAGGGCAGGCTGTCGCGCTCCCTCTCAAAGTCGGTACAGTAATGAATCACTTCATCTATATGCTTAAAAAGACGGATACCGGCCGCGGGCGTTCGAAACCCCAGGTCGGACAGCGCCTTCAACATCCCGTAGTGGGTATTGAGGGCCGCTGGCTTTTTCGTGTCGTCCTTGAGCTCGAGGTAGCTTACATGATATAAAAACACTTCCAGGTTGCGCTTGCCCACCTCTTTGGGATCCACCATGCGCAGGGTGCCCGAGGCCGCGTTGCGGGGGTTGGCGAGGGGCGGAAGATGGTCTTTCAGCCGTTGCTCATTGTACTTTTCAAACGTCTTCTTGTTGATCAATACTTCTCCGCGGATCTCCATTTGCTCAATCTGCAGCGACGACAGCCGGGCCGACAGGGGAATGGAACGGATCTGCCGAGCATTTACGGTAATGTCCTCCCCCTGTACCCCGTCTCCCCGGGTGGCGCCACGGGTAAGCAAGTCCTTTTCATAGGTCAGGGAAATGCCCGCCCCGTCGAACTTGGGTTCTACACAATATTCTACTTCGGCCGTTTTGAGGCGGTCCCGGACGCGGCGGTCCCAATCCCGAAGATCTTCGGCCTTATAGGAATTGTCCAGGCTGAGCATAGGCACCCAGTGGGATACGGTTGGAAATTCCTTGGTCAGTCCCTGGGCTACACGTTGGGTGGGAGAATCCGGCGTGATGAGTTCCGGGTGTTCGGCTTCAAGGGTTTTCAGCCAGGCGAATAACCGGTCATATTCCTGATCGGCCAGGGCGGGATCATCGTTTACATAATAGCGCCAGTCGTTATAGTTGATCACTTCCCGCAGCTGCGGGACCAAAACTTCGGCGGGAAGCTGATCGTTGGCGGTGCTTAACAGTTGCCTGGCTTGTTCATCGAGGGCCTTACCGGCGGATTTATCGTACATGGGGCTAAGATTGTTGATCAAAGGTAAGGAGGATTATCCTTTGACGGAAGGGTAAAAAAAAGACCCGGAGAAATCGCCCTGGACACGACAAGCGGTATTTTGTTCCCAGACCTTTGCCCTTCGATAATAGCGATACAATTCTCCTTTTATCTTTTTAAATTTGTAGCTGTCAGAAGGGCGACTTTTACGATGACGGTTACAGAATTTCAACATATTGCATCCACCATACCCCATAAGCCGGGTATTTATAAGTATTTCGACGGCCAGGAGGCGATCATTTATGTAGGGAAGGCCAAGAACCTGCGCAAGCGCGTAGGGTCTTACTTCAGCCGCTCCTTAGACAACTATAAAACCAAAAAACTGGTCGAGAAGATTCGCCGCATCGAGGTAACTATCGTCGACACCGAGCAGGACGCCTTTTTGCTGGAAAATTCCTTGATCAAGCAGTATCAGCCCCGCTACAACATCAACCTGAAAGACGACAAAAGCTACCCCTACATCGTCATAAAAAACGAGCCCTTCCCCCGTGTTTTCCTCACCCGCCGGGTAATAAACGACGGATCCCAGTATTTCGGGCCGTACACCAGCGTGGGGAAGGTGCGCGACTTGCTGGAATTCATTCATACTTTTATTCCGTTACGGACCTGCAGCCTGCGGCTGACGGATCGCAATATCTTTGGTAAAAAATTTAAGGTCTGCCTGGAGTACCACCTCGGCAACTGCAAAGGTCCTTGTGAAGGACTGCAAAGCGCCGAAGACTATGCACAAAACCTCGAACAGGTCCGTAACCTGCTGAAAGGGAACCTGGCGCCGGTGCTGCAGCTGCTGAAAGAAGAAATGAAGGCCCATGTGGAAAACATGGCTTTTGAAAAGGCGGAGATCGTTCGAAAAAAGATAGCGTCGCTGAAGGAATACAAGGCCAAAAGTACCGTCGTCAACGCCCGCATAGGCGATGTGGACGTTTTTTCCATACGCAAAGACGGCAGGCAGGCGTATGTCAATTTTTTGCAGGTGCGCAACGGCAGCATCATCCAAACCCACACCAGCATTTTCGAGTGTAAGCTGGACGAACCCGAAACAGAGATCCTGCCTTTCGCAATCACCCGCATCCGGGAAAAAATGAACAGCATGGCGACCGACCTGATTATTCCTTTTATGATATCTTTTCCCGATCCGGATATAAAAATAACCGTTCCCCGCGCGGGCGATAAAAAGAAGCTGCTCGGGCTCTCCCAAAAGAACGTCAACTATTTCCTGGAAGAGATACAAAAGAAAAAAGCCTTGCGGCTGGAACAAAAAAGCCAGGAAGATAAAAAGCGGCTGCTCTACACCCTGCAGGAAGACCTTCAACTGCCGGAGGTGCCTTTTCATATTGAGTGTTTTGACAACTCCAATTTTCAGGGAAGCTATCCGGTGGCCGCCTGCGTGGTCTTTAAAAACGGCGTCCCCAGCAAAAAGGATTACCGCCATTTCAATATCAAGTCCGTGCAAGGGATTAATGACTTCGCCTCTATGCGGGAAGTGGTCTACCGCCGCTACAAAAGACTTGTCGAGGAGCGGCAAAAGCTGCCGCAGCTGGTGATCATCGATGGCGGTAAAGGCCAGCTTGGCGCTGCCCTGCAGGCCGTTCAGGAGTTGGGGCTGACAGGAAGGATGACCTTGGTGGGACTGGCGAAAAACGAAGAAGAGCTTTTCTTTGCCGGGGATGCGGAAAGCCTTAAACTGCCTTACGCGGGCGACAGCATGAAGCTCATCCGTTTCATCCGGGACCAGGTACACCGGTTTGGGGTTACCTTCCACCGGCAAAAGCGAAGCAAAGGGACCTTTACCAATGAACTGGAACAGATAAAAGGCATCGGTAAAAATACGGCCGAGCAGCTGCTGACACGCTTTCGTTCGGTCAATAAAATCAAAAAACTCACCGAACGGGAGCTGACGGGAGAAATCGGCAGAAGCAAAGCTAAAATTGTATGGGAGCATTTTCACGAGGGCGTATAACGCCCCGAGGCGCGAATACATAGCGCCCACTACTCAACAACAAAAAAATAAATAAGGAACCATTACCTATTATGAAAAAGACAACACATCAATACCAGGGGTTCGGGTCTGCCTGTGTACACGGAGGTCACCTTCCCGATCCAAACTATGCGCATGTTACGCCTATCTACGCCTCCTCGACCTACGTCTTTGACACGGCCGAACAGGGCATGAACCGCTTCAGCGGTAAAGAGGAAGGCTACATCTATTCCCGCTGGGGGAACCCCTCTTTTACGGAGGCTGAAGGCAAGCTGGCGGCACTGGAAACTTTTGGGCTGAAAGAAAAGGACGGAACGCCCCTGGAAGCAAAAGCACTGCTCCATGCCTCGGGAATGGCGGCGTTAACGACCCTGTTTTTATCCACCTTAAAATCAGGGGATACCGTGCTGACGCATCCCTCGCTCTACGGAGGCACCGCTGAGCTGTTGCAGAAAATTTTTCCGGGACTCGGCATTCAAACCCGGGTCATGGATATGCATCGGCCCGAAGAGGTGGAAGAAGCGCTGCGTGCCGATCAATCCATACGCCTGGTCTACCTGGAAACTCCTGCCAATCCCACATTGCGCTGCGTAGACCTGGAGAAAATCTTTGCCCTCGCAAAACAGTATGACTGCCTCACTGCGGTCGATAACACTTTCGCGACGCCCTATCTGCAACAGCCTTTTCGCTATGGCGCCGATTTTGTTTTTCATTCCACCACCAAATTTTTAAACGGACATGGTTCGGCCATCGGCGGTGTACTGATCGGCAGAGACCTCCCGCTGATGGAAGCGGCCGTTAAAAAAACGCATTTGTTACTGGGCGGTAACAGCAATCCCTTCGATGCCTACCTGCTTACGCAGGGCATGAAGACACTGGAGGTACGCATGCAGCGCCATTGTGAAAATGCCATGCGGGTGGCTGCCTACCTGGAAAAACATCCCGCCGTGGCCAAAGTCAATTATCCCGGGCTGGGCGGGCATCCCGATTATGCCATTGCACAAAAGCAAATGAAACATCCGGGGGCCATGATGAGCTTCGAATTAAAAGGCGGACTAAAGGCCGGAAAAAGATTTATTGACGCGCTGGATTTTTGTACGCGGGCCGTTTCGCTCGGCACCTGTGACACGCTGCTTTGTCATCCGGCATCGATGACCCATTACGGCGTCCCTAAGGACCAACGAGCGGCCGGAGGAATAACCGACGGGCTTATACGAATGAGCGTGGGTATTGAAAACGCGGAAGACATCCTGGAAGATCTGGCCCGGGCATTGCAGTGATCCATAAGAACGGACCGCTTTAGCAACGCAGCTTTATGGTACCGGTTCTGCGGGGTGGCCCAGCGTCCACCGCCTCCTTATGAGCAGACTTTACTTAGCCAGGTTTTCCATTCCCGATACAGTGTTTGGTATACAGCGGTATGCAGCGGTTCTATACGGCCAACGGGCTTTCTATTTCTTGACGCGTCTTCGGCGTCCTTAAAAATACCGGCGCCAATGCCCGCGCCTATTGCGGCTCCATAACTCCCGTCTCCTTCATAAAACTCTACGGCTACCTCATTTACATCGGCAAACGCCTGGGCAAATACCGGGCTCAAAAACAGGTTTGCCTGGCTGGCCCTGACGACCGACGGATTGATCCCGTTTTCACGCATAATATCCAGGCCATACCGGAAAGAAAAAGCGATGCCCTCCTGTACGGCCCGCAACAGATGGGCAGTAGTATGTATGTTAAAATCAAGATTACAGAAATGTCCTCCTACAGATTGGTTATTGAGCATTCTTTCCGCTCCGTTGCCAAAAGGAATGGCCAATAACCCGTTAGCGCCAGGCGACACTTTATCGGCCAGCTGGTTAAGCGCTGCATAGGAAATATCAGCCCCGGCAATAGTCTTTACCCACCGGTTGAAAATCCCCGTCCCGTTTATACATAAGAGAACGCCGATGCGTTTTTCCGCCTCGGTATAATTTACATGGGCGAAGCTATTGATGCGCGACATCCGGTCGTAGGTCAATTTTTCGCTTATCCCGTAAACAACTCCGGACGTCCCGGCCGTGGCGGCCACCTCCCCGGGGCGCATAACATTCAATGCAAGCGCGTTATTGGGCTGGTCCCCCGCTTTATAAGCCACGGGGATGCCGGCTTTCAAAGACAGCTTTGCGGCAACCTGGCCGGTTAAGGCGCCATGTGGCGAAAACAAGGGCGCAATAGGGGGGAAAAGCTTTTCGGAAAAACCAAAATAAGCCAGGAGGTCCTTTGCGATTTCGTCGTCCCGGAAGTCCCAGAAGACGCCCTCCGATAAGGCGGAAATAGAAGTCGTCAGCGCCCCGGTTAACTTCATCGCGATGAAGTCGCCCGGTAACATGATCGTGGCGGTTTGCCGGTAAATCTCCGGTTCGTTCGCTTTCACCCAGGCCAACTTGCAGGCGGTGAAGTTTCCCGGAGAATTTAAAAAGCGGGTCAGGCATTTTTCTTCCCCCATTTCCGCAAACGCTTTGTTTCCGATCTCCACCGCACGGCTGTCACACCAGATGATGGCATTGCGCAATACCCGGCGCGCCTGGTCGACTAAAACCAGTCCATGCATTTGATAAGCGATCCCTATCGCCGCTATTTCTTTCGGGTCGTACGTTTTTGTCGCGTTGCATTTCAAAACAGCCTGTTGCACATGGTCCCACCAGTTTTCCGGATCCTGCTCCGCCCATCCGGGTTTGGGAACGATAATTTCCGCCTCCGTTTCCGGATAAGCGGCCGAGGCGATAACTTTTTGTGTTTGCGCGTCTATCACCGATGCTTTTATGGAGGAAGTGCCAACATCTAATCCTAATAATAACATGCCCTTTCAAATTTAATATTGCTTGGCAAAAGCGTCTGCTTCCGCATTCAACTTATCGGTAGTGGGAAGCGTCCCGTTTCCGACGATGATCCTGTAGCGGAAAGTAACGGATTGCCCGGGTGATAACTGTAAATTCATGACCTGTTTCCCCCCTGAAAATATCTTTTGTCCCAATGGATTGGCTGCGAATAAGCCGTAGCCGCGCGCATGCCAGTAAGTCGGGTAACCCGGATTGTCCGGATGATCAAAAATGGTAATATTTATCCGTTCCTTCTTTATTTTTCCATATAGCATACACCAACGCGCCCGTGTTCCCCAGGCGCTGTCGCCGGTTTTCCCTTTGGCGGTCAGGTAATTGCCCCCGGGAAGTTGCAAGCCCTTGGCTACCCGGATGCCCAGCAACCCGTCTTTTATGTCATGAAAAGTAACAGGAACAGCCGCCGTAAGCGTCGTTATGCGGTCGATGGTTCTCCGGCCGCTTTCTCCGCTGAATTTAAAAGTGGTTATTTCTTTTAACAGGATGCCGCCTTTGTAGTTCTCCCAGTTGGCGGCAATTTTTAAAACGCCGGTTGCGCCGCTTTTCATCTCGAGGATCCGTTGATGACGAATCCAGCCGTAATGGGATCTTTCAGCAGCCGGAATAACATAGGAATTATTCCAAAAGTCCAGTCCGTTCACATTTTCATAATTAAACCACAGTCCGACCTGGTGGGGGTGATCGGTAGGTTCGCCGGGACGGGGGCGGATCGGAAAACCACGGGTGACAAGCGTTCCGTTGGCCGCCCGGACCGGATAAAGTATAGGCTTTTTCAGGGTATCGGAGAAAAGGTAAGTGGTAAAAGGATGACGATTTATTGAAACGGTTACCTTATGGTCTTCGGGATGCGCAACAACCTTTACCGCTTGGGACTGGGCGCCCGCTATAAGGCTAAAAAACAATAAGACACTTACAAACAGGAAAAATCGCATGGTCGTCAATTTCCCGCTCAAAATAAGCAAATTATCTTACAGATCCGCATTTTGCTGCTGCGGCAGAAATAGCGCCAACAGCCGGCCCCTTTTTTCGTTATTCAATTCAGGCCCGGATAGGCCATGTCGTTATAAGGACCAAAAGTACGTTTTTAGGCGCGGCCAAAAGAAAAATCAAGCCCCCTACTGCAGCTGGTTCCCCTGCCTTTTCCGTTTTACCACTACCGACATCACCCCCTGTTGGTAACCGGCTGAAACAATAGGCTTATCCCTTCCTTTCAGGCGATACGTGCTACGCTATCCTTACCTGCCCCGCGCGTCATCAACGACAACGCTCCTTTTGGCCGGTATGACGGATTGTTCGTCCGCTGAAAATTCTCCTTCGTCTTCTTTATTGTACGGCACGGTGCGGTATATCACAACCTCCCGGTTTGCAGGAATGATGTATCCGGTTACTTTCCTTCGCTTGTACCATCCCTGAAGCTCATAAGCGCCATTTCTGTACCTGACGAAACACCTGAACGTCTCACTCAATCCATTGTCAAGAATGTGGGTATAGTCAACCGTCATGGTATAATTCGTATATACCTGAACGAGTTTATAATAGGATCCGTAATTTGGCGGCGCATCCGGCAGCGGCGCGGGTAAGCTATCGAAATCATACCGCACGGAATCACCCGAGTACAATACCTTTTCCACATATTGCGGTGAGGTATCCTCTTTTTTGCATTGTGTAAAGCCAATAAATACGACAAGAACGATAAGAACAGTAGTCCATTTTTTCATAAGATAACCCTCCTTCTTCTTTTGCTCACTAGCAAATTAACGAAAGGTCAATCAACTTTACTGCTGTCCTTTAGGGAGGGGACAGGATCGTTTCGTAAAAGCTGCAATTTGGCAAGTAAACCCAACTGTTCATATGGTATTACCAACAAAAAAACAAACAGTGATCATAGTACGGCCGTCCTATAACTAATATTTTGGTAGTAACTGTTGGTCGACACCCGGCGACCTTTTAGCGATTGGCCAGCACAAATTCGCCAAAGACAGTCTTTTTATTTTCTGCGCCTTTTGACAGGAGGCCCACCCTTAATCCCCGGTCCCAGGGTGGAAGGTACCCGGCATCAACCGGATCGCTATTGAGCAGAGAAGTTTTGTTTCGTTTTTTCACATAGAAACTTACTTGCGTTCCATTCCGTACCTGCATCACCAGCTGCAGTTTTCTTTCCGGGGAATAGTTCCGGCGATAAAGGACCGTATCCCTCCCCTTTTTAACCTGTATCACTTCTATGGAATTTGGACCGGCCACGGCGGCAATCAAATTGTCGTCATCCCCAATCAGGGCCACCCCGCCTTTTGCCGATGACTTTTTGGGAAAAACGGTCGCCTCCACGTCATAATTGAGCTGGTAAGTGGTTTGCCCGATAAACGATCCGGCGGGCCCGGGCAATGCTTGCTGATAAAGGCGGCCCTTCTTAAGGCGAAGGTCGAAGTTTTGAAATATACTGCGGTGCCAGAGCGGAGATAGTTCTTTACCCTTAAACTTATCGATGATCCTGTCGGGCGCCTCTACGCCGGGCTTATCATCATAGATAAACGTTATCCAATCATCCGGTGTAAACTTAAATTCAATGAGCATGCCCTGACGACCGACCAGGTTTTTACTCGCCGCATTGTAGGCATGGTATAAAAAATAGTAACGTCCGTCCTTCTCAACCGGCGTACCGTGCCCGGGACAAATCCATTCTTTTGTATTAATCAATACGGGATTCTTTTCGTATTTTTCCCAGGGACCCAATAAAGAGGTAGCGCGGGCAATGCCTCCTTGATAGGTGCAACCGGCACCGCAACAGCCGGCACCGGCATAAAAAGCATAAAAGTATTCGCCGTGTTTTATCATAGACACGCCTTCAACAACGGCACCTTCCCAGGGCTTGTCGTTTTTGAACAGTTCTTTTGGCGCTCCCAGCAGGCGGGTTCTGCTTTCGTTAATTTCCTGAATCCATATGCGGGTGTGCCGGCCGACGGAGTTGCCATCATCTTTCCATATTAAATATAACGTTCCATCGGTATCCCGCATTTCAAACGCGTCTATAGAGCCTACTTCCTGGCAAACTAAAGGGCCATGATCTTTATAAGGTCCCTCGGGACGGTCTGCACTGGCCACGGCCACGCATAAACTTCCATTGCGCTTGTGTGCGGAATAATACAAGTATACCCGGCCGCTGTCATAAACGATCTCAGGAGCCCAGAAGTAATAATCCGCCCAGGCCGGTGTTTTTTCAAAAACATGATTTGACAGCTCCCAGTGTACCAAATCCTCCGACGTATAAAGCGGGAAAATGGGAAACCAGTTCGAGGTGGTGCCAGCCGCCCAATAGGTAGCTCCGATTTTAGTCACCGAAGGATCCGGATGGTCTCCCGGCAATACCAATTGCTGCGCATTGGTTTTAACCGCTAACAGGAAGAAAATAACAATTGCAAAACAAGCCTTGCGTTTCATGGTATACGGGTATTTTATTTTACTTTAGTGGAGGGTGGCCCCAAGTAGGATCTTTTCATACCACCAAAGTCGATAACAATTTTTTGAATGACCATTCCGGGATCCGCCACCTTGATTCTTAACGTATGTTTTCCCGGCTTATCAATGTGTAATACTGATTTATTTATCGCACAGTTCCGAAGTACGTTTTCCGACCAGGCCTGGGAATATTCCGGCGCCGAAGCAGTCGGCGTTGCGATAGGCCCGTCTCCGATGCTAACGGCGTATTTCGCCCCCGTGGTAGAAGACTCATGAAAACCAAAATCGCGGTTGCTCGTCAAGGGAAATACCGGAAGCGCGTACGTATATACGTCCACGGAGCCATAGTTAAAGCAATAGAAGTCATACTCCACATAAGGGGCATCGCTTCTTTTCGGATTAATCACCGCCGCTGTCGGATCTCCCAGCATGACAGCCCTGTCTTCAAACCCAAGGTGATCGACAAGCTGCATTTTTATGGCTTCACTTTCCACCTTCCGGTGAAAGGCTGCGCCGGGAATGGAAATATACCCGTTGTCTTCTACAAACAAACCCTCGAGCTTTTCCGCAGAAAGGTCAGGCGGATTGAACAGCGACAGTTGTACGGTCTTACGATCGCCATTTTCCGAGGTAAACACCAGTGCGCCGGTAAGTTGCTTTCCCTTCGGCGCGCGGTCCCAATCCACGGAGACCCATACCCTGTCTTCCAAACGGGTACTCCCTTTTGTTTGACTTACATTGATCCAATCCGCCGACGGGGACACCGTCCATTCAAACGGAAGACGGCCTTTATTATACACCTCGACAAAATACCGCTTATCGGTAAAAGGGTTAAACGCCGGAAGAAAGTAATGGTTATTCACTCCCCGAGACGGCTTGCTGTTTTGAATAAATAATCCCATTTCTCCACGGTCGGGGATGCTGATTGAATCTATTTCAGGCATCTCAAAATAAGAAGCCGTCACCCCCTGAACCATAGACATAACATGATTCCACTTCCCGTTCAAGAGGCTGTTATATTTTTTAGTGATGATTTGAAGGCTGTCGTAATACTTCCGGGTCATATCTCCTAAAATATTAGTTTTCGCCCGTTTCTGAAATGCATACCAGCGATTTTTCTGGGCGGTAAGTCGCATCTTATTCATCAATTCAGCTCCTTTTACCGGGTAGTACAACAGTTCAAAGAAAGAAGGTTGCTGCTTTTGCGGTAGGGCGTTCATCAGCTGTAAACTGAGGTTGGCAATACGCTCATATTCGTCTAAGCGGTTCTCCGCTTCCCGGTAATTGGCAAAGGAAAAATCGGTAACCGTCGTTCTTTCCCTGCCGTGCTTATGGGTATTCCACTCATACCCCCATCCCATAAATTCGGGTTTGCGTGTAAACGCCAGATGGTCATAGGTGGTCGTTATGTCCACCAATTCCTGATAATATTTCTCCCCGTAAATACGGCTCAACCATCTGGCTCTGAATAAGGGCGTATTTTCAAAATTGAACGCATCTATATCCCAGGCCATCGCGAGAAATTGTGTAATGGGAGCCTCACAACTTTTGATATCACCGGAGTTAAGAAGCCAGAGACGGTCTGCTCCCGTTTTATAGGCCTTAGACAATTCTTCATACATTAAATTCGGAGGCGTAGAGGCCAACCACAGGTAATCGTGAGGAGAGCCCAGATAAGAGGCATGGTAGTAGACGCCTGAGCCGCCGGAGCGTTGTTGCTCCTTCTTACTGCTCAGCCGCTTCATATACCCGTAGTTGTCATCCGGCCATACAATGATAATATCTTCCGGAAGTTTTAGTCCCGCGTCATAGAGCGCCAGCACTTCCTTGTAGGGGGTAAATGCCTGGGGAATCTCGTCAATAGGCTTGTCAATGTATTTCTTCAATATACCCCGCTGGTCCTCAATAGCCTGCTCCAGCAGTTTTACCCTTTCGGCAAGCGGATAACCGCCTTCCATCGCCCGGTCATGAATTCCCCGCAGACCAACCGTATACACATTTTCATAAGGCGAATTTTCTTTTACCCGTTGATCCAGTACTTTAATAATGTTCTCCCTGTTGGTTAAGTAATTCCAGGGACCCATTGTCTTTTCATTCCATTCACTCGCATTATTAAACAATAACGGTTCAGGATGCGCGGAACCCATGATAATACCAAACGTATCGGCCACCCGTTTATTCGCGGCGTATTTATTAAAATAACCACTTGCCTCATGCATAGCCGGCACGAGATAGTTAGCCTTTAACCGCAACAGCAATTCAAAAACCCTGCGGTAGGTTTTAGGGCCGATATCATTCAGTTCCGGGTCATAGGTCTTTTTAGCCCAGCGCAACAGCCCCCAGTCCTCATCGTTAATAAAAATACCCCTGTACTTTACAGATGGGGGGTCCGACACAAAAGGCGCTACAGCAAGCGTTACCTCCGCCCTTTTTTCAACCGGCACATCGGCCCACCAGTACCAGGGAGAAACGCCCATAAGTTCGGAAATAGAAAGCAATCCGTAAGCGGTACCCCGACGGTCACTTCCCGCGATAACCAATGCTTTATCCACCCCGGGGAAGGGGTTTTTAACAACCTGTATCCGGTACCTTTCCCACTGTCCGCGAAGCGAATCAACTTTTATTTTTTTCGTCTTGATCAACTGACCAATGAGCGCATTTTTGTCAATAGTCCCCGCAATGATCATTTTAGCCGGCAGGCGCCGGTCCTTATCTTGAACGGTGATTTTCTTTCCGGTAACCCGGTAAATATCTTCTGCAAATAACTTTGCCGCTGTTTTGACGGTAATGTCATCGGATTGGTCAACGATGATCTCCCTGGCCTCCAAGAGGTTAAACACGTTTTCTCCTTTGCTGTGCTCGGACAGGATTTTTACTTGCCCGTTCGCGCCATTACTGAAGAGAAAACAAAAAATCAACACGGTAGGAAGAGAAAATATTTTAAACTTCGACATGCTCAAAAAAGTTAACGCTGTGAATAATTTAGTTACCCGGGTTGTCTTTAGTAACCGGGGTTTTGCTTTATTTCGGCATCGGCATTTCGCTCAATTTCCGCTTGCGGGATCGGCCACAAATTATAGGTTTTTTTCATTTCATCCCGGTAAAAGGGATTACACCGTACAACACGGTCATAAAGCACCCCCAAACGCATTAGCGTAAGTCTTCTTTTTTCCTCAATGCCCAGTTCCCGCATCCTTTCATCGAGGATGTAGTTCAAATCCACTTGTCCGGGACTAACGGGAGAAGCATGCGCCCGGGAACGAACCGCGTTTATGTCATCTGCCGCTTTAGTTAGGTTATTCAGGCCCAGGTAAGCTTCAGCACGAAGAAGATAGGTCTCCGCTAACCTGAACATATAAGCGTCCCTGTACGTACCTCCGGCGGTGCTTTTTAATAAATACGTTTCTTTGTTCTCATACAATTCATCGGGATGATTAAAAGGCGTTGTCGCTTTGGTCTGGTACGCGTAAAAAGAACGGCTCGGAACTTTTACTCCCGGAGGAGGATCCTGCGTACTGAAGGTATCTTTATAATAGGGGGATTCCGGGTTATTGGCCACGTACTCCCGCACAAAATTATGATTGGCATTTCTGATGTCATTGTCAAAATCGCTTTGCCAGATGGTATCGCTAAAGTAAGTAGTGGAAACCCCCCAGCCGATCCCTCTGCCGCCGGTATAGTCCCCGGTCGGCCAGATGAACGGGTGATCGCCATTCACGACAAAATCGCGGATCAAAGGAGGATGAACTCTTTCGAGATCATAAGCGCCAAAAAAGCTGTTTGTGGTGCTGCCGCCTCCCAACACGTTGGTCTCAAACTGGATAACCCATATCGCCTCTTTATTGCCTGAAGACCGGTTTTGGTTGTGCCTTCTGAAAAGGTCCCAATAAACATCGCCGGGCTGTTCATTCGCCCTGCTGCCGAACCGGTTCTGCATTAAAGCCATCGCCGGGTTTTCTATGACCTTGCTGGCCGCGTCCACCGCATTTTGATATTCTTCTGCAGCCAGGTAGACTTCACTTAAAAGGTGCCATGCCGCGAGCCGGTTTATTTCTCCATCTGCGGCTTCGGTAATTTCCTTTAAATGCTCGGCGGCAAATTTTAAATCTTCAATCACCTGGTTGAGCACCTCTTCCTTAGAAGCCCTGGTAAAGTCCGTTTTCGGTTCGGTAACTTCCTGCGTTGTCAAGGGCACGCCACCGAACAAGTAAACAAGCGTTCGGTAGGATAGGGCCCTAAAGAATCTCGCTTTCGCCTCCATTTCAATTTTTTCATCATCGGTTAATTGCGAAGCGGGTATACGGCTTAAGACGGTATTCGCCTCCGATACTATTTTATAAAGTGTATTCCAATGCGTAGAAGGGATATCACTTGTAGGATCATAGGCGGCGCTCATATTAGCATGCCTGCTGGTGGTCGGCTGCCCGGGAAAAACAATGTCCGTTCCGAAAATATAATCCATCACCTTCAGATCGTCCCGGTTAAAGAATTCTCTGCGCACCAGGTAATACAGGTTGTTTACCGAAGCATCGAAATCTTCATAAGTCTGAAAGGCGTTCTCCGGGCTTAAGAAGTCCAGCGGCTTTTCTTCTAAAAATCCTTTTTGACAGGAAAACAAGACGGCGGATAACATCAAGACCACCAATATTTGAATACGTTTCATAAGAATATTTTTTAAAGCGTTATATTAAAACCAACAGAATAAGACCGTAATACCGGCCTGCCATTAATCGTGAGGCCCTGGTTGGTCTCCGGATCCCAACCTTTCCACTTAGTCCAGGTGATCAGGTTTTTTCCACTTAAGAAAACAGATAGATTTTTAACAGGGGTATTGGAGAACCCGTCGCTGAAATTATAGGATAAAGTGAGGTCCTGAAGCCGGACAAAACTGCGGCTCATATAAATGTTCGGACTGATTGCAGGAGTGGTTACCGACCTCGGATTATGCGCATCCGGATTGGACGGGGACCAATAATCCATCCCTGCAAAATAGTTATAGCGGATGTTGTTGTCATTTCGCACCAGCGGCCTTACATTGTTACCCAGGTAACCGTCCTTCCCTCCCTGGACGGAGTTTATAAAAACGCCCAGGGTCAAATCTTTATAAGTGAACTTATTGTAAATGCTGAAACGATAAGCCGGTTCGCTTCGTCCTAATATCACACGGTCGTCAGAATTGATTTTCTTATCGTTATTCTGATCCACGATACGGTATGTTCCCGGCAGGTAGCCATCCGGAATCTCGTCGTCTATCTGGTACAGGCCATCAGTCTGGTAGCCATAGATAGCCCCTAAGGAATGTCCGATAAACAACCCACTGGCAACCAGGTCGTCTTCCCGGCCATCTTTATCGGAGTCTTTCCCCAACAACTGTAGGATCTCATTGCTATTGGTTGAGAAATTAACGGTGGAACTCCATTGAAAATCCTTCCCGGTAATATTCCTGCTGCTCACTGAAAGCTCAAACCCACTGTTTTTCAACTCGCCCAGGTTCGTACTTATGCTGTTAAAGCCCGTGATGTAGGGGATGGCTATGTCAAACAGCAGGTCTCTGGTGATGTTGCTGTAATAATCCAGGCTACCGTCGATACGATAATCCAATAAGGAAAAGTCTACGCCAACGTTTAACCCCCGTGTTCTTTCCCACTTTAAGTTGGGGTTAGCCATGGAACTTACTTCCTGCCCAAAAGCCGTCGATCCGCCCTCTCCGAAAATATAAGCCGGGCGGACCTCCAATCGCGCTAAAGATTTGTACCGGCTGGTTTGATTACCGCTCACACCATAGCCCACCCGCAATTTGAGTTGGTTGACAAATGGCGCCTGGAAGAAGGCCTCTTCCGATATTACCCAGCCAACGGCCACGGAAGGGAAGATGCCGTATTTATAATTGGCGGCAAAGCCGGAGAAACCATCTCGTCTTATCGTTCCTGTAAACAAATAGCGGTTATCAAATTTATAATTTATCCTTGCCATCTGGTAAACCAGCGCTTCGCTCCAGGCTGAGGATTCGGCGTACTGGAGGTTGCCCTGCTGCAGGCTATTGTAACCCAGGTTCAGACGGCTGAAGCCCTCCGCGCTGGAAGAAGTATAGTTGCTTTTGCGCTGAATGGCTCCATACAACAAGGTGGCGGTAATATTATGTGGACCAAACGCCTTGTTATAGGTTAATATGTTATCGAGCGTATAATCGTAATAAGTCTCGTAGTTCTTGTATGCGCTGCCCGTCAGGCCCGCGCCATACTGGCTCGCGTAAAAATGATTATTCGCCTGGTAGTTATTACCGAAGTTCAGCCGGTATTTTAACCCTTCTAAAAAAGGGAAGCTGATTTCGGAATAGATATTCGCGAAAATATAGTTCTTCCGGTCATAATCCTGCACATCATAGGAAAGAAAGGGGTTTTTGTCCAAAGTATTAAAAGGATTGGGGATCAAATCCCCGTTGTCGTCATAAGGCGTCAACAGTGGAGACTGTCTGATAATTTCCGCCAAGGTAGGCTCGGCTCCGTCCTGGTTGACAAAAGATCCGAACGACTGTATCCCCACTTTCCACCACTCAACCGGCGTAGATTCCAGATTAATGCGAACGCTTTTTCTTTGAAAATTATCGTTCTTGATAAAGGCGTCCTGATCGGTGATCCCCAGTGATATCAAATAATTCACTTTTTCTCCCCCGCCGGAAAGGCTCGCTTTCACTTCCCGGATCTGTCCTTGCTGCGTGGCCGCGTCCCACCAGTCAAAGTTATTGTCCAGCAGGTTCCCCTCGCTGTCCTTCATAACGGGATCTACCTTACTGACCACATCAAAGTCGGGATTGGGCCGGGTATAATCAGGCGCTAAGTAAGCCTCGTCCCAGAACAGGTCACGGATGTGCTCCAGGTAGTCTTTCCGGCCCATGGGCCGGAACTTTTTGGTAGGTTCCTGTATGGTATAGCTGCTGCTGATGGTTAACTGTGGAGGCTGGTTCGACTTGCCCGTCCGGGTGGTAATTAAAATAACCCCATTGGCGGCCTGCGCACCATATACGGCAGTAGAGCTGGCATCCTTAAGAATATCAATTGAAGCGATATCATCGGGGTTCAAGGCCGACAACGAGCCGCTGTACTGAATGCCATCCACAATAATAAGCACATCTGAATTACCGGAAATAGTGTTCTTTCCCCGGATGGAAATATCCGGGGTTTGTCCCGCATGGTCCACCTGTCCGATGTTTAGCCCGGGAACCGTTCCCTGCAGGGTCTGCGCGATATTGGTGTTGGGAATATTTCTGAAATCCTCAATGTTCGCACTCGCCACCGCTCCTGTCACATCTCGCTTTTGTTGCGTGCCATACCCCACTACCACTACTTCTCCCAAGGCCGCAGCCGCAGCCCGGTCCAGGGTTATATCTATCGTGGCGCGGCCGTTAACGGCGACGCGTTGGGTTTCATAACCAATAAAAGAAATAACCAGGGTATCGTTTGTATTAATACGCCCGATTTCATAGTGCCCGGACACATCTGAAACCGTTCCGTTGGAAGTACCCGCGACACTTATGGTGGCGCCGATAACGGGTTGTTGGGTTTCAGCGGACGTTATTGTTCCGCTTACAGATAACTGTTGGGCAACAACATGTTTCGAGGAAAAAAAGACGATCAGGCCGAAAATGAAAAGGCCGGTCTTTAGCGTTTGCTTTTTCATAAAAAAGGGTTTAATGGTGACGTCCGCTTTACACACGTAATAATTAATAAGTAACGCAACAGGAAAAGTGCTGACAGGTCCTGTTTAGGGGTAAAAATACAAACAAATTCTTACAATGAAACCGATTTCATTAATTTATTTAAAATAACGGGATATCCGCTTGTTTATTGTAGAGGACGCCTGGCCTGAAACAACAGGGTATTTTCTTTTTTATCTGCTAAAAAGCCAGAAAAATTCATGTAAAGTAGCGACTTATGCAGACTATGTAATTGTAATACAATCGCGGGAAATAAAAAAGAAAAGCCGGGCCGTATTTGACAAAGAAACCGATTTCAATAAAATGTGCTCTTTTCGGGTGGAAGCCTGAATGCGGGTCGCGAAAGGCTGATCGAGAAGATCAAAGGAAGCCGGCCCCCTTCCGGCCCTTTGCAGGGCGCACAATCCGGTTCAACGAAACAAGCCGTTACCGGTCCCGGGAAAAACGTTTAAAATAGTCCAGGCAAACTTGTCTCCATTTTCTGGCCTCCGCCTGCTGCCTGCTTAAGTGTTCCGCCACTTGTCGGTATACCTCCGGGTCGATCGCTTCGCTCACCGTCCCCCATAAACCGCGCATCCTTCCGACGGCTTTTACCCCCTGGTTGTATTTGTACGTTAATTCCTCCCGAAAGCTGCGCCCGGATTCCATCGGAAAATCCCAGGGGACGTGATGAAACCAGGCCAGGTATTTTTCCGGGCAGCTGTGAATGTTATTAAAAGAATCCCGCACAGCAGGAAAATATTGCCCGACGGCGTCGCTTCCGCTTTCTGTTCTGTCAAATCCCAGACCGAGGGTGTCGGCCCTGTGATAATATTGCCGGACGGCCGGATCAGGCTGATAATGGTCATACCCGCAAAGGACGTTTAATCCCAGGGGCGTTTGATAATTGACCAACGCTTCCCTGGAGGATAACATGATCGTTAAGATGGTATTCACTGCTTTTTTCTCATCGGTAAGCGTCATGGTAATCCATTCGCGGGCGACCGCCTCAGCCGTTAGTTTATAATTCCAGGCCAGGCGCCCGAACGCATACCAGTTCGCCTGGCCGAAGAGATAACCGGTCCAGTTGCTGTCACTGCCGATGTTTGCCACCCCGGCGATTCCGGTTAACTTTTGGCCCTGAAGGCTTCCGTCCATTACCCGGGCCACGGTCGATCCCTTTCCTTTGCCGTAGGTGTCTGAGGTTAATGTTTCTTTGAAAAGAGGCGCCAGGTAAACTAAAGCTTTATCGTGACCCAGGTATTCCTGCGTAATTTGAAACTCAGGCATCGCATTGGTGTTCGGCATCGCGCCAAAAAGCGGAGAGAACGGCTCCCGTGGTTGAAAATCCAGCGGACCGTTCTTAATCTGTAAAAACACATTGGCCTGAAATTGCCCATCGAAATCCTTAAATTCCGCATAAGCCATTTTAGCGCGATCCGCCCCCTTTTCCATCGCATAAACAAACGCCCGCCAGATCAAAACTCCGCCGTGCGGCGCCAAGGCATCGGCCAGCATATTGGCCCCTTGCGCATGCGTACGATGGTAGTCCTGCGGCCCGGGCTGCCCCTCTGAATTCGCCTTGACCAAAAATCCGCCGAAATCAGGAATCAACCGGTAGATCTCCGTTGTTTTACGCCGCCACCAGGCGATTACCTCCGGATCCAGCGGGTCGGCCGTAGGAAGTCCGCCCAGGCGTTTTGGCGCGGCAAAATTGGCCGACAAAAAAACATGGATACCGTACGGCCGGAAGACAGCTGCGAGCGCGGCCGCTTTTTTCAGGTAGTCCTCCCTTAAAATTAAAGGGTTGGCATTGACATTGTTCAGCACCAGCCCGTTAATGCCGATAGATGCATTCGCCCTCGCATAATCTTTATACCGGGGATCTATTTTGCCGGGAAGGGCGTCCCACTTCCATAAAGAACCGCCCGCGTATCCCCTTTCTACCGTGCCATCCAGGTTGTCCCAATGATTAAGCATCCGCCATGCTACCCGGGGGCGGCTGGTGATATCCAGATCAGAGAGCGAGGCCTGCGTTTGTAATAACCGAAGAAAATGAAAAATCCCGTATAAAACGCCCAGGTCCGCATTGGCCGCGATCATCATAAACGGTCCGGCCGGACCCTTAACTTCCCGTATAACATACCCTTCTTCGCCAAGCAGCGACCGCTCTTTTGAAGACAGCTTCTTACTTATCCGGTTAGAAGAGGCCGGCGTGCCGGCCAGCAGCAGGCCCCGTGCCGGCGCTTCGGAACGTCCGGGGGGCATCGGCGTTCCCAACAATCCCTCCAGCCCTTTTCTTAGTTCCTCCCTGGCCGCGTCAACGGTAGCCGAGTTACCACAAACGAGAAAGGACGAGACGGCTTCCCTCGCCCGGTTCAGATAATCGGCATCCTTGATCTTATCGTACTTTAACCAAAGCCGGTAGCCGCTATCCCCGTGAGCAACAACCGGACTCAAGGTGAGCAAAAAAAGGAATAACCACAGCATGCCGTGCCGCTTTCCTATCATAATCATCACTTTTTTAGGTAAACAACCGTCGTTTACGACCTGGACAGCGGGTCGTTCAACCGTTCGGAGGCCTCCAGAAAATCGCTCCAGATTTTGCTTTGTTGCAGGTTGTCGTGCCCGTTTCTTTTAGGCGGACGCGCCGCTGTCCCGTTTGAGGCGATAAAGGCCCTTACCAGTTCATAGGAACGATGTACATTCAGTGGCGTGAGCGTTCCCCGTATCCAGCTCTCCCGGTACCACTTGTCAAAAGGCGGACGCTCTGCTTTCAGGATTTCCAATTCCAACTGCTCCAGCGGCTGGATGGATTGGCGAATAAGCTTCCAGGCTTTTTGCCGGTTATCCTGTTCGAGCGCCTGCTGCAACAACAGGGCCGCCTGTGTCGGACGCCAGTCGAACAACAGCCCCAACCGGGCATTTTCAAAAAAGTACTGCTGCTGATCCGGGGCCATCCCTTCCATGCATTCGGCGATCAGCGTCATGGTCCGGCTGTAGTTCTTCGCCCTTTGCTTTAACAACGCCACCGCTTCCCGGCCTATGCCTTTATAGGGTGCTCCTTTATATTTCTTTACCAGCGCGTCCAATAATTTCCATACCTGGTTTGCACCGAACCAGAGCTTCTTAGGCTCATATAATAGCTCATAATACTGCTGGTATACCTTTCTTACCTTTTCTATTCCCTCGGCTCCGAAGTATTCGTTCGCCCACCAGTCTATATACGCCGTGCCCGGATCGTTTTCGTTCAGGACAAAATCTTTATCCCAGCTTATTTCTGCTATGAGTCTTCCCTCCATCATATAGTCCCGCATTTCAGAAACATTCAGCAGCATATACTCGGTTGCCCCCGCATCAATAATTTTTTTAAACTCTGCTGTAATCGTGTATGGAGAAACTATGTGAGTTCCTTGTTTGTGAAGATCCATTCCGTAATACGCCAAATGATAATATACCCCGTGCTTCCATTTACCTAAAGTTTTAGGTAATCCTCTCATTACCCCGTTGTTGTCATCGGGCCACACGATAATTACGTCTTCCGGCAGCTGAAACTCCTCTTTATCGGCCTCATACTTGTTGAGCATTTCCGTATAAAGCGTAAAAGTATAAACCGGTGGTTCATCACAGGGTAAAATATCTTTTACCGTATTAACCTGTGTTTTTATCACATGATTAAACACCCGTGTTTGTTCTGCCTTGGACATGTCTTTAGGAAAGGGATAGCCGTAGTCATTTGTCCCGCGGAGCCCTACCGGCCAGATGCAATCGAGCTCTTTATTTTCCCATACGCCGCCGCGCCAGAACTTCACCATACCTTCTTTATTCTTAAACCAGTTCCACTCGGGGCTTACGCCTCTTTTTTCCGCCAGGCCAAACCGTATAATGCCAAAAGGATTGGATAACAATACATCGTAATGATGGGACGTATAAATCAACCCCCAATCGTCCGCGCATTTTTGCACTTCATAGCGCCGGTGAACCCGGGTATAGGGAGCAACCATGTTCATGCGCAGGCGCAGTGCCGTTTCAAAATACTTCTGGTACCACAGTATATCGACATCACCAACCCGCAGCGGATACCCGCCCCATTCAAAAGGCCGCGGCAGAATATCTTCGTCGTCGTGAAAAAAACCGCGGTATTTAAACGCCGGAGGTCCCGTGTGGTAGTCTGTTTTTTTAAGGATCAGGGTCTCCGCTACTTCAGGGGCATAACCGCTCCAGAGGTATAAAGGATCCACTCCTAACCTCTCGCTAAGCGTATAGGCCGCAAAGGCGGTGCCCCGGAAATTGGCGCCGATCAGCCAAACAACGTCCCCGTGGGTACATATCCTGTACGCTTCCCATTTACCTTCTATAGCGTCAACCGCGATATCGCCGGGTATATCGCTCACCCCGAGGGTGGCAATACGGACCTGGGTTTCCCCCGGAGACGCCTGAGTTTTTATTGCGGGCTTATAGCCACTGATGCTTTCAATATCTCCGGCCAGGAACTTAGCGGCCTGCTGTACAGCGGAATGCTCCTTTTCATCAATAACGATATGAGCGCCTTTACCCTTATGGGCAAGCACAATGTCTCCTGCCTGGGCTTCTCCCTTCCGGCACCAGGACCCGCGCCTGGTTTCGCCCTTGTTCCGTTTAAAAAAGCGGCTGTTGTTGTAAGCGCCATCGATTCTCCATTCTTTTTCTACCGCCTTCTCGGTGCCCAGCGCGGCCAGGCCCGGCGCCGACAGTGTCATTAATCCAAAATTCCGAATAAAATCTTTTCTGCTGATTCTTTTTTTTGACATAGGGTATATTCTGTAACTTTTAAAATTCTCCTGAAGGCGTCCGGACGCTTTCTCCAACTTTTACCGGCACGCCAAAATCCGGTGTGCCGTCCGCGTTCCAGTTTATTTTTTGCATACGGGGGTTGCGGTGATTGGTGCTGCCCCCGTTCGGGTACGTACGTGCATGATAGAGGACCCACTGTTCTGTACCATCGCGTGAAGGGAAAAAGCTGCAATGCCCCGGACCGTAAGCGCTTGCCGCCTCACTTTTTTTGAGTACCGGTGTGGGCGTCTTTGTCCAGTCCGCCGGGTTCATCGGGTCTCCGCCCGGCTTCAGGCGGAGCATCCCCAGGCAATAATCATCAGTCCAGAAACCACTGCCCGAATAAACAACGAATACGTCATCCTGGCTGTTCTTTAATACGGCCGGGCCTTCGTTAATAGCAGCGCCATTTTTTTCCCAGGCATACTCAGGGGTAGAGATCATGACGCGGCTGCCCGCTAAAGTATAAGGGTTGCTCATCGGCGCGATATAAATATTCTGGGGGAAAGTACCGCCCGTTTTGCCCGACCAGATCATATACAGTTGTCCGTTATACTGCAAAATCGTTCCATCAATGGCCCATTCATCGGCAGGTTCCTTTAGTTCTCCTTTAAATTCCCAGGTGCCCTGTAAAGGATCCGGTGACGCATTTTCCAGTACGAACATCCGGTGGTTCACGTCGTGTCCGTCATCTGCAGCCACATAAATGTACCATTTGCCGTTTATAAAATGAAGCTCAGGCGCCCATATTTCAGAGGAATGGTCCGTACCGGACGGGGGATCCCATACTTTTACGGGTTCCGCATTACCTAGTTCCGACATTTCTTCCGTGGCATATAAAACAACGCTTCCGCCTGTGGTATAAGTAAAATAATACGTGCCGTCTTTGTATACGGCCCAGGGATCCGCTCCCTTATTTTGAAACAACGGATTAATGAAAGTGCTCAATTTTTCTGCAGAAGCATAGGCGGCGTAAAAGGTGTCCAGCGCCTCGGGAACCGGTTTATATAAACTGCGGTATTGAAAAAATGAGCCGGCTTTGTACTGTTCTAAAACAGTGGTATCCACCGATCGATCCACCTGGACGGTTTGCGTATCGCCATTAACATCCACATAACGGGCCTCTGTACTTAGGGCGTTTCCTTCAGGATCGCCCCAGAGAATAATTACATCTCCGTCCTGGAATAGGGCGTCATTGATCTTCCTGGAAGAAAGCGATTGAATATACCGGTCCCCATAAACCCGGATAACCACTTTCGCCCGGCTGGAAGCATGTCCCTCTGCATCATAGAGGTAAACTTTAAAGGAGTAGTTTCCACCGGTCAACCCCGTGAACAGGGCCGACATTTCTTCCGCACCTTCGTAAGGCACAACGACAGAATCTCCGTTATCACAATAGGCAACCGCCTTTTTAACAGAAGGGTCTTTAACCGTCCACTGCAGTTTTGCCCGGTGTAAACCCGGATACGCCTGAAGGTCCGCCGCAGGATTTACCGTAACGGCAGGCTCTTTTATCTTGTTTTCTTTTTCGCAGGAATAAAAACCGGCCAATAGGGGCAGGACAGCCAGTCCCCAAAGCATTGATCGTAAAGTATAATTTTTCATCCGTTTGTTTTTTTAGGTTTTTAATGGTCGGGCGGAACTCCACATGTCCTCTTTTTCACCCTGGCAGTGATTGATCACGTTAAGTTTCCTCTTATTTATGGTTTTGGTTTTTATCGTCATAGAGTCCGGTATTTCCTTTCTGCCATTCCCGCATCAGTTTTTTCACCAGGGACGGATGGGAAGCCGCGATGTTTTTATTTTCATAAGGATCACGCTTATGATCATACAATTCTATTACCGGTTTTTCTTTTCTGAAATACCTGGTCAGACGATACCTTTTTGTTCTCAAGGAGATCCCTTTCTTGAAATAACTAAACGCTTCGTTTTGCCACTGCGCTTCGGGATCGTTTAACAGGCCGACTAAGCTCCGGCCATCTACCGCGTGCGGAAGCGCTACATGACACAGCTCCATTAAGGTAGGGTAAACGTCTATCGCACTGACCACCTGCCGGCACACTTTGCCTTGTTGCTGCCCCGGTGTTTTTATCAGCAGTACGCTTCTGGTCGCGTACTCAAAAAGGGTATGCTTTCCCCACACCCGGTCATCTCCCAGGTGCCAGCCGTGGTCACTCCATAACACAATGACCGTATTTTCCGCCAGGCCCAGCCGGTTCAATTCCTTTAATACCTTGCCTACCTGGGCGTCGGTATAACTGATCGCCGCATAATAGGCATGTTTTAACTTCCGGGCATAGGCGTCCGAGACCGGGTTTTCCAGCGAGGGATGTTCTTCTCCCAGTTTATACTGGTTGAACTCCGCGCTGCTGTTAAGGCTGGCTTTGTTTATATTTTCGGGTATGCCCGGAGAAGGGGTTAAGGGGATCTTGGATTCATCGTACAGGTCCCAATATTTTTTAGGAGAATTAAAGGGCAAATGAGGTTTAAAAAACCCAACGGCCAGGAAGAAAGGTTTTTTCTTGTCAGCCAGTCTTCGCATTGTTTTTACCGCGAGCTCTGCCGTCAGGCCATCCGGGTATCCTTCATCTCCTACCGCAGCCTTTTCATACGGTTTTACCACTTTATTCCTGTCATTGCGGTTGCTGCCATCGGCATAACCGAAAAAGGCGTTCCAGCCGGTTTGCCATTTGCCGGGATTAAACAACATTTCATCCCAGCTAGACGGTAATTCAAGCTTGTCGCTTTTGGGCTGTTTATAACCATAAACATAGCCATCCACATAATGACTTATTTTTCCGATACCCACCGTGTAATACCCGTTTTGCTTCAGGTTTGCAATAAAAGTTTTCGGTTCTTTCGTCTCAGGTTTGTTGGATATGAAGGTAACACAGGCTTCGTTGGATAAGGCCGCCTGGCTGCGTGGCAGGTATCCGGTAAGAATGGCACAACGGCTGGCTCCGCAGGTAGGCACCACGGCATATTGGTTCGTAAACAATACGCTCTTTGAAGCGAGCCGGTCCATATTGGGGGAATGCACCGTTTCGTTCCCGTAGCAGCCCAGGTCCGGACGCAAGTCATCCACAAAAATAAACAGGACATTGGGGGACTCCGGCGACAGGCTTTGTCCGTTGCCTTTCAGGCAAAACAAGCTGAAAGTAAGAATGATAAAAAATGTTTTTGTTGCTTCTTTCATAACGCTGTTATTTTACCCAAATCTATCTCCTTTTAATGGCTTTTCTTTAACGATCCTTATTTCTTTTATCATCCGGCGCTCCATGCCGCCATGATAAATAGCCTGTTTCCCTGCAAAGACATTCCGAAACTTCGGTTATACGATGCATCCTAAGGTGACTACTCCCTGACCACCTGGCTTTCCACAATACTATCGGCCCACGCCGGCCTCGGGAACTTGTGTATCGGACCGTACCTCCTGTAACTTTCCCAAACATTGGGATTGTTGCCCACCCGGGGATCGTTTGTTTCTTTTAACCTCTGTTTTAATACGGTTGATAATTTCTGTTTTATGGCCTGGTAATCCGGATCAGCCGCGAGGTTATGGAGGCAGAACGGATCCTTTTGTAGGTCATAGAGCATTTCCGAGGGAAACTTATTAAACGTCAGGCCAAAAAGTTTTCCCTGCTCCTCGATCATAAACGTTTTAGAGGGGGAAGGATCAATATCGCCATAATCCCAGACGAGTTCGTCGCCTTTTATCTCTTTGGGCGCCCCGGCGGGATAACGCTCGGGTTTCAGGTTCCAGATATACAGGTACCCAGCTGAGCGGATGGCCCGCTGCGGATAACCAAGGTTATTCCATCTCGCGCTGCCATGCCTTTCCCTTCCCCAGAAAATATACTGATGCAGCGGATCAGGTTTATCAGCATCAAATACCGCGGACAGGCTCTTTCCCTGTGCCTTTGGATTCGGGTTGTCTATCCCAGCGGCGTCCAGGAAGGTAGGAAAAAGATCTACCAGAGAAACGAGATCGTCCACCGTACGCCCCGGTTTTCTAATATGCCCCTTCCACATGATCGCCAGCGGGACGTGATTCCCGTCATCAAAACTAAAGGCTTTTGCACGGGGAAAAGGCATGCCGTTATCGCTGGTAAAGACGACCAGGGTGTTCTTCAGCAAACCCTTTTCCTCCAGCATACGCAAGACCTTTCCGGCCTGTTTGTCGAACCATTCCACTTCCAAAGCGTAATCCAGCATATCGCTTTTGATTACGCTATCGTCGGGCAGGTAAGGCGGCAGTTTCACATCGGATAAACGTTTGCCGTTTTTCAAGCCGCTTCCCGGCTCATAAGGCCGGTGCGGTTCACGTCCCCCCAGCCAAAAGCAAAAGGGTTTATCTTTCGCTCTTTTAGCCAGGAACAGGGCAAAGCTGCCGGCATAATTATCCCGGCTGATGCCGGAGGCGGGACGGCTTTTGGCATAAGCCGCCGCATCTTTTGTGTCTACATATTTAATTCCGACCGGATTGGTCGTTCTTCCGCCGTCGACCCAGTTGCCCGGCTCCCAGCCTTTCCCGGTATAGCCGACTGCATAACCATGGGCTTTGAGTATGTCCGTGTATGTAGTGAGTCTCGCGGGAAAAGTACTCCAATGCGCGCCGGCAGGGCCATTCTGCCAGATAAACTGCCCGGTTAAAATAGAAGCCCGCGACGGAGAGCATTGCGGGGCACTCACAAAAGCATTCGTAAACAACAGCCCTTCCCGGGCAATACGATCAAAAGTCGGCGTTTTAACCAGCGTAGAACCATAGGCCGAAGCATGCGGGTATCCCTGATCATCACTGATGATAAAAAGGACGTTGGGGGGCTGGTTTTGGGCGCCTGCGCAATGGACGCCTGTCTGTACCAACAAGCACAGAACCAGTACCCGGGCAATCAAGTATAAGCTGCATGCTTTAACGTCTTTGTCTGCCTTTTGCTTTTTAATCATATTATCGCCTCTCTTCTCTTATCTTACATACACCGCGGCTTCGTCCACTACAATATTATCGGACCCGTAGGAACCTTCGAATACCATCTTAAAATACCGGAAACTTTCGGGTTTGGCAAAATCAAAGTATTGCCAGCCATCTTCCTTTTTGATAGGTATAAGGCCGAGCAATTGCCAGTTGTCTCCGTCATCGCTTATATAAAGGCTCATTGAACTGGGCGTCTCATTTCTGCTTTGCAAGTTGAGGGAGACCCCAAAAAGCTCACTCTTTTTTTCTCCCATATCGATTGTAGCGGTATGCGGAAATTTCGTCGATCCTACCAGGTTGACCCATGAGGTTCCGGTGTTTCCATCTATAAGTTTTTCCGGCAACCGGTCCGTTCTTCCCCCGCGGTTGTCGTAACTGGAAACGGTAACTGACCATCCGTCCTGCGGCAGGTTGGTCCGGGGGCCCAGTACTCTTACATTGTCGAAGTCGGTATAAAAGGTATCAATAGCCGCCGTGTCCGGGAGGAACAAGGTACGATACTTAAAGTAACGGCTGACGTCCATATTGAAGTCAGCGATCACCGTCGTATCCGCATCCGGCTGAATAAATCTCGTACGGGCCGCCCCGGTGGTATCGGTATACATCAGTTCCACACCGATGGAGGATTCGTCTGCCGGGTCACTCCAGGTGATATGAACGGTGTCATCCACATAGGAGGTGTTACTAACCAACCTGGTCAGCAGTGCATCGGCGTAAGAAGAACCGTATACTTTTCCCACCACATTGGCCACTACCGACTGGTTACCGTATTTATCAAAAGTATAAATTTCAAAAGCATAGGCGCCTTCTTCCAGCCCGTCCAAAATAATGTTCATGGTATCAACGCCGGCTTCATTCTTTTTATTGATCGGCACCTCCATGGAATCGGTTTTATTATTCCAGTAAATAACGGCTTTGCTCAAGGTAGGATCACCAATGATCAGCCACTGGAGCAATACCCTGTTTTTACCGGAAAACGCTTTTAAAGAATCCGGCGATGCCGGGTAGATCTTTTCACCATTCTTCCAGAAACCGTGATAGGTATCTTCCATCTTGCTACAGGCTCCGGCGATAAGCAAGAACAACAGGACACCACAATAATAGAAGTATTTTTTATACGTTTTATACATAATATAAAGATTTAATTGCCTGTTTTATTTATTCCTCGCTTCCCCAGAAAGTGAGTTCTCCCATGTACATATAATCCACGCCTCCCCAGGTTTCTATGGTCTTAAACCGAATATACCGGTAACCGTCGTTTCCCGCGGGAAACTCATAATCAGTTCCCTCATTCACCGCAAAATTAATATCCTCCATAGTCGCCGGAACGGAGCCCGAGGGAGGCATATTCACAAAATGCCCCAACAAATGCCAGTTCTCCCAACTTCCGTCCAGCGGTGGGTCATTGCTTCCCCAAATTTCAAAAACCTTCGGATCACCGGCCGAATAAGCGGTACCGGCGGTAGTGAAGTTAGCGGACCGTTTATGATAAATTTTAAACCGGCTTAACCTGGCGGTTGCACCAAGATCAATGGTAAACCACTGCGGCAAGCCGCTACCCGGCTGGGTATGAAATGCGCTGGCCACTACGACGGTCAATCCATCCCAGGCAGCTTCTTCCGACTTAAAGCCCCGGTGCGGTGCATACGTATCATTGGGCAGGTGTACCGCTTTAAACTTAGCCTTGTCGAGTTCTTTTTCAAAGAACGGCGTGATGTTCGCAAAAACCGTATCGGAATAATTGTTCCAGCGGTCTCTTACAAACACCCCGAACTTCCTGGGAACCGAATCATAGCCTCTGACGGAAAAGTCACCCGACATCCAGTTCGTATAAAAGATGTCCGCAGTCATTAAATCGCCGAGAGAGTCAGGGGTCAGTACGTTGAGCTTCACATTAGCCTCACTCTCGTTTAAGAACGCTACATTCAGGCCCCCAAAAGTAGGGCGTAATATAAGCGAACGAAAAACACTGATCACCGGAGGCGTCAGGGGCTTGATCTTCACGGTCACGGGCTCGGATTTCTTTTCTCCCCTGGACACGGCATATAATTTTACTTCGCGTTCATTGATGTTCGGAAAGCCTTCAATGGTAACGCTGTTTTTGTAATAAGACGACTTCTTTTCCAGGGTAACCCCCTCTCTTATCGAATATTCGGCCAGCACGTACAGCAAGCTTTTACTATCAGGCAGCGTATAGGAGATAACGGCCCCGCCGGGTATATTTTGAACCTCCACGTTAGAGATCTTACCCGGCGCAACATCACTTACAGGAACCGGACTTTCCCGTTCCACTTCCTGACAGCCAACGACCAGGAATAAGAGTATGACATAATAAAATTTCTTCATTACCACGATTTTTTAGTTTTATACTTGCCTGCTGGTACAGGATCTGTTTATTTTTCGTTTTTTACTGCTCGTGTAACTTACCAACCCGGATTCTGCACGAGTTTATCATTGGCCAGTAAAACATTTTCATTTAAGGGCCACAAATAGTCTTTCGTGGAAAAGGTCTGGTTGAAGATAACCCGTTCCCGGTAATATCCTTCGGCTGTAGCCTGGTCAATATCCCACCCCGTGATCGGTTCATTAAGTACCGCAACGGACTTTTTCCAGCGCCTTAAATCCCAGAATCTTTTCCCCTCGAAGACCAGCTCAATCAAGCGCTCCTGGTGTATAATTTCCCGGAGCCCGTCCTTGGTTTTGTATTTGCCGGCGTCCCGCGCATACTGGCTCCAGGACTCCTCTACCGAAGGTATGCCTGCTCTCGCCCGCACGGTATCGATATATTTATACACTTCCGGTCCCGGGCCCTGTGCCTCGTTAAGCGCTTCGGCATACAACAGATACAATCCAGCAAGCCGTATCACCGGCCAGGGATATTGCCTTACCGTGTAGGTATTTCCTTCGCCGATAATGTTCTGGTAGTTAACGACTTTTTTCGGCCAGTAGCCCGTAGTAGAATAGGCGTCTGCCACTATTTTGGAAGCCGGTTGTCCCTTTTTAGCGGCTACGAAAAACAGATCGCTGTTGTCATCGTATTTTCCCTGTCCGTACCAAACGCCTCCGTCAAATCCAAGGTCGGCATAGAACCTGGGTTCGCGGTCAAAATTCAGTTGCGCGGTAGTATAGCCTTCCTTTAAGTTGTTTTTGTTTTCCGCTCCCGCCACTTTAAGGTTAAACCGGCCGGCGTAATTCCAGGTCTTGTCTTCCCTAATGGGGAGGCCGTGATTGGTGTAAAACATTTCTGCTATTTTCAGCGGCGGGGCGATGCTTCCTCTGGTGCCCTTGTTGTCCAAATGGGTGGGATCCAATCCCCGCGGAGTAGCACTCCCCTGTATACCGGCTTGTGTAGCCATGCTGTTCGTATTGCCCCAAATGATCTCCGAATTCCATTTTTCAGTCATCGCATTGCGTATGCTCATTTTCGTCAGTGTCGTATCGGAAAGATCAAACTGGGTCAGATTCGGGGTAAAGTAATACAGGTGATACCCCATAGATTCAGCAAACTCCACCGCTTCTTTACAGGCGGCGGCCGCACGTTGCCATTTCTTAGGATCGTAGGTAGTGTTGAATAACGGCGTTCCGTCGTTATTGGTAAATCCTTTGTAATCGTTGTTGCCGTTAAACAACGGGCTCGCCGCCGTTACCAGCACCTGCGCCTTTACCGAAAGGGCTATCGCTTTGGTGGCCCGTCCCAGTTCAGTCGCTTCGCTGGTCACCCGGCCCGGCAAATCCGGTATGGCTTTATCCAGCAGACTCACAATGTAATCAAAACAGGAGTCAACAGGCGAACGCGGCAGGCGGACCGCTTCGGTGCCCGCGGCCACCGGAATATTTTCCTTCATCAGGACGATAGGCCCATACATGCGTACGAGCCAAAAGTTATAATAGGCTTTTAGAAACTGCACCTCGGCTATCCAGCGATCCTTCTCCGACTGCACCATATCCGGTACCCTGCCGATATTTTCAATTAGTACGTTACATTGACGAATCCCCTCATACAGGTCGGTAGCTCCCTGGGTGCCCTGCCAGTAATTGCAATAGGGCTCCACAATACGCTGGCTGCCCTTGGCAATCTTCCAGGGATCGTTTTCACTGGTGGGCACCAGCCAGAGCTCATCGCCGGCGAAAAAGGCCGGATTTTGATTCATGCTGGCATGCGACGGCATATAAGAATAACAGGTGAACAAAAACTTCTCCGCCTGATTGCGCAGGGCAAAAGCGTTGTCTATGGTCGCAATGTTATCCGGAACAATATCGAGGTACTTGTCACAGCCACCCATGATACCCGACAAAGCAACTGCTGATAAAATGATAAATATCTTTTTCATAACTTATTAACTTTAAATGTATTCTATCCATTTCCCGCTATCAGGGACCGGGCTAGAAATTCATCTGAATACCTACATTGAATACTTTTTGTATGGGATATCCCAAACCGTTTCCGCCCATCTCCACATCCCAAAGATCAAAATTGCTCCAGGACAACAGATTGGTTCCGTTGGCATAAATACGCAGGTCCTTCATATAAAAACGCTTAGATAAATCCAACGGCAGCGTATAGCCTATCTCCAGCTGCTTCATTCTTAAAAAGGCGCCGTTGCGCATAAACCAGGTGCTGCGTACGGAATTATTCTCATTGCCGGCGGAGGTTGTACTTAACCGGGGCCATAAAGCGTGCAGGTCCTGGTTATCTTCCGACCAATGGCTTCGTGCATAGGCCTTTAACAGCTGGTTCTGCGGTTTACCCGGCAGGGTTTCATTGTCGTAATAAAATTCTGCGAAGGGCGCCGTAGCCTTTGCGTCAATCCAGAAGGATTCGCGGCCGAGGCCCTGAAAGAAAACCGACAGGTCAAAGCCTTTGTATCCCGCCGAAAACCCAAAACCATATACAATTTCAGGCGTCGTAGGGTAACCCAGCGGCACCTGATCGAGTGTCGTTATCTGGCCGTCCCCGTTTACATCTTTGTATTTGATATCGCCTCCGCCATATTCGCCAAAGTTCTGTTTGGGTGACTTGGCCGCTTCGGCGTCGTCTACAAAAAGCCTTTCGGCCAGGTAGCCCCATTGTTGGTTAATGGGATACCCTACATGCGATTTCCAGGGCGCATCTTGATAGTCGTATTCCTCATAAATAAGAAACTGGCTGGTCGCATAGGTGAAGTTCGCCCGTCCCTGAATCCAGAGGGTATTGCCGAAAGCCTGGTTGTAATCCAGGGCCAGATCGATGCCCTTGCCTTCCGCTTTTCCGATATTCGCCATAGGCTGGGCGGACAAGCCCAGTTCCGCCGGCGTGGCAGCGCGGGCCATCAGGATGTTACTCCGGATCTGTTTGTAGAAGTCGGCGGTCAGCGTCCATTTGCCCAATACCTCCAGGTCAAATCCCAGGTTGGTCTTTGTGGCTTTCTCCCAGGTAATGCTTGTATTGGAATAACGGGAAATGGAAATGCCCGGACGGGAATAATCGTTATCCCGTCCAAAGACCGCGCCTTTGGCAGCGTCATTCATGTTAACATTGGACAGGTAAAGAAAACGGTCCTGCGCACTTCCGATCGCATCGTTTCCCACCAATCCGTAGGTGGCTCTCAGCTTTAAATTGGTGAGGGTGGATTTCAGGCCGTCCCAGAAGTTTTCATTAGATACGTTCCATGCGATACCAAAGGAAGGGAAGAAACCCCAGCGGTATTTCCTGTAAAACCTTTCCGACGCATTGTAGCCAAAGTCAAATTCGCCGTAGTACCGGTTGTCGTAGGAATAAGTCGCCCGGCCGGCCAGCCCCACGTTACGGAAAGGCAAGGAGGATTCCAGGTCGCCGGCGTTACCCGTCAACCGGTTTTGCGTCAAGAAAACAAGCAAGCCGTTGACGGTATGTTTGTCATTAAACGTATGGTTATAATTTAAAGTCGACTGCATATAGAAGCTGGAGCGGTTAATGCGCCCGCCGGGATTGTAGTCCAGATATTCGGTCCCTTTATCTTCATTGAGCAACAGCAGCCGGTAGTCATTTGTGCGCTTGTTATAAGAAGTAGCCTGGTACCAGAACGGGCTGTAGGCGCGCGTCACGTCAAAGTACGCGTAACGCT
>CAYRJM010000008.1:0-11824 GCA_964424665.1 uncultured Chitinophagaceae bacterium
TTTGTATCAGACCAAAACGCTAATAAAATGAGCCTTCAAATAAAACGCGTGTATGAAGAGCCGGCTAAAGCAGACGGTTTTCGTATCCTGGTAGACCGGCTGTGGCCGCGTGGGATGAAAAAAGAAAAAGCCGCTATTGACCTTTGGTTGAAAGAAATAGCCCCGTCAAGCGAATTAAGAAAGTGGTTTGATCATGACCCGGAAAAATGGACGGAATTCCAAAAACGCTATACAAAAGAGCTTAAAAATCGGACGGAAGCCGTAGACGAGGTAAAGCAACATCTGAAAACCGGAAATGTGACGCTGGTCTACTCCGCAAAAGATGAAGCGCACAACCAGGCAGTAGTACTGAAAACGTATTTGTCCTGACGTTGGCGGGCTGAAAGAAGAAAAAACAGAGTTAGTCGATGGACGGAAAAGCGCTTATATTATTCGATGGGGTCTGTAACCTATGCAATGGGGCCGTCCGTTTTATTATCAAACGCGACATCCATGCGCACTTCCAGTTTGCTTCACTGCAATCGACGCAGGCGAAAGAAATTCTCAACAATAAGGGGGTTAAAGAGAAAAGAATGAACAGCCTTGCGTTGATAGAAAACGGAATAATCTACCGGAAGTCCACTGCAGTATTGAAGATATTCCGCCACTTATCCGGCTTATGGAAAGTCTGCAGCTGGTTTTTGGTTATTCCGAAGTTCATCCGTGATGGTATTTATGATTTTATTTCCCGGAACAGATACCGGTGGTTCGGCAAAAGGGCGATGTGCATGGCACCCAAACCCGAATGGAAGGACAGATTCCTGGATTAGCGATTTTCCATATGCTTGAATAACAACAAGAACCTTCGCTGCCGCTTCCATTAATTTTGAACACACTTTGATTTTCACGCGATTAACTAATGACAGGGAGGAAGGGCTGGTTTAATAGACCAACCCTTCATTACCCTAGTCGTTGTGCTTTCTTATTTTAGCAACCACATCTTTTTATTGATATCATCCACCCCGTCATACTGGCGGTTGAGTGCTTCTATCAGATTTTCTTTATTATACTGCATTTCCGAGCTGGGGTACAGCCAACGTACAGGCACCGCATTTTTATCGGTTACATTTAGCGAAGTAGCGGGGTTTACAGGGAAGACCGGATAGCCTGTTCTTCGTTGCATAAAAAATGCTGTAATAGGATCCTGCATAAACTCGAGCAGGTACCTTTGCAACCAAATTTGTTTCAATTGTTCCTCAGCAGTTGATTGGAAGGCTGCTTCCCCCGTAAAATAGTTATCAATGTACGATTGGCTGAGAGGCATCCCATGCACAAACGATGGATCCACCTGCGAATAATGGTTCAAAGCAGCTTTTACACCCGATTCATAATAATCTTTGGCATCGCCGGTTGTGATCCAGCCTCTAACACGCGCTTCAGCAAGAATAAGCTGCTGCTCGGCATAGGAGACCAGGATACGGGGATCACCCGCCTGTACTTTTAAGTATCGGGAGTTGATCAGTGAATACTTATTGTTGAGCAAATTGGCGGTAATGTCATCGTAGTTATCTGTGACCAACGCCCCTACATAGGCCTCCGGCTCCGATGCGGTTAACCCGTCATTAATTTTAGCCGGCGCCGGATCGGCTAAATAATACAACCTCCGGTCATTGAGATCCTTCAGGCTTTGAATTACAAGGTGACTGATAATCGTCCGGCTGGTAAATAAGTCATTGGTACCGGACAAAGGATGCGGGTTGGTGGAAGAGTACGCCAACCCCAGAAAGCCCGTACCGGGCTCCAGCAGGAAGCCACTGTTTACAATATCGGCAAAACGTCCTTTAACATTCAGGGAAGCGTCGCCAGTCTTGCTACTTAACGATATCAACACGCGTAAAGCAAAAGCATTGGTAGCCCTTCTCCATTTATCAGGATCTCCATTATAGGGCGAAGGATCCCCGTCAAATGGACTTCCCTCGGCGAAATAGGAAGCCGCCACCTTTAAAGAATCTAAAATTCCTTCCAGGACATTTTCCTGCAGATCGTACTTGGGCTTTATCCCTCCTTCAGCGCCTTGTCCGGTCTCCCCGTAGGGAATATCTCCCACCTCCATTGTAAGCCGGTAAAACATGTAAGCCCTTGAAAATTTGGCCAAACCCTTATACGATTTTTCCATCTGGCTCCCCTGCGCATATTTTAGCATGCTGCTGATGTTGGGAAGTATGGTCATAGGACCGAAGCTTGTCCGGTCGAGGTAGTTGTATTGCGTAGCCATAATGGTTTCGTTTCCGTAGGCAATAAACTTAGAAAGTGCATTATTGGAAAGATATGCCTTTGCATCACGGCCCTGAAACTCCAGGTTCTGCAAAATAATATGCGTAGCCAGCAGAGAAGCATTTACCTTCTCGGTTGCATTCGGGTTAGTATTTATTTCATCGAATTTATTGCAGGACACCGCTAGGAACAAACCGGCGAAAAAAAAGACCCCTGTTCTTTTTATTAATTGATACATAGCTTTATATTTTATAGCGATTCACAGAAAGGTTTAAAAGTCAAGCTTTATATTAAAGCCCACATAGCGCAGCGAAGGATCCACAAAATTGTCAGAGCCACCGTCAATGTCAGAATATTTAAAATCTTCTGCCCAATAAAACAGGTTCTGTCCGATAAGGGAAACCGATATTCCTTTTGATCCGATTTTTTGAGCCAGATCAACCGGCAGTTTGTAGGTAAGAGCGACCTCTCTTAATTTCAAAAATGTCGTACTGTACAAATCAGCCGCGGAGGGGCTGCCTCCCCATGCAGTTCCCTTATGTAAGGCCTCTACATACGATTTGTAAGTTGTATAAACATCATTAGGCGCAAATTTCCGGGTATCACTTACGACATGATAATTGGCATCATAGGTAATTTCCCCGGACACCACCTTAACTCCTTTTCCCAGGAAGTTCTTGGAACCGGGATCGTCTGCATCCAGATAGCGTGCTTTTGTTACCGAATTCGGATGATTGCCCGAACGCCACATGTACATTTCTGTAATGGATTGGGCCAGACCTCCCACCCTTCCGTCCGCAGAAAGATATAAAGAAAAATTTTTATATCGTAACGATGTATTAAATCCCCAAATCCAGTCCGGATCCGAATAACCGGCGAGCGATAAAATAGGCTTATATGTCGGAACACCGTTATTGAATACAATGTTCCCCTGGTGGTCCGTCTGGTATTCATTGATAACATAATAATCCACACGCTTGTCGACTTGTACCCAGTCTCTGTTGTTAACGGAATACTGCGAATCAAGCCGGGTAAAATAAGTAGCATACTTTGTCCAGTTAAAGCTTACATCCCATGAAAAATTATCTGTCTGGACCGGCGTAGCACCCAGCGTGAGTTCAATTCCTTTACGCGTGTGTTCTTCATTACTGTTTGTATAAACTGAGGTAAAACCTGATGAGGGGCTAATGGACGACTTTACAATAAAGTCAAACATTCTTTTCTTATAAAGCGTTACATCAAGAGAAAGCAAGTTATCCAGAAAGCTGGCATGTGTCCCCACCTCCAGGGACGCCGTCCCCTCAGCATGAATATTAGTAGGACGGATACTTGTCGGAAAAACAGCCGCACTCAGGGTATTCCACTGGTTCGTATAAATACTATAAACATTATTTATATCGTATATATCGGCTGGCGTTTTATACGTAGTCCATGCACCGCGCAGCTTCCAGTAAGACAACCACGGAACGGAATGAAGTAATTCACTTGGGATAAAGCTTCCCGATATACTCGGGTAAAAGTAGGAGTTGGTCGACTGAGGTAAAGTAGACGCCCAGTCGTTGCGGAAAGTACCATCTACAAAAACCATGTTCTTCCAACCCATTCCCAATTTGCCATATATACTGTTGATCTGTTTTTTAGATACAATTGAATTCACATATACCGGGTCTTGAGATGCTTTCAAAGAATAAAAGGCCGGGATAGACAGCCCGCCCTGTGTATGTGCTTCCAGACCTTCGTCCTGTTGGTAGAAAATAGAACCACCCAGAAAGCCGTTCACGGAGAACTCTTCAAATTTTTTATCAGCCAGTAGCATAATATCCGTGTTGGTGCTGAATCCGCGGCTGATCCCTTCGTTGTAAGAACCCCGCTGCGACTCTCCCCACACCTGAGTACCTCCGTCTATGACCGTACTTGATCCTCCGCCCTGAAACGAACCTTTCGATATTCTTACTTTCTGCTTGTTGCTGTAGTTATCATAACCCGTCCGTACGGTCCCTTTTAACCAATCTGTAAAATCATAATTTATCGTAAACTGGCCATTGAAGATATCCTTTTTATAGGGATGGATTCTTTCATAGCGGTCAAAATAAGGATTATTGATTCCCGATGTATAGCTGCTGTTTTGTACTTCATTTGGAACGAGCCAATAATCTTTATAGTCTAAAACGTTCCAGTCGGGCGCGCTCCATACCAATAAGCTGTACATAGGATCATAGGCGGTATAACCACTAAAACCTATATTAGGCGAGGAAAGGTTATTGTAGGATAAAGTCGTAGAAAGGGAAAAATGACCGATCTCTATATTGCCCCCTACGCTGTAGGTAATCTTGTCCAAACGCGAATTAGGATAAACCCCTTTATTTTGGACCCAGGTCGCCGATGCCCTAAAACCACCCAATTCTCCGGTTTCTGCGACACTTACGTTGTTGTTTAAGATGTACCCCTGTTGTAAAAAGTGTTTAAAATTGTCTTTCCCTCTTGGTATAAAAGGCATTGGCTTCATGGTTTTGCTGACAGGATCCCACTGAATAACCGTTTGTCCTTCCATAGGCGGTCCCCAGGAGCCACCCCCGTTCCGTAGATAGGTTTTTGTCGCCGTGTTCACAACACGCCCAAAGGTGCTTTGCATTTTGGGAATAGCCAGGAAACCGCCGTCAAACATGGTACTGCTGTTAACCGATACGGTAAGGCCATTCTCAGCCGCCCCTTTCTTGGTAGTTACCATAATAGCACCACTGCCTCCTCTTGATCCGTACAGCGCTGATGCGGTAGCTCCTTTTAGAAAGTTAATGGATTCAATGTCATCGGCAGGAACATCCCGCAGGCTCATATTCCCGTAAGGCACGCCGTCAATGACAAGGAGAGGCGTTTCGCCGCGTAAGGTTATCTCGGGCTTTTCCATGAATTCGGAGCTATTCTTAACCATCAGGCCGGAAATCTTACCGGTAAGGGAGGTCCCCACGTCTATCCCTTTCACCGTTTGAAGTCTGTCTCCATCAATCTTTTGGGTGGAATAACCCAGCTGGCGTTCTTCTCTTTTCACACCCAAGGCCGTAACTACAACAGCGTCTAGCCCTGTTGCGGAGCTTTTCAATACGATGTTCAGTTGGGTCTGCCCATCGACGGGCACTTCCCTGGTTTCATAACCGATAGAAGAGACGATCAGCACAGCGCTATCCGGTACCTGCAGGGAAAACCGGCCATTTACGTCCGTTACTGTTCCGGACGAAGTGCCTTTGACCTGTATGCTTACGCCCACCAGTGGAGTACCAAGGCTGTCCGTCACCTCGCCAACAATCTCCTTAATAGGTCTTGAGGAATAACCAATAGCTATGAGTTTGTTGTCTAATACCCGCCAAGTAAGTCCGGTCTTTGCAAGGATACTGTTCATTAATTCAGGAACAGTCTTCTGGCTCACCGTAAGGTTTATTCTGGTCTTTTTCGGTAGCAGGTCGTTGTTGTATAAAAAATGATAGTCACTTTTATCACTGATTATCTTAAGCGCTTTTGAAATAGTGGAGTGCTCAAGCTTTAGATCAATTTTTGCATCCTGAGAATAGACTTTTGCGGAGGCCTGTAAACAGCAAATGAAGGTACACAGGAAAATCAGTTTCATACAACATAATGTCTTTAAGCTCCTGGGGGATAAATGAAATGGAGCAAAATTGTATTTCTTTTTCATATCTTTACAAAGATTAATGGTGAACAATAGAAATCGGAGATTTGGTTAGCTGCCTTTATGACCGATTTCTTCCCTTTAGTCGTTCTGGAAACGCATGGTTTGCCGCTATGCGTTTCCTTTTTGTTTTATCTGCTCATGTTTTCATAGGCGATCTATTTTTAGTTACTGTATAGGATGACTTTATCATCTGATATCTTATAGTTAAAAGGTGTAGTTATCTGTAAAGCATCCAATACCTGGTTTAAGGTTTCATTTTTAAAAGAACCGGTCAAGTGCCAGTCTTTCAACTGCCTATCCTTTAATATGAATTTTTTCCCGTAATAACGCTCTAATTCATAAGCAAGTTCTTCAAACGACATATTATAGAAAGAGAGGCGGTCTTCCATCCAGGCTGTCTCAGATAACTGCTGATCAATGGGATTGGGCTTTAACTGAACCTTCTGAACAGTAATTGTATCAAAATGGTTTGTTGTCAAAGCAGGATGCAGTTGGTCAAGGTTTATTGTTATTTTTTCCTGAGGACTTAGTAGCAGGTTTTGTTTACCCTTTTCATTTAAGTCAAGCGCAATTTTTCCACTCAGCAAGGAAGCCTCTATAAAAGGCGTATTCGGATAGGCTTTTACATTAAAACGCGTTCCTAAAACTTTTACATCAATCCCTTTTTTCAAATGAACAATAAATGGTCGGGCAGCATGCTGTGCCACGTTGAAAAAAGCCTCTCCTTTCAAAAAAACTTCCCTGTTTTCCCTATTAAATTCTCTATGGCACTTTAAGGTACTTCCCTTGTTTAACCATACTTTAGTACCGTCATCCAGTTCTATTGAGATGGCTTTGGTCGCCACAAAGGTCTCAATAACCGGCGCCGGCGGCGTCGCCGGTTGCAGAAGTTGTTTTCGGGAAATAAAAAATAACGACGCCAGTCCCACCATAAACAGTAAAGAAGCGGCTACAAGCCACCGCTTGTATTTACCGATAAACGACGTACTGGTTTCCTTTTTCGTTGCCGGACCTTCAAAGGATAACATTTTTTCTATCCGCAAAAGACCTTTATTTTCCCGCTGTTTAATCTCTCCTTCTGAAAGAAGAGTTTGATCAACATCCATCTTCAGGTTTTGAAGATATAAGAACGTCTGCTGCATTGCAGTATCCTCCTGGAGGATATCCTTCAGGAGTCGCTGCTCTTCATCGTCAGCTTCCGCTGATAAAACCTTTGCCATCAGTTGCCAAATGTCCGTTTCCTTCATTAAGCGGGGCCTTTATCTGTTAGGACGGAAAAAAAAACATATACCCCTAAAAGCCGTTCAAAAAATTACAAGATTTTTCCTTACTTTTACTTTTAGAAAAAGTATAGAACTTCACCAATGGATCATCAGGAAATACACGAATGTCTTTATAAGATAGCTTCAGAAGAAGATCCGCTGTCTTTTAAGCACTTGTATCGCCATTACTTTTCCCGTCTTTTTCAGTTTTCGTTTGTCATCGTCCACGCCAAAGAGCCTGCAGAAGAAATTGTCAATGATGTTTTTATTAATTTATGGAGACGCAGGTCGCAGCTTTATAAAATAGAAAATCCGGACGTTTATTTTTATGTTGCCGTAAAAAACAAGTCTTTGGACTATCTCAGTAAAAATCATCTTAAAGAACTGGTGGACATTCAACAAATAAGCGAAGGATATCTAAAGTTTTCAATAGATCCTGAAGAAATAATGATCACTAAGGAACTAAAACAGAAAATTGAGCACGAAGTAGAAAAGCTTCCTTCCCGTTGTAAGATGATCTTTAAACTCATCAGAGAGGATGGTTTAAAATACAGAGAAGCGGCGGCTATCTTGAATTTATCCGTCAAAACGGTTGAAGCACAAATGGCTATAGCCGTTAAAAAACTATCAGGACTTGTGTTGGCGCCTCCTTCGGAAAAGAAAAAGTCATCACCGGATAGTCGGGAAGTTTAATTCCTCATATACTTTTTTGCTCAGTGAATAATTCCAATAAGCGCTGCTCATGTGTACGATAAGCTATATTCCCCTTTCCAATCAAGCCAATAGCTTTATTGTGACGGACAACCGTGATGAATCAGTGAACCGCCCCGCCGAATTACCCAAGGTGTACTATGAGAAGGGGGCCGCACTTTTTTATCCGAAAGATACACAGGCGGGTGGGACCTGGATAGGTGTCAGCAATAATGACAGTTTGATCTGTTTGATGAACGGCGCGTTTCACAGACATCAAAGAGAGTCCACCTATCGAAAAAGCCGGGGAATCGTCGTCAAAGATTTATTAATTGCAAAGCCGTTATCCGCAGTCAAAAGCTATGATTTCAGCGGTATTGAGCCTTTTTTCGCATTGTTGTTTTTATGGGAAAAGGGTATTGATGTATACGAATTGATCTGGGATGGCCTTAAAATACATCTTTACAAAAAAAACAGCAGCCAACCCGCGATATGGTCTGCTGCTATGACTTATTCGATAGCGCAGCAAAAAAAAAGAGAAATGGCGTTCCATGCCTTTTTGAATAGCCAGAAACACAAAAAACCGCTTCCTGAGTTAACGTGGGACTTTCATCACCTTAAAGGAGATAAAGCCGAGGAGGGCTTTATTATTAATCGTGGAGAATTAAGGACTACAAGTATTTCTCAGTTCTCGCATTTAAAAAATGGCGGTAGCTGTTTCCGATTTGAAAACCTCGTCACGGGTCAACAGCAAAAAAGTAATATAAGCGAATTATTCGCCTAGCTCATTTCAAAATCTTTTTGTATCATTGAATCATTTACTCTTATATTAAGCAACCATGAATAAGCCATTATATCAGTTCTTCACAAAAGACCATCACCGAATTGATGAATTATTAAATAAAGCGACCGAAGATCCGGACAATATTAATGGCGATTACTATCACCAATTCCGGACAGGCCTGCTGCGACACATTAAAATGGAAGAGAAAATCCTCTTTCCTGCAGCGAAGAAAGCCAATAAAGAGGTTACCATGAAACTGGTTCCCCAGTACCGCCTCGAGCATGGCGCCCTTACCGCCTTAATGGTACCTCCGCCCACCGCTGCGTTAATCAAAGTGATCAGATATCTTCTAGAAAAACATGACCTCGCTGAAGAAAAGCCTGGCGGGCTATACGACGTATGCGAGGCCCTTACCGCAGGACAAAATGAGGAACTATTAAGGCAACTGAAGGCAACGGCGGAGGTACCCGTACATCCTCCTAACCCGGCACCTATTGCGCTAGACTCGGCTAAGCGGGCCCTAGAGCGGGCTGGCTACGATTATGACACTATAATCCAAAAACAGGAGCAAACATCGGATCAGCCTGATAAGGGAGACAGCAGATAATGCTGCGAAGCTACCGCCATATCTCTCCACACTTTATTTATCGCCGAACTGGAAAAAACGATATTCATCCCGCATAGCGGATAAAGCTCGTAAACCATCTGCCTGCCTTTCGCAGCGGCCGCGCTGGCCGCCTGTTTAGTGTTATCAAGTAACGAATTATCAGCAACCGTACCTTTCTCATAGCAATCCCACGCTTTTTGCAAGATTTCATACATATTTTGCCGCGCAGTGATAAAAGGAGGCGTTGCTTCTTCCATGATCTGTTTGACGACCTCGTTTTCTTTCAACACACCATCGCCATACAGGGGCTTTTTCTCCGCTGCCAATTCGTGAAAAAGGTCTAAAAAATGCAAAGCCATTCCCGTAAGCATACATGCCATATTGACTAAAGCAAGAACCTCGAAAGGAAAGCGATACAACGCCCCCCGGGCAAAAGCGGAAGGTTTTGTTAAAGAAAAAACGCGGGCATCAGGCACAAAAAGCTGTGATACGGCAAAGTCATTGCTGCTCGTCGCACATAGCCCCGTGGTGTGCCAGGTATCAAAAATCGTTACCGATGAGCGTTTAAAAATAAAAGAGCGAAAATCCGGCTTTCCCTCTTTCAGCACAACTCGTCCGCTTTCGTCGTGCAAAATCGCGTTGGCCGTAAAGTGTGTAGCATGTGCTGACCCACTTGCATACTTCCATCTTCCGGTAACCTCGTATCCTCCCGCTGTACGAAAGGCCTTGCCAGACGGCGCACCACTACCCGCACACCAAACACGGGCATCCTGAAAAATTGTTCGGGCAATCTTTTCCTCAAAATAACCGGCAAACATATTGGCGCCTGCACCGAGATTAACCAGCCATCCGGTATTCCCATCGGCCCAGGCTAATGCTTCAAAGAATCGGACTACCTGCGGTAGCGGCCACTCCCCCCCTTCGAACATCGAAGGGATCATTACCCGCAAGGCATCCTTTTTATACAGTAATTCTAAAACCTGTTCCGGAAGCCTTTTTTTTTGCTCAGCCTCCGATGTGTATTTACGAATTATGGCTACGAGTTGTGGATCAAGGATCTCTTTTGGGTGCATATCAATTAACTGAAATTTCGTATGCTAACTAACGTTCACGACTGATGATTTCATCCATAGCGATGTCTGCATGAGCATACGCTGCTCCTGCCCTCATTTCGGCTGCTACCCAGATGGCTTCCATGATTTCTTCTTCGCTGGCACCTTTAAATATAGCCCCTTTGGTATGAGCACGTATACAATAGGGACATTGGGTAACATGCGCTACGGCTACTGCTATTAATTGCTTCGTTTTTTCATCCAATGCACCGGCTTCAAAAACCGCTTTACTGAATTTACGCCATGCGTCGATGTTCTTAGGGGCTAAAGCTGCTTTTTGTTCATTCCTCTCTCTGGACGCAGGAGGAAACATTTGTTGATGATCCATAATTTTTTGGGTTTTTATATTAACAGCCCGGCAAAGGAAATTGTTTTCTTAGTAGGCAGGTCTTCCCACGATAATGGCTAAAGTGAGCAAGAAAGGTCAATTTCCAGCAGTATGGTTTGTCAAAAAGTCTTAGCTTATGAAAGCATAAAAATCGCGATTAATATTCAAGCCTTAATACTTCTTTCTCTTTTTTGTGTTGTAACATAGCGTTGTTTTGGACTATTGATACTTTCCTTATTAGTGAACTTGTCAATTATAGTCGATAAGTTTACTGGCAACTCCCTTAAAATTATTGACCGTATTACTTAAATCGAGTTGGTTTAAAATTTTAGAACGTGCTCGAGGCCTGTCAGAACATATTAAAACCTTAATACATCTTTCGATATGTTTTTCACTTGGCCGCAATGCAACTTCTGTATTCTCCAGGCTGGCTACTTGTTTCCTTACTTGTTCTATATTCTCAACGAGGCTTTGGTCAACATCCCGATGTTAAATATATTGAGTTTAACCAGTCCTCTACCATGATATTGAACTGAAGGAAAATTTTCCTCAATGTTGCAATAGTCATATTTTTCCCGACTCATAACCCTGATACTGAGAATAACTCATCTCTATGGTACCAACAAACACCCTCATGCTAGTAAAGCCTGCAGCTTCGCGCATGCTTCTAATGAATGGGCCAAGCTCTTGAAAGAAAAAATCTTCATTAGCATTTAGGGTTCGTTTGACTTGGTTTCCCTTATGGATAGGCGGCATTTCTTCTTCATTTTGATGCTTATCCTCCGTTGCTACCTCCTTGTCTATTCGTATTTCAGCGTATTTCGTTGGCTCTCCCATGTCATCTTTTTTATCATCAGCTTGATCACCACTACTGGCCTGTTCTTCAGCGTTTTCTGTTTGCCAATGCCATTAATGATCACTTCATTAATATCATTGCGTACCTCAAGACTCAGACACTCTCTGATTTCAAGGAACAAGGGGAAAAGGGGCTTCATTGGTAAAACTCGAGTAACCCAGAAAGTACTGCATTACCATCTGCTCTGTTATCCGCTGAATGGTTTCCCGATCGGATAGTTTAAGCATATGCTTGATGGTGACAGCTCCAA
>CAYRJM010000008.1:11924-51568 GCA_964424665.1 uncultured Chitinophagaceae bacterium
ACGCTCAAAAGGCTAAGCGCTGCGCGCAAGAATCCATTGCATTGGTATACCTTCGCGCAGGGGGGTGACCACTCTTCTACACGTGCGCGTTATCTGTTACGGCTATCCTTCCATTTCTACTACTAAAGGTCGAAAGGCCATGCAACAGTCTTTAAAAGTGCCAAGGTTCCTCACGAAATAGTACCTTTGCCAAAATTTTAAATAACCATGGCATTACAGGCAGGTATTGTAGGATTACCAAACGTAGGCAAATCGACTCTTTTTAACGCATTGAGCAGCGCGAAAGCACAAGCGGCCAATTTTCCTTTCTGCACCATAGAACCTAATGTAGGCGTTATATCCGTTCCGGATGAGCGGCTCGTAAAATTAGAATCACTCGTACACCCCCAACAGGTAGTCCCCGCGACCGTAGAAATAGTCGATATAGCGGGCTTGGTAAAAGGCGCCAGTAAGGGAGAGGGCTTAGGGAATCAGTTTTTGGGTAATATTCGAAATACAGATGCGATTATTCATGTGCTCCGTTGTTTTGACGACGGTAACGTCGTCCATGTGGATGGCAGCATTGACCCGGTCCGCGATAAAGAGATCATTGACACCGAGTTGCAGTTGAAAGACCTGGAGTCCGTAGAAAAAAAATTACAACGCAGCCACAAGCAGGCAAAGACAGGTGATAAAGAGATCATCCGAGGTATTGAAATCTTACAACAACTGAAAACTCATCTCGAACAGGGAAGATCCGCACGAACATTCCAAATCTCAGACGAAGATCGGGAGGCCTATATAGCGGATTTGTTTTTACTTACTGACAAACCGGTTATCTACGTATGCAATGTCGACGAACAGGCCGTTTTAACAGGCAATGACTATTCGGACAAAATCACCGCCATAGCAAAACAAGAAAATGCAGCGGTATTGCTGATCAGCGCCGCCATTGAGTCTGAAATTGCCGTGCTGGAAGATTTTGAAGACCGTAAGGCATTCTTAGAAGACCTGGGATTACGAGAAAGTGGTGTTTCCAGGCTCATTACATCCACTTACCGCCTCTTACAACTCATCACCTACTTTACGGCAGGAGAAAAAGAGGTGAGGGCCTGGACTATTACCAGGGGAATGACCGCGCCCCAGGCGGCCGGAGTTATCCATTCTGATTTTGAAAAAGGATTCATCCGCGCGGAAGTCATTAAATACCAAGACTTTATTCAATACGGCTCGGAATCCGCGTGCCGAGACGCCGGAAAATTGAACGTTGAAGGGAAAGAATACATCGTCGCAGACGGTGACATCATGCATTTCCGGTTTAATGTATAGCAAAACCGGCAACTGCGCTTACTGATTCAGGCTTCCCAGTTCTGTTAACGTTTCTACAATAGCATCGTACTGATCGCGAACGGATTGCTGGAAGCCATCCCAGCTTTCCTGTGTTTGATCTGCCGACCTTCCCAACAGGTTTTCCAGCGAGTCTCTCTCCTTTTTTACCTGTTGCACTTTTTCTTCCATCCGGTCACCCAGCGACCCTCTGTATGTTTTCGCACTGCTGTCCCACTGCGTGATTCTGACATTGATCATCGAAAAGGTTTCCTTCCAGGTAGAATCAAAATGATGGACCTTCTGCTGGTAAGACACTTGTGCTTCTGCAGCGCTATCAGAGGTGCCACTACCCGTCTTTTTCGCTGCGTTGCCACATGACGTTTCTACAAAAACCCCTGCTGCAAGGAAGACGACCAACATAGGGGTGTATACGTTAAATTTCATGACCTGTTAATTTGATGTATCATAAAGATACATTTTTTTTCAAACACTTCCGCCTGCCAAGGAGCTATAAGGCCGTTCCTTTCCGGAGACATTCACCTTTTCCGGCCGGATCTTGCCGTGGGCTACCTTCAAAAACGGTTCCCCATTCTTTAGTCCTACAGCCCCAAAACCGGTTTCCGTACTTAGAAAACTCGTAAAATCTCCGATCTTCGAATCAATATACAGCGTCTTATCCACCGCATCATAACGTACTCCTGTAAGCCCCTGCAACATGCCGTAACTGGACATTGCCCGCGCATACCAACTGCCGCATTCGTACTCATTGAACGGATTGCGAATGCGGCCATCATAACGGTCACGACACGTACGAACGATAGTCAGGCCTTCCTCCACAGCACCCGTCAACATCAAATGAGCGGCTACCTGGTACTCAATGCCGGTCCACACCTCATCACTGTAGACAAAAGGAAGATCGGGCTTGCCGCCCTTCGGCCAGGTGCATAACAACAAGCCTCCCTCCTCTCCTAGCGCATAGGCAGGACGTTGAGGATTGGCGTGGTCGCTCAGGTCTTTTTTCAAGTTATATCGATAGACCGCTTTTAAATGGCTTTTTATTTTCCGGCTGTCTACCGGATCATCCAGCCCGCACATGGCAGCGATCCAGGCTCCTAATATACCATCTGACAGACAGCCTATTCCATATTGATATTTAGGCCCTTCTTCCTTTAGGAGTTTCAAAGCCTCAGGAGAATATTTACCTCCAATCGTTTCACCTGATGTCTTTGCGGGATTAGCTGCTTCCAGGTTTTTGTATTCTACTTGTTGGAAAAAATATTCCCCGTTATACAATTTCTGTTCAATGTAGGCCTTGCCTTTTTTATAAAGATCTTCATAACCGGAAACCTCTTCGTCCAGGAAGCGGCTCATCTGAATAAAAGCCGTCAATGCGCCGAGATAAAAACTCGTGCACATGCCGTCGGGCCCCCAAAATTCAATGTCATAGGTGTTGTGGTGGGGCTCTTCTACTATGCCTTTGCGTTTGGGATCCCAGGTTTTAATGCAGTAATCCAGGCTCTTTTTCGCCAACGGATAAAATTTCTTCAGCCATTCCTTATCCCCGTGAATACGCCATTCCCGGTATACTTTCATAATACCTCCCAATTGACCGTCTGCTGCCGCATAAAAGTCATGATGCAGCGGCCGAATAGGCAGATCCGCCCGGAACATCTGATGCCCCTCAGCGTTCTGATCTTCGCAAAATTCGGTATACCGCAGACTTCGCTCCAGCCTGGGAAAAAGATTGGGTATGGCCTGGGCATAATTCCAGACGTGCGTACAGGAACCGTGACAACAGCCATGATTATCACTGCAGCCTTCAAAAGCCCAAAAACGACCGTCAGCCTGTCTCAATACCGTTGGTGACTTTAAAATCGTCAGGTTCGCAGCCACAGCTTCCACGACCTCATCAGGAAGGGAGGAGGAATAAAACGCAGTTTCAAATAACCCCGATTTTTCCCGGAGCTGCGCGTAATTTTTTTGCCAGTAGGCAGCCACTTCCTCGATATTCGCAAACTGCCCGCTGTACCATGGACGGTAATGCTCGTTGATCTCATCTTTCACGGACAAGCCTAACGCCGACGATGTAACGCAGCAGCCGCTTGCCGGATCGCAACTTTCTTCTGCCTGAATCTCCTCGGGCGTCGCGTCTTTACCATACTTTAAATTGGAATACGGGACGTACCAGGCCATCATCAGCTTTATGGTCTTTTTTTCTCCGGGAGCAAGCTTAAAAGGAACATAAAGAGAAGCGCCCGGCGCCTCGCCTTCTATTGGCTCATTCGCTTTGACGTCCCCGCTTTTGATGGCCTCCCAGGCCATGGTGAGCGGATCCCACCACCCGCCGCGAAACCAGCAATAATCCCCCACCGTATTATCATTATCGGTAAACACCGAAAAATCGCCGGCACGCCAGGGTTCTTTTTCTTGTCCTTTTTGAGAAAGGACCAATCCATTTTTTATTTTATGTATGCCACCACGCTGGCCGCGCTGTAACATAAAGTTTCGGGTATTGTAAGAAAATACGGCTTCATGCGTCTTATTGCCTGTATTTTCGAAATGATATTCCAGGGCGCCTACCGGCAAGCTAGAGGCATCCTCGTCGGTTGGTACAAAAGGACTCCAGGCGGTAATCTTTACCTTAAAAGGAATATCACTGTCCTCAAGGTCAATATGACAAAACGGAAACCGGGCTTTAAACTCCGCATGCTGAAACCTTGGCAGCCCAAAATTAGCTCCCGCCATACCGTTGCCCGAACCGGGAAGACCAAATTTTTTCCAGTCTGGCACCGGCCCTTCCAGGACTTTTGCTCCTTTTTTTATCCCTTTTACAAAAAGCGCGGAAAATTGATCCGGCGCGTTAAACATCTGCGGATGATGATGAACAGAAACATGAGAAAAAGCTCCGGTTCCTTCGACACAGAACATCCCAGCACCAATTCCACCTATGGGAAAAGCAATGCGGTTGAGGTTTTCACCGCTATAGGATCCATTATAACTATGCTTTTCGTCATCAGGGACATAGGTCTTTATCTCCGGGTCTTGAATGTGTTTTGCTTTCTCGACAGACAAAAAGGATCCGGGTGCGGTAGTCACTCCTAATCCCCCAATGGTTAACTGCTTTAAAAAAGAACGGCGATTATTACTCTTGTCCATAGGATTCCCCTTTTATTTTGTTGTTTCCGTTAAAATCTATTCATCGAAAATTTCCTTCAGAAATTGATCCGATATCTGTATTCATTTAAAGCAAGTAACAGGCCTCTGTAACGTCGTCGTCCGTCCCAAGAAATTCTTTACGTCGAAACAGGAGCTTTCATAATCAATGAGGGCAGCCTCTAGCTTGTTCAAAACGCATTTTCGATCTTATCCAGTGAAATACCCAACACTTCTTTGGCGATTGCATTCAATCCTTCCCTGCTTCCGGTAAAATGGAATACACTTTGCCGATGAGATAAAGACTCCTGCGGGGCCAAAAACGCCGCGGGTGATACGCTTTCCATTTCATAAAAAGGACCCATCTGAGAACCGTCTTCCAATGGTCCGTCATTATAAGCATTTAAGGCATCGCCACTGAAGGTGGCCCCTGCCGTGTCCCATTTTTGATAAAGATACCGTGCCCCCGGATCCACATCCGCAGTAAGGATAGTCAGCACCTGGTTTTGTGGATCATAACTTCCTTCTATCCCCTTTGCCCTTTCGGGCGGAAGCCCCAGTTTACCTCTTGATTTACCATCGGCTTTAAAAAATAAAATGCTGTCCGTGATTTTAAGGCGGTCAGAAGGAATTGCCCCAAAGTAATCGGTCGTAGCTATTCTCTCGTTTTTATTGTCTACAGGACGAAAAGGAATCGCGATCACGGTACTGGGGGCGGGCGTAAACATGTCTAATATCCAGATAGCCGGCATGCCGGTTTCTTCCGTCCAGGCAAAATCACCTGTATTGGTAATAACATTGCTGGTCTCATATCCCACCACGGAAACGGAATCTCCAATTGTTATATTTAGTTGATTTTGAATCTCGTTGTTATCCAACAAGGAGACGCCCCGGTCTACCGCTATAGAAAGCTCGGCACCACGATAATTTTGCAGTGTCATATCTTTATGCATATTCACGGCAGAAGAATCGTCTTTAGAAACTACACGCCAATGTTCCGTATCAAATGCAGCCGGCGTATGCCAGTTCTCAAAAACCATTTCTGCTCCCGGCTTAAAATACAAGGAGTATACCCCTCCCTCAGGACCCAACCAAAAGCGGTTTTCTCCTCCATAGGCATTCATATGTTCATCGGGAGGACCAGAGAAAGCGGGATAATGCACCCAGCCGAAACTTCTTCCTTTTAAGCCTTCTGCCGTAGACGTAAAAACTTTAGCCTGATACTTTGCGGAAACAATTACCTGTGCGCTGCCATCACTGCTTTGTAAAACGACCAGATTACTGTCTTGTTCTTTTAAAAATTGCAGATCATAACCAAAAGTACCTTTGGAAAATTCCTTTGCCTCTTCAGACCCTTTCGGCTTATTATTACAGGATACCGCTATAATTATTAAAACAATACCCAGTAAGAAATGTATCTTTTTCATTGAATATAAATTTTACGTCGTTTAGTATTACTCGGTTGTCTCCTCAGGAATCCTTATAAAGACTAACCTGTTGAGTGATAAACTTTTATTGTCCTTATCATTGACAAACCTCAGCGTTAGCGTATTCTTAAAATCTTTAATTGTTATATCGCATAAATAACGCTGCGGAATATGTTTTCTTTCCTTATTGAAGGTGGTAATTTTGTCCGTCAGTTGTTCTTGCCTTTGCCAAACTAAAAAACTTCCGCCATTGCTGTCTTCATTATAGTCCATGTACAATTTATAACGTCCCGCCGGTATGTCGCTTAAATCTATTCGCGCCATAGAACCGTTGTCGCCGGTCAGGACCAATGGCCCCTCAAATTTCATGTCCACGTGTCCGCCTATAGAAAACTTCATCAATTGCGGATACATCATAAGCGTGTCCGGGGAATAGACGGTCGTAATGGCGTTGGTCGGTTCTTTATATTTGTCAACAGATTTGTCCGAATAATAGAAAGCAAGCGAAGTATATTTAACAGGCACATTGTCGGTCGGTCCGTGTTCCATGCTCTGGAAAAAACGTTCTTCAAAAGGAAGTTTATCTGAAAGGAAAAGTCTGTATCCCCCTGTGCGTGCCAAAGGCAGAGAATAGGTAAGCGAACCGTGTAACGGCAGGCTCATTTTCGTATCCCAGCGGTCCAACAAGGCATACCAGCCTCCGTTAAAATAATCCTCCGACCCTGTTCCATGCATCCGGAACTCCCCGTCCACTGCTGTGGAATCGTCTCCCTCAAAGAAAAGCGTCATTCCCGGATCACGTCCCTGTGACTGAAGAATAGTACCTACGTAATGGCCCCTTCCTTTTACGTTTAAAAACACATGGGGACCATCTTCAGGATCTTCCTTCTGGCTTACCCAACGGGTATATAGCTTACCTTCTTTTTTCTTGTTTCTTTGCGCTTTCGTGTAGTAAACTTTAGTGTTTATTTTCATCGCATGTTGCGCCCCGTCCCGATCCGTTGGTCTGTAAATAAGTGCTATTTTAGCACGCTTATCAAAGGGCATCGGAAGGTAACAATAGTTTAGTCCCCCTTTCGACCCGAGCAAAAGACTTTGCATGGACGGGCGTCCGAAGGCATACCCAAAAAAATCACTAACAGGACAATAAACGGCAGGGCTATTTTCATTATCCCAGAAGATCTGCATATCTATCTGCTTATATTGACCTGCAAAGCTTTCCGTAGGCACTATTTCAATACCAACGATTCGTCCCCCTTCATTTAAGTCAAAAATTGATTGCGTTTCACCGGGGCTGATCTCAAAAGACCTGGCCTCTGTATAGACCTTATTTCCGGCTTCCTTTACAAAGTCTTCTACTCTTTTTTTATCGCTCTGCCAGAGATCTGCTACTTGCTTTAGCGCTACCTGTTCGGATTCAGTAAGCTGAAGGTCAAAGTTTTTCACCCGTGTGCCGGCCGGATAAGTACGCCATTGGATCTGATAAAACATGAGGCGTTCTCCCCGGAAGATAATTTTACACCGTTTTTGAAAAGGAATGGGTAGATAACAATAATAACCACCGATTTCATTGCCGCACAATGGCGCGATAAAGGGATACTGTTCGCCGGAAAAAAGATCGCTAAACTGAACAGAAAAAGCAGGCCGATCCATATTGTCAATATAAAAATCCAGCGTATCATCAGTAGGCGTAGGCGTCCAGATCCTATTGATTACGCCCGCTCCTTTTGCATCTAATATCACCAGATCGCCGTTACTCGTTTTCCGCAGATAGGAATATTTGCCACTAAATCCATCATTGTTCCCTCCGGTTGTATCATAAGAGGAAACCTGATAAATTTTACTACCAGTGCGATAGTGTGGTAACTTTGAAATATCGTACAGGTGGCTCAATTCTGTAGCCAATGTCCGGTCACGATTCAGTGAACTGGCTTTTACCTGAGCCTGCACGGGTATGGACAAATAACAAAGTAAAAATACCAGGCCCGATGACATCCCTATTCTCCAATAAACCGGTAATCTAAAAATCATATTTACTAATTTATTGCTGTCCATGGTCAATATCCTCGTTTTAGCGCTTCATCGGAACTTGGTCTACGTAAGCGTTTGTCGTCCCTTATCTTAAATGAAACTTTAAAACCAGCTATTTCATCTGTTATACTGCAGTTCGTCTCTTGATGGCAATTCTGGGAACGGGGCGTGGGGTTCCTGTTGATACCAAAAAACAACGCTACTTATATCTGATTGCTGAACCATATAACGGCCTTCGGTACCCCAGCCCAGGTCCTGAATAGTAACCGTCAGGCTTTCATTAAAACGAATTGGATCGAGAATATGCCAGCGGTACATACCAAAGCGCTGCATGACATTATAATGTCCATCACCACGAATCACCTGCGGCAGGCCCGTATACGGTGTACTGAATTCGGTATATTCTCGTGAAATCCTTCCGTCAGGCATTCTTTGGTCAGAATCAAAGTCATAGGAACCACAGATATAATCTTCCGCACCTGTGCCATTTATCGTTGGGAATTTACTATCTCCGTCAATATAAAACTTGATTTCACCTTCGCCCCACCAGCCGTTATTATGTACTTCCCAGGCTAAATAAGTACCTACATACTGCCCCTTTCCTTTGATATTGGCTACCAATGTATCGACACCGTTTTTTACCGGATTTGCCCGGTGGAACTGTGCATGAAAATATCCCGCGTCTTTAGGTACATCGGTCAGGGTATAGTCGATTTGATAATACAGCCTCATAGGTTTAGAATCAATATTGGTCATGGTGATCCTACATTTTTTGCGGAAAGGCATCACCCAATAACAATTAAAAGCGCTGCCCGGATTAACACAAACAGCAAGGGAGTTGATCTGATCATACTTTCCCCATCCCATACAGAAAAAATCGCCGACAGGTGCTTCCACGCTTGGTGTTTCTTCCCCATCCCAATACATGCGAATAATAGAATTACGCCAGTTGCCGGTAGGCGTCATCCAGATATGTTGAATGGCGCCAGGTCCTTCAATTTCAGCCATACTAAAAGTCTCGCCAGGCTGAATATTTACATATGGATTTACTTTCCAACCCTGGCCGAGGTCACGCGCGGCATGGGCAGCTGTTCCTGTATCCAGCGTCGCCATACCCCCTTTTCCTGGTGCTCCGGTACGGTTCTCCGGGCTGATAGACCGCGTTTGCGCATCGGAAAGCCTGTAGAGATTCCCCATGTTCATGTTCAGTCCGCTAAACTTGCCGTTTTGGCCATAGGCTTGTAAAGAAACAATAAGCGCTAAAAAGAGTGTTAGTTTTTTCATTTGATAAAGTATTTAAATCGTTTTAATGGCTTTATGGGTGGGGGGCTGTCTTCGAAAAAAGCAGACAGAAGCACTGCTTTCTGATTCAAGGCTACTGACCGGTTTTACGCCCTTTCTTGTACATCTTTACCTCATTCTCCAGTGTGCCGATATGTTCAATGTGAATCGTTATCCTGTCTCCTTCCATTAATGTAAAATCATGTCCCGGGACCAGGCAGGTACCGGTCATTAAAAAACAACCGTGAGGAAAGTCAAGGCCACGATTGAGGTAGGCTGCCAGCTCAGTTAATGTACGTTTCATCCGGCTGATTTGAATTTTCCCGGAAAAACAGACTTCCTCCGCTCTGTGTATAAACATTTCAATTTCCGTATCTCCGGCGATGGGCTGAGGTGGCACATACAAACAGGGCCCGAGAGCGGCGCTGCCTTCATATACCTTAGCCTGGGGCAGATAAAGCGGATTCTCCCCTTCTATGCTCCGAGAACTCATGTCATTACCTACGGTATAAGCGGCAATATCCCCCCGGCTGTTGATAAAAAGCGTTAACTCCGGTTCCGGTACATTCCAGGTAGAGTCGTCACGAATATATACCGGCTGACCGTGTCCGGCTACCCGGTGAGGCAAAGCTTTAAAAAATAATTCGGGGCGCGATGCGTCATATACTTTATCATAAAAATCTCCGCCTCCCGCGGCCTTGGCTTCTTCCATACGAGCATCGCGGCTTTGCAGATAAGTTACTCCGGCGGCCCAAACTTCCTGCGCCCCTATAGGCGGAAAAAGGTTATTCGAAATATACGTTTCCGCTTCTTGAACAGTAATTGTATTGCCTTTCTCTACTTCATTTTTCAAATGGCTGTATAGGTCATTTTTGTTGATCAAAGCATCCCAATCGGAATGAATGAGGAAATACGCTTTTTCCGCATGAATAATATTTCCTTTGGCGGTCCGGTAGAGTCTCATAGTTTCGATTCATTAATTGGTTCAGGCAAAATACGTCCCTTTTCTCGTTTAACAAAACAAAGAAAGAGAAGTATGCGGGAAACGCATACTAACAGATTGGCGATTTATGATACTTTATTGGCAAGGCTTCCCTTTACAATAAAGAACGCCTTTTTTCTTAACTTGGTACCGGTCCTAACCCCGTTCGTTTCAATGTTCGGTCCTCGTTAAACCATTCATCATACTCGTTACCCGGTCGGAAGTCATCATGCGCCTGAAGGAGCAAGACCCGTAGTTTTTCCCTTAATGCTTGTAAGGTCACGAAAGCATCCTGATCATGCACTAAATTTCTCATCTGATTAGGGTCTACGCCATTGTCATACAACTCTTCTTCCCCCGTCAGCCATTTCACATAGGTATGCCTGCCAGTAAATACCCCGCGCCATTCGGGCCAGTCTGTACCAGTCTGTAGAAAATCCCAATTGGAGGTGTAGTTTGCGATCAAGACATGGTCTCTTTTCGCGAATTTTTTTCCTAATACAATCTGGCTCATATCTATTCCATCTACTTCTTTGGGGATGTCGACGCCTGTCAGCCCGCACAACGTAGGGAAATAATCCATCGGTGTATGCAATGCATCAATGAACCTGCTCTCTGGAATTTTGCCCGGCCAGCGTATAATAAAAGGAATGTTTATCGCTTCTTTGTAGGGAACCATTTTCTGAAGACGTCCATGACTCCCGTTCATTTCTCCATGATCCGCCGTAAAAATCACAATCGTATTTTCTGCCAGGCCCGACTGATCTAAATAATCTAATAACCGGCCCATATTATCGTCCAGGTTTTTGATCATGGCATAATACCCCCGCACGTCTTCCACGCCTCTGGGATTGTCCTTAGGAACATTTGGTTCCCATTCTATCTGTTCTGCAGGAACAACTTTTTCTATATAACCCTCCGGATAGTCCCGGAATGGCTCATGGGGCGGATGAGGGGCGACGGTAAGTAAAAAGGGGCGCGCTGCATGTTTATGATCCTCCATATAAGCGATAGCCTGATCAAATTCCGTATCCGTTTCAAATTTATGCGAATAAATTTTTTTAGGCTTATCTTCATAATACCAGTAATTCTTGAAGTCTCCGTGAAAATTATAGGCCTGCCAGAATTTAAATCCCAGGCGGTCCGGACCCGGTGGCACAAACTCTGATTCCGGATTTTGCTTTCTATATTCCCGCTGCGCCTGCGCGTCGTACTTATACAATCCGTTACCCACCCTATAACCGGAAGCCAAATGCCATTTGCCGATGAATCCCGTATCATATCCGGCCGCATCAAAGACATTAGCCAGGCAATGCGGATTTTGTTTCGGGTTTGCTTGTTCGAAATTAAAAATAATACCCGAATGCGTAGGGTACCGGCCAGTCATCATCATGCCTCTAAAGGGGGTACACAGTGGACAGGTGGAAACGCTGTTCCTGAAATTCGTTCCTTCACTGGAAAGCCTGTCAATATTTGGTGTGGTGAAATTAAAACCACCGCCAAAAACACCTATCGCATCCCTGCGTAGCTGATCATCAAATATAATCAAGATATTGGGCCTTTCATCGGCTCTACGGCGTGACACCTCTAAGGCGTCGGTTCGCAGCGAGTTCCCCCGCATTATCGTTGGCATCATCAAACCCGCGCTTCCTAAGCCAATGCTTTTTAAAAATTTGGATCTGGATATTTTTTGCTGGCGGTTCGTATCCTGATTTTCTGCATGCGTAATATCCTGCTTTGATTCTTCTTGTTTTTTGTCCGCATTCATTTTTTTCATTAATGTTTGTTTTTATTTTTGAAAATACTTTTAAATTATAATAGTGTTACCGTTGGCTGTCCGCACTGTGTACTCTTCTTTGACCGCAGCGTGAGCAACCGTAAATTTTACCCGATCCTCTTTTCTCCGCGAGACTGCGTTGGGAAAGCTAGCCTTCAGGTGCCTTTTTTTCCTGCTGCAGTACAGGGCTTATTCATAGCCAGGATTTTGCTTCAGGTTAGGGTTTTTATCCACCTCTCCCTGAGGAATGGGAAACAATACCTGGTAGTCAAAGGCGTGTTTTCCCCTTGCCGTTGCATTTTCAATAAATTTCCCCATCCTTATCAAGTCTATCCGGCGTTTGGCTTCTCCATGAAACTCCCATCCCCTTGCTTTTAAAATATAGTCCCTTAAATCATCCTTACTTGAAAAATCGCTCACATTCAGTGGATCAAGGCCGGCAGCTTCCCTTACCTGGTTGAGCAGGGCGATGGATTCTGCGTTAGGACCATTTAATTCATTAAGGGCCTCAGCGCGAGACATTAGGATATCCGCATATCGCAAAACGGGAAAATCATTTCCACTGACATCTCCTATTCCGTTTGGATCTTCCGGATACTTGTGATCACTTATGTGATCTTCCGGAAGTACGACAGTCTCCCCGGTCTTGTTGCTCTCGTATTCAAGTAAAAAAGCGCCCAGTCTTTCATCATCCGGATCAAAAGTGTTGACAAAAGCCGAATACACCATGATATGGGCCGCGAAGTTAACCTTAGGCGGATATTTAAAGGTATAATCATCAGGCAACGTATGACTAAAATATGTATTTCCATTACCAAAGCCTTTCACCATAAATGGGACAACCCAGATGAATTCACTGTTTTGTTCGTTATTTAATGCGAACAGATCCGTCCTGTTTCCTTCTGTATAAAGTTTATAAACACCAGTATTCATAATAGTCTGTGCCGTATTAGCGGCATCTTGCCATTGATGATTATTCAATTGAAACTTACAAAGAAACGCTAGCGCAGCACCACTTGTAGCCCGGTAGAACTGATCCTGTACCTCAGGTAAGTCTTTGCTAACCGCTAAAAATTCGTCTTCAATAAATTGTACAAATTCTTCCTTGGAAGGGCGGCTTGGGCGGTCTTTGGCGGACACCTCACTGACCGTAATAATAGGAACTGTACCAAACAAATTATACAGATTGAAATAATTCATGGCTCGAAGAAATCGGGCTTCTGCCAGGACCTCTTTTTTTCGGTCTTCATTCATTTCAATAGCGGGAACACGGTCGAGTACCAGGTTGGCCCGGTGAATATCGCTGTACGCGCGATTCCAAAACCCGTGCAACCAGGGATGGGTAGCATCCCATGTAAAATCGATCATAGGCTGACACTGCGTATTAATAGAACCGCCTGTTTCCCAAAAGATATCAGTGGTCATCGCGTTAAATGCCAACCGGTCTCGCACCAGATCCCGGTACCCCTGCGCCTCCGTATATACACCGTTTAACAGGGCTTCGGCGTCATCTGCATTATTATAAAAATTAGAAGGACCTAATTGAGAATATACCTGCTCGTCTAACAGCTTTTTACATGCCGTAAAAGAAAAGGTCATTATTAGAAGAATTAAAATATTTTTTTTCATGACTATATTATTTTAGAGTCCAATATTAAAACCGATGGTATAAATCTTCGCCAGTGGATAAGCATTATAATCCACTACGATATTAGCGTCTCCGAATGCATTTACATCGGGGTTAAAACCGCTGTAATCGGTAATGGTAAAGAGGTTTTGTACGCTCAGATAAAACGAAAGCGACCTTACCACCTTTGATTTTAAGCCCGGAAAATTGTAAGATAACTTAATGTTCTCCACTCGCAGGTAAGAAGCGTCTTCAATTACCCGGCTATTTACTTTACTGCCATAAGAAACTTGCGCAGGCAAATAAGAAGGAACATTACTAGAAGCGTTATCCGGTGTCCACCTATCCAGTACATAGGACATCCTGTTCCGCCGGAAAGAAAAAGGATACTCGGTGTCAAGTCTGTTAAAATTAAATAATTCTTTGCCAATCTCCGCATAAAGAAATACATCCAAATCAAATCCCGCATATGCAAAATGGTTGCTTAATCCAAAGGTAAAGTCGGGATAAGGAGAACCTAAAATAGTCCTGTCGTCGGAAGTTATCTTGCCATCCTTTTCGGTATCCTCAAACCAAATATCACCGGGTTTAGCGAACGGCTGTGCGGAACTCTTTACTTCCTCTTCGGAATGAAATATTCCTTTAACCTTATAGCCATAATAGGCATTGATGGGGTCACCTTCTCTTAAGATACTGATCTGATCAACGAACCGGACGCCTCCCTGCAGGATGAATGGCAGGCCGGCCAAATCGGTGACCTCGTTGCGGTTGGTAGCCAAATTGAATGTAGTACTCCACGAAAATTTCCCGGTAAAGTTTTCGGAACTTATCAGAAATTCAAATCCGCGGTTGCGGGTGCCCCCCACATTCTGAAGCGAGGTAGTAAATCCGGTTGTCGAAGGAATAGGCAGACGGAGCAACAAATTTGAGGTGTTTTTAATATAATAATTTATTGAACCGGTTATCCTGCCATTAACAAATCCATAATCCAACCCCACATTGTACTGTTTTGTCGTTTCCCATTTTAAATCGGGATTAGCCAACTGCACAGGAGCAAGACCGCTGTATTCCGCATCGCCGTAAATGGCGGTTTGTGTAGGACCTAAAAGCGCCAGAGAGTTATAATTACCTATAGCCTGATTACCGGTAACCCCATAGCTGGCCCGTAACTTTAAGCTGGAAAACAGACCGAGATCGGCTATAAAGGGCTCTCTGTCCAGCCTCCACCCTAACGCAAGGGACGGGAAATAACCGAATTTCTCATCTTTACCAAAACGGGATGAACCATCTATCCGGAAAGACGCCGTCGCCAGGTATTTGTCTTTAAAGGTGTAGTTAACCCGGCCTAAATAAGAAAGAAGCTGGTGTTTGTTTCTCCAACTGCCGATATCATAACTCTCTTTATCTCCCGCGCTCAGGTTGTTCGTTAAAAAGTCATCTGTATTAAAATTATAAGCGCTGGTATTAAGTCCTCTGGAATTAAAGGTCTGATACGTGTATCCTAACACTGCGTTAATGTGGTGATCCGTCTGGATATAGTCATCATAAGAAAGGGTAAAGGCCACCAGGTAATCGTCTCCTTCCTGATCGCGTACGCGGGCAAGACCATTGGTACCTTCCCCTCTTTTCGTTTCCCTGCTGTCGTAAAAATCCCGCCTGCTCGTGCGCCGGTCACTGCCAAAAGTGAGTTTAGCTTTTAAACTCTTCAAAATTTCGTATTCTGCGAATATATCTCCGAAAGTCCGATTGGTTTTGGCATTATCGTACTGACCATAAGCCAGTGCAACAGGGTTCTCCAGATCTACTGATTCTGGTTTGGTAAATTTACCCTCGTCGTCTTTAACCGGTATCGTTGGGTCCATTTGTACGGCCGCCGCTACCACACCTGCACCGGCATTAATGTCAAAAGGGTCGCTTCGTACAAAATCATCCTTTACCAGACTCGTGTTCAGATTAATTCCGAAATTAAATTTATTAATGGTATGACTTAAACTGATATGACTAGAATACCGCTTAATTCCTGAACCGATAACAATTCCCTGCTGATCCAGGTAATTGAGCGATACATAATACTTCGTATTCTCAGTTCCTCCTGAAAAAGACAACTGGTGATTTTGCACCGCAGCATTGCGAAATATTTCTTTTTGCCAGTTTGTGCCTTTGCCTATTTCACTGATTTCCTGTTCGGAAAATTCGGGAGCCTGCCCTTCTGCCTGCCTTAGACCATTTAAAAAAGAAATGTATTCTGAAGTATTTAAAAGATCCAGTGTTTTTGCTACTTTCTGCACGCCCGCGTAAACGTTGTAATTAACCGACAAACGCCCGGTCTCCCCCTTCTTTGTAGTAATCAGAATTACGCCGTTTGCGCCCCGCGCACCATAAATAGCGGTTGCAGAGGCATCTTTTAAGATCTCTATAGACGCAATATCCTGGGGATTTAAAGTATTAAGCGGGTTCCTTTGCATAGATGAGCCGCCAGGAGTAATTGCAGAATTATCGATTGGAAAACCATCAATAACATATAAAGGATCATTGCTGGCGGTGAGCGAGTTGACCCCTCTTATCCGGACAGAAACGCCTCCCCCGGGCGCAGAGGTAGATTGCGTTATGTGGACGCCCGGAACCCTGCCTTTAATCATCTGATCCACAGAAGTTTGCAGTCCTTTGTTGAAGTCCTCAATACCCAATGAACTGATGGCTCCGGTCAAATCCTTTTTCGCAATTTTTCCGTAACCGATTACCACCAATTGATTCAGTCCCGTCGTTGTCGGGGCCAATGAAATACTTAAGGTGGCACTTCCGCTAACCCGGATCTGCTTTTCCTCATACCCCAGGTAGGAAACTACCAGCACTGCTCCGTCAGGCGCTTCCAGACTGAAATTTCCGTCAGCGTCGGTTACCGTGCCCGTACTGCCGCCTTTTACCTGTATGGTTACGCCTGCCAGCGGCTTGCCAGTCACCGAATCGGTGACTTTTCCTTGAACGGGTGGAGCGACACTCTGAGACGCCGGGTCATTATCCTTTGTTTGTTGCTTTGTCTTTACAACAATAATCTTACCCACTATCTCATAGGAAAGGGGCTGATCTTTAAAACAATCGTCCAACGCTTCTTCTATAGATACGTTATCTACATGGATATCCAACAGTTTCGCCTTTTTCAGGTATTCGTCTTTATAAAAAAACTGGTAACCCGTTTGTTTTCTGATTTTCTGGAATACTTCCTTTAGACTAATATTATTTGCCGAAAGAGACACTTTTTGTGCTTCGGACGGCTTGGCGGTAACCTGCAATCCGGTAATAACGAGTAATATGATGATCAGCTTCATGATCAACAGCGTTTTGAAAGAAAAAAGCCCAGGCAGAATGCTATTATTCTTTTGAATAGCAATTAATTGCCTACATTTGTATAGTTTGAGTTTATTCATAATAGTCATTTTTAACGTGGTTATTGATTAGCTTAAACTTCACATCCGTTCCGGGCGCCATCCGGGGCGGATTTTTTTAGCTTAATGGTATTCGTTTACGGTGCTCTTAGAAAACGGTTTTTCATTTTGGTTCTGTTCCTCATGGCTATAATTTTAATTGATTACGACAAGTCGCTTCCCTTGAATTTTAAAGGCTATCCCACTTAATCTCAGTATTTTCAGAACCTCGGAAAGGTTAGTATTCCTGCTGATGATTCCCGAATAATGTCCTTCCGGAACTGCATTCTGATAGGTCACCTGCACATCATACCACCTGGATATCTTATGCATAATCGTTGCCATGTCCTCTCCGTTGAAATAAAATAAACCATTCTTCCATGCGATAGCTTCTTCTATATTGGCTTTACCTATTTGAATGCGGTTCGAATTCCTCTGTATCGCTGCCTGTTGCCCGGGTTTTAATATCTTACTGTTGCCCTTGGCAACGATCCGTACTGCACCTTCAACCAAAGTAGTTCTTACAGCCGGTTCATTTGAATAGGCGTTGACATTAAAATAGGTCCCTAACACCTGAATTTCCGGCCGGCTCCCTCCCGGATGTGTCGGAGGAAGGCCTACAATAAAGGGATGCTTGTCATCTGTGTGTATTTCAAAATAAGCCTCTCCGGTTACCTCTACCCTTCTTTCTTTTCCGGTAAAAGCCGTTGGAAACGTTATAGAAGAAGCCGCATTTAACCACACCTTGCTCCCGTCAGGCAACACCAATTGATACTGTCCGCCCCGCGGCGTTCTGAGGGTATTTTGTTGTATTTCCCGCGGAATGCTGCGCGTAGAAGGCTGCGCTTTTTGCAAAGCAACTTGTCGCTTGTTGTAGGTTAATAAACCGCTTTTTACCTTGATTACATTTGTATTGCCTTGCTGCGTTAATATCCCATTTTGTGTGCTATCCAAAGCAATCGTTTTTCCATTTGCCAAACTCAGCGTTGCCTTATTGCCTCCGGGGGCTACATCCTGTATCTTCACCGAAGAATTGTTTACCGCCATTTTTCCCGCTTGATCATTAGAGGTATACCATAAATATCCTCCGGTTGCCAGGAAAACCAATACCGCTGCCGCAGCCGCGATCCGGATCCAATTAAGACGCATAGTCCCAGACCGGTTTAACAGCTTATGGTCCGTGTCTTTCTGAAGCACTCTTCTGAGCATGGCTTTACTCAGCTCATCGGTAAATACCGGGGCGGACGCTCCAAATTCATTCCAGGCTTCATCCATAAGTTTCTTTACTTCTTCCACATTTTCTTCGTCGTCAATCCGAGCCATTAACTCCGTCTTCTCTTCTTCTGTAGCGGTTCGATCAAAATAACGCTTAAATAAAAAGGCCAGCCTTGTTTCCATACTTTTCATTAATAATCATAAATTATTACAAGGGTAATGGTACTTCTCTCCACCAGATCGTACTTCCCTATAATAAAGACACCAATTGTAAAAAAAAGGGGGTATTGATAAAAAAAGACCGGGGGCGGTAAAGTCAAGACGCTTCGCATGTATACAAAACCTTCTGCGAGGACGCACCGGATAAACCAAAACCTGAAAGTGGAGATCTGTCAAATCGAAAACGATCTGCTAGTAGCCAGCGAAGAAGAGGTACAGAACGGGGAAACAACGTTTTTTAATCGGTTTGCCGATAGAGACATCCGGTTTGCCGGCTTGGCTATCAATGATCCGGCATAAAGCTATAGAAAAAGCCAAGGAGCTGGACGATATGCTTTTATTATTTAAAAAGAATTAATCGCTCATAGATACAACCGGCAATATAACAACTAGGTATTCTCCTGCAATCGTTCCGATACAAGAAAGCGGCTATACGCCACTTACTCGCTTATCCCGCCGCTTACATTACCGTAAGTGCTTACATAATTTTTTATCGAGCGAGTGGCTAACTTTAAATATTTCTTGACGGTTTCTTTTGATAAATTCATTTGCTGTGCTATTTCCTCATATTTCAAGCACTCTCTCCGGCTTAAGATATAAGCCTTTTGTTGCTGAGGAGGCAATTTTTCAACAGCCTGATCAATAAGCATATAATATTCGGAAGACACTACTTCCTCTTGCGCTATACCAGACTTATTTAAACGCTCAATTACTTTTTCTTTTTTGAGATGATCTTTTGCTAATTGTCGAAGACAATTAAACGTGTGATTTCGTGAAAGAATATACAGATAGGCATCGAAACGTTCTATTGTAATAAGCGTCTGGCGTTTGGTCCATATTTTCATAAAAATATCCTGGACGATTTCTTCGGCCATCTCATGAGATCCGGTTAACTGGATGATAAACCTGCCCAACTTGTTGTGATAAGCATAAAAAAGTTTCGTAAAAGCAGCCTCATCTCCCCGGGCTACTTTTGCCAACAGCTCTTTTTCATTATGTAAGGTAGAAGTATCCAAATAAATCCAGTCTTTAAGGTAAAGCTACGTCTTTTAATTAAGAAATACAAAAGCGGCTACTACCGATAAGAAAGTAAATGCCAAAGAACGGGTTATTCCCTCATCCTTTATTTACCAAAAAGCATACGCCGTGCGACCAGGTACACGCTCTGGCTTCCGTCTCTGATCTGTTCTTTTCAGCCGCGGCCTACCTTCACTTGCCCCATAGAATCAGATTACCGGTAGGTACTCGACGATATGGCCCATACCGGTGTTTTAGAATAGGCAATCTCTTCACTGAAAAACAATCGATCAGCAGGGACCGGTTCCTCGTCCCTCTACGTTCGCCTGCGGCTATAAGGTTTTAGCCTTTTAATGCTTCCCATATGGAACGATCACGTGCGCGCAAGAACACGAATTGGCGATCCGGTCCGACAGGTCCGGCTGCATCGGCATCCCCCTCCCGGAGATCCAGCCTTTCGGTGTCCGGTCGTACTCCAAAGGTATTCCAAGCACTTGTCAATCATTCTTTTGCGCAGATAAAAGCTGCGGGAGGCTCGCCTTGGTACATCCAACACAGCATCCACGTTGCCGAGACTGGTAAAGCCTTTTGTAAGCAAACCATCGGAAGCAGCTATTACAGAAGTCCGCCCATACCGCTTACATTTGAAATACGGCAAGTTAATATGCTATTCTCATAATCCGATTATTGGTAAACCCGTCGAACTTAGTAAAAGTACCTACCGTTAAAAACGCATTTTCATCCGGCAACTGAACAACATCTGTGATTATACCTGAAAAACTGATCCCGCCAGAGGACAGGCCGCCATTGGTGTTATATGCTTCACTTAATGAGCCGTCACTGTTCAAAATAACGAAGCCATTTCTTGTGATATCATTATATCTGATAAAGAAACCACTGGCGATAATATGTCCGGCAGGCATTATTCCCAGGTCAATAACAGGACCGTTAGGCCCCTCCCCGACTTTAAAACTGGCGTCAAATGTGCCATCAGTATTTAAGCGCGCAATATGTGCCGTACGCTGCTGATCATAATGATTAAATGATCCGCCGATCACTAATTTCCCGTCCGGCTGTAGAATGACGTCGTATATTTCCTGATCAGCCCCTTCTCCGGGTTTAAACGTCTCGTCGAGGCTGCCGTCTGTATTTAATCGTGCGATCCTATTAATTGACTTACCATTGTATTTTGTAAAATTACCCGCAATAATCAGCTTACCGTCGGGAAGCAATACGGAAGCATTAATCGGGCCGTTTACGCTTTCTTTTCCTCTATGTTGTCCCAAATCATAATTGTAAGTTGTATCCAGGGAACCATCCGGATTAAGACGTGCGATAAAGTTCACCAAAGTAGAGTCTAGATGCAAGGAGTCCCTGCCACTGACAGAAGTAAGAAAGTAATCAGGTCTCAAATAATATCGGAAAAGACCCGTAATTATAATTTTACCATCATCTTGTACATGCATCCCATTTACCGTACCGTTAACTCCCCCCAATAAAGTACTAACAACAAGAGTATCTCCCGAGGGGCGATCAATGGTAACGGTGTCCAAAGTACCGTCCTGATTCAAATGCGCTATGCTTTGCACATAGCTGTATCCCGAAAAGCTGCTAAACGCACCCGCTACAAGATAAGAGCCGTCATCAAGTACGGCAGCGCAATTGACAATTGACGAGCTGCCGGTTATTTTTCCATTCAATTTTTTTCCATATTCAAAATTATGGTCCAGGGTTCCATCGTGGTTGATGCGGGCAACGCGGTTAATTCCTCCATCTATATTCGCATTGTCATAATTGGTAAAATCCCCTACAATCAGATATTGACCATTGGGTAACGGTTCAATGTCCATGATAGCGCCGTTCGCCCCCCTGATACTCGGAAAATTTTGATCCACATTCATTTGTCCATCTACCCGGAATTGAGGCCCAAAAGAATATTCTTGTTTTACTCTTGCATTGATCCTCCCGCTGCTTGCAAAAGTGGGAACAACTACTTTTGCCGTTGAATCCGTAGCACTGATTATCTCTGCGGACTGCCCGTTGAAAAGAATAACGACATCGTCTAAATGCTCTGCAAAACCAACGCCGAACACCTGTACGGTATCGCCCACCTTCCCGTGATCAGGAAGCACTTTACTTCTGTCTAATTTAACGGCCGGAACGATGGAAGACCCATAGGGGTCTTTTCCGCTCCTGGGGGCCGGCGTATCCACTGTGCAAGATGATATTGCCGTAAAAACCGCGGTTGCTATAATAAGTAATAAAAAATGTGCTTTCATCCGTAATATTTTTATATTTTAAAGACAAACCTAACGCCACGTTTAACCGTCTGTCGCAGATTCCGATGTACTTAGTAAAAATTTAAACATGGACGCGCATAATCAAGTCGTAATTTATTTTGTATCATTTCCGCCCAGTAATAAATACTGCTCCGCCATCTGTACAAAGCGATCCGCCTGGAACCCCAACACATAATTGTTATTTAAAACATGTAGCACACCGTTTTTGGGTTGAATATCAGAAGTCATAACGGTAACGGCCGGGCAGTTTCTAAAATGGTCTGGATCGGCGGTTATATCGGTCAACCGGATAATTCTGGCGCCGACATCCTGCACCCCTTTGTAATCCTGGTACAAAAGACCAATATTTACAATAAAACCTTCAGAGGTAATATAATCTATACCAGAATACGCATATATGTTATCCGGGTCAACCCGGGCAAAATCCTTCGCTAAAAACCTGCCTTTCAAAATGTACATAGATAAAAAGTACCGCCATACCTCCGGGTCAATATCTTCAAGATAGACGGAATCTTCCACGTTATCGTATCTATATGCATTCAGGCTTTCCATAGCGGCTTTGACGGCGTCATCTGTCGGTGAAAAAAAGGTTACCGTATCATTTTCCAGCAGCTCTTTCATTCCGGCTTGCTCAATGATATAGGTTACCGTGTCAAACCAATACGGTTTGGCTTTTAAGTAGTCGTATATACTGCCATCATAATGCGGGTCGGACAACCCGCCATCAACGAAATAGTCCTTTTTACAAGACGCAATGGCAAGCGTTATGGCTAGTAAAATGTAAACCTTTAATAGTGATTGAAACCCTTTCATCATTTTTATTTTAAAATTTTCAACATTACCCATTTAACCAGTAAATGGTTTGTTTAATAAGGGGATTATCTTGAATCGCAACGCTAGGTACCGGCCATGTCCAGGCTCCCTTGTCGAACTCGTCCTGCGTAAGATAATTGGTGGTTTCATTTGGATCTAACACCCTTCCTGTTCTTACCAGATCATACCACAACCATCCTTCGCCCATAAGTTCTTTCTTTCTTTCTTCAAATATAGCATCTATCAATGCCGCTCCTCCACCACCCGTATAAGCAGGTGTCCCGGCACGTTCTCTAATCATGTTTAGTAATGCAACGGACTCTGCATTCTGTCCAAGCTTAGCCAGCGCCTCCGCTCTTAAAAGAATCAAACCCGCATAGCGGAAAAATATATAATTCGCATCAAAATCACGGGTTTGGGCGTCTTCAACCGAGGCAAACTTTAAAAACATCGCCGACTGCGGATTCTGTAAACTATAGGGGTCCTCAAACCAAAGATCAAATCTTTTATCCGGAACGCCTTGTGGATACAATTTATCCAACATGTTGTCCTTAGGAGTAATCTCACTGGCAAATCCGCCATAGAGGTTTGGGTCGGTGTGAAGGTAGGGTTCATGCAGGGTCCATTGACTGATCAATGTATGGGAAGCAGTACCATAATTAGCATTAAGTGAAAATTCGAATATTCCCTCCTTGGAGCGACCTTTAAAAATAACTTGCACCGCATCGAAATCTGAATAGGGTAACAATTCATAGGTACCCAGGTCCATTACCTGCTTGGCGAGATCAGCAGCATGTTGCCAACAGGACTCCCTGCCTGTAGCAGCAAACCCGGCTTTCCACATATACATATTGGCCATCAATGTTAATGCAGCACCTTTAGTAGCCCTAATGGCACGATTGGTAGGGTCGTGATAGCTTACCGGCAGGTTTTGCTTGCTTTTATCCAGATCATGAATACAGGTATCCAAAATGGTGATCATGTCAGTTCTGGGCTTTTTAGATTGGTCATAGGGATCAAATTGCAGTGGAACGTCACCATACAACCGGACCATCCAGAAATAGGTAAAAGCCCGGACAAATTTTGCTTCTGCAACAAGCGCCTTTTTATCCGTTTCGCTTAAAGAAGGATCCTCAATGCCGGGAATACGATCAATGCATAAATTCGCGGTGGCTATGGCCCGATAGAAATCTATCCAACTATTGGCAGGATCGGCTGTGTTATCCTGGTAATTAAGGTCAGCGCTCTGCATTCTGTTTTCTGAAAGCGCCTTAAAGTTCCTTTTATTAAACCAGTTCCAGTTCCCCGCGCGAAAATCTCCATCGTTATACAGTGTAGAAGCGGTAAATTTGTTCAAAAGCAACCTATACGCCCCATTGAGCGCCGCTTCCGCGTCCGCTTTATCCTGCCAGAAGTTGTTTCCGGACAGCTGGTCTATGGGCTTCACATACAGAAACTTCTTACAGGCAGTCGTCAAGCAGAATAACATAAATACGACAGGAATGATATATTTTATTTTCATAATTACAAACTTTGTTTAAAATTGCGTATTAAACCCTATAGCAAAAGTGCGTGCTGCCGGATATCCGTTGATATCATCTCTTCCTAAAGTAGATACGGTTTCCGGATTAGGTCCCGAAAAAGACGAAAATATACCTACGTTATATAGCGTACAATAGACATGCAGCAGATGCATATTCATCCTTTTCATAAAACCGAATCCACGGAAATTATAGCTTAATGTTATTTGGTTTATTTTAAAGTAGCTGCCATCTTCCTGGAACAGATCCTGATCCAAGCGGTTGGGGTCTACGAGCAATCCGTGATAAACACTTCCTACAGCCGGATATTTCGCATTCATGTCTCCGGCGTCGTTCCAGTAATTTAACTTATCGAGGTCATACACGTTAACCGGACCTTCTGATGTTCCGGTATGGTACAGCTCCGAAGGGAACTGCAACCTTCTGATTCTTCCCGCAACAGCATTAGAAAGCAGACTCCGGTCCATGACATAAGAACAAAATACATTCAGGCTAAAATTCTTATAACTAAAGGTGTTCATAATACCACCTGTCATGACAGGCTGTGCCGGGTTACCCGTAACCAAGTAATCATTTACTCCTTCCAGAACATAGTCACCATTGACGTCTTGCCATATCGGGTCTCCGGCTTGCAAATACCGCAGGTTATTTCCAAAAAATGCCTTATAGCGTATGCCTCTTACAGGATCTACGGGTACGTCGGCAGTGCTGTTATATATACCCTTAGTATGATACAGATAATTGCTGATTGGTGTGCGGCCTACCTTTAAAATCAGCGCTTGCCAGGTAGGAGCTCCCTGATCATATCTAAACTGTTCTACATCGCCGGGCAAATCCGTTAATACCCCGTGATTGATAGCACCGTTTACGCTTAATGTCCATTGGAAATTTTGCGGATTGCTCGATGAAATTGGTTTACCTGTTACCACAAATTCATGACCATAGTTTACGATCGCAGCGCCATTTACCATCACCCTGTCGTAGCCCGTAGCATCGGGCAAATATTTATCTCTTAATAAATTGAAGGTATTCTTATAATAAGTATCGTAGGTGAATTGCAGTCTCCCTTTAAACAAGCTCAAATCAAACCCAAAATCAAATTGATAGGATTTTTCAGATTCGATAGCCGGATTAGGCATCAAGCCAAAGTCCGGAAGGATGGAAGGGGCGTTGTTATAGGGCGTAAAGCTATTATAAGTACCAAGTGTATTGGCAATATTTGCGGATGACCGGCTATTTAAGCCGTAGGTCAACCTTACCGAACCAAAGTCAAGCCAGGGGAGTTTCTTGAAGAAATTTTCTTTGCCAAAGTTCCACCTAAAACCAATGGAAGGGTTTTGGGTATAAGGATTGTTAATACCGGATCTTGAACTTCCATCCAGGCGGTAAGCCAAGTCCAGGTTATACTTTCTTTTGTAATTATAGGAAACCATACCTGCCCAGGAAGCTTCATGAAGCTTAGAATCACGATGGGTTCCGTTGTCATTGATTTCATAGGGCCGGTACCAAAAATTGCCCAGGTAATACCGCGGAGAGTATCCTCTGGGCCCCCAGTAATAATCGCTGGGTCCATTCCGCATGTCACGAATATGAACGACCTCTGACCTGGTGTTTATCTCGCTGAAGAAACTTACCAAAACATTATGCCCAGCCTCGACATCTTCCGGATCGGAGCTAAAGTTATATTGAAATCCATTCCGGGAGTTTAACTGGTCCCTTCGTCCTATATATCCATATATTTGTGATTTATCGTCGTTGGTGAAGGCTTGTTTAAAGAAGTCTCTTGTATCGGTATAATAATCGTAAGAAGTGGCGGAAGTAAGTCTGAAATTTTTGAAAATCTCATAGTTAACGCCGATATATCCCCGGATATTAACAGTACTGTTGTTATCAGTATTATTTTCATAACCGGCGTATTCGGGAATATCGATGAAGTAAGAAGGCCCCGGCAATAAGGAACTGGTAAAAGCGTTCCCTGCGCCATTACCGGTCAATCCTCCGCCATTTCCCCGTTGTTTTTGGCCCAGACCGGCAAAAAGCTGCGCATTGATACGCAACCTCCTGTTCGGCTGAAAGTTTAGCTGCATGTTCAGGTTGTACTTGTTAAAACCAGTGTTTTTAATAACGCCCTGGTTTAACTGGTACCCGAGATTGGCCTTGTAATTAAGATTTCTATTCCCGCCACTCACCTGAATATTGCTGTTTGTATTAAGGGTCGTCTGGTAAAACAACGCCTGCCAATCGGTAGACTGATTATAAAAAGGATTTAAGCTGTCCGTTAAAAACTGGGCGCCCGACAAGATAGCTCGGGCCTCTCTTAAGTCCTTAGAGGTATTCAATATTGAATTAACTCTAAATCTCCGTTCCAATGTTCCTCCCCAGGTAGGCCGGAGCGCGGGAGCAAAATTAAAAAAGGCGCTGCTGCTGAAGTCCACAATAGGCGTTGGAGAGTTTCCTCGTTTAGTCGTAATTACAATTACGCCATTAGCCCCCCTGGAACCATACAATGATGTCGCCTGCGCATCCTTCAGGATTTCAATGGATTCAATATCGTTGGGCGGGATCAGCGCCAGGGGGCCGGTAGCGGCTCCAGGTTGCAGCATGGACTGGGTAATTCCCCCGTCAAAGTCAACGGGAACATTATCAATAATTAGCAACGGGCTACTGCTTTCCAGGTAGACCTGGTCTCCCGAGCCACTCAGGTTTAAGTTAGAAATACCACGAATAGTAGCGGACCCTCTGAAGCCGGGCGCTCCGGTACTGACTTGAATATTAAGTCCCGGGACCTTTCCCTGCAGAAGTTCGGTAACACTGTTAACCGGCACATCCTGCAGGTCTTCGCCGTCAATGACACTAACGGAACCGGTGACCGTTTCTTTTACCCGTTTCTGGTAGCCTATAATGACAGCCTCTTTTAATGACGCTGCCGTATGAACTAATTCAACATTAAGCGTTGTTGTTCCCTTTACTTCCGTTGAGTAGCTTTTATATCCGATAAACCTGAATTCAATCGTCGCGCCCTGCGTCACATGGACCTCGAACATCCCCATGGCATTGGTAACCCCAGCACCTCTTTTGGTATCCATATTAACAATACTGACGCCGGGCAATGCTTCTCCCGTTGCCTCATCAGTCACTTTTCCGGTGACGGTTACCATTTGCTGGGCCGTAACAGCATGCCCGAAAAGCATACTCATGAAAATGAACAAGCCGTACTTCAATATTTTCTTTACCATAATAAATGCTTTCTTATAGGTCTGTTAACTTTTTAATCATCTTCAAACTTGGGATTAACTCTAAACTTGTATATGATCTCCCACTGACCGGGTTCGGCGATATTAAAAGAGAAGCCAATATTTGCATCCACCCTCCGGCCAAAAGACACCCGGTTATATTTAAAATCAATGCTCGCTTTGACAGAAACTGCCGATACATCGGTCAGAACAGGAAACGGGTTAGGAATATCCCATGTAACCGCGGTACTATCCACATTCATTCTTCTGTTGAAACCAAAAGGCACATCTACATCATTCATTTCCGTTCTGTAGGTAAGACTGTCCCATTCCATTAAATTAAACTTAGACAGGCTGATAGGAAGAGAATCCTGGTCAAAGAACTTAATCGTCAAGGTATTCTTATCATTTCCCACCTTATGAAAATATATATTTAAACTGTCCGCAGGTAAAGCCCTGTTTAGCCTGTCGACCACGCCATTCATAGAAGTTGGATGAATTATTCCACCACTATTAGCCGGCAAACGCTTACCCGTAATATCATCATAGTTATAAGGTTCATAAGGATGTGAGTTCCTAACCCGTAAGGTCATATGAAAAATTTTTTGCCCACCTCCATTTGCAACTTTTACATCAAAGAAATAAACACCGGGTTGTACAACCGATGCATCGGTTCTAAAGAAAATAATATCTCCTGAATGAGGCCGGATATCCAAAACAGGTCTTTCCGTCTGATATCTTTTTGCGTCAATCTCTTCAATTGATTTTTCTTTTCCGCTATAATAGGTATTCCATTGACTGACGGTGACTTTGTTTCTTAAGTAAGCAGCAGCGATCGTATCAATAGTAAAATGAGAAGAATCCGTGGTCAGGTATACGGTATCCGCTTTCCTGCAATTCAAGATAGTAAAATTCAACGGTTGCGTAGAATAGTCCGGGTTGTAAATGTGTAGAAAAACATTTGTCCTCCCCAATACGACATCAAAGTCCGTTCTGCTAAAGGCTGCATCTGCGCTAAAAAAATCTCTTTCTTCCGGTACCAGGTTTTTATAGCACCCGGACAGACAGGCAAAAGAAAATCCTAATAGCGCAAAAACAACCAGACTACGATATTTCTTTTTAAACATATTTGTTTTATTATTCATTACAAATTATTAATCCTGCTTAACGGTCAGGTAATAAAAACTGTCTTTATCAAATTGGAAAACCTCCTTCCCATCGCCATCTGATACAAAACCACCTTTGATGATAGCCGTTAATCTTGGCTGTATTTCCACTGGCGAATAATGCGTATGGAAAACATAATAATACTGGCCATTTTTTCCCTGGAACAAATCACCGTGGCCCGGGCCGCTTTTGCCGATCATCGCTCTGTACAATACCGGGTTATCCTCATACTTATACCAATGCCCGGACGGATTGTCGGAAGTAGCATATCCGACGGCATAATCAGGGCTTTGGTAATTATTGGCGGAATAAAAGAAATAATAGGTTCCCTGATGTTTTATAATTGTCGGGCCTTCCGTTATGGGCGTGGAATTATTTACATTCTCCCACGGTTGCGGCTCGGAAACCGCATTTATACAGGAGACGGCAGTCCCAGGAACTATATCGGAAAAATCATCCTTTAATTCAGCGACAAAGAGCCAGTTTCCCCCGCCGAGCCGTACATAGTACAAGTATTTTTTCCCATCGGAATCTATGTATACATACGGATCAATATTTTGATAATTTTCGTCATGGATAGGCTGTTGATTAATTTGTTTGAACGGCCCTAAGGGGCTGTTGCTTTGCGCGACAGCTATATGCTGGTTGGCAGTGTAGGCCATGTAGTATTTGTTTTCATATTTAAAGACCTGCGGCGCCCAAAAATCGTCCGTTCCGTATACATCGCTTTTGGATAATGCCAGTTTATCGTGACTTTGCCAGTCCTTAAGATCCGTTGAACTGAAAACTTTAAACCCTGAATGAACCACTGCCGAGCCGCTTGTCCCGTACAAATAATAAGTACCTGAATCACTGTCATAAAATATGGAAGGATCCGCCAAAGTGATTTTCATTTCGGGCAGCGGACCGGCAGTGTCCTCCTCATTTACAGGAGGATCCGGCTCCTCTGTATTTGCGGCTTTTGGCGCCTGATCCTTAGCACAGGCCGCAACAATAAACAACAACAAAATGTATATCCATCGGTTTTTAAACATACTTCATCCTATTTATTCAGTTTTCATTGCTTGATAAAATCAAAAGAGGCAAAATCAAAATTTCCGCTTATTAAATAGAACTTCATCACATGTACGCCCGGTTCTAAACCGGTTACCGTAAATTCAGCGGTTTGAAAAATACTCCAATCACCCGTGCCTGGTACGGAAACCGGTCCGGTTTTGTCGACCCCGTCAAACTCTAATCGGAAGATGCAGGTACCGGGTACACCATAGCGGAATTTTACTTTATAATCGCCGCCGGCCTGTACATTTACGGTATATTTCGTCCATTCGCCGGCAAATGTCCAACCAACAATCGGTACGGGCTCCGGTCCGAAACGGATATCCACGTTCTCCATCCTATAGGCTCCTCCGGTATTTCCCCTGTCCATATCATTATAGGCTATGCCCTGTCCGCCTTTATCGTAATCAGCAGCGGGGATAAAACCAGGAATGTTCATAGGCGCATCGTGAAACGACGTTGATAGCGGTGGCGGTTGATCCATCTTCGTAAAGGTAAAGGACTTAAAGTCATAACAACAAGAGAGTTCGTTCATTTGCATAACCTGTACGCCTTTTTCCAAATACACATAACTGGTATTCCAGGATTCAAAATTCTGATAATCCCCCGTACCTGAAATGCCCAGAATACCCGTAACGTCCTTTCCGTCAAAGGAAACAGAATAATGCTGGAAACCGTTATAGTTAGGAGACGAAGCCCGTAAATCCATCTGATACCAACCGGTCTCTGCTACATCAACCGTATACCTCAGCCATTCTCCGGAGTTGGTCCAGCCAATCTCATGGCCTCCTTCATTGCTTCTGACTATATCCACATCATCACTTCGATATTGTCCTCCATTGTTGCCCGGGTCATTGTCATGATAAGAAACGCCTTCTCCGCCAAAGTCATAATCTACGGCCTGGATAACCCCGGGTATAGGGGCCGGTACCCCTGAATAGGGTTCTTGCCGTGCAACTAAGGATTCCGGGAAGGCCATACTTATAAAGGAGTTAAAACCGAATAAATGCCTGTCTTCCAGCACGTGCACCATGCCATTGGCTGTTTTAATGTCTATTGTTTGGGTAAGAGACCTCGACCAGTCTTTGATAAACCTCGAGTTATTTTTATCACTGTATAATATCTGAAAGGGACCGCCGTCGACAATTCCCGACGCATTTTCCTCCGTTCTCTTCCCGTTCATTTCATAACCATAAGACATTGTAATAAGATCGACGCCATCGGCATAGTTAAGAGAGTCTGAATTCACCACGCCGCTTATTATGTATCTCTTTAGCAAGGTATCCCATACTGGCGTAGGTACACTGTCTATATACCAGACAGTATGCTTTCCATACATTTGTCTTGTCTCATTAAGGTTTCCCAAAACCGTTAAAATGCTGGCATCCTGCGGAGCGAAAAAAGTCACTTCCCCTTCTTTGATAACTTTGTCCAAGCCTGTTTTGTCCAACAGGTACAATAAGGTGTCGTAAACGTTGTTTTGCCGCTCCAGAAACTGATACATATTGAGCGAAACACTTTCAACAGGCTGCGCATTTCTATATAAATCAAATGGCTTTTCACAGGTAATCCCCGCCACTAGCGACACACAGATAACAATAAATAAGGATATTTTATTTTTTATACTTTTCATTGTATTGACCGTTTTTATTTCCAATAGGTAGTTTGCAGAATCTTACTGTTTCGGGATAGCGCATCCTCTGAAACAGGCCAATAAGCAGCTCCGTTATCTATTTCCCCTTTATCCAAGTCAGTGTATTGGGCTACTTTTCCAAATCGCATCAGGTCAAACCATCTCCATCCTTCCCCGATCAACTCCCTTCTTCTTTCCTCCAGTATCAGGTCCAAAACCGTCTCCTGATTACCAAAAGAACTGCTCAATCCGCTCAGAGAGCGTTCCGTGCGAACCATATTTAAATCCGCGATCGCACCGGCCAGGTCACCCAGATGGGCTTTACACTCTGCCCGTAATAAATAAAGTTCTTCATAGCGATACATGATCAATATGGAGGAATAAAACCGGAGGGTGGGATCCTGTACCACCGGATTGATCTGTTTCATCTTATAGAATTCAGGGAAGGCATCGTTTAACCGGGTGAAAAACGCACTTATTCTTTGATCATGCCGGTTGTTATATATTGACTGAATACTGTCTTTCGAAACATAAATAACGGACCTGCTTTTAGGAATGTGGGGATCGCGTAAAGTCCAGTCTTCCAATTGTCCGGTGGTGGAGATTTCCGCATGATCGAAATTAATATCAATTTGCCATATGTTGTTGCCGTTTCGTCCCCGGAAGCCGCGGTCCAGGGCTGTTAATTCATCTACCCCAATGAGCACATATTTTGTCTTTGACTGATTGTCAACTATCTGATTACAATACTGTAATGACTTTTGGTAGTCTCCCTTCCAGGCGTAAATATGAGCAAGCAAATCCAGGCTGGCACCTTTGGTAATTGCAATACTCATAAAGTGTCCTGCGATCTGCTGGCCCCGGTACTGCCCTTGTTGCTCCGGCCACTCTCCATTATATTCCCAGGGTAATCCCACTACAGCCTTTTGAGCGTCCCTGATGGCGGCATCCAAAACAATATCCGCGTCAATTCGCTCCGTATTCCGGAACTCTCCGTCCGTGGGGTGCAGGACCAAGGGAACGTCTCCCCACACCTTCGTCAGGTAAAAATATAAGAAAGCACGCAAGAAATAAGCCTGCGCCCGGTCCAGCCGCATATCCTCTTCTGAATACCGAAAATCTCTTTCCGTCACCTTCGGTAGTTTTTCGATAACGAGATTACATTGCCCGATGGCAGCATAAAACCGTCTCCAATCTGTCCATGTTGTCATTGTCGGATAGTCCGCATTCAATTCATTATTTCTCAGGGCAATTAAATCATTGCGCGAGGTTACCGAGAAATCGCCGGCTCTTAACTCCCCATAAACCCAGTACGCATTCTCGTTAAGCAGCGCGGCGCGGGTAAGCGCGTAACAAGCCGACAATCCGGCTCTCGCATCATTAACACTCTGCCACATGTTTTTCTCCGACACGGCCCGTTTGGAAGGGTGTGTTAACATTTTGTCACAGGAACTGAGCCAGGCCGATAAGAAAACGAGAATAAATATTTTAACTAGCTTACGCATAATCTTTTATTTAAAACTGAAAATTGAATCCTAAAGTAAAGCTCCTTGGGAAACTCCAATTATAGGCTCCCTGATCGTAGCCAAAGTAATCAACCGCTTCGGGATCTCCACCTGAGTAATTGGTCCACGACCACAAATGATTTCCCGTAACGTAAACACGCAGTAATTCAATATTTGCTTTTTCCATCCATTTGGTGTGAAAACTATAGGATAAAGTCGCAGATCTTAGTTTTATATAAGAAGCTTTTTCTAGAAAAAGCGTTTGATCGGATTGATAGGGATTTACTTTGCTCCAGGGATTATATCTTGGAATAGAGGCAAAATCTCCAGGTACGATCTGCCAAAAAGTAACATCTTTTATTGCTTCCGGAGCAGTTTTCCCTTCCCGGTTGGCAAAATCAAAACGATTAGCCAGAGCCTGGTTAATCACTTCGCGGCCGAAAGCATAAGTAAACAACGCACTAAATGACAAGTTTTTATAATGAAAAGCGTTGAAGAATCCTCCTTTTACTGTTGGGCTTAAACTTCCCTTTAAAATCTTGTCAGCACTGGTAATAGCTCCGTCTTTGTTAATATCTTCCCAGTTCGGATCACCGGCTTGCAAGGAAAAACCATGATAGTCCATTGGTTCATTGGTAGCAGGTTTCTTTGGAATCTCCGCATCTGTATTATAAATTCCTCTATTGACATATACCCAATACTGATCTATTGGCTGTCCGACTTTAAATAAATGATCGTCAATAACGATCTGATCTAAGCCATTAGGGAGTGCCAATAATTTATTCTTATTGGAAAACAGGCTAAGTGATGACATCCAGTTAAATTCAGGCTTATCTACTACCGTTCCCTGGATTTCAACTTCGTATCCATAGTTTTTCACCGATAAGCCGTTCTTTACAATTCCGGTGTAACCATATTCCTCGGTAACCGGAACCTTAAGTAAAAGGTTATGGTCTATCTTTTCGTATACGTCCGCTTTTAGGTTCAACCGGCTGTTAAACAATGAGACGTCTGTCCCGATATTAGTTTGCGTGACATAGGGCCACTCTGTTCCGGAAGGCACATATCCTGTTCCGAACGGTGCATTTAACACGGGATAAGAATTATAAGTAGATATATTAGGGGTACCGTCCCACCCCGCATCAACGTTATAAAAAGGACCGCCCTTATAATATTCGTTCATAACCATCTTGCCAATCTTTCCCCAACTGGCCCGCAAATCCCAGGAGGTAACCACATCTGAATGCTTCAAAAAAGCCTCTTCGGAAAGTCTCCACTTCGCGGCCACCGTTGGTGAAAACATCCATCTGTGCCCGCGCGAAACGTTAGAGCTCCCGTCATTTCTTAAATACAGCGACAGGAAATATTTATTAAAAAAATCGTAATCAATATTTGCATAAAACGAAGCCAGGTTTGCTGAAGTGTAATCCTTGTAGTTAAACGTCAACCTGAAGTCGTTAGAAGTACCTTGATGATTTGAGATTGTGCCAGGCGCATATATCTTAATATAATCGTTATAGCCTTTATAGGCCTTCCCAAAGTCATACCTCCATTTGCTCCACTGATCATATTGACCTACGGAGACGCTTAAATGGTGCTTCTCAGAAAAAGTATTCGCATAATTAATTGAATTATCCAATACCAGCATCCTGTTTATTCCGTCAAAGTCGGAAATAAAATTGTTACCATCACTCAGAGAGGAAGGAATAAAAAGCTGCCTGAAATTTTGATTGTAGTCGATACCCAGGCGAGCGTTTACGGTAAAATGCCTAAAAAAGTCATACTGGATATTAGCCAAAAGCCGTACCGAGTTATTTTTATTGTTATCAATACTTCCTTCTAAGTCCTTGTAAAACTTCCTAAAGGATGCCTTATTAGGAGACGGTGGATTTTCCAGGTTAAAGATATAGTCTTCATCCCCCATTATACTCTTTAAGGAATGGTTTCGTTTTCGCTTCAAAGTAGCTGCCTGAACAAAAGTCGTTACCCTGAAATTATTAAAAGGAATGATGTTAATGCCAAAAGAAACATTATAGCGATTCATACCCGTTTTATCAGCGACGCCGTCCTGCGACAATTGCCCCAAACTGAAACGGAAGGAAGCCAGTTCATTTCCACCACTCGCCGATGCTTGCAATCCATCGCCGAACCCATTACTGTAATACAATTCATCCCAGTTCGCCGGACCATAATAATTGACAGAAGCCGAATCACTCAAATACACGGGATAATTTCCGTACTCTTTTATGCCGGCGTATTTTGAATAAAAAGGAAATCTAAAGTCCCTTTCCCATTCTGCATTGACCACCTTTACTTCGGGATGTAAAAGTGCCTGCACATACGCGTTTACCGTAACTTTCATTTTACCTACCACCGGGCTCTTCGTCGTAATGCTTACTACACCGTTTGCGGCCGACGGGCCATATTTAGCAGTGGCCGCGAAATCCTTTAATACCTTTATGCTTTGAATGTCATTTACATTAATAAATGACAGCAAGTCCGTTTCCGTACCTAACCGGTTAAAATGAAATCGCTGAATATCATAGGCAAATGGGTGTTCCAAGATTAAAGGTACACCATCGACAATATAAAGGGGTTGCGAATTCAGCAGGTCCTTCTGACTCAACAACAACGAAGCGGTACCGCGGATAAACAAACTGTTTCTTTTCGCCGGTTCGGCAGAGGGGGTCCTCACATCAATACCTGTTGCTCTGCCAACCAACATCTGATTGATTCCCAGATAAGGGAGATTGCTTACCGCATCCATATTAACCTCAGAAAGGGCCCCTTTATCCGTCAAGTACATAGCACTGTTGGGATAGCCGGCAGCCTCCGAAGCGGCCACTTTCTTACGATGTATTGAATCGGCGTCAGCAGAAATAGTGTCCTTTTTAGCTTGATGTACGGCACTTTGGCCCTGCACCGTGTGGAGAGAACCGACAGCTGCTAAAAATAACAGGATAGAAAAAACACTAAAAATTAAATAAAGTAGCCTGTTTCTAAACATAGAAAATTATTTACTAATTATTGTAAACGAAAACCTGCCTATCTTACTGGTGAAAATCGCATAGCGCTTATATAGTAGAACCCTGAGCCATTATTATTATTCTCACCCATAGTAACCGTTACAGTTATTTCTCCATTTTCATCAGGTTTAATACCATCCGCACAAACCGTCCTGGAGCTGTTATTTGACACATTCAAGTACACCGTCCTGCTATTTTTACCTTGAACAATGAATTTGGTCTCCCTGTTATCTCCTACTCCGTTTCTTGATCCGAAGAAACAAAGGTTAAAACTCTGGTCCTTATTCAGGTTGGATATCGTAAAGGCGCTTTCCCTCACTTGTTTACCAAGCCATACGCCTCTTCCATTACCATAATAGGAGTGCATGGATACCGCGGAAGGTATGTCAAAATCGGTTGAGACGTCAGCTACGCCGTTATTATTACGATCGTTAAACGACTTGGTTATTTCTATTGCGATACCGGTTTTTTTGTTGTCTTCATCCAACAAATCGTCAATAGAAGCCCCGGCCGTATAATTTTTATTACTTAAAAAGGCGTTCCAGCCATCTACAACAGACTCAGCGCCAAAGCCAACGAATATATTGCTTTTTAAAGGCCCGGCCGACTGATAGTCCGTCAGTGTCGTTACTTCTCTAGGGTTGGTAATCGCCGCATGTGCCGCGTGTTGGGCGATTTCTCCATTATAGTCGCTTAATACCGCAGGGATGTATTTATTGCCGACAACGTCCTTGTTGAAGACAGCTTCGAACCAAGTACATGCAGCGGTATACTGCCCCATTTCATTTAAGTGAACACCATCTCTGCAAAGCTGATCGCCCACTATGCTGGTTCTCGCATTTTGTATAGCGGTCCCGGCTGGTACAATCACATCGATTGCGGTTAAATCTACCGCTTTATACACCGCATCTACAATAGCGTTGAACATAGTCATCTGATCGGAATTATAATTCGCAAATCCCGCGTCGCTTGAACTTTGTTCATAGGCCCAGGTCTGATGAAAAACATATTTTACCTGTGGATTTGTCGCAAGGTCTTTAACATAATCCACCAGCTTCGGAAGCGGATCTGTATAGGTATCTGACAGGCCTGATTCTGCAACCGATTGCTGAAAGCTGATATAATCCCAATCCTCGGAAACAACCGCTTCTTCAATAGAAAGATCTGAGGTATTGGACTTATTTCCGAACTGGTCTATAAGCCTTAATTGATACGTCTTATTATTATTAGCGGCGTTTTCGTAATGCTTGTCCAGGGAGGCCCCTTTTAGATAGAGATCGCCAATTGCTACCTTAACGCCCGCTTGTTTGGCAATATCGTACAAATAATGTTCAACCGCATCTTCAGAAAAGCCATTACCAATCGTCAGAATTTTTATCGCCGCGTTTTCAGGCTTTTCGACTTTAATCTCACAAGAGACTTCAAGTGCGCCATCAGTCGACCGCAATGTAACCTTTGCGGTACCAATTCTTTTGGCGATAATAGTCGCCGAAAGGTCATCATGCTGTACGATTTCAATCACTCTCGGGTTGTCACTAACCCAATAGTACGTTCTATGCAGCCGTCCTTCCGGAGTAAATGCAGGCTTCAATACAAATCGCTCTCCTACTTTGGCGTTAATGTTATTCCGTTCCAGTGAAACGGCTTGCTCCGCCTTACCTGCATCATTCAACGCTTCACTTTTATTACAAGAAAAAGCTCCAAAAAAAACGCTAATTACTAAAAATACTAAAAAAGTAAATTTATTTCTCATAATACTCGTTTAAAGAATGCTAACATTGGCGCAATAGAAATGAAACACATAAACAAAGATAACTTGTCCATCCTAATAGGCCTATTACATTTTAAGCTATTATTAATACAATATTGGCTGCTTCAATCTTTCTCCGGTCCTTATATCCCCCCGATAACGCCGACCCATATCTGAAGATGCGCAATAACCCGTTGACCGGATACCGCTCTTTTTAGTCTGACCTGGCGATCTTCATAACATTAATATAGAAGAACCCATATTCGTTCGTATTATTACTTCCACTTGTAATTGTTACAGTAATAGTTCCGTTTCCATCGGGCTGCACCTGTTCGGCGCAAACCGTATTTGACTTGTTATTTGCCGCATCTAAAGTGACGGTAACGGAATTTTCCCCTTGAGCTACATATTTGGCCTCCCTGTTGTCCCCGACACCGGCACGGGACGCGAAAAAGCAAATGGTATATTTTTGCCCTTTGTCTAAACCCGAGATCTTCACCTGGCTTTCTGTTATAACGCGTCCGCCCCAATCTTTTTTCGCATTTCCATAGTAAGAGTGCATGGCGATATTATCAGGTATATTCATGCCAAATGCAGTTACCCCTCCTTCTCCGGCATTATTTCGTCCATTGAAAGGTTTTGTAATTTCAATAGAAGCGCCCGTATTATTACCTTCAAAGTCCACCAGATTTTCTATTTTACTTCCTTCGCCAGCCTGATGATCGCCTATAAATGCGTTCCATTTATCGGGAATATTTTCTGACCCAAATCCGATAAAGACAGGCGTTCCCTGTATTCCCGACGGCGGCGGAGGCAGGTAGTCGGTAAGTTCCGTTATCTCCTTAGGATTGACTGCCGCGGCGTGTGCTGCGTGTTGGGCAATTTCCGCCTCTTCGCCCGTTAGTTCAAGAGGGATAAACGAATTGCCGATAACGTTTTTACCAAAGATAGATTCAAACCAGGTACAAGCTGCTGTATACTGGCCGAGGGCGTTGAGGTGATAGCCATCCCGGTTAAAATGATCCCCCAGCTTCGTCGTCCGGCCATTCTGAATAGCTGTTCCGCTTGGAATAACAAAATCAATCGGAACCAGGCCGGCCGCTTTCCAGACCGCATCAACGATGGCATTATACATGGTAAGTTGATCGTTATCATAATTGGCGAAACCAGGGTGCGTAGCGCCCTGCTGGTAGGCCCAGACCTCATGAAAGACAAACTTGGTTTCCGGGTTTTCCACCTTCTTTTTAACGTAGTTATATAACTTGGGCAAGGGCTCTACATAGGTGTTGTATTGGCCTGTTTCCTGGCTAACCTGTTGAAAACTTATATAGTTCCAATAGTCAGAAGCCAGGGCGTCTGAAAGCGTGGTATTGGGTAAGTTTGATTTATTTCCGTGCTGATCTATTAACCTAAAATCATAGGCCGGCTTGTCATTAGCTGCGTTTTCCCAATGGGTTGCCAGGGAAGCGCCTCCGATATACATATTTCCTATAATAACTTTAATCCCCGCTGCCGCAGCAAGGCCATGTAAATAATGTTCAACAGCATCTTCTGAAAAGCTGTTTCCAATGGCCAGTATCCTGATAATTCCGTCTTTGGGTGGTCCGGCGACAACAAGACTGCAACTTGCACTTAATGTTCTGTCATAGGAAAGCAAAGTAACGGTAGCGCTGCCCCTCTTTTTTGCTACAATAGTTGCCGTATAGTCCTCTTCATCTATGGATAATACTTTGACGATATCCTCATTATCCACCTGCCATGAATAAAATTTCTCCGGGACCTGTCCTTTTCCAAACCTCGGCTTCAAGACGACGGTATCTTCTACTGAAATCGTATCATTTTGCCGGTCTAAAGCTAAGGAACGCTCTATTTGATTATTAAGCTCTTGGTAGGGGTTCGTATTGGCAATTTGATTACCAGGATCGGGATTATCCTTTTTACAGGAGGGAGTCCCAAGTGCCAATCCAAATACAACAAGTGCTAAAAACGTAAATTTATAAATACGCATAATCGCTCTGGGTTAGGAATGGATTAAAAAATATTTAAATTCAGTGTCTGTTCTTCGTATATGAAATTCCTATTCAAAATTCATTTGAATGCCCTTGCTATCACTTTTATAACCTTGCCGCTCATCCTTCCGGCACTCAGGACTTAATAAACC
>CAYRJM010000008.1:51668-70309 GCA_964424665.1 uncultured Chitinophagaceae bacterium
TATCACTTTTATAACCTTGCCGCTCATCCTTCCGGCACTCAGGACTTAATAAACCTCCGGTTCTCCCTAAATACAGGGAACCCCTATACTTACTTAAAAAAAGACACGTTTTATCGGTAGTTTTTATTTTTTTCTCTGCCCTTTGGCAAAAAGAAGCGCTATCCCTATGAACAGGCGACAGGGACCGCGCACTCACCAAGCTACTGTGCAAGAGTAATAGTGAGGAGAAAGTAACGATAGTAAATATGGAATAGCGTAGAATGTTTTCAATCATATAAAATACTTTATTTGCCTATTGCCACATCTCCGAATAAATTGACCATACAAATATCTCTCAACTTTTAAACTTCACCTATTACATAGTTAGCATTTTCTAATACAAAATTGGCTTTCCTGTAAAAATGTGTTAAACCCCAAAAAGATGGATTATGATTGACGTTCCTCCGGACCATTTACCCTGCAGCCGCCGTTACAGCATCCATTACAGTACCTTTTTCAGATTGGAATGATTCACAAAATCTTTTCCATAACGATCCACGAGACGATTATAGGTTTCCGAAGCAGCGCCATTGCCCCAATCATAAATAGTGAACTCGCCTATTCCCAGCCCCGCTGCGTTGACCCGCCCGTTATGGCCGTAGTTCTCCATCATGAAACCATAATCTTCTTTACCGAAAAACGGCCATTTTTTCTCCCATTGTTTTTCCGTATCCGGGTTTTCCGGGCAGTACATCATTTTAAAAGAGGCCCTCAGCGCCGCAAGCCCCCGTTGAATATAGGCCTTCTTTTTCAGTATAATCCCGTATTGAATAATCAGTGCCGAAAATAAGCTCTCGCGGGCATCGTTCCACTCGGCATCCCCGTTTTGCACGCCAAAACCACCCAATGCTTTTATGGGAATAAAATACGGTTGCCAGGAGGCTTGGGTCATGAGCAACTCATCCAACGTTCTTTGTCCCAACAAAAGATACCGTTTTTTCCCTGTCGTTTCGTAACTCGCTAACAAAGCCTGTGCCGTCCAGAACATGGAAAAATTATTCTGTTTGTACATGTTATTTCGCTGCACTTTCCGGCCTACCCAGTCTTCTGAACCCATTCTGGAACAGGACCAGTAAGTTTCAAAGTCTTCCCAGCGGCCGGTATGGATAATCTCTTTGGCAACCGCATCCATTGCTTTAAGCGCAGCTTCCTTATAATGTACGTTGTTCGTTATTTGATAAAGCTTTAACAGGAAAGTTACCGACATAGCGGTTTCGGGAGATTCATTCAGATAAGCCAGTGGTTGCAAAGTTTTTAGATCAAGCCATCCGGGGAAAAAACCGTTTGCAAATTGGACTTCCACCAGTGCATTGGCGTATCCCCGGGCATATTCAAGCAATCGGCTGTCTTTTTCCAGCTCATCATACCAGCGCAGCATCTGATAAGCCGTCCAACTCATGTCCAGCACGTGAAAGGGTGATTTTTCTGGGTCTGTAGTATACGGATTCCGGTTAGAGTTCCCCCAAAAGTAATGCTCCCATCCTTTGCTTCTGTTGAATTTTTTCCCATTTTTTTCTATGGTTTCCATTTCCGTACCGATAAGGCCATAGAAAAAACCCCCTTTTTTCGGAAAAGACAAGGCCAGCTCTTTGGTCAGTAGTGCTTTCTCTCGCAGTTCTTCATTTCGTGTTCTGCGGGCAAACCGATAAAGTCCGCTGGCCGATCGCAGCGAACTAAACCAAGCCTGGTTCCAGACAGAACGAAACTCCCGCTCGTTCACTTCACCCGGGTAGTTAGGGCTTTGCGTTACGTTGACAATAAAGGCAGGAGCGCCGACTTGTTTTCCATCCAGCGTAAACTGCTGCCAGACTTCGTCCTCCCACGATTGAAAAGCCCAATGATAGGTATGTTTTACATACGGTTCGAGACTTCCTGAAATAGGATCGCCCTTGGCAAAAAGATGTCGCCCCCAACGGGACCAGAAAAAATCATTCGTCTTTCGAAACGGGTTTTTGATAACCGCCTCCTCTGTATAATGCATCAAGTAGAAGCCGACTTTCACGCCACCTTCCGGATAGCTCGCTCCCGGAGCCCGTTCATAAAGGACATGCCCGGATACTTTATTGTTGCTCATTCCCAGCGTTAAAACATTTGCCGGTGCGTCCATGTCCATATACCATTCAACGGCGGGCGTCTTATTCAAAATGTCCAGGTCCGGAATAACGATCAATACCTGCTCATTACTTGATACAATAAGCGCCGGAGAGCGGAAGACATGTTGTGCGATAATATTTTCCGGGCCGGGGGTGAGATGCGGTGCCCAATTAAAATCCGGTTGAAATGAAGGACTGATATTTAGTTGCCAGTCATCTTGTTGAACAGTACTATCTAAAAGAAAACTAATAGTTACATGGGCTATATGTTGAGAAACCTTACGTATTTTTACATCTCCCTGCTTCCTACCCAGCCGGTCGTACGCAATGGTCTTAATGGCATTTTGCATACCGGTACTCAGGGTGTTTTTTGCTATGGTCATCCTCTGCTGGGCAGGGGCGCCTTTTGTAGCCACAAGGAGGAAAACCAGGGTCAGAAATTTAATATATTTTCTCATACTTAACGTCGATTAATCGGTTGGCATCATAGAAGTCAATCACCTAAATCAGCAATTCTCGCAAAGCACTGAGCCGTCGAGCGATAACGGGTAGCAAAACGCCGGGGGGTATCCTTCAAAATTCGCTCTTTCCTTTGATCTTTTTTATGAACACTTTAGGGCTTAAGGGACTGATACCAAAAACATAAGTTGTCGCTTGCTGAAACGGGCTTTTCATTTCAAAATTTTCAAATGCAATTCCACCTGGAATCGGCGATTGGCTCGCCCAGTAGGTATAGCGGCCATTTACAAGACCTTCCAACGAAGCATCGGGATCTTTGCAGTACCAATATTGGGTGGCTTTTTCCCCCTGGTACTTCCAATGGTTGGCCGTTCCTTTAGCATAGACGGCATCCGCCGGATGTGCTTCATCGGGTGCGGCTATAAAATAGCATGCTCCGTTTTTCCCTTTGATCAAATCATCCGTTGAGAAATGAACGTGGGTGGTAAAGGCGTCCCCCCTGTAGTCGGGCCACAATTGTGTAGCGGTAACCGTTTTATCTTTTAGAAACAACTTCCTTAATCTTGCATAGTTTCCCATCGTGGCTGTCACGATAAAACGCTTCAATGGCTTGGATTCTTTTGTGGCATAAGTTGTTACCTCTACCTCCTGCGGCCGGTTGGCATAAAACCTGATCCGCACATACACCGCAGCGCCATTTTCAAATCGTTCCGAAAAGATGAAAAGAGTCAAAGTTTCTACCCCATTGATCTTTGCCACGACCCCGCGGGCCGGAAATTTCTCCGGACGGGGTTCAACCGCTGTTGAATCATTTGCGCTCCAGAACCTTTTCCCTCTTTTGTTGTCCAATGTACTCATTTCCAGTTCCGAAAGTCCCCTTTTGTCACTTCCCTGCACAGTCGGTTCCATCGCAATAAAATTCATCACCTTCCACTTTTCCCGCTGGAGGTAGGGGGTATAAATACGAATTAATCCCCGGGGTCCCGGCATGGGAGATAAACCGATCCTGATTCCGTTGGCATGTCCCCACACCGGCCGGGCAGGGGTTCCCTGTACGGGCTGTACCCACTTTTCCCCCACCGTGGGAGCAGCCATGCTCCGCCATTCCTGGGCATGTGTTTGAATACTCCATGGCAAACAGAAAAACGCCAATAGTAATGTGCTGAAGAATCTCATAGGATATCTAATTAAATGAACAAAACCATCATCAAGGGATTAAAACTACCTTGGTCTGTACTACACTTTATTTTCCCATTGTCGGGCCTTCGGTGTTAACCAACCGAGGTATTCTTTGCCCTACCGGAGGCAAAGCAGGGAATGAGCCGTGTGGCTCTAACTGATACCAATACGCAACGGTGTAATAATTATCGGACCGGTGGTTGGCGTGCCCGTGTTCAATGGTCACTTTGATCGAATTATTGAATACCACCGGAGATTTTGAATGGAACCGATAAACCGTCCACTGTGCTCCCCTGTCATCACCGCCGTTTTGCGGGTTACCGTAGTCCTCATAAGCAAAGGTGGGTTTCTGATTCCCAAAAGGGTTAATGGCACATCCCCCATAGCACCAGGCGCCCAGGTAATAATCTTCAGCTCCCGTGCCATGGATACGGGGTTTCTGCGCTCCGTCAATATAAAACATCGCGTCTCCTTCGCCCCACCAGTCTCCTTGGTTTTGGATAATGCTGTGTGTCACGCCAACAAATTGTCCCCGGCCGGCTGCTTCTAAAATAACATAGTTGCCCTCGCCGGTTTTATTTTCCTTGTTGTTAATTTTCGGGTCCCCGTTATATTGCCAGTCACTGGTCCACCCGTCGGTGGGTACGGCTTGCCGATACTGGGCATGGAAATAAGCTACCTTCTCCGGCAGCGATTTATGCTTTTCCCAATCGATATTGTAATAAAAAGCGTCAATGGCCCGGCCGCCTTCATTGGTAACCGTTACCTTGGCCGATTTCTTAAAGGGCATTTCGAAATAGCAATTCAGCGCTCTTTGAGACCCCACAGAAAGGTACCTTGATTCATACAAAAAGTATTTCCCCAGACCGAGTCCAAAAAAATCGCCGATTGGCGCTTCCACGCTGGGCGTATTTTCGCCATCCCAATACATTCTAAGTATAATCTTCTTCAGATGGTATGGCTCATTACTGGCGATTGTCATCCAGATATGTTTGAAGATACCCGGACCCTGCACCTGGGCGATGGTTCTTGTTTCACCCGGCGCTATTTTGTTTTTCCAGTTCCCGTCGTCGTTGGCACCACTGGTGTCATAGCTGGAAATCCGCTCTGAACTGTACTGGCCAATCTGCCATAATTTTTGGCCAAAAAGCGTTGTTGAGAACAACGAAAGAAAAGCCGTCAGGCTGAAGATCAAGAAATTCTTTTTCATAATAAAGGGTTTAACAGGTAATGAAATCATCAATTTAGCGGGTTGTTTTAACGCTCAAAACACGTATCTGCCTACAAACATAGCGCTGAATCCGGGCCCGGCCTCCTATACTTTGAGCTTTTTATAATACAATACTGGCTTTTATAACCAATAGCGAGTCCTCAGCAATAAAACTACAGGTACCGATACTTTATTGACATCCGGTTTTTGCTCAATTCGAAAATTTCTTTACATTCACACTTCAAACCAAAACCCAAAACCATGAAACCAATTCTACGAAAAATCAATCCTGCGCTTGATTATTCTTTTAGTGTACGGGAAGACTTACGCCCGTATCTGTACAATCACTGGCATTATCACCCGGAAATAGAACTGACTCTCATCAGAAAAGGAAGAGGCATGCGGTTGGTAGGTGACAGTGTAGAACCCTTTAATGACGGTGATCTCGTCTTACTTGGCGGGAACCTTCCGCATTACTGGCGTAGTGATCCCATTTATTTTCAAGAGCTTCCCGGCCTTCGTATTGAAGCAGTCGCTATACATTTTAAGGAGGATTTTTGGGGAGAACAGTTGTTAGGCTTGCCGGAGTTTAAGCATATCCGTGAGCTGCTGCTGTTAAGTAAAAGAGGACTTCGCATTAACGGCGAAACACATAAAATAATATCAGTTATGATGGAAAACTCCCTTCACGCGGAAGGAACAGAACGCATTACTTTGCTGATTTCCATGTTACAGATTATCGCTTCCTCCAAAGAATACCAAACCTTGTCGGGTGTCGGTTTTGCCAAGTCCTATGAACTAAAACAAACAGACAATATTAATGCGATCTACAATTACACCTTTGATCATTTTCAGGAAAAAATATCGATTGAGGAAGTAGCCGCTATTGCAAACGTGAGCCCGCATTCTTTTTGCAGGTACTTTAAGACACGAACCCTAAAGACATTTTGGCAATTTCTTTTGGAAGTGCGTATAGGATATGCTTGTAAGTTACTCATAGAAGATGACATGAGCATCTCACAGATATGTTATTCCTGTGGCTTTAATAACCTATCCAACTTCAACCGCCAGTTTAAAGCGATAACCCAAATGACACCATCGCAATACCTGAAGATTCATTCAAGAATGCCGAATCTGGCGTAATTATTCAAATACGCCTTGCGTGCTAAAAGGAGAAGCGTCTTTTGCCTCCAAAGTCGAGGCGCCCATTAAAAATTCATCGACTTTTCTGGCACATTCCCGTCCTTCGGATATAGCCCATACAACCAGTGACTGCCCGCGGCGCATATCGCCGGCAGCAAATATCTTCGGAATATTCGTTTGATAATTCTTTTGTGAAGCGCTTACATTGCCCCGGTCATCCAGGGCTACGCCCAAATCATCCAATAAGCCATTTTTTTGCGGGTGTAAAAAACCCATGGCCAGCAGGGCCAGCTCGCAAGGGATCTCCCGGATGGTATCGGGTTGCTCGACAAACTTTGCCGGTCGTCCTTCTTTAGAGACCTCCCATTTCAAATCTACGATCTTCAGCGCTTTCAGCTGCCCATTTTCATCTCCGATAAATTCCTTTGTGGCGATAGCCCACTTGCGCTCTCCTCCTTCTTCTTGCGAGCTGGAAGTCCTAAGGATCATGGGATAGCTCGGCCAGGGCATATATGGCGTCCTTTCTTTCGGCGGCATAGGCATCAGTTCAAATTGTGTAATGCTGGCCGCCTTTTGCCGGTTGGAGGTACCCAGACAATCGGAACCCGTATCGCCTCCACCTATCACGATAACATTCTTCCCGGTGGCCAAAATAGGCGTTCCATTAACTTCCAGTCCGGCGTTTCGTTTATTTTGTTGTTTAAGAAAATCCATAGCAAAATGAATCCCATTTAAAGACCTGCCGGGAATACTTAAGTCCCTGGGGATCGTACTTCCGCCAGCCAAGACAATGGCCTGATACTGTCTGAGCAATTCATCGATACTTACGCTTACCCCTACGTTGGCATTACAACGAAACACCACGCCTTCTTTTTTCATTACTTCGACGCGCCGATCCACAACCCATTTTTCCAATTTAAAATCAGGAATGCCATAACGTAACAGGCCGCCAGGGCGATCATCCCTTTCGAAAACCGTCACTTCATGCCCTCCGTAATTCAGTTGAGCTGCGGCTGCGAGCCCCGACGGGCCTGAACCGATCACTGCTACCTTTTTGCCCGTTCTTACATTGGGAATCTTAGGCTTTACGAGCTTCTTTTCATAAGCGATCTCAATAATATGTTTTTCAATCTCTTCAATGGTTATCGCAGGCTGATTAATGCCTAAAACGCATGCCGTTTCACAGGGCGCGGGGCATATCCGTCCGGTAAACTCGGGGAAATTATTCGTAGCGGTAAGGATCTGGTAGGCCTCCTCCCACTGTTCATTATACACGGCATCATTGAACTCCGGAATAACATTGCCCAGCGGGCAGCCATGATGGCAAAAAGGTATGCCGCAATCCATACAGCGCCCCGCCTGCTGATTCAATTTTTCGGGTGTAAAACGGTGAATAAATTCCTTATAATTCGTCACCCGTTCTGCTGGTGGATCTTTCTTTGGAAGTTCTCTTGTATGCTCTAAAAATCCCGTTATCTTTCCCATACTTAATCCTTTATTTGTTTAGCGCTTTGCTCGCCTTTTATCAACTGTTGATCGAGCGCTTCTAAGCTTTATGTGTCTCCGCTTTTTTTTGCAAGTGCAGTACTTTCTTAAATTCCCGTGGAAATACCTTGATAAAGTGCGGACTCTGATTTTCCCAGTCTTTAAGGATAAAATCAGCCACTGAACTTTGGGTATATTCTGAATGTTGCCGGAGCAGGGTTTGCAATTCATTTTCATCGGCTTCGTCAAGCGGATCAAGATCCACCATCTCCTTATTACACAAGGATGGAAAATCTCCGTTCAGGTTATAGATATAAGCGATGCCTCCGCTCATTCCCGCCGCGAAATTCCGTCCGGTGGCGCCCAGGATCACCACTTTGCCGCCGGTCATGTATTCACAACCGTGATCGCCAACGCCTTCTACCACTGTTACGGCCCCTGAGTTCCGGACACAAAAACGTTCTCCTGCCCTTCCCCTGATGTAGGACTCCCCTGAGGTAGCGCCGTAAAAGGCAACATTACCGACGATAATGTTTTCCTCCGCCTTGAAACCTGCGTTTCTATCGGGGTAGAGGATTAGTTTGGCTCCCGACAACCCTTTCGCAAAATAATCGTTGGCTTCTCCTTCCAGTTCCATGGTAATTCCCTTCGTGGTAAAAGCGCCAAAACTTTGTCCCGCACTGCCCCTTGCCTTGATGTGGATAGTATCCTCCGGCAGTCCCTCTGATAAATATCGCCGGGTTACCTCATTAGATAGAATGGTACCGATGGTGCGGTCCGTATTCTTAACGTTGATGGATATATGTACTTTTTCTTTGTGATCAAGCGCAGGCGCCGCTTCCTTTAGGAGCCTGCGGTCAATTACATGCTCAAGGCCATGATCTTGTTTTCCACTGTTATAAAGCGCCTCGCCCGAAGCATCGGGGTATTTATACAAAATCGCAGAAACATCCAGGTTATTGTATTTCCAATGCTGGTGCTCCTCTTTCATTTTCAGTGCATCGGTTTGCCCGATCATCTCATTAACTGTCCGGTAACCCAACATGGCCATGATCTCCCGGAGTTCCTGCGTCATGAATTTGATCAGGTTTACTACATATTCCGGCTTACCGGAAAACCGTTTCCGCAATTCGGGATTTTGTGTAGCCACCCCGACAGGACAGGTATTCAAATGGCACTTACGCATCATGATACAACCTTCTGTTACCAACGCGGCGGTGGCCACCCCCCACTCTTCGGCTCCGAGTAAGGTGGCGATAGCCAGGTCGCGTCCGGTTTTCAACTGTCCATCGGTTTGAACCACCACACGACTTCTGAGCTTGTTGCGGACGAGCGTTTGGTGGGTTTCGGAAAGCCCGAGTTCCCAGGGCAATCCCGCATGACGGATTGAGCTTAATGGCGACGCGCCCGTGCCCCCATCCATGCCCGAAATGAGAATAACATCGGATTTAGCCTTGGCCACTCCGGCGGCTATTGTTCCCACCCCCGCTTTTGACACCAGCTTGACACTAATACGCGCGCGGCTATTGGCATTTTTTAAGTCATAGATCAGTTGTGCCAGATCCTCAATTGAATAGATATCATGATGTGGCGGAGGAGATATCAAACCTACCCCGGGGGTCGAATGTCTTACTTTCGCAATCCATTCATTTACTTTGTGCCCGGGCAACTGCCCGCCTTCTCCCGGTTTTGCGCCCTGCGCCATTTTAATCTGGAGTTCTTCGGCTTCCACCAGGTACCTGCTGGTCACGCCAAAGCGTGCCGAAGCGACCTGTTTTATGGCCGAACGCATGGAGTCTCCATTGGCCAAAGGCTCATAACGGATCTCGTCTTCTCCCCCTTCGCCCGTATTGCTTTTAGCCCCCAGGCGGTTCATCGCTATGGCAAGCGTGCTGTGCGCCTCGTGAGAAATAGAACCGAAAGACATGGCCCCTGTAGCAAAACGCCTGTAGATGTTTTCCGCAGGCTCTACTTCTTCGACAGGAATGGCGGGCCTGGACGGATTGAACTCGAAAAGACTGCGTAAAGTCGAGGCTTTCCCCCCCAAATCATTGATCAATCGCGCATATTTTTTATAAAGGCCATAATCATTCATGCGCGTAGAATGCTGCAACAGATGTATCGTTTGGGGATTGAATAAATGGTGCTCGCCTTTCCTTTTCCACTGGTAAACGCCTCCGGTATGAAGCCTTTCGACCGGAATCTGCTTATCGGGGAAAGCCCGTTTGTGCCGGGCCAGTATTTCACGGGCCATCTCATCGAGGCCCATGCCTTCTATACGTGATGCGGTTCCGGTAAAGTACCGGTCAACCACAGTACGGTTTAATCCGATAATTTCGAAAATCTGCGCGCCCTGGTAAGACTGGAGGGTGGAAATGCCCATTTTTGAAAATATCTTCAGCAGCCCGTAGTTAACCGCTTTGACGTAATTTTTCTTTAAATCCGCCACTTCCAGCGTGGTATCTATCTTTCCGCTCAATTTCATATCCCGTATTGAGGATAAGGCCAGATAGGGATTGATAGCCGTAGCACCATAGCCCAACAAGCAGGCAAAATGGTGCACTTCCCACACGTCCCCGGCTTCCACTACGATGCCTACGGAACCGCGCAGCCCTTTTCTGATCAGGTGGTGGTGTACTGCGGCTACCGCCAGTAAAGACGGAATGGCGGCATGGTCGGAGTCAATAGAGCGGTCCGATAATACCAGTACTTCAAAACCATCTGCAGCCGCATCGGCAGCATACCGGCAAAGCCGGTCCAGTCCCTTTTTCAGCGAACCCGGTTGGCCATCCGCCCTGAAATAAGTTTGCAGTGTCTTAGCCTGAAAGATGCCGGTATCTATACTCCGCAGTTTCTCCAGTTCATTATTCACCAAAACCGGGTGCTTGAGCGCTACCGTATGACAATGCAACGGGTCTTCGTCCAGGAGATTGCCATTATTACCGACAAAAGAAGCCAGACTCATGACTGTACGTTCCCGTATCGGATCAATGGGCGGATTGGTAACCTGTGCGAAAAGCTGCTTAAAATAATTGGCCAGGTGTTGGGGTTCATCGCTCAATACAGCCAACGGAATATCCAGCCCCATCGCCCCGATCGGCCCTTTACCGGCCAGCGCCATTGGTCTTAAAATATCCTCGAGATCCTCTGTCGTAAAACCAAAAACGTTTTGATATTTAAAAACAGCTTCGTGCTCAAGATGTGTAAACCTTACTCTCGGCTCTGGCAGTTCCTCTATACGGATCTTATATTTGTTCAGCCATTCATCATAAGGCTTTTCACTGCATATTTTATTTTTTAGCTCTTCATCACTGATGATCCGGCCCTGGTCCATATCAACCACAAACATTCTACCGGGTTGCAAACGTCCTTTTTCTACCACACTGGCCGGATCTATGGCAAGCACACCCGCCTCGGAAGCCATAATCACCCGATCATCGTCAGTCACGACGAAACGGGAAGGACGAAGGCCGTTTCTGTCCAGCGTAGCGCCAATGATATGCCCGTCTGTAAAGGATATGGACGCCGGTCCGTCCCAGGGCTCCATGATGGAGGCATGGTATTCGTAGAAAGCCTTCTTTACGGGATCCATCAGGTCATTTTCATCCCAGGCTTCGGGAATGAGCATCATCATCACGTGGGGCAAGGAACGACCCGAAAGCGTTAGCAATTCAACCATATTATCCAGACAGGCGCTGTCGCTTTGACTTTCATCCACCACCGGCAGCAACATTTCCATTTCCTGTTCGGTAAAATAAGGCGAACTGAAAGAACCCGCATTACTGCGAAGCCAGTTCAGATTCCCCATCAGCGTATTGATTTCACCGTTATGCGCGATGAACCGGAAAGGCTGCGCAAGCTTCCAGGAAGGAAATGTATTGGTCGCAAAGCGAGAGTGTATCAGCCCAAATGCAGACACCAGCCTGGGATCTGTCAGGTCTTTAAAATACTGTCGGACCTGGCTGGCGATTAACTGTCCTTTATAAATAACCGTTTTGTAAGAGAGTGAAGAAAAAGAAAACAGTTCATTGTCTTTGCTCAACGTCTGCCTTACCAGTTTAGTAACATAGTTCCTGAGGACAAACAACTTTCTTTCAAATTCTTCGGGATCATTAATCGCATCAGGGCAACCAAAAAAGACCTGTTCCATTTCCGGCTCCACACTTTTAGCAGTTTCTCCAATGGCGCTGTTGTCGACCGGTAACTCGCGGTATCCCAGAACCGGAATCTCCATTTTTTCCGCTGCCTGCTCAATAATAGAACGGCATTCTTCTCTTCCGCGAACCTCGCGAGGGAAGAAAACCATCCCTACGCCATACTTGCCATAAGAAGGTAACCGGATACCGATTTTCAAACATTCTTCATACAAAAACGCATGGGGTGTCTGAATTAAAATACCTGCACCATCTCCAGTATTATTTTCACAGCCACAGGCCCCCCGATGCTCCATATTCTCTAAAATAGTTAAGGCATCCAGCACCATTTGATGGCTTTTGCACCCTTTTATATGGGCTACGAACCCAATTCCACAGGCGTCGTGCTCATAACGAGGATCGTACAATCCAGTCTGTTCCTTCTTCATATAAATCAATTTAAATGGTATTCGCTAACTATTGCAACCTGAACAGCTATTGCAAAAATACAAAAAAAATGGTAGGTACTCTAAAGAAAATCTAATTTAAGTTAAATTTATAGATTTTATTCAAACATCCTACTTTTTTATTAGAATATTTTTAAAACAATCATACCCACGAATGATGCCAGTCGTCTTTAATACCCGCGCTATTTTTAGCCATGGCGCCGGATAACGGGAAATCTCCGCGGTGTAATGCCAACGGCAAAAACGATAAGAAAAGCAAAGATCAATAGCCCAATATAAATGTGATGAGTAGAGGCGTTAATCGCCTCCTTTAAAAATTGTTTTGCGGCTTCGGAGAGTTGAGGATCTTGCAACGCCTGTAATATATTCTTGCCTGAATCACCTAAGGTGAACGGCGCTTCAGCCAGCCTGTTGTGAAAAACGGTGTTAAATATAGCGCCAAATACCGCGCTTCCCAAGCACTGACCAAGGTAACGGCAAAACATGTTCGCCCCGGTTACCACGCCTCGCTTATCCCACCCCACGATAGATTGAACGCCTACTAGCATAGGCGTAGAAAGCAGCCCAAATCCGGCTCCCAGAATAACCTGGTCGACCACTAATAAAATGATGGATTGTGGCCAGGAAAGCAACAAAAAACCGCCGCAAGCCAAGATAATCAGCGCGGCTCCTATCAAGCCGCTGTTTCTAAAACCAATGCGCAGGTATAGTTTACCTGAAAGGGCGGAAGCCACCGGCCAACCAATACTGATGCTGGCCAAAATAAAACCGGAAACAATGGCGCCTAACCCCAATGAAGCTTGCGCGAAGGTGGGCAGATAGGTTTCAGGGCCCATCATTACCAATCCCATGGCAATCATAGAAAGGTTAGCACCGATGATGGCTCTGTTTCGCCAGAGCCATAGCGGCATTATCGGTTCGGCAGCGCGTTGCTCCACCTTTACCGTGACGATTCCCAGGAATATTACCGCCATAAACAGCAACAACGTGGGCCAAGAAAGCCACGGCCATGACTGTCCACCTTCCATCAGGGCGACGATCAGCAATCCGACCGTAATTAAAATCAACGCTGCTCCGGCAAAATCCATTTGTGGCCGGCGGTGATTAAATTGTTCCCGCAAAAAGGTTCCGATGAGGATAATAGCCAGTATACCTAAAGGGATGTTGATCAAAAAGATCCACCGCCAACTGGCGTACTCGGCAAACGCACCGCCGACAGCCGGCCCGATGATCGCGCTCAGCCCCCACATACTGGAAAGCCACCCCTGAATTCGGGCGCGTTCCTCCAGTTCGTACAAATCACCCGCAAGTGTGTTAACGGTGGCCATGATTGATCCGGCACCTAACCCCTGGATACCGCGGAACAGGATCAATGTAAACATATCCCAGGAAAAGGCAGAAGCAGCAGACCCGGCCAGGAACAGCCAGGTACCCCATATCAGGATGCCCTTTCTGCCATAAATGTCCGCCAGTTTACCATATAGCGGGATAGTCACCGTCTGGGCAAGCAGATAAACAGAAAATACCCAGGAAATCTCAGTAAATCCGCCCAGGTCGGAAACGATCTGGGGGATGGCGGTGGATACAATGGTCGTATCCATGGCAGCCAGCATCATGGTAAGCATCAGTGCGATAAGTACCAGACGACGGTTACTTTTGTCCATGACCTTTCTCCTTTATCATCCCTTTTTCTATAAACCACCCGATAGCCTCCCGGATAGCTACCGATATAGGGGTTGACGGTAAATGCAATTCGGATTTTGCTTTCGAATTACTGTAATAATTCTTCACACACAAGATCCGCATGTTGATATAATGAACAGAAGTAGGAATTCCTACGGCCGCTATTATAGTTCCGATCACACCGATCAGCAACAACACCGCCTTGGGAAGTATGACAATTTTGCTTTTCTGGCCGGTGATGTCGACGAGCTTTTTGTAAAAGGCTTTATAACTCATATTTTCCCCTGATAGCAAATAACACTCACCGGGGGCGCCGGCCTGTATCGCATTACAAATGGCCACAGCCACATCTTTTACATGAATAAAATTTTTGCCTCCCGGCGGACAAAGAATCCATTTCTTTTTATACCCCCGTAGGATAATCTCGCCTGAACTTGGCTTCCCATCATATTTTCCCAACATAAAGGTGGGGTTAACTACGATCACTTCCGGGCCTATTTCATTTAAATGCGCCAAAACATATTGCTGTGCGGTAAATTTACTGCAGGCATAGCCGGCACGGCTAAATGGATATTTGATAGGAAGGGCCTCCGTACCCGGATGGGTCAAAGAACCGTAGGCGAATGCGTTAGCAGAACTTACCAGTATAACTCTCTTTGCGTTACCCCTGTGGGCAGCGTTGATCACGTGCAAAGTGCCTTTTACATTCACCCTTTCATAGGTCCTGTAATGAACAGAAGACTGGGAAGTATTAGCTGCCACATGAATAATAACACCACATCCCCGTACGGCATTCATTACTGCGCTTTCATCCGTTATATCTCCTACGCATACTTCCATCAGGGGATGAGATACCAGCAACTTGTTTTTAGCTCGTACCATCGCTTTTACCTCAAAACCACGCTGTAATAATTCAACCAGAATGTTAGTTCCCAATAAGCTGTTAGCTCCTGTAACCAATATTTTCATAATTGTCAACAGCCATTTTGGATGTTTTGATCTCTCTTTTGATGATCCGGGTAATTATGGGAAGGCGTATACGGGTAGGCACCAGTTTGGTTAATACCCAATTGAATTTATTTCCCACTCCCACCAGAATATGCGCATGTCGGGCAAACATTCTATCCAGGGCTTTATGGGCAGTATATTCTGCAGATAGCACACACATTTTCCCCAATCTCCCCTGCTTTTTGATCCTCCGTATAGAATCTATGTTTGTTGTAAGCGGTCCCGGATGAACAACACTGATAAAAACGCCCGAATCCTTTAGTTCTTCGCGGAGGCCGAGTGAGAAGTGCAAAACAAAAGCCTTCGAAGCCGGATAAACGGTTTTATAACCTATCGGTGAGAAAGAGGCCATGCTGCCAACATTTAGGATCCACGCCGGCTTATGAAATCGCAACAAAGGCAATAATTGATGTGTTAACAAAGCCGTTGCCCTTATGTTTAACAGAATAATATTATTAATCAGCGTATCCTCCGCTTTTTCAAATTCCTCCGTCCCGCCTATACCGGCGTTATTGATTAAAATACTGACCGGATAATTGGCTTTAACCCATTGCACAAGCCGCGTAATTTCAGTTTCTGAAGTAAGATCACACTCCATAAAATCTGCTTCGATACCATAGTCAGCAGCAAGTTTTTCGCAAAATTCTTCAAGATTTTCGCCGGGCAGGGCGGTCAGTAGCACGTTTATTTTTCTTTGAGCAAGTTCCGCGGCAAAGGCTTTTCCCAGCCCCTTGCCGGCACCTGTAATAAGGGCGAATTCTTTTCCGTTAGTCTTCATTCCAATTAAAGTTAATCAATTCTAAACATTTCCATCCCTTTTTTGTCCTGTAAGGTTACAAAAACAGTTTTCCCGTCGGAATCTCCAAAGACAAGGTTGCTGCATTTTTTTGCCTTCAGGGGAATGGCCTTTAATTGCACTCCTCCAGGTGATAAAACAACGACTTCTCCTTTTCCATAGCGACATACAAACAAGTTTCCTTTCGGACCAAAATGCATGCCGTCCAGGTCATATTTTTTAAAGGTAGCAAATAATTTTTTATTATAAAGCATTCCCTCTTCACTTATATCAAACTTCCAAATCTTTAGTTGTACACTTTCTCCTACATACAGATGCTTTCCATCTGGACTTATGGTAATTCCATTGGTCGTTCCCATGCTGTCGGCAACCAAAACCGGCTGTCCATCCTTCACTAACCATATTTGGCCGGTGCTGTCCTTCCAGTTCGGATCGGAAGCGTAAATCCAGCCCCTATCGTTCATAGTAATGTCATTCGGTTGATTAAAAAGGTTATTGTGACAATAGACGCTTATCTCCTTGGATGGATTTACTTTCAGGATGTTATGGCCTTTAAAGTCTGCAATATACATATTGCCTTTCTGATCAAATTTCAGGCTATTGCCGATGCTGCCTGCCGGCAGTCTGATATAGCGCTCACAATGACCGTCGGGAAACACCATACCAACGGTCCCGTCTTCCTGATAGTTAACAACAAACAGCGTATCATTCCTGAATGCAGGCCCTTCAATATTGTGGGAAAAGAGATTGTCCTTGGTCAATTCATGAACCTCATAGGGAGGTGTGTCGGGGGCTAAATAATAAACAGATGTTGGTCCGCAGGCACTCCAGCAGACCGATAACAGGATGATTGCAATTATTTTCTTCATCAAAAATCATTTACATTTTCTATGGATCGGAATCACCTTTCAACAGACAGGGCAAAGGAGAAGCCATCAATTTATAGCCCAATTTCCTTAGCGGTATAATGAAAATCTTAATCCGACGGATTTCGAAAATCACCGATAAACCTTCCGGGAGACAAGGTAAATCTTTTTGATGTAAAACGAACATCCTTTAGCCATTATCAAGCAGCCCTGGAAAAAAACCGGCCTCACGGCCGTAATATCTCTTTCAAAATAGCCGGCGAACGGAGCCCCCGGAAACCAGACAGGTGCAATTGCAAAAACGCCAGATAAGCCGCAAGTAATCTGTCCCGGTCTTCTCCTGAAATCCGTAGGCGGCCCAATTCTTCCAGTTCAGAAACCTGCATCAGCCTGTAGGTCTGCTGCGCCTCCGTCGGACCAAGAAAAAAAGTGTCAGGCGCTTTTTCGACAAATTGCCCCTCCTGTAGATCTAAATAGGGACAAAAGTCACTGAACCGCCCATATATTTTAAAGCCAAGCAAAGCACCCACGTTTAGCGTAAAGTAAAGCGGCAAAAGTGACAATTCCGGAGAACGATGCTGGTCCATCCACTGCAATACCTTACGGGTAAAGGAAAAGAGCTCCGGATGCGGTTCAGGTTCAGTAAGCACTTTTTGCAACAGTTCGGTCACATACAATGCAATGGCATTTTTCACCATATTAGCATATAGACCGCTGTAGAGAAAGGCAGGCTTAACCTCGGAAATGCGTTGCAGGTTTTTGTGTTCCCGATGATAAACAACCATTTCCAGAATATGCGCTGGCTGCAGAAGGTTGGCTTTAGCAGATTTGGCTCTGGAAGTGCGTACGCCGTTAACCAGGTAAGACTGCGTTCCAAACAATTCGGTAAAAATGCGGACCACTACGCTGGTTTCGCCATATCGCACACTATGCAATACAATCCCTTCTGTTTTATATAACATGTTTTGACTTACTGCCTCCTTCGAATTTCAATACGCCTGTTCCGCCCAACGTTCTCAAAGGTAGTTCAAAATGGCGAATAACTTTCGAACGAAAAGTTTTTCAGAATGTTAAATAGCATGAGCCTTGAAAATGAGACGGACATATAAGATGAAAAAGTGGTTTACGCTGGTGCTGCTGATCTTTATGTATCAGGCCGCCTGCCCGCAAGTAATAAAGATCGTTACTGTAGAAAGTCCCCCGCCTGGTACATCGACCGGAGACACCGTTTATTATTCAAAGGAGAGACCACTTAAATGGGCGGACTTTACCGGTAACATTAACAGGTCCAGTACCATGGCTGCAGTATCCTTCACCGGCTTCAGCTACGATGCTGCTATTCAGGAAAAGGCAGATACGATATTGGTACAGATATTCTTGCAGGTATATTTTGTAAAAGACGGCTCCTGGTTCAGCCCCGGGCAGCAAAATGCCTATGCACTAGCCCACGAACAACTCCACTTCGACATTGCCAAATTAATGGAAGAACAATTTAAAGACTCCCTGCACTTAAAACAGTTCGATCCCGAATACTATCCCATTGAGATTCATTGGCTATATTGGGATTACTGGCGTAAAATGAATAAGATCCAGGAAGAATATGACGCGGAGACCGGCAACGGAAGAAACCGTGCTAAACAGGCACAATGGAACGACAAAATAACGCATGCATTAAAGGCCTTCGACTGAGGCAACTCGCGTAAATTCGTTAACTATTTTCGTTTTACGGTGTTTAGGCTGCTCCTCATACTTATCCCTTTCCATTTTTAACAACTCTCCTACAAGTGCTGTAGCTTGTTCAATTATTTTTACAAACCCTAAAATCACAGTACATTTCTACAAATCGCTCACAACACTATCTAAAATGTCATTTAATGTTAGTTACCAAGTATCGTAGAAATATCTTAGTTGGGCAGTTAAATGATAATTTAAAGTCCATTTTTCAATCCATAGCTGATAATTCAGATTTTGGAATAGAAGTTATGGAGAGTGATATTAACCACGTTCATTTTCTTATTCGTTACCTACCTCGCTTATCCATTTCACAATTGGTTCGTAGGTTAAAACAAGAATCTACTCG
>CAYRJM010000009.1:0-3226 GCA_964424665.1 uncultured Chitinophagaceae bacterium
GAAGAAATGGGAGAAGCACACTGAAACAGGGTTATTGCCCTTAACCAAATTCAGTCCCCATTTTTGTCTGACATCAATTAAAAAAAATCTGGAAATGCAAAGAAAACAAAAGGCTTTAAATCCACCCAGAGAACCGGTTGTTATTAGCAAACATATCACTTCGGCGAAAGAAACAGAATTAAAGGCAGAAGCCGGTAGAGGTGCCAGGTTAGCATCTCTTGATTTTTACCGGGGACTAGTAATGTTTTTTTTAGCCCTGGGATATGCAGGAGTATATGACCAATTAATTAACCTAACGGCGCCTGGATCTTCTATGCGTGCAGTAGCTATCCAGTTTACGCATCATCCCTGGCATGGGCTGCACCTGTGGGATTTCGTTCAGCCTGGTTTTATGTTTATAGCAGGAGTTGCGCTGGCATTTTCCCTGACTAAACAGACTTCGAAAGGAAGACCATGGACGATGCAGGCTAAACATGCACTAAGTCGAAGCTGGTGGCTTCTATTCTGGGGAATTTTGGTGTTTGCAGTAAGGGGAGATCAGTTGGTTCTCGACCTCACTGATGTACTTACCCAATTATCCTTTACCCTCCTACTGGCATTCTTTATTTACCGGTGGAAAACCGGATATCAAATTTTATTAACTGCAGGCTTACTACTGCTTACCGAGTTTCTTTAAAGGTTTACTAATATACCCGGATATGACCAGCCCTTTACCAATTTCCATAACTTTGGAAATTATTTTGACCTTCTGATCACGAATAATATAAATTCTGACGGGTGGGTATCTATTAACTGTATTCCGACTGCCGCTCATACGATATGGGGTGTCATAGCAGGAAAATGGCTTCTTTCACTACCGCACAATAAAAATAAAGTTAAGCGTATTATTGTATTTGGTTTAGTCATCATGATTCTCGGATATGGTCTTGACTCTATAGGTATTACTCCAATTATTAAAAGAATAGCCACTTCTTCCTTTACACTTGCAACCGGCGGATGGTGTTTACTTATGCTGGCATTTCTTTACTGGTGGATTGATGTCTTAAAGCATAAAAAATATATTACTTTCTTCGTGATCGTCGGCATGAACTCCATCTTTATTTATCTTTTTTGTCAGGTTTTGGTTGGCGGATGGCTTCGAGACTACACCTATACCATTGTAACTAATATCCTGGGATATATAAGCGTAAATCAAGGTATCAGTCTACTTGTTGCAGCCATTATATTATTTGGTATAGAATGGTATCTGTGCTATTGGCTTTACAAAAAGAAAATTTTCTTTAAAGTTTAATTAAAAACGACAAACAATATTACTGCTGGATAATAATTTCATCCATACTTAACCACAACACATCGAAAAACACTGTGCTCCTTTTTCTTTTTAATTGAAAGCTTAATAACAGAAAAAACTGGCTTCCGGCTCTTTAATGGCCCTCCCATGGCTGACAGATTGCCCGCGTCAAGCAGGGGTTTTCGCCACCAAATTTTCGGGTGAACAAGAAATGCCAATTCAACAAAAAACCCATACCAATGCCGCATACCCGCAATATTGGCAAACGGGCTGCCACCCGTCGGGTTTCCAAATCCGTTAATTTCAAAAATATTCGTTGATATATCTACCAAGGGGGGTTCCTATTTACGAAAATTATGGCCCCGGAATTATACAATCACAACCCGGCAAAGTAACTATCAATATAGTTTACCCTTGCATCCATCCAATTCAATACTTCCTGCAAGTCCTTATGCCAATCCCCTGAAGACCCCCGCTGTCCCCAAATAGCATGTTCCTGCTTAAATACTTTTTTTGTCTTACCGGCGTATTGAATAACATGATCTCTTAGCTCCTGATATTTATTCGCCTTAAACCATTTCCATTTCTTTTTAAGAAGGGCAATTAAGTGAGGGTCCTCCATCAGCCGTTCAAAAAAGAAGGTGCCCCAGGCCGCTTGCCTTTCCCGCCAGAACAGCGGAGTGGTCGCCGTGTTTATTTTAAAGTGCGTTCTGTCTCCTACAAAACCATACCCAGAATCAAAATCCCATATAATCCCCATTTTGTATTTTCCATCAGATTTTTTATTAATATACGTACTTTTCAGATGATTGATCTCTTCATTATCGGTAAAGATGTATACTAGCATATAATTCACAAAAGCCTCATCGTCAAAATAATCCAGGTAATTATTATCGGGGAAAGCCGGACTATCTATCAACTTTAATAAGTCCGTAAATTCATCCCTTATTTGCTTAAACTCGGTACTGTCCTGCACTTCGGGATTCTGTATCATCACAGGAAGGCCAAAAAGTTCCGACGTTGTCCGAAACTGCCAATCTTCATCAAGTTCATAATCAAGCTCAAGAAGTACTCCGTCTTCGCCAATATCGATCCGTCCCGTCCCAACTTCTTTTTGTTCTGTAAAATCGTAAAATCCCATGAATTTGCCGTTGAGCGTGACAACCACCGGAACCATGTGATTAGTAAAAGGCATTCCCAGCAAACGGGCCATTTTGTACGGAATTGCATTCCCCAATAGATTTCCTATTCGCCAGTTGGCTAAAAGGATCCATTCTTTGTGAGCGTATAAGTCAAACAGCGGCGCGTCCTCGTCCAGTTTTATTTTATAGGGCTTCTTAGGAAATTGCCACGATGTGTTTCCCCGACCTCTAATTTTCATCATACCCTGATAATCATCGAAAGCACCCGCTCCGTCGATTACCAGGTAACCATATACATAATTGTCCTTTGACCTAATGGGCGCCTTCCTGTTTGTATAGATATAAACATGAGGAATTCCGTAACCAGTATTGCCATTCGGGAACGCCAGTACTTTAACGGGGTATTCCTTTTTACTCCCGTCCTTTGCGTGGATGACATAAGTAATGGGTTGGGTGAAATCATTGGGCGTTATCCCGGAATGTTGTTCCGTTGAATTGACAAATATGCCTTCCCCCTTAAATTCAAAAGAGGCGATCAAATGCTTCTTATCCACGCCTTCGGGTATAGATACTATAATCTCATTGGCATCCACAAAGGCTGTTATGCTTTGCTTTAGATGTGCATCCTGATTAAGGTCTTTAGAAAAAGAAAATGATACCAATTCTATTTCACCATCAGGTGAAACAGGCTCATTCTTGTCCCCGCAAGAAAAAGAAAATAGGGCTATACATAAAATAAACAAAACGATTCGGTCATTCATACAATAAGGTTAAAGTTTTTAATAAAATCAGG
>CAYRJM010000009.1:3326-64609 GCA_964424665.1 uncultured Chitinophagaceae bacterium
AACAAAACGATTCGGTCATTCATACAATAAGGTTAAAGTTTTTAATAAAATCAGGTAGCGCATAGGTCGGTTTGCCGGATGTTAATACATGTAGCACCTTTAAATACAACTACTTTATGCTCCGCATCCAGAATCAGTGAGAATCTCCTTTAAATTAACATTAGTAATTTATATAATCTCATCCATTTATTCACCTATAAAAGGATGTGCCAAAGCTAAATAAGCAGACATCGAAAAAATCTTTTCACTTGTCCTGTGATTCCCGATTTAAAAATTCTGAGTTTTAAGCTGACGTAAAACTAAGTAATTTATTTATTCCTATTCCACACCATTGATGAAAAGGCCTATTAAAGGGGTGAGTATCAATATTCGCGTGGTGAAAATTACCGTCCATACGTTAAACCCGGTAACGGGAAGCCGTAAGTCTCTCATTTTTTTTGACGACATAGACGGGCTCATCCGTTTTGAACTACGCCTATGCAGCAAACACCGGGCCACCAAACCGGATTATTCTAGTACCTTAAGCCCTTAAAAATAGAATTATATTTGAAAATTTGCAATAAGCAACACTATAAGATCAACGGTTGAATTAAAGCATAGAAAGTATATTTCCGGTATTTTATTAGCTTTATGGCGAAAAATCAGGCAGCAGATGATAACGCACAGACTTTGGAACCACATTTTATGCTGGGTTATTTTCATTACATATGAAATAGTTGCGGCTCGTTATATGGGAGATACTTCCAGTTTACTGGCTTTCGGTTGTTTTTACGTTTTAAGCATTGTGCTTTTCTATTTTAACGCACATAGCGTCTTAGCCAAATTTTGGCCCAATCGGTCGCCTTTCGGCTATATCACCACCACCGTTTTAATACTATCGGAATTAGTCGTTTATAGCTACCTGTCCGTAGTCCTCAGTAATCTGTTTAAGGGAGCGTCCGGCATTCGATTACTGATACACATTGACAGCAGAGTCTTTGCAAGCGCTGCGTGGAGAGGGGTATACTTTATTTTGTTAAGCAGCGCGTATTACGCAATCATAAGCGCTACCCGGGCGACAAAGCAGGCCGCGCAAACCAAAATACGGGAGTTAAACCTAAGAAATAAAACCGAAAAATTGGGGAAAGAGATTATTGCGCTACAAAATGCCTATTTGCGCGCACGAATTAATCCTCATTTTCTATTCAATACGCTTAACTTTATATATAATCAGGCCACGGAAGGAAATCCGAATACGGTAAAAAATATTTCATTGTTATCTGAAATCATGCAGTATTCTCTGGCTTCTCCAGCTAATGACGGAAAGGTGCCACTATCCCATGAAATAGATCATATAAAACGCTACATCAAACTAAATCTTTCCCGATTCGGTAATACGCTCTTCCTTCAACAAGACATCTCCATTCAGAGCGATGCCGAAAATATCCGAATCCCTCCGCTTATATTATTGACATTTATCGAAAATGTCTTTAAACATGGTGATATGACAGACAGAAATTTCCCCGCTATTATCAGAATATCTTATACAAACAACCTGTTGACATTATATACAAAAAACAAAAAAAGTCAACCACGCGCTTTAAAACAGGAAGGCTCCGGGCTAAAGAATGCACTTATGCGGCTGGAAAGCTGCTATTCGAAAGACGATATTCATTTTTCCTGTAGCGCTGTTCACCAAAGTTATATTGTTAATCTTATATTGAAATTATCATGCTCAACTGTTACATCGTAGATGACGAGCCACATGCTATTAGCGTATTAAAACGGCACATTGACCAGACACCAGGATTAAACTTCGGTGGTTCGGACACCAATGCTATGGAAGCCTGGCAAAAGTTAAGCGATAGGCGCATTATTCCGGAACTGTTATTCTTAGATATTGATATGCCCCAGATATCAGGCGTAGCGCTCGCCAAACTGGTCAAAGACATGGCCAAAGTCATTTTCACAACCGCCCATCCTGATTATGCCCTTGCTGCTTTCGAGGTTGATGCAGTCGATTACCTATTGAAACCGGTCAGCTATGAAAGATTCCTGAGGTCCGTTACCAAAGCAAAGTCCATAATAAACAAAAATCCAGACCGAACAGAAGCAAAGGAGGAATTTTTCTATGTAAAAAGCAATATCAAAGGAAGGATGATCAGAATAAAGCTGGAGGATATCATTTACATTGAGGCGAAAGGAAATTATGTTGAGATAAACGATTCCCGGAATAAGCGGCCTGTGTATCTACCTTTAAAAGATTTGGAAAAACAGCTGCCGGCAGACAAATTCATACGGGTACATAAATCCTTTATCATCAACTTGAAGCACGTCATTGCGCTGGAAAATGGTCAAATCGTGATGGAAGACGATAGCAAAATAACCATTGGACCACGCTACAAGAATAATTTATCGGACGCGATAACGCCAATGCTGGTCAGTAAAAAGTTTAAGCGTGATATCCTATAAATTATACCCCACCCAAAGGGAGCCCTTCCCTCGTTTGTTTTTTTTCCATAATAGGAGAGAAATCTAAACAGATATTTCCTTAGTTTTGCAGGGCTACAAAGCATTATGGGGTACCTCAAGGCATATTACGAAAATTTTATCCGGCTTAGTCAACGGGATTGGGAATTTATTGCCCAACATTTTCAAGAGCAACATTTTCCCAAAAATGATATTATCACCCACCGCGGAAACATAGAACATTACCTGTCTTTTGTAGAATATGGCATAATCCGTTACTATATTCCAAGGGAGGAAAATGACATCACTTTTCATTTTACCTTTGACCGGGAATTCGCCTGCGCCTACGATTCATTTCTATCTCAGTGCCCCTCCGAATACAGTTTACAGGCCTTAACCGAGACCAAGATCTGGCAAATTTCTTATGCGGACCTAAATAAAGTGTATGCGCAAAGTCGCGTAAGTAATTATCTGGGACGATTCGTTGCCGAAAAATTGTATCTAGCCCAAAGCAAAAGGGCGCTTTCTTTCTTAAAACATAATGCGAAGGAGCGCTATCTGAATCTATTCGATGAACAACCGGAAATTATCCGCTATGTGCCGCAGAAATATATAGCTTCCTACATTGGCATCACCCCCCAGGCGCTCAGCCGTATCCGCCGAGAAATTAGTTAACATCGATTCATTGTTAAATTCCCGGCCTCCCTCCATCTTTGCACAAAAAAGATGTTAAGAAAAATCCTGGCCTACGGACATCCCACCCTCCGGAAAAAAAGCCAACCAGTTTCCGAAAGCTATCCAAATCTGGAAGTACTGATCGCTGACATGTGGCACACCATGAAAGCCGCTAACGGCTGTGGATTATCTGCCGTACAGATCGGCTTACCGATTTCCTTGTTTATAGTGGACAGCCAATCTACCTACGAATACCTGAAAGCGCCGGATAGAAACCATTATTTTGCGCCGACCGATAGCGGCATCCGGCAGACTTTTATCAATGCTCGTATCATCTCCCGCTCCGAAACCGCCTGGCGGGATGAAGAAGGATGTTTAAGTATTCCCGGCGTCGCTCAGAGCGTAGCGCGCCCTTGGGAAATTACCCTTGAATATCAAGATCATCAATTTAAAAAGCAACATCAACGCTATTGTGGACTGACCGCTCGAATGATTCAACACGAATATGATCATACGCAAGGTATTTTGTTTCTCGACCATCTAAAACCGTTAACCAAACGGCTTATTGCCGCCAAACTGGTCAGGATAACGAAGGGGAAAATAGCGCAACAGTATCCAATGGACTTTATCAGCTAAGGCTTGTTTCTAAGCTGCTTCTCATAGGAAAGTAATTTGGAAGTACGGGTTAAAATCGAGCGAATACGCTCAAGCCCCTTAACAGCCCGGTAATATGGATGAACTAACGGCAGGGGATGTCGATTGCGCAAAACAAGGACAGTCACTTATCGTCCGTCTGTTCAACTTGGAAATATTCTCCGCATCCCCGTAATTTTTCTTCGTTTTGTGTTTCCAAATTTTTTAGGGTAACCCAGACCGTATGCGTAAAATATTGACCGGACATGCCGTTTTGACAGGCTTTCTTCAGAATCCGCAGGGTTAAGCTATGGGTCTTATTATTAACAATATATACCTTCTCCGCATTATTGATTTTAGGTACTTTGTAGGCGAAAGTGATGGAACTGTCGTCTGCCGAATCGTAGGTAATGGATTTATTCGGGGTTACTTTTATAGCCCAAAAGGGTTCGGCGCCGGAAGCTCGAAACGAAAGCGAATGGACCGTTTGGGTCGTATCTTTTTGATCAGTGGATGAGATCGTGTCACGTTGTTTTTGCGGAGTTAAGTGACAGGCCACCACCCCCATCATCAGTCCGAGTAAAACAAAGCATAAATTCTTCATAGTATTATCTAATGGCTTTCCAAATGAATCGAATCGCAAAGAGATTAAAAATAAGAACTATTTTTATAATTCACTAATGGAATGTTAGAAGTCTGCAGTTCAATAATTATTTCATCAGAATACCAAATACCTCGGAACACGTGCATATGTTTCCGTCCCCCAATAGCCAATCAAAAGGCTATTTTAACCGGTCCAAAACCAACGATTATTCATATTAAAACGCGTTTGAGGCTCACGCAGTCTTTTGCCGGACGCTATCAATTCAGGGATGACCGTCCCGGACCAAAACAGTGCTGTAAATAGCCAGGGGCTACATACACCAAACAGCGCTCTAACTCCGCTTCTCCAAGGCATGTTTCAATTCCGAAATCGTCGTCTCCGGATGCGCTGACTTAAACACGACACTTCCGGCAACCAGTACATTAGCACCTGCTTTAAGGATTGTGGCGGCATTCTCTACCGTTACGCCCCCATCGATTTCAATTAACGTTTTCAACTTTCTCTGATCAATCATTTTACGAAGGTTCCGGATCTTGACCAGCGTATATGGAATAAAAGACTGCCCTCCAAAGCCGGGATTGACACTCATCAGGTTAACAAGATCGGCTTCATGTATGATATCCTGTAAAGCCGATATAGGCGTATGTGGATTGACGGCGATACCGGCTTTCATTCCCAGGCTCTTTATTTGTTGCAAATTGCGATGGAGGTTCGGGCAGGCTTCAATATGTACCGTCAGATGATCGGCACCGGCATTTTTAAAGGCTTCTGCGTATTTTCCCGGTTCTTCAATCATCAGGTGCACATCCATTGGCTTTTTACAGATTCGTTTTACGGCGTCAATTACCGGCAGGCCAAAGCTGATGTTGGGCACAAAGCGCCCATCCATGACATCCAGATGCAACCAGGATGCTTCGCTCTTATTGACCATTTCTACCTCCTTGCCTGTTTCAAGGAAATTTGAAGCTAATAAGGAAGGGGCGATATAGATATTGTCCTGTACCAATGTAAATAATTTATAAGGGTGATCTTTCAATTCTGTTCAAAGCAGATTTTGCCTTTTTGTAATTCTCATCAAAAACCAACGCCTGCTTATAATCTGCAACAGCCGCCTGGATATGGTTAAGCCGTTCATTAGCCAGCCCTCTGTGATAATAAGCCGCCGCATTTGTGGGGTTGGTTTTGATGGCTAAATTAAATATTTCTTTCGCCTTTTCCCAATTTCCTGCCTTTTCATACAACTGCCCCAGATGCTTATACGCAAGCGCGAAGTCAACTTCCCTGACTATCGCCTGGTTATAAAACGCGATTGCTTGTCGAGAAAGGCCTTTTCTTTCATAATACAGCCCGATACAATAAAAAGGTTCACCGGCGGCGGAATCTTTCTCAGCAGCTCTTTTATAGAAGGTAAGAGCTTCCTTATCCCCTCGATTCAGCAACAAATCTCCCATTCGCATGAGCGCATCATAACTCACAGGAGGAATGCTAACGACTTTTTCCATCACCCGCAGCGCTTGAACCGTATCTCCTAGAGCCTGAAAAGCCTGCGATTGCAGGCCGAGGGCCGCCGTCAATTGACTGTCCTGGCTTAATAACGTATCTGTTTGTTTCAGGGTTTCCCGGTATCGTTCTTGTTGCAGCAGAACCAATGCCAATTGAAGACGGGCGCGCCGGTTTGCAGAATCGATATGAACGGCCTGCCTAAAGTAGTACATAGCGGAGTCAGGGAAATGCTGGCTAAAATAAAGCTGCCCCAGGGCGGTGGCATAAGCGGATATAAAAGGGTCTAGGTCAAGTGCTTTCCGTAAATCTTTTTTGGCGTTATTAAAGTCTTTGGTCACAAACAACAGCGCCCCTCTCTCAAAGTAAAATCTAGAACTATCCGGAAACCGCCGGATGGAGTCAGTGAGTGCGGACAGGCGCCTGGAATGAAAAGTAGAATCCGGCACTTCCTGCCTATTTTCCTGCTTATTTCCGGACTGACAAGCCGTTGCTAAAAAAAGAATGCAGCCAGACAGCACCGGAAAAAGATAAAAAAAACACTTTTCTAAAAAGGGTTGTTGCATAATTGCAAAGGTAGGCTTCTTCCTGTTAAAAGGTCTTCCGCTCAATACCTGAACTTAAAATGCTGCTTATTCCTGATCTCCTTTCGAAAAAATACTATTCCGACATGGAAAGTATCAATGGTTAGACGGACCTCAGGATGGGCTTTAATCTCGTTCCAGGCATCTTCCATGTCAGGCTTCCAGTAAATATCGTCAAATATCAGGATGGAGTTATTGTGCACTTTGGAAAGGCATTTTTCAAAATACCTGAGGGTAGGCTCTTTCTGGTGGTTTCCATCTATAAAGGCCAGATCAATAGCAGGCATTGTGTCCAAAACACCGTCCAGCGTGTCGTCGAAATTACCTTCTACGGCAGTAATATTATTTAGTTTCAATACTTTAAAGGTTTCCCGGGCGAAATCCAAGATTTCCGGCCAGCCTTCCAGGGTAGTGACCCGGCTTCTGGAGCGGGCGGAAGCCAAGTAAGACGTGGATATTCCCAACGACGTGCCCAACTCAAGAATATTTTTGGGGTTAAAGTAATTGACCATGCGGTAAAGCAGCTGTCCGTATTTCGCACGCTTTGCAGAATACCTGGCTACATCGCTAACCCTGCGGCTGGTGCGTGGAAATTTCGGGCCGGCACCCAGGTCCGTAACCGGCAGTACGGAATGGTCACGGAGCAACTGATCTCTTCTTTTCTCAATGGCTCGAAACGAATAGTACCTTCTTTGATCTTTTAACAAATTGGTATAAAACTCATAGGCGAACGGAGAATGAAGTTTGCTGGCACCCGTACTCCCGGAGAGGTGCCTGAGGTATTTTTTGGCTATGTACAAGTCAATATTCATCCTGCTAAAAATTACTTCTCCATTACCCAACAAATATAGGACCATTTCTATAATCATTAAAATAAAATAAAATATATTTTAGTATTTTTCTGTTCCTTTTTCCGTCCATCACTTGGGTTCGGTCACAGCAATAAAAAGCCATTTTTAAGCCTTTGGGTCAGGAAGAGCAAGGATCCGCTTCTTTAGTGCACGGCGAATGAAGATCTGACCGTATGCACCGCTCGTCTAGCCCCTCAGATTAGCCTATTTCTTCGTTAAATGGCCGCTATTTCTACTTTCCTGTACTTTGAGTCTCCGAAGGGTTCCCATCAGATCCATGGCACTTCCATGGGCACTAATGATCTTTTATGTACTTTTGAAAATAAATAAAGCGCTGTTACACTTGTCAACCACTCCTGTACATGATGATGCCGTTTTGCTGCGACAGGTAGCTTCAGGGGATGAATCGGCATTCAATACCTTGTTTGAACGCTACCGGAATAAGTTGTATCACTATATGCTCGGGGTCACGAAATCGCCCGAAATATCGGAAGAGATCGTGATGGACGTTTTTGTCAAGCTATGGGTCGGCAGAGAATTGCTGTCCGATATCCGGCAACTGGACAGGTTCTTGCACAAAGTAGCCTATCACAAAGCGGTGGATTTTCTCCGGGCCGCCAGCCGGCAGGCCCGCCTTCAACAGGCGTATATCGCCCGTATAGACCCCGAACCGGAAAAGCCTGCGGACGCATTATTGATTGATGCCGAAACCAGGCAATTGCTTTTAGACGCAATACGGCAACTACCTCCGCAACGCAAGCTGATATACCAACTCAGCCGGGAGGAGGGATTGACGCATGAACAAATCGCAGAAGCGCTCAACCTCTCTCGCAGCACCGTAAAAAACAGCATCGTCTCCGCTACCAAATCGATCAGCGCCTATCTCCGGAAAAACAATACGGGCAAGACCGGCCTGTCTATGTTGTTTTTCCTGAGCTGAGGCCAGCCACTAGGGGGTAAATCGTTCCGGTCTTTGCTTTTTTTTCTTCTTCGATAGTCCTTTTGCTTTATTCGTGTCGTCTTATGGATATAGCATAAGCCATGTCATCAAACCCGGAAAGATTACAATACCTACTTCGCCGATATCTTCAAGACACAGGCACCCCTATGGAAATACGGGAATTCTGGAGTCTTGTTTCAAAGCTGGACAACGATGCCCCCCTGAAGAACGACCTGTGGCAATTTTGGGATTCCAGCGATAGCCACGCTTTTCAGCAGGATAAAGACTGGGACGAGGTATTACAACGCATCAGGCAACAGGCCAAAGCCTGGGAATACGACCAACCTCCCGGGCGGATAAAAAGAGCGATATGGACAAAGGTAGCCGTTGCATCTGCCCTGCTTTTATTGTTAATGGGGGGCGGTTACTGGCTTTTTAAAAACCACACCCATACGCCAACACGGGTGGCCACTCACGAGGAGCTGCTAAAAAACGATATCGCTCCGGGGCAGAACAGAGCCGTGCTTACCTTAGGAAACGGGGCACAAATTATTCTGGATAGCGCGCGAGTCGGGCAACTGGCTCAACAGGGGATCACCAACATAGTAAAAGTAAACGGCGGACAAGTCGTATACAAAGCTCAAAACAGGTCTCAGTCCGCTGCACCCCAAAGCCGAATGGTGTTCAATACCCTCTCAACACCAAGGGGAGGGCAATACAAGATAACGCTTCCTGATGGCACAAAGGCATGGCTGGATGCAGCATCTTCCATTACCTATCCCGTGGCATTCAACGGGAGCCAACGAAAGGTAAAGATCAGCGGACAGGTCTACTTTGAAGTAGCTAAAAACGCAGCCTGGCCATTTATAGTAACCGTTAGCGACAGAGCAGAAGTTCGGGTATTGGGAACACATTTTAACATCAGTGCATATCCCGGTGAGAAACTGCTGAAAACAACCGTGTTGGAAGGGAAAATAAGTATTCACTCCTTTGGAAAAGATACGGCAAATGTAATCTTGTTGCCCGGGAACCAGGCTGTAGTTGATAAACTCGGGAAGCTGACGAAGCGAACACATGTGAACATGGAAAGCATTATTGCCTGGAAAAATAATTACTTCGTTTTTAATAATTCGTCGTTAGAAGACGTGATGCGGCAATTATCACGATGGTATGATATCGAGGTAGAATACAAAGGCGCTAAAGATGTTTTCCTAAATGGCCGCTTCAAACGAAACAACAATTTATCAGTGGCGCTAAAAATATTACAGACAGCAGCAAACGTAAAATTTATGATTGTTGGACGGAAAATAATAGTAGATCATAAAAAAACACGCTAGGACTATGCAAGTAGCAATTGATCTGATCGCACACTCTCGTCAAAGACCAGCACGGTCAAAAATATCTATCACTAACTGAAGCCCAATTTAATAAAGGATGAATCTTTTTCTACGCGACGAGGCACTTACATTCAGAGTGGCAACGACTCTCCAAACGCTTTTAAAACACACCGGATGGCTTTTATTCATTGGCGCTCTGCTGTTGCAGGCTCCCGCCATGGCACAGGATATTACGCTATCGCTAAAAGACGTACCCATTACCACTGTTTTTCATGAAATTACAAAACAGAGCGGTTATGACTTTGTCTATAGCAACAAAGTAAAAAAACAGTCCCACCCGGTCACAATACATTTGAATAACGTGTCAATAAAGCAGGCGCTCTCAGCCTGCCTAAGTGGCCAACCCCTTAAATATAGCATCTTTGACAGTACCATAGTGGTGAATTACGACCCTTTAAAGTCGCAGGAAGAAAACCCGCTCAAAGATTCGCTGGTTATCAGGGGTAGCGTCAAGGACCCTGACAACAATCCGTTGGCCGGAGTGACTATTAGAATAAAAGGAACCAATAACGGTAACCTAACCGATGCCAACGGAAACTTTGTAATCAGGATTTATCAGCCCGGAGACACGCTTCTCTTTAGCTTTATTGGTTATCGGCGTAAAGAAGTCGCTGTTACCGATCGGGGGCCATTGAATGTGGTTTTGTATCCCGCCAACCAAACGTTAGCTGCGGTTACGATATCTACCGGTTATCAAACTATTTCTAAAGAAAGAAGCGCAGGATCATTTTCCAAACCTTCCATGGATATTATTGAAAACCGCTCTGCCAGCATGAACATTCTTCAAAGAATAGACGGACTGGTAGCCGGATTAACGATCAATAACGCGCCGAGTGCCACCCAAAATCCGTTTTTAATCCGGGGGCTGTCGACTGTCGGCATTCCAACCAGTTCGGGAGACCATTACGGCACTAACCGGAATCCACTGTATGTCGTAGACGGGCTCCCTATGGATGATGTCACTACTATCAACCCTCAGGATGTAGCAGATATAACCGTGCTAAAAGATGCTACTGCAGCGTCTATATGGGGAGCACGTGCATCCAACGGCGTTATTGTTATCACGACAAAAAAAGGCAAGCCAAACGAAAAACTCCAAGTGCAGTACGACGGGTTTATAAGCTTTCGCGGAAAACCGGACGTTACTTATTTTCCGATGATGAACAGTCGGCAACTCATCGTTGCTGCCAAAGAGACCTTCGATCCATCCCTCAACCCCTGGAATACTATTTCCACCTACCATAACTTGGGCAGTACCGGCATTTCTCCCGAGCAAGTTATTCTATATAATCAGTACCGAGGCCTTATCTCCAAGGCGGAAGCGGCCAAAAGCCTGGACAGTTTATCCTCCATTAACAATATAGCGCAAATAAAAGAGCTGTGGTACCGCAATGCCGTGCTTACGCATCACACTATATCTCTTACGGGCGGCGGAAACAGGTACTCCGTATACGGCTCGCTGGCTTATACGGCCGCCCGCGACGCCAGGCCGGGAAATAAAGACAATACTTACGATATCAATCTGAGACAGGACTTTAAGTTCAACGATTACATCGGGTTCTATTTGATCACAGACCTGGCTGATAGAACCACAAGCACTAAACGACAAATAGCGATTGATAACCGTTTCTATCCCTACCAATTGTTTAAAGACGCCAACGGCAATACCCTATCTATTCCATATATGGCGTATCTCAGTGACGCTGAACGGTTAGATTTTCAAAACAGAAGCAATATCAACCTCGATTACAATCCTTTAGACGACTTTAATGACGGCTATACGAAAAACAATGAACTTACCGCCCGTATCATCGGTGGCGCAACGATACGGTTATTTAAAGGGCTGAGATTCGAAGGGACATACGGATACATAAAAGGTGTAAAAAGAACGTATCAATATGATGACACCAAGAGTTATCCGGTAAGAGCCGAAGTGGTTCAGTTTACCGTAGCCCCTACAGATACATCTACACCCGTTTATTATTTGCCCACAGCGGGCGGAAAATACTCGATTATCGATCATAGCCGGATAAACTGGACGGTCAGGAACCAGCTGATATATGATAATACGTGGAACAATCACATACACCAGCTTACTGTTCTGTTGGGGCAGGAGGCTCAAGAACAACGCAGCACAAGCAACAGAAGCACCGTCCGGGGGTATAATGAAATGTTACAGACTTTCGCACCGGTAGATTATGCAACCTTGGGAAGCGTAGGCGTAGAAAATCCCGTCATGTCCAATGATCTAGGGAAGAGCACGCTTACGGAGGATGCTTTTGACCAGTCCGAGGCAAAGACGCGGTTTATTTCCTATTACGCAAATGCGGCCTATTCCTATAACCAAAAATACGCGATCAACGCAAGCTGGCGGATTGATCAAAGCAATTTATTTGGCATAGATAAGTCTGCTCAAAACAAACCCGTTTGGAGTGTGGGCGCAAAATGGATAATCAGCGAAGAAGAATTTATGGATAAAATGGATTGGTTGGATCATCTTGCTTTACGAACCACGTATGGGATTACCGGCAACTCTCCACTACCAGGCACGGCCTCTTCCTTCGACATTATGGCCCCTAAAACCAGTTCCTTTCTGCCGGGCGGGGTAGGCCTCACTATTTCCACTCCGGCAAACAGACGGCTTACTTGGGAAAGCACTCAAACCACCAACCTTGGTATGAACTTCTCCTTGTTTAGTTATCGTTTGAGAGGCGCAATTGATTTATACCAGAAAAAAACAACGAATCTTTTAGGTAAACTATCGACCAATGCATTTACCGGTTATAGCTACATCGTTGGAAACTTCGGCGATCTGCAAAACAAAGGGATTGAAGTCACACTCCAATCCGTGAACATAAACAACAAGCATTTTAGTTGGCACACATTCCTCACTTTAGCCTACAACAACAATAAGATAACTAAGTTAAATACCCTTTCTCCGATAACCACCGGCGACCAGAAGATTGAACAAAATTACCTTGCCGGATTTCCGGCATTTGCCCTGTTCGCCTATAATTATGCAGGGTTGGATACACTGGGAGATCCAAGGATCCGTTTGTCGGATAAGTCAGTTTCAAAGGAAAAGGACATCGCTGCACCCGGTGATATTCTGTTTATCGGGACCTACCAGCCCAAATGGAGTGGCGGATTATCAAATACGATCAGGTATAAGAACTTAAAGCTTAGCATAAATACCATATACAATCTAGGCTATTTCATGAGAAGAGATGTTAATTCCTATTATACAGACAGAATGAGACATAGAATCGCTTTTGTTAACTCCAATAAGGCCGATCTGACCAGCGGAAACCTTTATGCTGAGTTTGCCGACCGCTGGAAGAAGCCAGGGGATGAAGCATATACGCATATCCCCGCTTATGTATCTGATCCTTCCGTGAGTGATAGCAGAAGAGACATCAATTATTATAAATTTGCAAACATCAATGTATTGAAAGCTTCCTATATAAAAATAAGAGACGTTACACTTTCTTACAGCATACCCGATTTCATAGTCAATAAGATTAAAACGGACGACATCACTTTACGTGTCCAAATCTCTAATCTGATGTTATGGAAAGCTAATAAATACGGTATTGATCCCGAATTTCAAGACGCTGTTTATGGCCACCGGAGTATTCCTTTCCATCAAAAAACCGTCACCATAGGAGCACAGCTAACCTTTTAACACTAAACAATTACAAAAATGAAAAAAATGGTCAAGCACATACAAAGCTTGTTAATGTTATTTTTCCTCGCCGGGCTCATTGCCTGTAACAAAGACTTCCTGGAAGTTATTCCAAAAGGAAACCTGATTGCAACAACGACCGCTGATTATGACAAATCTTTAGATAACCTCATTTTATTAAATATTGCAGCGGTCTTCGGGGCGTCCAGCCCCCAGGTAGTGATGGGCGACGAGATAGCTGCCGTGGACCCCTATTTTTCCGGATCCAAGTTAATCACACAAAGATTATTTCGCTGGGAGGACGTTATTTATGAAGCGGACCAGGATGCCAATGAAATGATCACCCCCATGAAAAACATTTATGCCTACAATAAAATTATTAATGAAGTAATGGATGCTTCCGACGGCAGCGAGGAAAAGAAGAAATCGATCCGGGCGGAAGCGATGGCAGGGAGAGCGTGGACTTATTTTCTGCTGATTAACTATTATGGCAAGCCCTACAACCCGGCTTCAGCCGCTACAGATCCAGGGTTCCCTGTTGTCACAGAAGCTGATGTTACGGAAACGCATTTCTCCAGAGCAACTGTACAGGAAGTATACGACTTTATTATAAACGATATTGCAACAGCTATTCCCGATCTTCCGGCGCGGACCACAGAACGGTTACGGATGTCCAGAGCCGCCGCGGAAGGCCTGCTCGGGAAAGTTTATGTATTCATGGGGAAGTTTGATAAAGCATTGCCGTTTTTAGATGCCTCTTTGACTGATATATCAACAGCAAGCATCCCCGTAAGACTATATGATTACAATAAAACATTCGCTCCGGATGGTACGTTTATGCCTATCGGCACGTTCGGTCCAAGTTATCCACTTGCCCCCCACAATGAGGAGGTCCTGTACGCAAAACAGTTTGTCAACAGCTGGTCCTTCCTAAATAATGAACTCGTTCTAACACCACAGACCAGGGCTTTGTACAGTTCATCGGACCTGAGGCTCAAGTTCTTCTCAAAAGCTACTTTTTCCGGCTCGGATTATCCCGACGGATTGTTAAGAAGGACCTCCCCTACCAATACCCAATTCGGAGTTATTTTACCGGAGCTATATCTGCTAAGAGCCGAATGCAAGGCCCGATTAAATGATCTGGATGGCGCGGCCACCGATTTGGAAACGTTGCGTAAAAACAGAATGCCCCTCCCGGATGCGAAGGTTCCGGATTCCCTAAAAGCCGACCAAAAAGCCTTGATCTCTTTTATATTCGACGAAAGAACACGCGAATTCTCATTAAAAGGTTACAGGTGGTTCGATATGCGGAGACTTTCCGTGGATCCAAACTATAAATACCTGGTCAAAACGACACATATCCTATATGACGAAAACGGCGAGGTAAAAGCCACTTTTAAGCTCAGACCCGAACGATTGGTGCTGCGACTTGCACCAAAAATCATCAACCAAAATCCGGGGATGAAAAACAATCCATAATACGGGGCAGGATATACCGCCCAATCCGCATAGAAATCCCCTTCCAATTCTTTAATACCTATAAGCCGCTAAGCAAACAAGGAGATAAGCGGTACCGGGAATACCGCTTATCTTCTCCCTATGTTTTTTTTATTGAAATTCAACGCTGGGATGATACCGCTTTACACGATGTAGAGTATTCACATCGGTATGATGCATTTCTTTACCTTCCAATGCACCGAGCTTAAGAATGATATCGGATGAATGGGTAAAGGATCCGTCTTCATTAAATCTAAAGGTGCTTTCGAAACTTTTAAGCTCCGCCCGCCCCAACAGGTATTTATTCTGAAGAATACCATAACAGGGATCCCCGGGGGTAGCTTTGAAATAAATCTCTTTATCACGTGCTTTGGCGTCGGCTCCGGCCAGAATGGCAATTCCACGGCCAAAAACTACGGAACGAATAACCTGTCCATTTTCTTTATCCCAGAGAATATAACCTACTTCATCATGAAACGGGTCCATTGCTTCTTCTCCATGCCTCCAGGCGGTAGACTGATACGTTAGTCCTTCCATGGACTGCTTTCCGTTCTCTTGTATGGGAATCGGCTTAAACCATGCTTTTTCAAAATAAGAAGTGTGGGTAGTTTCATCATCTTTGTTGTGATAAGATAGGTCTACCCCTACATTTCCCTCCCATTCCCCCACAAGCGGGGTCAGAGGCCCCAGTTTCTGAGGGCCTAAAATCTCTTTTTCTGCCATAAATATCTATTTTTTTATTTCTGCAAGGCTAAGTTACTACTTTTTTTGGATGTATTGCACACCCGGGATCGGGGTACCACAAGGCCTGGATTAACAAGTTGTCCGGAGTCCGAATTGTTTGGCCCACATACAGCTACCACGTGCGGATAACCGCTGAATTTTTCACCTTTGCGTCCAGTTTACCTATACCTTCTTTCAAGGCAGCTAATCACAGGAAAAGCCTCCCGTCCAAAAAAAACGTTAACGGCACTTAAACCAGGGAAAACAGCTCGAAGTATAGCACAGGTGTTTTTCTTTATCTAAATGATTAGCGCTTGTCCCGGGGTTATTTTTCACTTCAAAGCGTTTAATATCAAAATCAAACCGATTATGATTAAACTCCAGTAAACATATTTAAAAAATGAGTTGTCATTTAGCTTATGGTTTAGGTATCTCCCTAAAAAGATTGCAGGAATAGCCGTAGTCAGAGAAAGCAAAAAGTAATAATTAACCTCCTGGGTAAGGAGGCCTTTGGTATAATAGCCGATAGCCCCCATTAAACTCGCGGGTAAAAAATACGCTTGTAGTGTAGCCCGAAAGTGCTTTGCAGTCCATTTTTTAAAGTTCCCGTAAACAACTAACGGTGGCCCGTTTAATCCATAGGCGCCTCCCAATACCCCGGATAAAAAACCACAAATAAATAACCATAGCCTATTATTTTTTTTCGTTGGCACGCCTATCTTCTTTTTAGACAACGAATAAAGCGAATATAATATTATTAAAAAACCGAGGATTATCTTTACGAATGTTTCATTGCCATATATAAGAACGAACAAACCCAGTGGGATACCCAATATGGCATATATTACCAACCATTTCGCACTCTGAAAATGGATCTTTGCATGGTCCTGGATTACAATAACCAACGCGATGATAATGGACAACATGACGGATAAAGGTACGGCTACCTCAATGGGAAGAAACAGCAAAAACAAGGGCACGGCAATAAGGGATTCTCCAAAACCTAACGTTGATCTTACAAGACAAGCAAAAAAACTTATGGTCAGAATTAATATTATCGTCAAAGTCATATTTTCGCGTCAGCTATCATTTTCCATACGTCAACCGGTAAAAGGTTTCATTAAAGGGCCTCCTGGCCGGTAGCGCTATTTCAACCGCCAAGTCTGTTTAGACGGTCCGGTAAATTTAAGACAATTCTGCCAATCCAGATCCGTTCCACCAAAACCAACCCATGGTTTAATGTTGCAAATTACTTCTTGGCGTAGCACCAGCCCCCGCACCAGTCTTTTTGTCTTACGCGCAACAAGGTTAGCAAAACCGGGGACCAAACCGTGCCGCTCGTTCAGGTAATCCACCAGTTTCCAGACTTTACAAAATGTATTGTTTAATAATATCCATTCCCCCAACGCTTCTCTGGTATTTTAATACAGGTTGTCTATTTTCTTCTGTACCGCCTCTTTCATTTTTCAACGGTATTTAGATTGTAAAAATGCAATCGTCGACTTTATGAGCTTTTGCAGTATTTCCTCGTTAATATCGGAAAGCTTTTTGACATAAATACAGGATTTACCCATCTTAAATGTTCCTAGTGCTTGAAGCAAATCATCTTGGCCAGGACAACCAGAATAAACATATAAAGCTATTGCCGTTTTCCTCGGCGAAAACCCGACAAGTGGCCAATCGCCTTGCTGGCGGCTCTTTTCTGATTTATAATGATATTTCCCAAAGCCAATAATAGACGCTCCCCACATCTTCGGTTCATAGCCTGTGGTTCGCCGCATCAGTTCCAGAAGCGCAAAACTGTCCTTTCTCTTTTGCTCGGTATTGGCAAAAGCGTTTATAAATTTATGAACGTCCGCATTCGTTTGTTTCGTTTTTATTTCTGCCATATTTTTTTAATCTCAAAAAGGTTAACAAGCGATTATCCAATAGCAGTATCCGATAAAAAAACACGCTATGCCGCGCTTTACTCCAAATACAACATAAAAATGGACAAACTATCCAAAAGCCGAATTTACCGATCCTGCGTCTACCCTGTAATTACTTCCTGTAATATAACTCGCATGAGCGGAACATAAAAAACCGATCACCCCCGCTACTTCCTCCGCAGTTCCCCGGCGGTCTACTGTTATTCCGGGTCGCTTATTTTCTAAAAACCATTGAATAGCCTGCGCCTTGGAAACGTTCATCTCGTTGGATAGTTCCTCCATCATAACATCTGTCATCGGCGTGGCAATAAAAGCCGGTGAAACACAATTAATCCGGATGCCTAAGCGGGAGTATGCTTTGGATAAGCACTTCGTAAGGTTCACAATAGCAGCCTTACAGGCGTTATACGGACTTTCATTTTCATAGGGTTGTAAAGCATTTTCAGAAGCAATAAGGACTATTCTGCCTGACCCTTTATCCATCATCTGGGGAATGAAGGTACGACAGGCGCGAACGGCCGCCATCAAATCTACATCAATAGTATTCAACCAATCCTCATCGCTCAGGTTCAGAAAATCACCACTTGCTCCGGTAATACCTGCAGAATGAACCAAAATATCCGCCCCGCCAAATTTTTCTTTTACATGTTCTGCTAATTTGTTTACCTCGTCAATATTAGTTAAGTCAGCAGGGATCGCAATCACTTCATTGTCTGCTTTTACCCTCTTTTGTACTTCGGCCAGTGCCTTATCCAATTTTTCTTTTGATTTATCACTCAACACAATATTGGCTCCTTCGTCAGCCAAAAGCTTCGCTGTGGCCAACCCGATGCCCGAGTCACCCCCCGTAATTACTGCGGCCTTGCCTTCTATTAGTAAATCCATCTTAAACTGTTTTAGCACTTAAACAAAACAGAGAACAGTCTAGTTGTAAGCGGCCAGGAAAAATGTCTTACAGCGCGCATCTGAAACCCGTATTAGAGCTCCCACTGTCGGGCGTATTGGAGGAACGTGCCGCAACTCGATAGCGATTGCAGTAGGAATGGTGGCATAAAAATGACCCTCCGCGGATCACTTTGGTCATCCCTTCTTTTGGTCCCTTTGGATCATTACGCGTATCTTTCGTCCGAAAATCCGGACTAAACCAATCTCCGCACCACTCCCATACATTACCAGAGGTATTGTAAAGGCCGTACCCGTTTGGCCTGTAGCTTTTCGCAGGAGCAGTGCCCAGATAACCGTCCTCCAGGCTATTATATTGGGGGAAAGTCCCCTGCCAGATATTACAGCGGTGTTCTCCGTCCGGTGTTAATTCATTTCCCCAGGGAAACTTGTTCTGAACGAGCCCACCGCGGGCCGCAAATTCCCACTCAGCCTCGGTGGGCAATCGTTTTCCCGCCCACTGACAGTATGCGACTGCATCATTCCAGGAAACCTGAACTACCGGATGATCCATCCTGTTGCTAATATCGCTGTCGGGGCCCTCCGGATGATTCCAGCAGGCCCCTTCAATAGCTGCCCACCACGGTGTCTGAACAGCAACCTGAGGATGAGCGGCAATAGCCTTTTTCGATAATAAACCGTAAAAAACAAAAGACCAGCCAAAACGCTCCGCTTCTGTCTGATAATGGGTAGCTTCAATGAATTGCTTAAATTCCGAATTGGTTACCGCAGTGGGGGCGATATAAAAATCAGACAAAGCCACCTTAACCACCGGACCTTCTCCGTCTGCGGGAAAGCCTTCTTGATCTTCTGTACCCATGAGGAAAGAACCGCCCGACAGTTTGATCATACCAGCAGGGTTACTTCTCCCCTGCTCAACCGGCTTATCCTCATGATGTTTTTCCTCAGACGAGTTACGGGAGGCGGTGCAACAAGCGGGTTTGGTTGTCCGGGTCATGGGCATTGATTTTAATTAATCAAATTTACGTCAACCGTGTCACCTTTCAAAAAGTATCGTCCTAAAAATTAATCCGCGCCTCGAGCGCTGCCGTTAAATCGTTGCAAAACCAACGTGGCGTCTTACTTACCAGCCACTAGCCCCTATTTTAACAACCGCTGTTTCTCTTGTCTGAAGAAAGCAACGCTTTGCTTCACCTCAGGAACACTGTTTTTCCATTTGTATTCATATTCTACAAACACAAATCCTTTAAAATGTTGTTTCTTCATTTGTTCCATAATGCCGACGATATTATTCTTACCCGTTCCCCAGGGAACATCGTGCGCGTCACGCATGGCTTTTTTATTCAGGTCCTTCATGTGAAACTCCTTGACATGTCCCTGCAGCTTTTGCAGGCACTCCACCGGATTCAATCCCGAACGCTGCCAATGCCCTACGTCCGCACATGCCCCGACATAAGAGCTTGCTCCTTTTATAGCGTTCAATAAGATATCCGGATTCCAGTAGTGAGAAGGTTTGGGATGATCATGGATGGCGACATTGATCTTATATTTTTCAGCCAAACGGGATACCAGCGGGATCTGATCTTCTTTTGGTTCCGAAGCAATGTTTTCAAGCCCCATTGCTTTTGCAAACTTAAAGAGTTGCTCCCAGTCCCTTTCTGTTTTAGGACTTACAACGCCATAAGACACCATTTTTATGTTATGTTTACGCAGCATCTTTTTCACGGCCTTTCGCTTTTCTTTGCTCATGTGGTAGTCCATCGTACCAGTTATTCCTCCCCCAATTTCCTGATTGGGGAAGCCTTCCACATATTTTACGCCACAGGAGTCAATCTTATCGAGTGCTTCAGCAAAAGTGAAATAATGAAACGTCCACGCCTGTATACCAAGTTTCCAATCAGCAGGCTTTAATTTTTGCGCAAAGCCTTGCTGGCTGAGGCCGATCATTAAAAGAACCATAGTTGAGCCTAACAGGAGGCGTTTCGAAAGATAGCGAGTAATTGATTGTTTATATTCCATTGTTAATGTTTTAGCAGGTTTTTAATATAGCACACGAAAACGACGATAACATGCCCAAGCAGGTTATCATAATAACTCATTCTTTAAACTGCCTCGACAGATATTATTTCACTTCCTAATACAGGATGTCTTACTTCCAGCATAATTTTCCCCTTTTGCCCTGCTTTTGTTCTTAGCCATACCGCCCCTACGCCGCCCGTAGCTTCAAAAGCAAATGGATTATCGCCGATAAAAACGGCCGGACCATTAAGCCGGAATGTAATATTACCTTGTGCATAAGGCCGTGGCATTCCGTAGGTATCCACTAACCGAAACATCACACGTGTTGCATCCGAACCGTCCGCCTTAAGTCGCTCATCATCCGGCTTCACCAATAGGCGGTCCGTTTTTTGATCAGAACTGTAGGATTGCGTAGCCACCTTTCGACTACCTACATAACCGTCAATTCGCAACTCCGGCCTCTTCCTGCCGTCAATGTCTTTAAAGTCCACAAAAGAAGGAGGATAAGTAAGATACGGAAATTTTTCTTTATCTGGTTTTACTGACGCGAAATATTTGTCATCGATAAATAACGCCAATCTGTCGCAGTTGGAACAAATCATAGCCTGCTCGCCCTCATTAAAAGGCAAAGACTTGGGCCCAAAATGCCAATAAAAGGCCAATGCAATCACCGGTCTTTTTAATGGATCTACTTGCGATTGATAAATCGCCGCTCCGGGCTTGGCCACGCGGAAAAGATCAACCACCCCTGTATATTTTACGCCGTCAAATTGATTACCGCTACCTGATGGATAGTCATACCCGGACCAGGAAAGCAATCCACAATATCTTGGATCCGATCCAGCAATATTGTGCACCCGCCCATGGGCCAATGCCTGTCCTTGTTGAATAATGGCATCGTCTATCCGGCGGTAATACCTCGCCGGTCCGGAAAGTGTTCCTACTGCTTCGCTGACAAGATATGGCAGATCAGTCCGGGGAGGGAGCAGCTCGGGCTGCCACTTGCCATCCGCCGTTTTGCTTTTTTTGTAATCATTATAAGAGAAAACATCCTGCACAAAATTTTTTGTATCATGCAGTCCTCCTATCATCGCGCCTGTAGTCTGGCGCGAACCATCTAACAGGTAAGCCAGGTTTTTCGTTTCCTGATAAAGCGCCATATCGTCCGGCGTCTCATTCAGCCGCGCGCCCCATACAATAATCGAAGGATGATTGCGGTCACGCTGGACCATGTCTCCCACTGCATCTACGGCCCGCTGCTTCCATTGTTCATTGCCTAATGGACGTCCCCATCCGGCGGCTTCTTCCCACGCCATTAACCCCAATTCATCGCACGCGTCAAAAAACGCCTCCGACTGCGGATAATGAGAACACCTGACCATGTTGCAGTTTAATTCATTCCTTAGAATCTCTGCATCTTTACGTTGCACCCGCTCCGGCATTGCGCCTCCGGCAAAAGGATAAAACTGATGGCGATTCACACCAAAGAGCTGGACACGGTTCCCGTTAAGAAAAAATCCTTCTTTGGTAAAACGGGCCTCCCGGAACCCGGTTCGAACACTATAATCGTGTATGGGTCTCCCATCAGCCAATAAAGTAGCTTTTACCCCATATAGGTACGGGTTGTCGGTATCCCATAAGTGAATGTCAGCTAACTTTTCTAGCGATAGTTGAACGGAAGTTTGCCCGCTCGGCGCCGTGACAACCGGTGCTGTCGTCTGAGCCACTACCGTTTTCCCGTCGTAAAGTTCTGCTGTTATAGCCACATCAGCCGCGGGTATAACAGAATGATCCACAATACAGGTTATATCGAGGCGGCAATCCCCGCCAAGCACATCTAACGGTCTGGCAAAAACATCAGCAATAAAAGCCTGCGGTACCATCTGTAGCTGTGCAGAACGATAGAGCCCTCCCGGCTGCCAGAAATCGACTGACGTATTTTTGTGGCCGGGCTTATTAGGCGGAACATTGATTTCAAAGCCGGAATCGAGTTCCACTGCCAATACATTCTCCCCTGGAGTAAGTGCTTTGGTGAGTTCAAGACCAAAAGGAAGATATCCCCCTACATGTTTTCCTATTTCTTCATCATTCAAGGTTACGGTAGCTGCGGTCATGGCAGCGCCAATTTTCAGGAAGGTACGCTTTTCAGCAAGATCGCTCTGTACTGTAAAGTGACGACGGTAACACCACTTTTTCTCCCAACTATTCGGATCCCATCGCCGCCAGGAAAGGTCAGCCACACTATGGGGTAAGTGCACCGTTTCAAAATGACTGTCGCCGAAGGCCATCCTGTTACTACCTTCCACAGCTTCCCCAAAGCGCCAATCGGTGTTCAATGGCGTTGTGCGCACGGCAGCCCCTTGTTTACCATCACGCAGATAATGCGCACCGGCATGACTACCTAGCGCGGTGAAAGTTGCCAGTCCCCCTGTTCCAAGAACAGCTGTTCTCAGAAAATTTCGCCGCGTCCATCTGGATTGTTCGGTCGGGGTCATAAGATAGACTTTAATACCGGCTATGGCCCGCTTCCTTTATTCGCTTCAAATCCGCAGCCATTTCTTTCACCTTATCGGGATATTTAGCGGCCTGATTGTTCTGTTCACCTACATCATCCATTAAATTATAAAGTTGAGGTTCCGGACTAAAACCCGATTCAATGTTTACCGATTTGAGTAAAGCCGGCCCCTTATGCGGCTGAATATATTTCCAACCATCCTTTATAAAGGCTAATACGCCACCATTATTTTGTTCGATGTAGGTGGTCCTGCCTTCTTCGGATTTACCCAGTAATGCCGGTAATATATTCCGGCTATCCACCGCATCTTCCTTATTAAGCTTGACATCGTTCATGGCAGCAAAAGAAGCCAGCAAATCTACCTGGCTGACCAATACATCAGATACACCCGGGGCTACTGTTCCCGGCCATCTTACAATAAAAGGCACGCGTGTGCCCCCTTCAAACATGCTGTACTTTCCCCCGCGCAGCGGACCTGCAGGTTGGTGACCATGCGCCTTTTCTACCGCCTGGTCCACGTATCCGTCATCTAATACCGGACCATTGTCGCTGCTAAAAACAATAATCGTTTTTTTAGTCAAATCAAGATAATCAAGAAGTTTCATGATTTCTCCCACCAGGTAATCCATTTCCAGGATCACATCGCCACGATACCCCATTTTACTCGCTCCTTTAAAACGGGTATCCGGCATACGCGGCACATGAATCTCATTAACGGCATAATACAAAAAGAAAGGATTGTCCTTGTTTTTCTCAATAAACAGTTCCGCTTGTGCCAGAAAATCTTCAGCCAGGGATTCATCCGTCCATCGTGCCCGCTGTCCTCCAGACATCCAGCCAATGCGGCCGATACCATTAACGATGGTATTATTATGACCATGAGAAGATTTCATTTTTAATAACTCAGGATCTTCTTTACCCGTTGGGTCATTACCCACCTTATGCTGGTAACTCACTTTAATAGGATCATCGGCATCCAGGGCTACTACCTTATGATTTTCAACATACACGGTCGGAACACGATCGGCCGTAGCCGGAAAAATAAAAGAATAATCGAAACCCACTTCATTGGGGCCCGGCTTTATTTCGCCATTCCAGTCAGGACCTTCCACGGGACCAAGTCCCACGTGCCATTTCCCGACACAAGCCGTTCGATAACCCGCATCCTGAAAAACCGTACCGATGGTCGCCTGATCCAACGGGATCAGTAAAGAAGCGTTACCGGGTAAAATATGTGCTTTTTTATTTCTAAAAGCGTATTCGCCGGTTAAGATTGAATAACGTGATGGCGTACATGTTGACGCGGTGCAATGCCCGTTTGTGAAACGGATACCTTCCGATGCCAGCTTATCTATATTCGGTGTTTTGATTTGTGTCGCCCCGTAACAGCTCAGGTCGCCATAGCCAAGATCATCGGCATAAATAACAATCACGTTAGGCTTGGAAGATGAACCGACCGCGTCATTCTGCGCTGTACTTGTTCCATTACATCCTGTGGTTAAAAAACCAAAACTATACAGTACCCCCATCAATAGATAGATCCTGTTTTTAAACTTTTGGGTAATCATGGTCATTAATTTTATCATATTATCATTATTTGATTGATCTCGCGTGGCAAGAACGGTTACTCTGAGGCGGTGGGGCCGTCATTTCTGTGTCGCAGCCAGCTCAAAACTTTTTTCAGCTCTTGTGGGTCGTTCATATAGGGTTCAAGATTGAAAAGTTTCACCATCCTGAATTCCGTCGGCATACTTTCACTTTGAAGCGCTATATATCCTTCTTTTAAAGGAGTGCCGTCTACCTTCACAGCCGGATCAGCATGGTGAACACTCCCTCCGCCTATCGTGGGTTTTTCATAAACCAATACCGTATCCGTACCCACGATATGTTTGATAATAGAATCCCCTAAGACAAGCGCTTCGACATGAGCCCATTCAGAAGCAGGCGAAGGATCGGAATGAGAGTTCGTACAATGACGGGTAATTAATTGGCCATCCATCACTACATTGGTCCCGGGGGTACACAAATTGGCGTTTGTGCGGGTAACCCGGCTGTCCGTACCCAGAAGCTGACACTCAATAGAGATGGGGTAATCTTGATCCAAAGTCATGCTTTGTGGCGACTGACAGTGCAGCATCAGTCCGTTGTTCAGGTAGGCCCATCCGGGGCCGTCAGCTACCTGCTTTCCATAAAACCTATATTCGGCTACTAATAGATAAGCAGAAAACTTTTCTTTATAAAATATATGTCCGAAACGTCCTTTTAACGAATCACCATAACCGTCATAGGACACCTTCAATAAACTGTCTTCTACGCGAAAGGTGTTTCCAAAATTCTCATTCAAGGGATAACCCGCGATTTTTATGTTCCAGTCTTTTAAGTCTTTCCCGTTAAAAAGCGTAATCCAGTTGTCTGCGTAATCTTTTTTTTGCGCACAACCCGACGCAATAAATAAGAAAGCCAGGCCAATAAAAGCAATAAGATTTTTTTTAAGCATGTTTTAAATTATTAATGGTTTACCAATGATCTGTCCTAAACGGACCTGCCGGCAACCCGGCTGTATTGTATAGATTACCTTCTATCCAATCTTTAAATAAATAACGGACGGCCACCGGACGGGGTACTTTATCACTTTGCAAAACTACTTTACCCCGCCCTTTGATCTTCGCCCTCGCAGGATAAAAGACTTGATCTTTTCCGGCCAGTTCAAATCCCTTTATTTTTTGATCAAAAGCCGTGAGTCCCCGTGTCGCGTGTAAAAATGAAACAGTAACCGCCCCTTGTTGTACTTTCATATCTTGAAAAGCGGGACTTTGGTAGGCGATGCCTTCCCAACCATAGGTATCTCCCAGCGCCCAATACAATAAGCGTTTGGCGATGGTTGTTTTGTCCGGAGGATGAATCGTTTTTTTATTCCCAACATCCATGCTGACTACCATGCCGGAATGTGGGATAATTTTTGAAGCTTCGGCCTGCGCTTCCCTGAGCAGCGGTACGGAATCCTGCAGGCGGCCTTTATAATCATAGGGCGCTATTTGCACATAGTAAAAAGAGAGGCTGTCGGTTTCCCATTCCTGTCGCCATCCTTTTACCATTGCTGCCATCAGGTCTTTATACATAGAAGGATGGGTACGGTTATTTTCTCCCTGGTACCAGATAAAACCTTTTATTCCATAACCCGCAATGGGATTAATCATGGCGTTATACAAACAGGTTGCCGTATCTGAATTGGGCTTTATATTGTTCTCTTCGGTAGGAACAATGACCGAAGGAAACGGCAGCAGGCTGCTCTTGGTCATCCACGCTTCTATAGGAGTGCCGCCCCAGGCCGCTTCAATAATCCCGACGGGAACGCCTAACAGTTGCTGTAGTTTCATAGCGAACTGAAATCCAACGGCACTGAAAGTGGCAGCATGCGCCGGAGAGGATACCTGCCAAGCGCCCTCACAATCTGCCAAAGGCGTGTTGGAAACATTTCTTTCAATATGAAACAAGCGAAGCTTTGAATTATTGGCCTTCATCAGGACTTCATTCGAGTGTAAAATAGGCTGATTGACATATCCCCGCATAGAAATTTCCATGTTCGACTGGCCGGCACATACCCAGACTTCACCGATTAATATATTGGCTATGGTAAGTTTACCGCCATCATCAAAAGTAATGGCGTAAGGTCCTCCCGCTTCAGGTGTATGTATAGCCACCTTCCAGTTACCCGAAGCGTCCGATCGGGTGCTGTATTGCCGTTCATTCCACGAAGTAACAACAGTGACTTTCCGGTCAGGCGCGGCCTTTCCCCAGAGCGGTATTTCAGCCCGTTGTTGCAACACCATATTGTCCGCAATAATCGCGGGAAGATCCACTTTCCCTACGGCGGTTTGCGCCAGTACAATAAAAATTATTAATCCTGAAACTGTCCGGAAATTCATAAATGCTATAGCTTACTTTTTTCGAAATACTTCTCCGCAATTTTTTGTTTCGTGATCCCGGGGCCACTCCATTGAAAATCTAATAGAGCGCTTCCTTTTTTATGGTAATAATATAACCTAAACGGATGTAATCCGGCTTTTAAAAATAACGTTGTTTTTTTCTCTGTTCCTGCCTGGTACCCGTGATCCGCATCTATTGTCTGGATGTCATGAATTTTTAAGAACGCCGGACTAGCCGTCTTCAGGTAAAAAGTATATGCTCCGTCCTCAGGAACCCGAATATAGCCGAAGAAAAATAATGTACCTTTTTTATCTCCGCGAACTACATTAGCCTTAGGGAGCGCGGTAGTACCGGAGTTATTTTCCGCCAAGACCGCCACTTGGGGTATCCAGGGAAAGTCACCTGCATAAAAACGCCACCCTACCCCGGAAGTAGTCTTCGCATTCACCGAAGGGATCAGGGTGCTGTCATAAGGTCTTGGTATAGTAGAATTGGGAAGCCGGACTTGCAAAACGCGTTTTTTCATGTAGTCATTCAACTCCTGAACACGCATCTTATCGTGCACATTCTCATTAAATGGCTTTTGCTTCTTAACCCTTACTTTTTTGCGTGGAGAAAGAGCCAGGTTAAGCCTTTGCTGGGGATCTTTTACTACATTATATATTTCAAAACTATCTGACGAAGATTTAATATCATACCGCACGCCTACAAAATCTCCCAGTCGGATATTTTGCATTTGATTTCTTCTTCGTCCCCGGTGGTTGGGCGCAAAGTCTTTAAACGAGGGCGTTCTGCCCTGTTGATAGTACTCCACGTATATAAGGCTTGGTCTTTGCTTACCCTTACCGGTCAGCGAAGGTAAAAGGGAAACACCATCCATTCTTGCGGGGGCAACGGATCCCGCCGCATCAATAAATGTAGGAGCCCAGTCATAATTGATGCTCGGGTTAGTTACTACTTTCCCTTCCGGGATATGACCCGGCCACCAAGCTATAGTAGGCATCCGGATACCCCCTTCCCAATCATCCCGTTTAATACCATCAAAAGGTCCGTAACTGCCAAAAAAAGTGGGTAAATGAGCTGCTTCCCATTGTTGTTCTTTTCCGAGATAGGTTTCAATGGAGGGGCCATTATCTGAAGTATAAACAATCAGGGTATTGGAATCTATTTTCAGGTCCTTAAGTAGCTGGACAATATCCCCAACGGCATAATCTATACGTCGGTTAGCCGTAGCGTATCTTTTATAAGTTTCCGGCCAGGCCACTTCGGGAGTAGACGGGTCATGGTCATCATCGTAAGTAGCATGCGCATAGTCCGGATTTATATAGGAATCAGGCGTACCAGATGCCGTATTAATAAAATGCCCCGGATCTCCAATCCATTGAATCCCTCCCTTCAAGCCACCTCCCGAAGGATATTGTTGGGTAGGCAACTCATCTACGGCATGCGGAGTATCATAGGCGAGGTACATGAAAAAAGGCTTGTTTTTGTCCTTTCCTTCTTCATGCTTTACAATCCAGTGCTTGGCATACGCAGTCCACAGATCAGCCGTATAGCATTTATCTAACTCGTCGGCTATATTCTTCCCGTTGAACCACACTTGCTTTTTGCCCCGGTAGAGGCCTTCTTTGGGATAATGCTCATGCCCGTCGCTGTGCCGCATATAACCGAGAAAATCATCAAATCCTCTATTGCGCGGTCTGGCAGGCCATTCCGCTCCATTTTCCGCCCACCTTTTACTGCCCTGCAACCCATATTTACCAACGGCTACGGTACTATACCCCAATTTGCGTAAAGTAGACGGCATGGTGTAATTATCGGCCAGGGCTTTATCAAACTGATTGTCACGAACATTGGCATGTCCCTGGCTTACGCCCAACAACAAGGAGGCACGAGAGGGTGCACAAACAGGCGCCGCACAATAGTGCTGTGTCAACATCGCTCCATTTGCCGCCATCTGGTCAAGATAAGGGGAGCGTTCATGCGGCAGTCCTTTCTTAGCCCGTTGATTTTGCCAGAATACCCCTATATCACCGTAGCCCTGATCATCCACCAGAATAAGAATAATATTAGGTTGCTCTTTCTGTTGCTTTTGGGCATTGGTGAAATGACCAACCAGAAATAACATAAGGAATAGCAGTGTTAATTTTCTCAACATACCTATATTCATCTAATTTCCAAATAATTAAAAAGTCGAAAAGTACACATCTCTGTGGTTTTTTTCAAATCATTTTACTCCTTTGAATCGGCAGGGCTTCGGGGATAGTACTTGTCAAAATCCGATTTGTTGACCCACCCCCACTTTAAAGTGGCGTCTCCCTTCCTATACCGCTCATAAAAGTGTCTGCCGGATGGATTGCCATACGGATAATGGTCAAATACCGCTCCATTACCAAACATGCGCGGGTCACTTTGTTCTTTCAACTTCGCAAACAACTGCCGTTTTAAGGAATCCATGATACGCTTATATTCGGGATTTACGGCCAGGTTATTTAAGCATTCCCGGTCAGCACGAAGAGAATAGAGTTCATCACTTTGTCTTTTGCCGAACGCCCATTGCCAGTAGCGCAGGGTTTCAGGGTTCTTTCCCGCTTCGATACAAATGGTTTTTGTCGGGCTGCCGTCCACATTTAAATATCCTGTCTCCGGATTCCCTGCCGGCCAGCGATTAATTTTAAAATTATGCAGGTACAAATAATTTTTAGTAACAATGCCTCTTATGGGGTATCCCCAATCGTGCGGCCGGCCTACATCATGACGCTCTTTGCCTATAAGTACATAGTCACGTTGCGGATTGATGGTACCGGATTCTGTTGAATAAAAGATATCGGTAAGGCTTTCCCCCGTTATGGGCTGCATACCCGCTGATTGGGCATTTACTCCTGCAACCGCTAAAACAGTGGGAGCAATATCAATAAAGCTTACAAAATCGTTGACTATTCTGCCAGGGTTCTTAATCCCCTTTTTCCACATAATAGCAAGTGGCTCATGCCCTGAAAGGTCATATTCCTGTCCTTTCGCTCTGGGAAAAGGCATGCCATTGTCTGCTGTCACAATGATCAAAGTATTCTCAAATTCTCCACTTTCTTTTAAAATAGTTAATATCTTCATCAAATGATGATCAAAGTATTCCAGTTCGAAGGCATAATCCAGCATATCGGTCCGCACGCTGTCGTTATCAGGCCAGATAGCAGGCACCCTGGGGATATCCCTTAGTTTTTTTCCGCCTTTCTTTATCCCTGACCCGAATTCATATCCCCGGTGTGGTTCATAGCTTCCATACCAAAAACAGAAAGGCTTGCCTTTGGGTTTTGCCTGGATAAACTTCTGAAAATTTGCCGCATAATCAATACTGGAAATGTTATTAGTCGGTGGTTGTATTTTAAGCGTGTTAAATGGCTTTCCTGTTAATTGCCTTTCCTGCCCATTGATTTTTCCTGGAATTCCGGGAGCCCAGCCTTTTCCAGTATAGCCGGTATAGTAGCCCTGTTCCTTTAATGCCTCAAAAAAAGATTTGAATTTTTTGGGAAAATAGGCCCAGTGATTGGCCGCGGCCCCCAGTTGCCAGGAATTTCTGCCGGTAATGATGCAGGACCGCGATGGGCCACACTTGGCATTAGGGGTATAGGCGTTGTTAAACAAAATACCGTTTTGGGCCACCCAGTCGAAAGCCGGAGTATTGATCCACTCACAACCATATGCACCCATAAAGGGATAGGAAGCATCATCGGCTATACAAATAAGGATATTGGGCCGGGATTGAGACCACAAAGTTTGATGTATTCCAGTTAAAGCCAATAATGTAAAAAACCATTTCCAAATCATAGCAGGTACTCCTTTTTGTTTTACAGCTACCACTGCAACACTGTATTAACCCGGCACCCGCCCGGTTTAAATTCCGGGTTTAACTTTGTCGGTACGGGGGCATTCAATTTATTTCGCCTTTTTACCAATAATTGATACAGCTCATTTGCTTTTTCAGGATAAACGTTTACTAAATTATTTCGTTCTCCAAGATCAATGTCCAGGTTATAAAGTTCCAGATGGCTGTCTTCATAATACTGTTGCAGCACCCAGGGACCGAAACGCACGGACGCACCGGGACGGGTACGAAAACAGGAGTCTCCCCATTGCGCGTTATCGGCACGCGCTCCTTTTTTTGCGGTTTGCAGGTAAATGGGAAAATCCCAGAACAAGGGTTCAACCGGCATTTTCTTCCCTTGTAAAACGGGCAAGATACTTCTTCCGTCCAATATTTTGTTTTTAGGTTTTTCAATAGCGGCCACTTCGAGAAAAGTAGGGAACAAATCCGTATTGATCACCGGCAAATGAGTTGACACGCCTGACTCCACCTTGCCGGGCCATACGACAATCATCGGCACTCTGATTCCCCCTTCATAATAAGATCCTTTTCCCGCCCTGAGTGGCCATTGATGAGTAATGCCGTATACGCCACCGTTGTCAGCGGTGAAAACAATAAAAGTATTTTGAAGCTTCCCGGACCCTTTCAGGTAGTCCAGCAGCCGCCCTACATTCCTATCCATCGTTTCCACCATAGCAGCATATTCAGGATTGCGCTGGCCGTAACTTCCTGTTTTTTGGCGGTATTTTTCCACAAGCTCCGGCTTCCCCTGTAGGGGAGTGTGTACGGCGTAAGTAGCAAAATTCATGAAGAAAGGCTTATCCCCCTTAAGTGTTTTTAGAAATTGAATCGCCTGGTCCGTCAGGTAGTCAGTCAGATAGGTTCCCTTTGGCGCGTCTTTAAGGGCGTGATTATTCCAGGGGCTAAAATAGCCGGCTGGGGGATGGCCATATTCGGCACCGCCTATATTTACCTCAAATCCATACTTTGTAGGATCTCGGCTAATATGCCATTTCCCGACCTGACAGGTAGCATAACCGTGATTTTTAAGTATTTGGACAATAGTCAAAGTCCCCGGATCCAAAAATTTCCGGTTGACAACAGGAATAAGTTTGCGGTTTTCAGCTTTCCCTCTTTCAGAACTGCCAACAGTGTAAACCCCGGTCCGGGGTGCCCATTGTCCGCTAAATAAACTGGCTCTGCTGGGGGCACAATTCGCTGCAGCAGCATAGGCGTCAGTGAAGATCATCCCTTTTGCAGCCAATTGATCAATATTCGGGGTCTCATAATATTGGCTTCCCATATAACCCAAATCGCGCCATCCCAGATCATCAATATTGATCAATAAAATATTGGGTTTCTCGCTCTTCTTGTTTTGTTGGGCAATGCTTCTAGACCCTGTTAAGGCAGAAAATAAAAAAGCAAAAATAATAGCTAAAAAATACGGTCTGAACATCTCTTGTCTTTTTAAGATGCAGTGAACTAAAGATCTTTAACCAGTACGGAGGTTTTTAAGAAGACACAAAATAGTAATTTCCCAATTACTATTAAAATACTTAGGCTTTAAATTTTGTTTTACCGGAAATTCCATAACCCATCCTTCATTGAGTACAGCAGGTTCACTACATTACTTATGGATCCCGTTTTAAAGACTGCATCCATGCGCTTTCTTATTTTGTCATTAATGTTTTTGTGCGAATTCCTGTTATTTCAGGTTTGTCTGCCGTCCAGCACAAACAAAAGAGCCAGAAAAATTCCAAGCAATTTTTAAGAATTTTAGCATAAACACCCTACTTGGTCAGTAGTTTTTTTAGTGGTTACAGGTTTTGCTCGGGAGCATAGAAGCGATGGATTTTAACTACTTGTTTATCATTTTCTAAAAGCTGTAATACCTGTCCCACTTTCTATTGCAGTAATTTCAGAGGTCCTGCTTAAAGTGATGGTAGCTGGATGTCGCGAGACGAGCCAGCCTTTGGGGGAAACGATACCGCCCATAATAACAAAATGATTGGCCTCTCCTGCCCCATCAACCGCAAAAGTATTTGTTCCCTGGCCAAAAAAAGGTTGCTTTGCACCAGTTTCCGGGTCTACTGGATCATATAAATCATTAGCTGGAATCAAATAACCATTTCCACCTTCTAATGCATGTTCAGCCGGAGGGTTAAAGAATACTGCGTCTACGGGTACTGAGGTGGGAGTTATTTCGGTTCCTTTAAATACAGCAATACCGTCTGCCGAACTACTGTTTCCCAATAAACCTCCTGTAGAATTACCAAATCCATCACCTGCTAATCCACCATCTTCCAGCTTAACCGGGATAGAACGTATCCAATTGGCATCACTTATATCAGTGCTTAACCCTTCAGGCCAATATGCGCAAATCACTTTAGCTGTAGCACCTACATAGAAGAACGTTCCGGCATCCGCTGTGCCTTCTGTAAGATTAAATTTAAAGGTACGATCTCCGCCTTCTGCCCACCCCTTATCAGTTACAGTTCCGTTATTAGCAGTAACGACACTGTAAGGCGTTTTTGAAAAATCTATATCTTCTAAAGCCATGAGCTGAATATATTCATACCCTCCTTTGTGGATGATAGTCACGCCGGTAGCGCCATAGTGGGTTTTTTGCCCTTTATATTTTTCATCTGATCCGCGTGGATTAGCCAGAAAACCAGTAATAACTAAAGGGGCATTAACTGGGATAATGGTTGTTTTCGAAATATCGTGCTCATTGCGAAGCCATATCTGCATTTCTTTATCTCCTTCTTCTCCCGGACCATACATTGCTATACCGGTATAAGTAGCATTCGCATTTGCCTCTACTTTTGCCAAATCAGAAGATGGAAAACTATACAATACAACCCGCCCTGGATTTGTAGAGCCATCATCCAACATTTTCCGTCCACTATAAGTTTCTCCTGTAGTTGGCTCAGGAACAATATTTGCCAATACAATCTTCACCAATCGTTCATGGTAGGTGCCAAAATTTTTTGAAAGCGTTTCTAAAGAAACGGCAATAGCTTCAGCACTAGTAGTCCCTAACTTAGTAATATCCGACTGTCGAATATTCTTTATGGCCATATTTCCATTTATTTTGGTCAGCACTCCATCCACTACATTCACTTTTACAGAGTCGCCCTGCATAAAGGAACTATTTGTAGATGGATCACTTAGAACAATAGCAATACCCGATTTATCATCCTGAATAACTAAATAGCCTTTGGGGAGATTTCCCGATGCTGCATTAGATATTACTACACCATAAATATTTATTGCTTTAAATCCACTATCGAATGCCAGCGGTACATCGTCTCCTTTATAATAAGAATAAAGGTCCTTAATCTCGTTTATGGAAGATTGCAATATTTTCGTGTGGTGGGGGACACCCGTAATTTTTTCTTTTGAACAGGAAACCAAAACAAATAAGCTTATGATCATCATAAACCAATAACTACCCGAACTAACTTTATATACGTACCTCATGAAAAAAATTTTAACTTATGTAAATAATCAACCTTTTCCTTCTATTCTTTCTTCCACCTTAAAACAGCCAATATCGCTAAATGATCTGAAGCATCATTTCTCATAATTCGTTTATACTCCATCACTTCCCATTTCCCTTTCTTCGGATATAAAATATAATCAATTTTTCGGGTAAGTTTTTTTCTAGCATTAAACGTCGGTTTAAAATAGGGATCCGAAGGCTTAAACTGTTCAAACAATACCTGCATCGCATCGGAAGTAGGAAACGAATTCAAATCTCCGCAAATAAGTAAAGGAGCCCTCTGCAATGCGCTATCATAATATTTGACCAACTCCTTAGCTTGTATTGTTTTTTGTTTTTCCACATACGGCGTCAAATGCGAGCAATTGAAGTAAATAAATTTATCTTCATCAATTTTTATCTTTGCAAAAATATAGCTCCTGCCATGTTTAGGATCAAGCGACGAGTTTGCAGGTATAACTTTGAAGTCGACTACAGGCAGTTTAGATAGTATGGCATCTCCCCAGTCTCCGCCTTTATAGTCCCTGAACTTACCAAAATATCCTTTCAAACCAGTTAATTCGGCTAACTTAGCGGCTTGATCGATGTTCCCTGAACGCGGAATGTTCTTATCAATTTCAGATAAAGCCACTAAATCTGGCTTCGCCTTCTTGATAATTTTAGCATACAATGCCAGGTTCGTGCTTCCGTCGGCAACTTTCCCCCGCTGGATATTAAAAGCTAATACCCGAAGGGTATAGTACTTACTTGTATCCTGATCAGCATCAGTCATAGAATCTGTCGTCTTCACAGGATCCTCATTGTTGCAACTTGACGCCCACGTAGGAGCAAATATCACAAGCCATAACAAAAAGCTTACGTAATGATTGTATTTTAGTTTTATCTTCATCATAAAGAATTATTAAACTACGACTATTAATTCCAACCAGGGTTCTGTTCGATTGAAGGATTTCCTGCAACCTCTTTGTAGGGGATTGGATAATGATACATTTTAGGGGCCGAAAAAATTATCTTTTGAACAGGTACAATTTCATAATGAAAGGTACTGTCTTCCTTCATCGTGATCTGTACTCCATGCAGCGTTTTGTTAAAGACGGTATCGGCGACTTTCCATCTACGCACATCCCAGTAACGTTGTTCTTCAAAGGCCATTTCAATACGTCGTTCCAAATGAATTGCTTTCCGCATTTCCGCTTGTGTCATATCCGGCTTCAAACCATAAAGATCATTCGTTCCTGCTTCTATTCCCGCCCGTTTCCTTAACTTCTTCAGTTGTTTATATGCCACATCAATATGCTCTAATTCATTTTCTGCTTCTGCATAATTCAACAGGACTTCAGCATAACGAAAAATAACAAAATTATGATCCATATTGCCATAAGCATTTTTGTCCGCGTAATCTCCCATAAACTTACGCATGTAGTAGCCGGTTCTTGTTTGTCGTTGAATATTATTCGGCTTATCTCTACCCCCCTCAAATGTTTGAACCCTACGACCAAGCCATGATGCACCATTATAAAACACAGTAGCATAAAACCGGGGGTCTCTGTTTACATAGGGGCTATCAGGATTAAAACCGGACGCCGGATCCGAAACGGCCAAGCCATTTCTCATTGGAAAAGCACGAACCAACTCCTGTGTAGGACTTACATAACCATTACTCATATTAGGTTCGGCATATCCGACAGGTGCATTATCCCTTTCAACATCCTCAGTCTCTGCTCGTTGATAAGCCAGTATGACCTCATTATTCTGCCTTGTTACAAAAACAGCATCAAATTTTTTTTCAAGGTCAAATACATTTAAATCTATAATTGCTTTGGCCGCATCTGAGGCTGCTTGCCACTTTGCTAAATCATTTTCAGGATTATACAACGGGCTTGCAGCGTACAATAGAACACGGGATTTCAGCGCGAGTGCAGCACCAGCAGTAATCCTACCTACCTCAGTTTTAGAAACAGGATCAGGCCTCAATGAATCCTTTATTTCGTCCAGTTCATCTACAATGTAAGAAACACAAGTCTGAAAATCATCTCTAGATAAACCAATTTCAGCATCCTGATCATATAACTTATTTCCTATCAACGGTACCCCGCCGTATCTTTTAATCAATTCAAAATAACTCATTGCCCGGATAAACCGTGCTTCCGCTTTCCAGTACTGTTTAATTATGGAAGGAACGGGGACCTTGTCAATATTAGCCAGGTACTTATTCACATCCCTTATTGCCTTATATCCCTCATACCAATAGCCATTAGGATTATTAGAAAGCGCAGTAAGCATGCCCTTAGACAGTAATTCAATGTTACTATACCGCGCAGAAGCGATCGCATCATCCGTTGCCGCACCCAACACCACATGATCAATCCGGTTGTAACCATTGGGCAAATAGGAATAGAGGTTATTTAACATCTCTCTGCCATATTTACCGCTGCTGTCTATTTTGTCATACACATAGTCCTCCGTAAGAAATTCTACCGGTACTTCTTCATACTTCCTGCATGCAGACAAAAACAGTCCCAAAACAAAAAGAGCATTTACAAAAAACTTTAGCTTCATGATTCAATTTTTTAGTTTTGTTCCTTTTTAGAACTTTAGAGATATACCGCCATTTATTATCCTCTGAATAGGATAATTTCCCATCAATGTCTCTGGATCTGAATATTTCAAACTCGAAGAGGTTAGCAAGTTCAAACCATTCACAAACACCTTAAGCTGCTTTATCTTTATCGCGCTAATAGCGATTCCCTTAAATAAATAACTAATTTCAACATTTTTCAACCTAAAATAATTGCCTGACCTTAACCAAAAGGTAGAAGAAATATCATTGTTGACATTATTTCCAATCGTTAACCTTGGGAAAGCTGATGCCGCCGCGTTTTCGGGCGTCCACCGGTTTAAGTGTCTTTCATAAGCCTGTCCTCTCCCATTTTGTTTAAAGGCCTGATAGCCCGTACCCATAAGAACCACATCTCTATTCGAAACACCTTGTATCAAAAAACTCAAATGAAAATTCTTCCAGGTAAGCCCAACATCCAAGCCATAGAATATTAACGGTTTTTGTGTGCCAATTGCCTTTCTGTCATATTGGTTAATAACACCATCTTTATTTAAATCCTCATACTTAATATCGCCCGGAACCGCGGTATATCCTTCTCGCACCGGCCCACCTCCGGGCTGGGTAATAAACCCATCAGCGATATACCCAAAAGGCTGCCCTACCGGTAAGCCGACTCTTTGCATCCAGGGGTAGGGATAGTCCGGCTCATCATTAAATAATACTTTACTGTCATTAAGGGAAAAGTTCCCCGCGAGCCGATAACTCAATTCCCCTAGATTATCTCTCCAGCCCGCAGAAATTTCCAGACCACTGTATAGATCCTTGCCCAAGTTCTGATAGATCGGCGCGCCCCAGCCAAGAATGCCTGAATTCTTGCCCCTTGATTGAACGAGGTCAATGAGCTTGTTCCTGTAATAGTCAACGTTCAACATACCCCGGCTCTCGGCGAAGTGCATATCCAGCCCAACATTTAGTTTCAATCCTTTCTCCCAGGTATCTACACCATAATAAAGGTCAGACTCATTAACGCCATCTGCATAAGAAGGAGGATTTCCAAAATGATATCCCGTTGCTTCACTATACCTATGGATATATTGATAGTAGCCATAGCCATAGTTAGCCGATGTGCTCCGTCCCGTTAGTCCATATGAAGCACGGAGTTTTAAAAAGTTGACAAATCCCGCTTGATTAAAGAAGGCCTCCTTATGTAGGTTCCATGCAATACCTACAGCAGGAAAAATACCGTATCGCCCTTCGGGTCTATGCCTGCTATTTCCACTATAAGAAGCAACCGCCCGAAAAATATATCTATCCTGAATGCCATATTTAACACTTCCTGCAAGTGTCTTAAATTTATTCGGAAGGGTCCAGTTATTGGTATAGCTATTCAGCTTGTACATCAATAAAACATTCAAATCATTGTCTTCCCAGGTATGGGTATATCCGGTAATTAACGCGCCATATACCGAATGTTGCCTAGATTGTACAAAAGAGTTATTCCTTTGATCTGATTTATTTCCATACCGATGATAACTAGTATCCCCAGTTACAGGATTAACCCGCATTTGATAGGTTTCAAAATTTTTACTTCGGTCAATTTTTTGTGCAATATTAACTCCATAAGAAAGTATGCCTTTCACCCACCATCCTTTAAGTATATCACTCATATCCCTCTTCAACTGAAGGTCTGCATAACCATCACTGTTAATGGATTTAGCATACCCAGATTGCACCAGTTGCCCATAAATATTATTTTTGTAGTTAATATTACCTCCTAACGAGCTATCTGGATTCAATACCGGATAGGCATTATTAGGCGTAGTCAACAGCGCATTCATTATACTTCCGGTTCCACCGCCCGGATCGTTTTGTAACCGGAGACGACCAAACAAGTCCAAAGACATGTATAATCTGTCAGTAAGATGCGCGCCTACATTACTTCTGAATATATAACGTTGATAATCAGCATTGGTGCTATACGTATTCACCCCATAATCCTTGAATAAGCCTTCCTGATTCGCGTAATCCAGTGATACAAAATACCGAACGGATTTATTACTTCCTCCTGCGTTCAATGTGTACCTGCTTAAAGGCGCCTGTTGCGCCAGTATCTTGTTATACCAATTTACATTCGGATATAAATACGGATTACTTCCATTTTTATAAGCCTGCAGCTGTTCAGCGCTATAAAGAGGATTCATCCCCATGTTGTCCAACGCTTCATTGTATAAACTGGCATACTCATAAGCAGAAAGTGGATCTGGTAGACTGAGCGGCTTGGCGATACCGGTTTGAGCCTTTAAGCCAATATGAAATTTTTTATCCGTTCCGCCCTTTTTCGTCGTAATCAAAATCGCGCCATTCATACTACGCAGGCCCAGCATGGCTGTAGATAACGCATCTTTAAGCACCGTAACAGATTTAATCTGTTCAGGATTGACTGAAAAAATATCAGCGGATTGCCTGGGAATGCCGTCAACTATGATTAATGGACTTAATCCCCTTAATCGAAGACTGACATCATTACTTCCAGGTGCCCCGGTATATTGACGGGTATATAAACCGGCTATTCTTCCGGTAAAGCCATTACTTAAAAAAATAGAGGGGGTAGATTCCAGCTTATCTCCTGTTAAATATCCAATGGACTCTATTCGTTCATCCGGACCTATCTTATCGTAAAGAACCTGGTAAGAAAGGGTTGATTTCAATCGATTTTCAGTTGGCGTCTGTTCAACCGTATCGGAATAACTGTTTTGTAAAACAGTTTGCGCATAAACCTGAGAAAGACAGAGAAAGGAAATAAAGAATAACAGATAGCCTTTCCAATTATGAAGAGCGATCATTTTCTTTATAGATAATAATATGATTGAAGAAAAATGTATCATTTGAATTAATTTATATTTACCAAGATTATCTCTATTCCAGTCGTTGTTTTGCACCGACACTCACCACCCCGGATTTTGCAACAGCGCCGTATCATTAGCAATTTCTGTGTGAGGGATAGGAAATAGATAAAGATTTGGCTTGAAATATCTTTTTCTCGTTTCAAATCTTTCATAATTAAAGTCATTTCCAGTCTTAGTAATACGCATTCCATGCATGTATTTCCCATCCAGCAAATCACCAGCCTTCCAGCGTCTCAAGTCCCAAAAACGATGCGCTTCAAAAGCAAGCTCAATCACCCTTTCACGACGGATCAATTTTCTGGCTTCTTCCTGGGTAGGGTTGGCAGGTAGTCCATATCGATTGTTAAGTCCCGGCTCAATTCCAGCCCTTTTCCGAAGCTTAATCAGTTGTTCCATGGCTAATGCGGTTTTTCCCGTCTCATTTGCAGCTTCTGCGAGCGTTAATAATACGCCGCCGTAACGAATCACGGGAAGACAACGGTCTGTACGTGCCGAGGCAGTCCGTCCATTCACTAACACATCACACATTTTACGCACATAGTAGCCGGTATTTGTCCCAGAATTCGTATTGACCGACTTTAGTCCGTCAGGAGTAGCCCCAACATAAGTCCAGATAGGTTCCATTTTATGGCTTTGCACATTAAAATACATCGCGCCATTATAGATAATAGAATAATAAAAACGCGGAGCCCGGTTCTTATAAGGATTATCCGGATCATAACCCGAAAGAGCATCTGTTATCGGCAGCCCGTTGCTCATAGGAAATGCGTCAACCAGCTCCTGGGTAGGATATCGTCTAAAATCACCCCCAAGGCTCCTGGGTAAAACATGTTCCTCCGCATTTCGATTAGGCCCGTCCATCCACGCAAGGATATATTCCGGGTTCACCCGCTCCAGAAACACTTTATAAAACCCATATCCCGGTTGTGTTTGATTATCCGTCTCCAGATGATAAATCCCCATATCCACGACGTCCTGTGCCGCTTCCAGCACTTTCTGCCAACGGGATTCCTTTTTATCGGGATAAGCTGTGTATTTAATTAACTCCGGGTTGGTAGCAATGCTTCCTCCATTAAACAATGGGCTTGCGGCAAACAACAGTACCTTGGCCTTTAATGCAAGACAGGCGCCTCTGGTAATACGTCCATAATCGCGTCCAGTATATTGTTTTGGTAACTTCGGCGCTATCTCATTCAATTCACTAACTACATAATCAACACAAGCCTTAAAAGTAGCTCGCGGCGCTGTTCCTTTGGCACTTAAACTGTATACCGTATCCCCTACCAGCGGAACACCACCCCAGCCCTTCATCAACATAAAATAATGATAAGCCCGTAGGAACCTGGCTTCCGCCCGAGTGCGTTTACTCAGGCGGGAAGACAAAGGAGACTTCCCGGGCACTATATGTTCGAGATAAATATTACACTGTCTGATTCGGGTATAAAAATGCTCCCACAAAGTTTCTATTTTCTCGTAAAAAGGCTCTCCAAAAGTTCCATTAAAAACCTGGTTAGGGATATTATGTCCTCCGGGCCAGCGGGTAGAGGCAATGTCCGTCATTTCATACCAAGGCCCGTATCTGGCGTTAGGTGTATTGGTATTTACCCAAAAATATAATCCTTCATAAATGCCAGCTAAATAATCCATTGTTCGCGCGCTGTCTGCGAAGACATTCTCTTCATTTAAAGAAGCATCCACTTTCTTATCTAAAAAACTATCAGCTTTCCTACACCCCTGAAAAGAAAAAGAGAGAACAAAAACTGTAATAATTATATAAACTGTAAATTTCATAAATTCTCTTATTTAAAGGTCACCCGTAAACCAAAATTGAAAATTCGTTGCGTTGGATATACAAATTTGTTTGATCCAGGTTCAATCTCTGGATCATACTGGTACTTTTCCAACATCTTAGACCAGGTAAACAAATTATACCCGTTGATAAATACATTGGCCGCTGCAAGACCAACCTTATTAACTAAATAATCAGGGATCTGGTAAGAAAGGTACATTGATTTAATCCTCAGATAATCGCCACTTACAGACCAAAAGGTAGAAGGGTTTCCCCTCGGACTCATGTAGGACCCGTTAAAGTACGTAGTAAGGATAGGAAATGTGGCCGTTTCCGCTGTTTCAGGTGTCCATCTGCCCAAATGAATAGGCTGAAGAACCGTCCTAAATGGAACAGCCCTGTCAAAGCCGGTTATCACATCAAAGTTCAGCGCCGACTGAAGCAGAACACTGAAGTGGATTCCCTTGTAATCAAAGCCTAAAGTGAGGCCTATATTCGTATTAGGCAAATTGGGATATCCGGTATACGCCATATCATCAGGGTTTATAATACCGTCGCCATTCAGGTCCTTATACTTGAGGAAACCCGGATTAACCCTTCCCGCAGGAGTTGCGCTGGTATCTATATCTTTTTGATCCTGATAAAAAGCACCTGTCCAGATATATTGTTTCTGCATGCCGATTGACAAGCCCGTGGCCTTTTGCCAGGGAAAACGTGGCGGGGGTTCATCCATAAAAAGAATTTTATTCTTCGCATAAGAATAAGTCCCTTTCAGGAAAATCCCTACTTGGCCAATATGATCCTTATAGTTTAATTCGACCTCGAATCCTTTGTTGCTGACCTCGCCGATGTTTACAGGAGGCAGGTCTCCTTCCTTCACTCCAAAAAATAAAGGAACAGTGGATCGCTTAGTAAGAATATCATATCTATAGTAGTCAAAGTAATCAAGACTTCCACTTATCTTTCCCTTAAACATCGAGAAATCCAGCCCTACATCAGCCATCCGCTGGGTTTCCCAACTCACATCATTATTCCCCTGCTGATCTTCAATAATGCCAGAAATATGGTTGTCGGTTTCGCCATATGAATAGCTTCCACTTCTTCTGTATACACTTTCATAAAAGTATCTATTTTGTCCAATATCGTCACTACCTACCCACCCGTACGAACCTCTGAACTTAAAGGTTTCCAGGAAAGGAAATACTTTTTTAAAGAAGGGTTCTTTAGCTATATTGTACCCTGCCGAAAGAGCAGGAAATAAGCTGTACCTTTTCTGGGTAACAAAACGGCTAGATCCATTGTATGCACCACTCACCCCTATTAAATATTTATGTTTATAATTATAGGTGAATCGGAAAGTATAACCTTTAAAATTGAAAGGTGGATTAGCATGCTTTATGTAGCTCGTCTGGTTAAATAACAATAAGGCACTTATATTATTAGGGCCAAACGAATGTTCATAGTTTAAGGCCCCTTGTATATTTAATCTTCGATTCGGATTCCCTCCGGAATAACTTCTGTTATATTTCGGTATGCGATAGACATTTGCGTCTCGCGGCAGATAAGTGCTGTCTTCCGGGTTAAACCAATAAGAGGGGAATTCCTGGCTGCGACTAATCGTACGCGATGCTGTGTTGGCATAGGAAAAAGCGATTTCCCCTCTGGCCGATAACCCACTGGTAATAATATCCAGTTGTTGAATACCGGAAAGGTGGATATCCATAAAATCATTATAGTTCCTTTTATAACCAGCCAAAGCAACGATTCCGGCAACATTATTCTCATGCCCAATAGGAGTCATCCTAAAAGGATTCGCGTAGCCAAAGCTTCCATCCGGATTATAAACCGGATACATAAAAGGATTTAGATGCCCATATTCATACAAATGATTGATATGACTCTGCGCTCCCGGAGAATTGGCTTCTTCATGCGTACCAACCAGGTCTAACTTAAAATGTAACGATTTTGTCGCATTGATATCCAGATTAGACCGAAACTTATAGCGCTTCATGAAATAATTCTGGTTGATATCATCTACATGTGTTAGTTCCTTATTTTTCCCCTTATAGGGGATATCTTTTAATAGCCCGTTTTGCCACATGTATCCGAGTGAAATGAAATATTGAACCCTTTCCGTACCGCCTGACACGTCAATATTATTATTCGTTATTACCGTACTGTTTCTAAAGAGTACATCACGCCATTCTACATCGGGATGACCATAGGGATCAGCCCCGGATTTAAATAGTTTTAAATCTGTATAAGAAAACTTCGGAGGTAGACCTGCATTTATCAGTGCTTCGTTGTTTAATAACGCGGATTGATACGCATTCAGGGTTTGTAATTGATGCACCGGCGTTTGTACCCCCCATTGCGTTTTAAAATGAATCGTCGGCTTACCTATATGCCCCCTTTTGGTTGTAATTAATATGACCCCGTCAGCACCTTTAATCCCATAAATGGCTGTGGCGGCAGCGTCTTTTAAAATAGAAATACTTTTTATAGTATTGGGATCAATTAAAAATAACTGGCCATAATTATATTCTACGTTGTCAACTAAGATGAGCGGCGCGTTATTACCAGTAAACGAGCTTGCTCCCCTGACATACACCTTGGCTGCGCTTGCTCCGCCCGGCTGTCCACTTCGCTGCTGGGTCACAAGCCCCGGAAGTTTTCCGGTAAGTGCGTTTTGCAGATTGGCAGTAGGCGTACGTCTCAATTCCTCTCCTGAAATCTGGCTGACAGAACTGATAACGTCCTGCTTCATTTGCGTACCATAACCGACCACGACGACCTCATTCAACCCGGCAGCAGAAGGAACCAGCTCTACTAACATTCTGCCCTTTCCTTTATAGGCTATCTTTTTTTCTTTGTATCCTATAAAAGAGAATAACAAGGTATCCCCCAATGGAACTTCCAAAGAAAAACGGCCATAACCATCTGTTATCGTACCCTTTTGCGTCCCTTTTACCTGTACGGTGACTCCAGGCAATGCGAATCCAGACTCATCGGTAACCTTTCCGTCAACCAGTGTATCTTTTACATAAGCCAAGGAACGTGAAAGTTCAATTCTCTCTGGAATATTAACTTTAGTGTCTTCCCCTATAGTGGGAAGCAAATATTGATTCTGTTTTTCTTTTGTCGCAACTGGTTCCGGTCTGACTGAAATATGATTGTTAATCTGCCTGAATTCGAGCCCGGTCTGGTGGGAAATGACCTCTAAAATATAGAAAAGCGACTTGTTATCTACATGCAAGGATACTGGTTGGTAGACATCAAAGCTGCTGGCATTATAAAAGAAACTTATATTCGTTTGGCTTTTAATCTCATTAAATATACCTTTTAAAGGGCTTTGGTCAGCCTTTATACTCAGGAATATTTTTTTGATATCCGGCTTCTGTCCATAACTGTTCTTTGCCGTCAATAATGAAGTAGAAACTACGAGAATACCAATAGCCAATATGAAAGCCCTGGTTGACATCATCAAGTAGTGAATTAAAAGTTTTTTCATACTTTTACGCTGTTTAAGGATCAATAATCTTTAAATAAAGAGCAGTGTTTGGTTGGTGTATCCCCATACGAACCGTTGTCTTTTTGGACAATATGAACACTGGTCTAAATGCTGCCGGTAATCCGGTTTCGGATTACCGGTTTTTTATTTTATTCTCATATTTCACTTTTTATTTTGTTCCAATATAATTCGGTCGTCTTTTATCTCATAAGCTATATTACAGGAATAGGCGATAGCCTTTAATACGACATCCAGTGGCTGATATTTAAATTCACCGGAAACCTTCCAGTTTACCGGACCAAGCCTGGAAGAATCTATTGTGACCTGGTAATAGCGCTCCAGCTTCTTAACCACTTCACGCAACCCTGCATTTTTAAAATAGAGTATGTGATTTTTATAACTGAACCGTTTGGGCTGAGCCATCACTTTTTTGATGGTTAAAGACGTCTTATCAAAAACAGCTTCTTCCCCAGGCTGTAAGTACATCGGTTGCTCTCCTTGTTGTGCTTTACTATCGGTTATTTGCACTTTCCCATAAGAAAGAATGACATTGATCTTTCGCCTTTTAGGATATGCGTTAACCTGAAATGAAGTACCTAATGCAGTGGTAGTGATGTTACCGCTTACAACAATAAAAGGATGCCTTTCGTCAGAAACCACCTCAAATGTTGCTTTCCCGCGCAAGGAAAGCCTTCGGTTGCCTTCATCGAAATCTTCCGCAAGGGTTATTGTGGATCGCGGAGCCAAAAAAACCACTGAATTGTCCGGTAAAACAATTCGGTTATGCTCATGTGGACGGGTAACAAAAGTAAGGCCCTGAGGGTCTGTTTCTTGAAAAGTATAAATAAAAAAACCGGTAATAACCAGAGCTGCTATAACAGCGGCTATCTTCAAGAATTTCCATCTGTGGGGTTTGGGACTTAACACCGCAGTTTGCATGCGTTCGCGAATTCTGGCCCAAACGGCCTGCTTAATCTCTTCCGAAATTTCCTCCTCCTGTGGAAGTTCCGGCCAGGATCCATCATTAAGCCATTGCTCAACAACCAACGCTTCTTCTTGAGTGCATTCATCCTTGCTGAATCTGATCAATAATTTCCTGGAAACTTTCATTATGCTAAAGCGGTACTTTGCTATTAAAGTTCCTTTAAGAACAAAATACCCTAAGAATTCCCAAAAAATTATTTTAACAACATCATTGTCAGCAGGATAAAGGTATGGCCAGCCAGTAAACGCAATGCTTTGGAGATATGATACTCCACGGTCTTTTCAGAAATATTGAGGGAAGAAGCGATCTGCTCATAGGTCAGCCCATTATTACGGTTTAGGAGAAAAATTTTTCTTGTTTTGCCTGGCAGGGACTGGATTCTACGATTCAATTGAAATGAAAATTCTTTCATTTCGAGCATTTTGTCCGGAATATCAAAATCCGCAGTGGAGGTTTGAATATTTTCACTGAATTTTTGCATGGATATTCTTCTCCGCTGCTTTTTTTGAATATACTTAAACGATTGATTCTTGGCAGCTTTCACCAGGTAGGATTGAAAACATTCGATATTGATGTTCGCCTTATTCCTCCATAAAGAAGTAAAGATATTCATGAGCATATCTTCTGTATCTTCTCTGGACCGGGAGTAATAATAACAGATCGAGTACAGGCGGGACCAATATTTTTCATATATTAGTTTAAAGGCCTCCTCATCACCATCTATCACCCTTATAATCAATGACTTAGTAAAACTATCCTCCATAAGTAAACCTTTCAAGCTTTCGCTAAGTTATGTTTAATTTTGAATTATTTCAAACCTGGAAAGAATCAGGATGCTTATCTTTGAACGATGGAACAAAATACTTTATATGTCAAAAATATGGTTTGCCGGCGGTGTATTAAGGTCGTTGCAGCCATTTTGGCCGATCAACATATACAACCTAAAGAAGTCAGATTAGGAGAAGTGATATTAACCGATGCGCTGAGTCGAGATCAGAAGCAGGCCGTAGAACAAGGACTCAGGCAGGAAGGATTTGAATTGATCAGCAATCAGCAGTCGCGGACCATATCGGCGATAAAAAATACATTGATTGAGCTCATCCACCGGAAGGATTTAACAGACATGAACGAAAATATTTCCGACTATCTGGCCCGTAACCTACACAAGGATTACAATTACCTCAGTAACCTGTTCTCCGCCTCAGAAAACGTGACCATCGAACAATTCGTTATTCAGCAAAAAATTGAAAAAGTAAAAGAGTTGCTGGTATATGACGAGCTAAGTCTGAGCGACATCGCCTTTAAGATGCGGTACAGCAGTACAGCCCACCTGTCGGCACAATTCAAAAAAGTAACGGGATTCTCGCCTACACAATTCAAGAAACTAAAAAACCATACCCGAAAGTCGCTGGATGAGATATAAGCCGTTTATTTGCCAGCCTCTTCTTTTTCGGCATTCAGCCCCTCAATAACTTCCGCTGTAATGTTATAAGCTTCTTTTTTATATAAGATATCGGACATGGCTTCGGAGTAAGAAAAGATAAATGCATAATGTTTGTCTGCATTATACTTTTTTAGAAACTGCTGCAGCCTGTTATGAAGTTCCTGGTTGAACTGCTGTTGCTGCTGCAGAAAGTCGGTCCGTAACTGCTGCTCCCTTTCCTGTAATTTTTGCCTTTTTTCCACAATCTTTTTCTGGGCGGCCATGCCTTCTGACTGTGTGAGGGTTGGCGCGTTTTTCTGCAGCTTGGCTATATCCTCCTGAATATCCCGGGCTTTGGAAGCCAACTCATTTTGAATGCTTTCCTGCTTCTTATCAAGTTCTGCTTTCTTTGTCTGAAAATAAGCATAATGCGCTTCCAGGGAGTCGATATTTACGTAAGCCAACGGCAACCTGGATTGCACAGCCGGCGTATCGGCCTGTGACGGGGCCGACCCATTTACTTTTTCCGGCCCAAAGTGGAGGTAAAACAATACACCTACTAAAACGAGTAGAACAATATTAAAGATCAACGACCATTTCTTCATGTATAGGACATTTTTGGGAATAAACGAAAAAACAAGAGGTTGCCTACACGGAAAGCAACCCCTTATTTCAGTATACTTAGCAATCTTTATTCTTCTTCATCAAAAGATTCCAGGACTTTCAATGATTCCAGGTGTTCAAGACTGTCTTTTGAGCCCACTATTAAGTTAGTGAATTCGGGCAGGCCCGTACCTGCTGGAATCTGGTGACCGGTAATCACATTTTCTTTCAGACCGATCATATCATCACACTTGCCTGCAATCGTTGCTTTGGATAATACTTTTGTGGTCTCCTGGAAGGACGCAGCCGAGATCCAGCTTTGCGTTCCAAGAGAAGCTTTGGTAATACCCAGCAACAATGGACTGGATGTAGCCGGTTGTGCATCACGGAACTCTACCAACTTCTTATCCGCCCTGCGCAATAAGGAATTTTCTTCCCTCAACTGACGCAGTGTGACGATCTGTCCGGCTTTGAGATTAGTAGAATCACCCGGATCTGAAACAAACTTCTTATCAAAGATCTGATCGTTTCCTTCCAGGAAATCGAATTTGTCAACGATATCGACTTCCAGGAACTTGGTGTCCCCCGGATCCTCAATCTTCACTTTGCGCATCATCTGCTTAACAATGACTTCGATGTGCTTATCGTTCAGTTTCACGCCCTGCAAACGGTACACTTCCTGAATCTCGTTTACCAGGTAAGCCTGTACGGCATGTGGCCCCTTAATCTGCAGGATATCGGCAGGGGCGATAGCGCCTTCCGACAGGGAACTTCCGGCTTTGATAAAGTCGCCTTCCTGAACCAGAATATGCCGGGTTAACGGCACCAGGTACTTCTTGGTCACCCCGTCTTTGGCTTCTACAATAATCTCTCTGTTCCCTCGTTTAATGTTGCCAAAGCTCACCACACCGTCGATTTCTGATACTACGGACGGATTAGATGGGTTACGGGCTTCAAAGAGTTCTGTTACCCTTGGCAGCCCACCGGTAATATCTTTCAGCTTACCGAGTACGCGTGGAATCTTCACAATTACCTTCCCCTGTTGAACTTCATCCTCTTCGTGCACAACCACGTGAGCGCCGACAGGCAGGTTATAAGCTTTTCCACCTTTCTTTGGATCGCCGATGACAATAGTCGGTATCTTCGTTTTGTCCTTGGTTTCAATGACTACTTTCTCCCGGTGACCGGTCTGTTCATCCGATTCTTCGCGGTAGGTAATTCCTTCAACCATGCCTTCAAAAGAGACGTCACCATTAACCTCAGAAATGATCACCGCGTTATAGGGATCCCAGGTACATAACACCGCGCCTTTTTCTACTTTCTGTCCGTCTTTGATTTTCAAGGTTGCCCCGTAAGGCACATTGTATGTGGTCAACAGACGGTCATCATCAGACATTAAACGAATCTCTCCCGTACGGCCAATAACCATGTCCTCGGTTTCTCCTTCCTGATTAACAAAACCAATGGTTCGCAATCCGTCAAAATGCGCGGTACCGGTAAATTTAGTAATCAACTGGGAAGTTACGGATGTAGATCCGGCAATACCCCCCACGTGGAACGTACGCAAAGTAAGCTGTGTACCGGGCTCCCCGATAGATTGGGCTGCGATAATCCCTACAGAATCACCTTTTTGGGCCATATATCCTGTAGCCAGGTTTTTACCATAACATTTCACACATACGCCACGGCGGCTTTCACAAGTCAGCACCGAACGGATCTCTACAGAATCAATACCGCATTCTTCGATCTTATTGGCCAGTTCCTCAGTAATTTCTTCCCCAGCTTCAACAATCAGTTCATCGGTCGCCGGGTCGTAGACATCATGCAAGGAAGTACGTCCTAAAATACGATCAAACAAGGGTTCTACTACTTCTTCATTATCCTTCAAGGCGTTGATAGAAATACCCCGTAACGTGCCACAGTCTTCTTCATTAATAACCACATCCTGGGCCACGTCTACCAAGCGACGGGTCAAGTAACCGGCATCTGCTGTTTTCAGCGCGGTATCAGCCAGCCCCTTACGGGCACCGTGGGTTGAAATAAAGTATTCCAGTACGCTCAGGCCGTCTTTAAAGTTCGCCAGAATCGGGTTCTCAATAATTTCAGAACCGGAAGAGCCGCTTTTCCTCGGTTTGGCCATCAGCCCCCTGATACCGGCGAGCTGCTTGATCTGCTGTTTGGAACCACGGGCACCGGAATCCAACATCATATACACTGAGTTGAATCCCTGCTTGTCACCTGCCAGTTCACGAATAAGCGTTTCCGTAACACGGGTGTCGACGCGGGACCAGATATCCACGATCTGGTTGTAACGTTCATTGTTGGTGATCAACCCCATGTTGTAGTTTTCCCAAACCTCATCTACTTCATTTTGGGCGTCCTGAATCAGATCCTCTTTTACTTCCGGAACAATGAGGTCGTTGATGTTAAAGGACAGTCCCCCTTCATAGGCACTGCGGAATCCCAGGTCTTTAATATCGTCCAGGAACTGAACCGCTGTAGGTACATTAGTAATCTTGGTTACATCCCCGATGATCTTGCGGAGGGATTTCTTGGTCAGCAGTTCATTTACAAATCCGACCTTCTCCGGAACTACCTGGTTGAAGTAGACGCGACCTACCGTCGTCTCTACCAGTTTCTCCGCCAAGGTTCCGTCTTCCTGACGCAATTTCACCCGCACTTTTATCCAGGCATGCAGGTCTACTTTTTTCTCACTAAGTGCGATCAGCACTTCATCCGGAGAGTAGAAAACGCTGCCTTCGCCTTTTATTTTCTCCTCCTCATTGGTTTTCTTGCCTTTGGTAATGTAATACAATCCCAGTACCATGTCTTGAGAAGGCAAGGTAATAGGAGAGCCGTTTTGCGGGTTAAGAATATTATGGGAAGCAAGCATCAGCAACTGTGCTTCCAATATAGCCGCATTGCTCAACGGCACATGCACAGCCATCTGGTCCCCGTCAAAGTCCGCGTTAAAAGCGCTACATGCAAGCGGGTGCAAACGGATCGCTTTACCTTCCACCAACTTGGGCTGGAACGCCTGAATAGAAAGCCGGTGCAAAGTAGGCGCACGGTTAAGCAATATGGGGTGTCCCTTTAATACATTCTCTAAGATATCCCATACCACTGCTTCCTTTCGGTCTACCAGCTTCTTCGCTGATTTCACGGTTTTAACAATGCCTCTTTCAATCAGCTTACGAATGATAAACGGCTTAAACAATTCTGCGGCCATATCCTTTGGCAGCCCGCATTCATTCAGCTTCAATTCCGGCCCTACAACAATAACAGAACGACCGGAATAGTCCACACGTTTACCCAGCAAATTTTGACGGAAACGGCCCTGTTTTCCCTTGAGAATATCACTCAGGGATTTTAGCGGACGTCCTCCTTCTGCCTTAACGGCATTGGATTTACGGGAATTATCAAAAAGGGAATCCACAGATTCCTGCAACATTCTTTTCTCATTACGCAATATGACCACCGGTGCTTTAATCTCCATAAGCCGCTTGAGGCGGTTATTCCGGATGATCACCCTGCGGTACAAATCATTCAGATCCGAGGAGGCGAAACGTCCGCCATCCAAGGGTACCAAAGGACGTAATTCAGGGGGGATGACCGGTATGTACTGCATCACCATCCATTCAGGCCGGTTCTCCAGGCGCGTATTAGCATCCCGGAAGGCCTCTACCACACTCAGCCTTTTGAGGGCTTCCGCCTTACGCTGTTGGGACGTTTCGGTAGCTGCCTGATGCCTGAGGCTATAGGAAAGACCATCAAGGTCTACACGGGCAAGAAGCATTTGTACGGCTTCAGCGCCCATTTTAGCAATAAATTTTTTGGGATCCTCGTCCGGCAGCATTTGGTTGTCGGGGGGAAGCGTATCCAGTACGTCCAGATATTCTTCTTCCGTCAATAAATCCTGCGTAGCCAGTTTGTCTTCACAAACGCCGGGCTGAACCACCACATAACGTTCGTAGTAAACAATAGACTCCAGCTTTTTTGAACTAAATCCTAATAAGTAACCAATCTTGTTAGGTAATGACTTGAAAAACCAAATGTGGACAACGGGTACTACCAGCTTGATATGCCCCATGCGTTCGCGACGAACTTTCTTCTCGGTTACTTCTACACCGCAGCGATCGCAGACAATCCCTTTGTAACGAATGCGTTTGTATTTTCCACAATAACATTCATAATCTTTTACCGGGCCAAAAATGCGTTCACAAAACAAACCATCCCTTTCCGGCTTATAAGTACGGTAGTTGATGGTTTCCGGTTTGAGCACTTCCCCATAAGACCTTTCCAGGATCGTATCCGGAGAGGAAAGGCCAATAGTAATCTTACTGAAATTCGACTTAGGACGATTTTCTCTTTTAAGTGCCATGTTTATCTTTTATCAATTAAAAAATTATTCAAACTTTAAATCCAGTCCCAGGCCTCTCAACTCATGAATCAACACATTGAAAGACTCCGGAACACCGGCCTTCGGAATATTTTCTCCCTTGACAATAGCTTCGTAAGCTTTTGCGCGGCCTGAAATATCATCAGATTTAATGGTAAGCAGTTCCTGCAGGATGTTAGATGCGCCGTAAGCCTCCAACGCCCACACTTCCATTTCACCAAAACGCTGACCTCCAAATTGCGCTTTACCCCCCAAGGGTTGTTGGGTAATAAGGGAGTAAGGTCCGATGGAACGGGCATGCATCTTATCGTCTACCAGGTGATGAAGTTTCAACATGTAAATGACACCCACCGTAGCTTTCTGGTCGAAACGCTCCCCGGTTTCCCCATCGTACAGGTGGGTATGCCCAAACTCCGGCAAGCCGGCCTTATCGATATAATCGGCAATTTCTTCCTTGGACGCGCCATCAAAGATGGGGGTCGCAAAATTGACACCGAGTTTCTGTCCGGCCCAGCCCAGGACCGTTTCATAGATCTGGCCGATGTTCATTCGGGAAGGTACCCCCAATGGATTCAACACGATATCTACCGGGGTGCCGTCTTCCATGAAAGGCATATCTTCTTCTCTCACGATCTTGGCCACAATCCCTTTGTTTCCATGACGTCCGGCCATCTTATCCCCTACTTTGAGCTTACGCTTGGAGGCCAGATAGACTTTCGCCAGTTTCAACACGCCGGCAGGAAGCTCATCACCAATCGAAATATTGAATTTTTCCCGTTTGTAGCGACCAAGCTCTTCATTATACTTAATGGTATAATTATGCAAGAGGGTATTGATCAGGGCATTGGTTTGTTCATCATTGGTCCAACCCAGCGGGTTCACATTGAGATAATCAATATCCGCGAGGTTTTTACCGGTAAATTTACCATTCTGAGGGATCAACACTTCTCCAAAGTTATTAGTAACTCCGGCGCTTTCCCGGCCGTCAATCAGTTTTATGAGCTTATCCTGAAGGATCTTGAGCAATTCCTCCTCGTTTTTCTGATGCGCGCGATCCAACTTATCCAAAGCGCTCTTTTCATGCGCTTTGGTACTCTTGTCCTTCTTGGCGCGGGAATACAGGTTTTTCTCCAATACGACACCGTCGGTCGAAGGCGGCGCTTTCAGCGATGCATCTTTTGCATCTCCGGCCTTATCACCAAAGATCGCACGAAGCAGTTTTTCTTCCGGAGTAGGATCGCTTTCTCCTTTCGGGGTAATTTTGCCGATCAGGATGTCTCCTTCCTTCACATGCGCACCCACGCGGATCACCCCATTTTCATCGAGGTCTTTGGTAGCTTCCTCGCTCACGTTGGGAATATCCGCCGTTAATTCTTCCGGCCCCAGTTTGGTTTCCCGTACTTCCAACTCGTACTGAGAAATATGGACGGAAGTAAACCAGTCTTCCCGGATTACTTTTTCAGATATTACAATAGCATCTTCAAAGTTATATCCTTTCCACGGCATAAAGGCCACCTTAAGGTTACGGCCCAAGGCCAGTTCCCCATTTTGCGTCGCATATCCTTCCGTCAGGAAATCACCCGCTTTTACCTTGTCCCCCTTTTTCACACAGGGACGAAGGTTCATGCTGGTGCTGTGATTGGTTTTCTTAAATTTAGTCAGTTTATATACTTTCAGGTCGTCTTCAAAAGAGACCAGGGTCTCAAGTTCATCCCGGTCATAACGAACCTTTATTTCGTTAGCATCCACATACTCCACTACGCCATCGCCCTCAGCTATGACCTGCAGGCGGGAATCCAACGCAGCACGGCCTTCCAAGCCGGTACCCACAATAGGCACCTGCGGACGGATAAGCGGCACGGCCTGCCGCTGCATGTTTGATCCCATCAGGGCGCGGTTGGCATCGTCGTGCTCCAGGAAGGGAATCAAAGACGCACTCAATCCCACAATTTGGTTGGGCGCAATGTCCATGTACTGAACCTCGCTTTTTTCCAGGACGGGGAAATCACCCGTTTCCCGGGATTTAATGCGGTCGCTCATTAGATTTCCCTGATCATCCAATGGGGCGTTAGCCTGTGCGATGCGGGCATTGTCTTCTTCTTCGGCACTCAGGTAGCGGTAGCCGCTCAAATCAACTTTACCGCTTTTAACGGTACGATAGGGCGTTTCAATAAAGCCCATGTTATTGATCTTGGCATGCACACACAGGGTGGAAATAAGTCCGATATTCGGCCCTTCCGGTGTTTCAATCGTACACAAACGGCCATAGTGGGAATAATGCACGTCACGCACTTCAAATCCGGCGCGTTCCCTGCTCAGACCACCAGGGCCAAGGGCGGAGATACGACGCTTATGGGTAATCTCTGCAAGCGGATTGGTCTGATCCAAGAACTGGGACAGCTGTGAAGTTCCAAAGAAGGAATTGATCACAGACGACAAGGTTCTGGCATTAATCAGGTCTACCGGTGTGAAGACTTCATTATCACGGACGTTCATCCGTTCCCGAATGGTACGCGCCATACGGGCCAGCCCTACCCCGAACTGCGCATACAACTGTTCGCCGACAGTACGTACGCGTCGGTTGCTCAGGTGATCAATATCGTCTATTTCAGCCTTACCATTGCTCAGACGGACCAGGTACTTAATGATCGCTATGATATCATTCTTGGTCAATACTTTCGTGTCCAGGTCATTCTCCAATTCCAGTTTCCGGTTGATCTTATAGCGACCAACCTCACCGAGGTCATAACGCTTATTGGAGAAAAACAATTTGTCTATGATCCCCCTGGCTGTTTCATTATCCGGGGCATCGGAACCTCTTAACTGGCGGTAGATATGCTGTACAGCCTCCAGTTCAGAATTGGAGGTATCCTTATTTAAGGTATTATAAATAATGGCGTAATCGCCGCTTACTTCTTCTTTTTGAACAAATATGGTTTCTACGCCCAGTTCCAGGATCATCTCGATATTGTCTTCATCGAGGATGCTGTCGCGTTCCAATACGACTTCATTCCGTTCGATAGAAACTACTTCTCCGGTATCTTCATCCACAAAATCTTCCACCCAGCTGCGTAGTACCCGGGCGGCCAGTTTCTTGCCTTCGTTTTCTTCCAGTGACTTGCGATCTACCTTTATTTCATCGGCGATATCGAAGAGCTCAAGAATATCTTTGTCTGTTTCAAATCCGATCGAACGCAAGAGTGTGGTTACCGGAAATTTCTTTTTCCGGTCAATATAGGCATACATGACATTGTTAATGTCTGTTGCGAATTCCATCCATGCACCTTTAAAAGGGATCACACGGGCAGAATAGATCTTCGTTCCATTGGGGTGGTAGGATTGTCCGAAAAACACACCCGGAGAACGGTGCAGTTGCGAAACGATCACCCGTTCCGCGCCATTCACCACAAATGTCCCGCGCGGGGTCATGTAGGGAATGTTTCCAAGAAACACATCCTGGATAATCGTTTGGAAATCCACGTGTTCTTCGTCGTTACAGCTCAGGCGCAGTTTGGCTTTGAGCGGCACGGCGTAGGTCAGTCCTCTTTCAATACATTCTTCCAATGTATAGCGAGGAGGATCTACGTAATAATCCAGAAATTCGAGGTTAAAGATATTACGGGTATCATTAATGGGAAAGTTTTCATTAAATACCCGGAACAGGCCTTCATCCGCACGCTTATCCGGAGTGGTTTCCAGTTGAAAAAAGTCTTTGAAAGATTGAATTTGGATTCCCAGCAAATCGGGGGTATCAGCAATCTTACTAATTTTCCCGAAGTTTACTCTTTGACGGGTTTGCGCTGTTGTTTGAGACATATTTAGCTTTCAGAATTAAAAACTCACTATTTTCTGCCCGCGGAAGGCAAGCCTTTCAACTGGTGGCCTAAGCCTAAACAGGCAGGTAGCGGAAAAGGTCAAAGGCCACAAGATGGCCATTGACCTGTAAATATATTTTTACACGAACCGGGCTTTGTCTTTGGTACAACCCAAGAGGCTTTTTCAAAAACCGGAAGTCCGGTTTTAAGCCGGAAATCACTGAATTTCAACTTCAGCTCCGGCTTCCTTCAGCTTTTCTGCAATTTCTTCAGCTTCAGCTTTGGCTACACCTTCCTTAATGGGTTTAGGTGCATTATCTACCAATTCTTTCGCTTCTTTCAGACCAAGGCCGGTAACTTCTTTAGCAGCTTTCACCACTTTTAACTTGTTGGGGCCAGCGGCTTTCAAGATCACGTCGAATGCGGTTTTCTCTTCAGCAGCAGCGGCATCACCTCCGCCACCACCTGCAACCATCACCGGTGCAGCAGCAGCCGGTTCGATACCGTACTCGTCTTTAAGAATTGCAGCAAGTTCATTTACATCCTTTACTGACAAGGATACCAGCTGTTCAGCAAATTCTTTTAAATCAGCCATTTTAACAATTGTTTAATAATGTTTACAAATTTAAATTAATCACGGGCTTGGAAGCCTTTTTCGATAGGCAGTTGTTCGGCTGCCGCTCGGTGGTTCCCGTTCAAAGGGCAACCACAAATTATTTTATTGCGCTCTTTCTTCCAGCGCTTTCAACAGACCACTCAGCTTATCGCCACCGGACTGCAGGGCACTGACAACGTTTTTAGCCGGGGATTGCAGCAGACCAATGATCTCTCCAATTAGTTCCTGACGGGACTTCAGTTTCTTCAATACCGCCAGTTGATCGTCTCCCACATAAACGTTATCCTCAATAAGAGCGGCCTTTAATACCGGCCGGTCCACGCCCTGGTCTTTACGAAAATCGCTTAAGATCAGCGCCGGTTCTTTCTGATTTTCAGAAAACAGTATAGCGGTCTGCCCTTTCAACGAATCATAAACCCCTGAGTAGGCTTCTTTGTTGAGTGATTCCAGCGCTTTACTGATGAGGGTGTTTTTAGCGACCTTCATTTCCACCTTTTTCTCAAAGCAAACTCTGCGAAGCTGGTTAATCTGTGCTACAGTCAGGCCGGTAGAGTCGGTCAGATAAAAATGGTCGTATTGAGCGAACTTTTCTTTTAAAAGTGCTATATTCTCAGTTTTTTGTGTCTTGGTCATAGCAGAATCAGTTTGATACGGATTTAGCGTCAACATTTACTCCCGGACTCATTGTGGTGGCCATGGATATTCCTTTCAGGTAAATGCCTTTGGCTGTTGCAGGCTTTAATTTGATAATTGCCTGAAGCAGTTCCCGGGCATTTTCGGTCAGTTTTTCAGCGGTGAAAGACACTCTTCCTACGGAAGTATGGATGATTCCCGCCTTATCTACTTTGAAGGAAATCTTTCCTCCTTTCACATCACTTATAGCTTCAGCAACGTTCATGGTCACCGTCCCGGTTTTGGGATTGGGCATAAGATTTCTCGGTCCGAGGATCTTACCCAGGCGGCCGATCTTAGGCATCACCGACGGTGTAGCAATCACGACATCCACATCAGTCCAACCTCCCTGAATTTTCTCGATGTATTCATCCAGGCCAACATAGTCTGCTCCGGCGCCTTTGGCTTCTTCCTCCTTGTCGGGGGTGCAAAGGACCAAAACGCGTTTCGTTTTTCCTGTACCATGGGGGAGTGTTACGGAACCTCTCACATTTTGATCTGCCTTCCGGGGATCTACTCCCAGACGAATGTGCAAATCTACCGCACTGTCGAAAGCCGTGCAGTTAATTTTATTGATTAACTCAGCTGCCTCGGGCAGGGTATACTGTTTGTCCTTATCTACCAGTGCCTCCGCAGCTTTTCTTTTTTTTGATAATTTTGCCATTTTTCCAGCTTTTATAGCCTGTCTGCTTTTATAGGAAACAAAAAAACAGGCAATCCAATAATTTATTTCGTCCAGGGAGCTGTTCCGGTTACTGAAATACCCATACTTCTAGCAGTACCGGCAACCATTCTCATAGCGCTTTCTACTGTAAAAGCATTCAGATCCGCCATTTTATCCTTGGCAATAGCTTCTACCTGTTCCCAGCTTACTTTGGCTACTTTGTTCCGATTGGGTTCCTTGGATCCTGATTTGATTTTAGCTGTCTCCAACAACTGCACAGCGGCAGGAGGAGTTTTAATGACAAATTCAAATGATTTGTCTGCATAAATGGTGAGTACGACCGGTAATACCTTCCCCATTTTATCTTGGGTACGGGCATTAAACTGCTTGCAGAAATCCATGATGTTCACCCCTTTTGCACCCAATGCCGGGCCAATAGGTGGTGCTGGATTTGCCTGGCCGCCCTTTACCTGCAGTTTGACATAACCTGCGATTTCTTTTGCCATGCGTAATAATTTTTTTTGGTTCGAACGTTTCGCTTCAGCAAAACTCCCAAAAGATTAGATCTGTTTGTTGTTATAAAAAGGAGTGCAAAGGTACGAACAATTTATATAAAATACAAATCTCCAAATTCAATGACGGAGCTAAATTTTCAAAACCGGAAAGCACCGGTTATTGGCGGCGCGGTCAGCTTACCCGCTCTACCTGCATATAGTTCAGTTCAACAGGAGTAGCGCGGCCGAAAATCTTCACCGTTACCTTCAATTTTTTCTTTTCATCATTGACTTCTTCGATCACCCCATTAAAGTCATTGAAAGGCCCGTCGATAATTTTTATGGATTCCCCCACAATAAAAGGCTCGCTCATGGTTATACCCTGATCGGCCATTTCATCTGCTTTGCCCAGCATCTTGTTCACTTCTGACTGCCGCAAAGCTATGGGGTGCTCTTTTCCTAAAAAATGGATGACATTGGTCGCCCCGTTAATAAAAGCGATCATTTCACCGGTGAGCTTATCCTCATAGGCTTCCAACATTATATAACCGGGGTAATAATTGCGCTCACGAACGACTTTTTTCCCTTTTTGTACCTTATAAACTTTCTCCATGGGTACGAAAACTTGGGTGATGGCATCGTCCCAACCGGAATATTTAATTTCAGCGTCCAGAAATTCCTTTACTTTTTTTTCCTTTCCACTGATTACACGAAGTACATACCACTTGGTTCCCGTTTGTCCGGAATCTTTATTGTCTAAAGCATCCATTATCTAAAAAGTTTATAGAAATTTTGCAAAACGGTACTGGAAACCATATCCATAACCCAAACCAGCAGTGTTAAAATTACCGTTGCAATGAGCACCACCATTGTTGAAGACTGCAACTCATCCCAGGTAGGCCATGATACCTTATGAAGAAGTTCATGATAGGACTCCTGAATATATTGCTTTATTTTCTTCATCTCCAGAGAATTGACTTTCGTATTTCAAACAGAACCTTTTCCATAAGGTAAAAATAATCAGAAGCACGGGAGGAGGGACTCGAACCCCCAACCCTCGGTTTTGGAGACCGGCACTCTACCAATTGAGCTACACCCGTATGCCAAGGTCACTGGTCTTTGCTTATTGATCACTCATGCGTTTCTTCGGAAGAAAGACAGGACCAATTAGCATCAACCCTTGACTATTGACCTTATTTTATTACTTCGGTAACCTGTCCAGCACCCACCGTACGACCACCTTCGCGGATAGCAAAGTCAAGCCCTTTCTCCATAGCAATAGGAGCGATCAGTTTTACGGTAAGGGTAACGTTATCACCAGGCATAACCATTTCTACGCCTTCCGGAAGAGAAACCTCACCCGTTACGTCAGTAGTACGGAAGTAGAACTGAGGGCGATATTTGTTAAAGAAGGGGGTATGACGTCCACCTTCATCCTTGTTCAATACATATACCTCACATTTGAATTCGGTATGTGGCGTAATGGATCCGGGTTTACAAATTACCATACCACGGCGGATGTCTTTCTTTTCAATTCCGCGCAGCAGCAGTCCGGCATTGTCTCCGGCTTGTCCCTGATCAAGGATTTTCTTAAACATTTCTACACCGGTAACGGTAGAAGTCAGCGGCTTTTCAATCAGCCCAACGATTTCCACAGGTTCCCCTACTTTTACAATACCGCGTTCGATACGACCGGTAGCAACGGTACCACGTCCTGTGATGGAGAATACATCTTCTACGGACATCAGGAACGGCTGGTCAATAGGACGTTCGGGCAGCGGAATGTACTCATCTACCGCATCCATCAATTCCATTACTGCCTCTACAGCCTCCTGCTCTCCTTCCAGTGCTTTAATGGCAGAACCCTTGATGATAGGGGTATTATCCCCGTCAAAGTGGTTGTTTGTCAGTAATTCGCGAATTTCCATTTCTACCAACTCCAGCAATTCTGGATCGTCTACCAAGTCGCACTTGTTCATGAAAACCACCATACGAGGTACACCCACCTGGTGTGCCAGCAGGATGTGTTCGCGGGTCTGTGGCATCGGGCCATCCGTAGCGGCTACAACGAGGATAGCGCCATCCATCTGGGCGGCACCCGTGATCATGTTTTTTACATAATCGGCGTGTCCGGGACAATCCACATGCGCGTAGTGGCGTTTCTCTGTTTGATACTCAATATGGGATGTATTAATGGTAATACCTCTTTCTTTTTCTTCAGGAGCATTATCAATTGCATCATAATCTTTCTTTTCTCCCCATCCTTTAGAGGAAAGGATAGAAGAAATAGCTGCGGTCAATGTTGTTTTACCATGATCTACGTGACCGATGGTACCAATGTTAACATGGGGTTTATCCCGGTTGAAGGTTTCTTTTGCCATCGTTATTTGTTTTTGATATTTACAGTTTTAAAATTTAAAAAATTACAAAAAAGCTTCAAATATACATTAATATTATGAGCTTTATCCGCTTTAGCAGAATGACTTTTTCCTTCGAGCTGTTGAGCAGGATTGAACTGCCGACCTCTTCCTTACCAAGGAAGTGCTCTACCGCTGAGCTACAACAGCTTTTGGTGACTTGAGCGGGAGACGAGTCTCGAACTCGCGACCTACAGCTTGGAAGGCTGTCGCTCTACCAACTGAGCTACTCC
>CAYRJM010000010.1:0-63059 GCA_964424665.1 uncultured Chitinophagaceae bacterium
AATTTACAGAATATTTCCGTTTACATCTTGATATAGACGCAAAATTCCATATTGCTTCCTTTGGGGCGACGCCTTTTATTTATAGCGGTTCATTTTTCTTTCTGTTCAATGGTCCATCTGATTCCCCATTGCTTCACATAGTTGTCGATCGGTCCTAAACCAACATTTTTTCTCCTGTGATCCACATATTCCGGGTTTTTTATTTTATAAACCTTTTTTCTTCCTGTATTTCTGTCGGTAATGATCTGAGAACCATAGATTTGTGGCTCCCCTTTCCTCATATGAATCCTATCTTCAAGCAAAGCCAAGTGGCTTCCCTGCGATTCGCCCTTTAATACAGAAGCTTTAAGCAGGGGTAAGTACTTTTCCTGCAGCGGTAAGGGAGCATGCTGAACAACTACCCACAAGGCCGTGTTTGCTTTTTCCCCGACAACGCTTTCTCCAACCCAGCCTCTTTGTGCCAGGATGGCTACCACGTCATTTGTATTGGCAGAATCCTGTTTTTCAATAAGCGACCTGTAAAATTCCATTTCTTGTGAATTTTCGCCAAACTGTTTCTCTGCTGCGACGTATAGCTGCCTTAACGCCTGATCCTTGACAAATATTTGTTCCAGTCTTTCCTTCAGCGGCATATCAAAATGCTTTTCATATTGCTTTTGATTCGCCTTAATCTTTTTAAGCGTTTTTTGCCATGTTTGTGCCTGATGAAGAATTACCAGATCCTTGTCCTGCTTCGTATGCGCTAAATTCCGCCAGCCTTTATCAATAGCCCGGTTCAGGTATCGTAATGCTTCCGCCGTGTCTCCTGCCAGCGCGTGTGCACAGGCCGCGTTATAATATTGAGTAGCCGTTCCTTCCTGCAGTCCGAAGGCCTGGGTATACTGTCTGGCTGATTCATCCTAATTTCCCTTTTGATACAAGGAATCAGCCCTTAGCAGATTTTTTTCGAAGGCTTGCGCGCGAAGCGGAAAGCCTGATATTATTGACAGGATCAATAGAAAAAATGGCCTCATCGTCTAATGCGCTGTTTGTTACCGGCGTTCAATAAGCATGCGTCCGGAGAAAAAGCTTTTCCGGTTTAAAAGATGCCAACGACTGGAAATAGTCCCTTGGCTGTTATGTCAGTTTAAAACGGATCGGCAGGTTAAAAAGAACCTTCACCGGCTTCCCATCCTGTTTACCTGGAAGCCAGTTGGGCATAGCTTTAATTACCCGTATGCTTTCTTCTTCTAATCCGCCGCCTTCTCTGCTGCCAACAGCTTGGATATTCGTTAAAGATCCGTCTTTCCCAACCACAAATTGTATTACTATGGTGCCTTCAATACCCTCCTTTCTTGCTTCAGCCGGATATTTCATATTCTGGCTTAAGTAGGTCATGAGCGCTTCCTTCCCGCCTGGAAACTGTGGCATGTGTTCTACAGACCTATACACCTCTCCTTTATTTTTTGCAGGACGTAAAGCGGGAGGAGGGGGTGGCATCTTATTTTTTAAGGGGGGCTGTTCGTTTACAGGACCGTTTAATTTAAAGCGGATCGGTAAGCTGAATTGTACCCGGACATGTCGTTTATTTTGTTTTCCCGGAATCCATTTAGGCATCTGCTTGACCAGACGTATAGCCTCTTCTTCCAATCCGCCGCCCTTTTGCTTTCCTACTGTTTTTACATGAACTATGGACCCGTCTTTTTGTACCACGAATTGGACAACTACCGTACCCTGTATACCCTTTTCTCTAGCCTCTTTCGGGTATTTGACGTGGCTCGACAGATAGTTTATGAGTGCAACCTGGCCACCGGGAAATTGTGGCATCTGCTCTACAAATTGAAACACCTTATTGTTATCAGATGCAGTGGTATTTCGTTGTATTTGGGCCGGAGCAGGCAAGGTATCATTGGTATATCCTGTTACGGTCAGGTTTTTTAGAGCTGTTGGTTTGCGATACAGAACGATATCGAAATGATTGTTACTATCCGGAACCTGAATAGTAATGGAATTATAACCTATGCTGCTGATGTGTAAGATAGTCCCGGGGGCAACGCCGGTCAATTGAAACTGGCCTTTGTCATTGGTTGTAGTTCCCTTTTGGCTCCCCTCAACGATTATATTAGCGCCAGCAACCGGCTCTCCTGAAGAAGACCGGAGCGTTCCTTCTATGAGAGTATCTTGCGGACCCGCAACTGTGTTGTCGGCATCTAGTTCAACCGGCCTTAGCCCTGCAATTGCATCTTGTACCTTATTTTTTAGGGAAAAAGACGATGCAAACAGCATAATTCCTGCCAGAGCGGGTATCAGGAATAGATAAGTCCAGATACTTTTACGTGATGTACCGTTTTTTTGTAGCATGATCAGCCTTTTTTGTATGTGTGAACGGTTTAAAAAGGGATGAACGAGCGATAAATTACTCAGTTTGAACGATTGATTGACCAACTTTTGCGCATATTCTCTTACGTCAACTATTTTTACCGTTGCTGCGTCGGCCAGATATTCATGTTCCATTTTCAAGGCCTTTTGACAAGAATAGACGGCCGGGTTAAACCAACAAAATACTTTAACCAATTCCGTTAGGATATTATCTATTGAATGCCTTTGCCGGATATGTACTTTTTCATGTTCCACGACGCTTTTAGGGGTATTTACCGGAGCAAACAGAAAGTGCAAAAAAGAAAAAGCTTCCCAGTGGACCGGTGTCTGCACCTGGATATAGCCGTCATGCTTAACCTGTGGGAATTTCTTCACATAGTGGCGGATTTTAGCCAATTTTCCTACAAAAAGAACACCCAGCAGTACAACTCCTGACCAATAGACCCATAAAAACATCTGCCAGACAGGAAATGTTACCGCTTCGGAAGCCGTCGGATCGGCAATAACCATAGCCGATCCTCCTTTTGCCGTAATCAGGGAAGCAGCGGAGTCAGCTACGGAAAACAGCGATATGGATGGCAAAGCAATAAAAGGCAAAACAAAAGAAAGTATTATGCCCCCTAACAGCACCAACCGGTTATAACTGAAAGTGGTCTTCCTGCTGAAAGCCAGGTAATACAACAACATCCAACAGCCAAGATAAAAATTGGCCAGCAAAAGCGTGGTAAAGTTCATGACTTGTCTTTTTTAAGGTCCTCCAGTATAGAAATGATTTTTCCTGCCTCATTCATATTAAGCTTCTTTTTAGAAACAAAGAAGGAAACGAGGCTCTCTACAGAGTCATCGAAGTAGCTGCTTAGCAACCGCTCTGCTTCAAATTTTTTATACGCCTCCCTGGAAATGAGTGGATAATATTCATAAGTATTCCCATATACCTTATATCCGATAAACCCCTTCTTGACCAGGATGCGGACGATCGTGGAAACTGTGCTATAGGCTGGTTTAGGTTCTGCCATCCGGGCAATCATTTCTTTGACAAATCCTTTCTCCATATCCCACAGAATCTGCATAATCTGCTCTTCCGCCCGGGTGAGTTCCTTTATTTTCTTTTTCATAAAACTGTTTTTGTCAGGCAAAAATACAACTAATTTTATAAATAAACAACTAATTTATTAGCTGAGTAGTTAATTTCTTAATTATTGAATTAAAACCGATCCTTTACTGCTGTTTCTCCCATTCTTCCAATTGCTTTACCCGTTTTTTTACGAAGGCTACAACCTCCTCATTTCTTTTTGTTTTACTATGATTCTTCAGGTAACGGTGATAATACCGCAGGGCTACTTTGTAATTTTCGAATTTGGCATCGTAAACGCGGGCTTTATGGTATAATTGAAGGGGCCGGTGGAATATATAGTATGCCGTATCGTATTGTTTAAGCGCCCGGCTCGGTTGGTGCATTAACTCCAAAACAGCTGCCTTAACCGTAAAATAATTATCTGCGCCGTCATCCAGGGCCATGCCTATACAGGTATTGAGTTTGTCCAGCGCCTTGTCGTATTCTTTTAAGGCTTTATAGGACAAAGCCTCCAAATATATCGTCGTTCTTGTCTCCAACTTGTTCTGAACAAGCAATTGACAAGTTGCAATGCAGGAGTCGTATTGCTTCAGCTCGAAATAACCAATAGCGGTAAATAAAAATGGTTTTAGGCCAACAAAATTCATTTTTCTTAACTGCCGGTACAAGGGAAAAATATCCCGGTACTTTTCCTGCGCATAAGCCGAACGAATACGGACGACGAGCAGGTGCGCCTGCAAAGAATCATTCCGAAGGGCGAGGTCGACAATACGGTCCGCGTCTTGGTACATTTCCTGTTTGATCCAATTGGAGGCAAGATTAGCGATTACCTCCGGGTCCCCGGGGTTGACCCGGTAAGCCATTTTGTAATACCAGCCTGCAGCCGCGCTATTTCCGGCTCGCGCCCACAAAGCCGCCAGTTGCTTGTAATAGTTAGCCACCCCTGGTTTCAGTTCCACAAGCCGGCAAAAATGTTTCAATGCGAATGGAATATTTCCTTTCGCTGCCTGCATTTTCCCGAGATAGTAATGCGCAATGGCATTGGCCGAGTCTGCCGTCAATAGAGAAGAAAAGGATCGCGTAGCCAAAGCAAACTGGGAACTCATGTAATAAGAATAGCCCAGCAAGGAAAGGTAATGGCTATTCAACGTATCTTCTTTCTTCATTTGCCGGAGATAGGCCGCTGCTTTCGCATATTCCTGGTTTTGAAAAAACGCCACCAGTTGCTGGTCGATAGCAGGAGAAGTTGCTTGAGAAAAAGAGGGAAGCGCAATTAGTCCGAATGCGACCAACAGCAGGCCATTTCTCAGTATGTACATGATTTGAAGTATTTCTTCACAAACCTACAACTAAATATTTAAATATACAACTAAATAATTAGCTATTTAATTAAAAAAATAACCGATCAAACAACCTAAGGCGCTCAGCCACTTGGTCCTCCGTTTGAAAGCGGCCTTCTGAATCTTGAACGCTGTTAGCGGCAACAGGGCTTTTTCCGATGAAAAAATTTGAGCCAGGAAGCGTTTTGCTTCCTCGTTTCCGTTGGAATCGGGTGGGGAGTAGTAATTTCGGTGGCTGAATAATGGCCTTCTTTTCTCAGCGCGGAATTGAGGGTTTCAATAGAAAGCGGTTCCCGCAGGCTTACGATGGCTTTAGCTCGGGAAAGTAATACCTGTGCTTCTATGACCTCCTGCCTGGCTTTGAAAACCGATCTTACTTTTTCTACACAGCCTTCACATGCCATTCCCTCGACGGTATACATTTTTGTAAACATAACAAAACAAAGATAGCACAATTTGTAGGGACCGCCATTCCTGTATTTTTTTTGTTCAAAGTTGGATTCTTTTGCAGATTGTTCTACTTTTATCGGTCAAAAAATCAATTCAATGCCGGAACCATCGACGATTAAATTCCTGGAGCAACTCAAAAAACATAATGAAAAACCCTGGTTCGACGCGCATAAAGATCAATACCTGGCTGCCAAGAATGACTTCGATAATTTTATTCAAAAGTTATTGATTGAATACGGCAAGACAGACCCCGCTATAGGCATGCTTAATGTAAAGGACTGTGTGTTTCGTATATACCGGGATGTACGCTTTAGCAAAAATAAAACCCCATATAAAACACACTTTGCCGCGGGAATGAACAAAGGAGGGAAAAGGGTCCATTCTCCGGGTTACTACCTGCACATTGAGCCTGGAAATTCTTATTTGGGGGGTGGTATCTGGCGACCGGAAAAAGAAGCCCTGCAAAAGGTGAGGCAGGAAATTGACTACAATTATGAAGAATTTCTGGCTATCATTCAACGGTCACGCTTCCAAAAAACATTCGGTTCTTTGTCTACAGCCGATAAATTGGTACGCCCGCCTAAGGGGTATGATGCGGACAATCCGGCTATTGAATACCTCAAATTGCGTAGTTTTATCGGGGGTTGCAGCCTGAAGGACGAAGCGCTTACTTCCCGAAATTTGGTAAAGAAAATCGCCAGCCTGTTTAAAGAACTCAAACCATTCATTGATTTTCTGCAACGCGCATTAGACGGTTGATTGGCTAATATTTTGTAAAACATAAATAATAATTCATGGCATCACGTAGAGATTTTTTAAAGCAATCCGGCTTGTTGGCCGGTACACTGGCTATTCCCGGATTTTTATCGGCTTGCAACTCCGGCCCCAAAAGGTATGATTACCTGCCCGGCCTCCAGTTGTATACCATAAGAGATGCGATGGGCAAAGATCCCAAAGCCAGCCTGGCTAAGGTAGCCGAGATAGGTTATAAACTGGTGGAGTCTGCAACTTACACTGGAACAGAACAGTTCTATGGAATGAATACATCGGAATTTTCCACCGTGCTCAAAGAAAACGGGCTAAAAATTCCAAGCGGCCATTACGCACTGGGTAGTCCGGCAACCAAGGGCACTATCCGAAGCGACTGGGAAAAGGCGGTTGAAGACGCCCACAAAGTAGGAATGAAATACATGGTTTGCGCGTACCTCCCGGGAGATGAACGAAAAACCCTGGATGACTACAAACAGCGCGCAGAAGAATTCAATAGAGCCGGGGAAGTATGTAAAAAAGCCGGAATTCAATTTTGCTACCACAATCATAATTTCGAATTTGAGAAAATAGATGGAAGAATCCCATATGATATTCTCCTGAATGAAGCTGATAAGGACTTGGTGAAAATGGAAATGGATATTTACTGGGTAACCCGGGCAGGGCAGGATCCCATAGCGATGTTTGATGCGCATCCCGGTCGCTTTATACTATGGCACGTCAAAGATATGGCTGATACACCGGAAAAAAACTTCACGGAAGTTGGCAACGGCGTCATCGACTGGCCCACGATATTTGCACACGCGAAGGAATCGGGCATGCAACACTTTTTTGTGGAGCAGGATCAGACCCCGGGAGACCCCTTTGACAGCATACGTCAGAGTATCTCTTACCTGAAAAAAAATATTCTGGCTTCTTGAGCGTTATAAAGGCGTCATTTTACTTCTTAAAAAAATGAGGGTAAAATGACGTTTTCTTTTGGGATTCCTTTACCTTTGGGAAATATGAAAATTAGCACAATGCGGGAATGGAAGCGTCTGGTACGAAGTTTTTTTTTGCTGTTGTTAACAGGTCTGCTTGGCTTTTCCGCCAACAGCCAGTCATTTGTAGAAAAGCAAATGCAATTTCCTACGGTCAAAAAAGCATTTCAACAGAAAAATGCGATCCTTAAAAAACAGTTTGAAGAAAAAGGGTTGATCTATCCGGCAAATTACATTTTTATCCGTTCTTTCAAATACGACAGCAGATTGGAAGTGTGGGTAAAAAACAAGCCAACAGACACCTTCACCCTGTTTAAAAGCTACCCGGTATGTGCGCTTTCGGGCTATATGGGCAGGAAAGAATTTCAGGGAGATCGTCAGGTGCCCGAAGGCTTTTATTACATTAATGATTTTAATCCAAGAAGTACCTATCACCTATCTTTAAAAATCAACTACCCCAACTTTTCCGACAGGTTGAATACGACATATGATGACCCGGGAGGTGGCATATACATCCACGGCAGTTGCGTAACAGTTGGCTGTATTCCGATTACCAATCCGCAAATCGACGAAGTATATATCTTGGCCATGTACGCCCGGGATGCAGGACAGACCTTTATTCCGGTACACATTCTTCCTATAGACTTCAATAATGAAAATTCCGTTGAATATTTGCGTAAAGCTGCTCGCACAGGAGCACCCGTACAGGAATTTTGGCTCAAGCTGAAAAAGGCTTACGATTATTTTAATGCGACGCACAAGCTTCCCATCATCCTATATGACGGAAAAGGAGACTACGTTATCAAAGAAAGAAGAGCGGCGACACCATTAAGAACGAACTATTCTGCCTCTCAAGTCGAAAATAAAGTCGTTCCCGAGGCACTGCTAAACTAACGCATGACCAGTTGAATGGTTTTGGCCGATTTTTGTTCCAGTAAAATATCTCTCCCTTTTGTCAGGCGGCTGATCATATGATCCTCATAGTGCCTGATAGTAAGTATCTCGAGGCTTTCATCGTATGTGATCTTAAAGTGAGAATGCAGCGCCTTAATGAGTTTCTCAATTTTGTCGGCGCGCTTGTCAATGCAAAAAGAACAATTGATCGCCCCGGTCTGCATCATATTGAGCTTGATTTTTAAGCGGTAAAAAATATTATAAAGCGTGCTCAGATTTTCTTCTGATATGAACGAGAAGTCACGGGTGGTGACCGTGATTAACACTTGTTGCTTTTTAAGCACGATGATTGGGGGAAGCTTTTGTATCCCATTGCTGCCGTTGATAACCGTACCGGGCAGGGATTTATTCAAAAAACATTTCACATAAAGCGGGATGTTTTTATTTTGAAGCGGTTTAATGGTCTTCGGATGAATAACCTGCGCGCCATAATAAGCCATTTCAATAACTTCATTGAAATTGATGGCACGGATATTTAAAGTGTCATCAAAAACCCGCGGATCCGCATTTTTTAATCCTTCTACATCTTTCCATATAGTCAGGCTTTCAGCATTGAGCATATTGGCGAATAGTGCAGCAGTAAAGTCACTCCCTTCTCGTCCCAGCGTGGTTGTCTTTCCCTGTACCGTCCCGCCAATAAAGCCCTGTGTGATCACTACGGGATATTCTTTGAATAGTGGAGCTACATTTTCCTCCATTTTGTTTTGAGAAGCATCCCATTGTATCCGACCATCTCGATAGGTTTCATCTGTTTGCACTATCTCTCGAACATCCAGCCAATGTGCTTTGATGCCGGTTTGGTTCAAATATGCTTTTACGATCAACGAGGAAATGAGTTCCCCCCGGCTCACCAGTTGATCGTAATAATAATCGTACGGCTCATAGGCCTTTTCGCCTAATTGCCACTCCATCTCGGAATATAGTTGATGCAGCCGGTCAAATAAGGGGTGCCGATCATCAGCAAAAAGTTGGCCGGCAATTTGATTACTTTGATTTTGAACACTAAAAAGCAACTGAGCCGCTGTTTCGCGCTGATGCCGGTAGTAATGTTCAACTACTTTTTCCAGTTCATTAGTAGTTTTGCCAATGGCTGAAACAACTATAAGTAACGGGCCCTTCCGATGATCGCTAATTATAGAAGCTACATTTTTAATGCTTTCAGCATCCTTTAGACTGGCTCCGCCAAATTTAAACACTTTCATGACTGCATGTCCGTTGAAAAAAGCAAAGGTCGTACAGTTTGATTAAACCGACAAGCCCCGGACCCCTTCACCGAGGTAGCCTCTTCCGAATGCCCGGTTATGACCCATATCGTTTATATTTGCTCCTTTTAAAAAACATCTGAGCATTTCTTTACCGGTAAAAAGCATCAGCAATACCATGATTAAAACCGTAATATTTGATATGGATGGTTTACTGATTGACAGTGAACCCTTATGGAACCAGGCAATGGCCACTGTTTTCGCCACTATGAACATCCGTCTGAAAAAGGAAGATTATATAAAAACGACCGGATTGCGTACCAGCGAAGTAGTCGACTATTGGCATCAACACTTTGGATGGGCCGAAAAGTCTCCTGCGCAGGTTTCGGAAGAAATCTTGGAAGAAGTCACCGGACTGATTACCACTCAGGGGACAATGATGGAAGGAGCCGAAGAGATTCTACAATTTTTCAAACAAAAGCATTTCAAAATCGGACTTGCTTCGTCTTCTCCTATGAGATTGATTAATAGTGCTTTAAACCACTTTAATTTGTATTTTTATTTTGATGCTATTCATTCAGGAGAACATCAGGATTTTGGAAAACCTCATCCCGCCGTATATCTTTTATGTGCAGAAGAACTGGACACAGCCCCGCTTAAGTGCCTGGTTTTTGAAGATTCAGTAAACGGTCTCATTGCTGCCAAAGCAGCTCGGATGAAAGTGATCGTAGTACCTGAAAAAGAACAGCGCGACGATCCAAAATACAGCCTAGCCGATCTGCGATTATCCAGCTTAAAGAATTTTGGCGACAATGACCTGCAATTCCTGCAATCTTCGTAAGCGACACAAAATTTTTATTCGTCCGGTAAAGGACGAGGTTTCTCGGCAACGATGGCTATGGCTTTCAACTCCTTTCGATATTTTCGGAACAAGGCCCGCATCGCTTTTAACCGTTTGTACAAATCAGGTTGCCGTGCCACATTAAGCCCTATTTTCATGGTATGTAAAAAGCCCTCGTCATCCACAATCCGTTTTACTTCCAAAAGCTTCATGGGACTGAAAAAAACTGTCTTTACCCGAAAACCGGCATTTTCAATCAATTCAACCCATTCGGATGCGGTCAGTGGCCGGGCATTTACCTTCAAGGTTTTTGCCAAGTCTTTTCGTATTGTTTCTTTGGAATCAGCCGGCAGGTTATCGGGGGTAATACACAGTTCATGAATGGCGTACAGGCCGCCGTTTTTTAGTATTCTAAACGCCGCCTCAATGATCTTCGACTTGCGATGGTTGGCTTGCATAGTCAGCATAGCTTCTCCAAAAAGTTTGCTTGCCGACTCATTTTTCAACTGGCTGACGGTAGCGTCTTCGAGGCGTATGCTGCAATTATCGGCTTTTATCTTTTTTCGCAGGTTATTGGCTGCTTCTTCGTTCACCTCTATGCCAGTATAAGATCCCGGATGATATTTTAACACTTGCCGGGCGGTGAATCCGATACCCGGTGCAAATTCTACCACATCGTCAGACGCCGAAATATTCAATGCTGTCAGAAGCCGCCTTGTCAGTTCTTTGCCCCCGGGCCTGAGCACCCTTTTGCCTATTTTGGCTAGCATCCAGTGCCCCTGATCGCTATTCATTACTGTAATACTCATCTCAATTTAATATTGCCTGTTTGCAAAAATGAACAAAAGATAATAATATCTTTTATTAATTTTGGAAAAAAGATTACCTATTTGGGAATACCCAGGCCAAATCCGTCTAAACTTATATCCCTTTAGATCAATCTTTTTTCGTATTTTATAATGGCTTATGCGGGAAGACCCGTTAATTTGCCATAAGAGGAGGGTAATAATGGAAACAGCACTTCAAAAGACGTTTACCGCCAATACAGCTAAAGACCTACCACCTGCTGTATGGATCATTTACGGCACGCACACGGGCAATAGTCAAATGCTGGCCCAGGATGCGGCAGACAGACTTCATGCCGCCGGCTTCCGGACTTCGGTGTGTGACATGGAAGATATGGATACTGACGAAATTACAGAGATCAATTTTCTATTAATTATTGTAAGTACGGACGGAGATGGCGATGTTCCGTTGATGGCGGAAGATTTTTTTGAATTTCTGAAAGAGCGGAACGCCGGCGAGTTATCTCATGTGTACTATGGTGTTTTAGCTTTGGGAGATACAACTTATGATTACTTTTGTAAGGCCGGTAAAGATTTTGATAATATATTAGAAAGATCCGGTGCCCAAAGATTAGTCGAAAGAGTAGACTGTGATGTCGATTATGAGGAAGACTTCGAATTGTGGATGAACAAGGTGCTTAATGTGCTGAAACAAAAAATGAAGTAAAGTTGCCTTAAGATGGAAGAACAACAATCCGATAAGCATGAAAAATATATGCGTCGCTGCCTGGAACTCGCAGCGGAGGCTAAAGCCCGCGGCAATACACCCGTAGGATGCGTAATCGTGAGGGGGGAAACGATTATTTCTGAAGGGATGGAAGGAGGAGAGGCGCTTCCGGATATCTTTGCACATGCAGAAGCGTTGGCCATCCTCCATGCCATGCAGCCCCTAAAGCAGGATTTAAGCGACTGTATTTTGTACTCTTCGGTAGAGCCTTGTTTCATGTGTGCGTATCTTATCCGGCAAACAAAAATAGGGCAGGTGGTGTTTGGTATAACAACACCCGAGGTAGGGGGCGCCAGTTCTAGCTATCCTTTTCTCACTGCAAAGGATATCGCTAAGTGGCCGGACCCACCGGTTGTCGTTGAAGGGGTATTAGCGAAAGCTTGCATTGCTTTGTTCACGAAATCGAAACCATATGGAAATTAAACAGTTTGAAGACAAATCTCTTGCCCATTATTCTTATGCAATTATCAGTAATAAAAAAATGGCTGTCATTGATCCGGCAAGAGATCCCAGACCTTATTATGATTATGCTAAAGAAAATAAGGCCATCTTGACGACGGTGATAGAAACGCACCCTCATGCTGATTTCGTCAGCAGCCATCTGGAGATGCAGGAAACACAGGGCGCACAGGTTTATTGCAGTAAAATCACAGGCGCAGGGTATCCCCATCTAACACTAGATGAAGGTCAGTTTATCCAACTAGAAAAGGTAAGATTAAAAGCTTGGAATACCCCCGGACACAGCCCGGACAGCATCACCATTATATTGGAAGATGAGCACGGCAAGGACCTGGCGGCTTTTACAGGCGACACCTTATTTATCGGCGATTGCGGACGACCTGACCTGAGGGAAGAAGCCGGAAACATAAAGCAAAAAAGAGAAGAACAGAGCCGCCAGATGTATCATTCTTTGAAAAAATTTTCAACATTAGCTGACGATGTGGTTATTTATCCGGCGCATGGATCAGGTTCTCTTTGTGGCCGCAGCTTGTCGGAAAGGCCTTCAAATACCCTTGGGAAAGAAAGGGCTTACAACTGGTGCTTGCAGCCCATGGGCGAGGAGGAATTCGTTGCTGCGCTCAAAGAGCAACAGCCCCACATTCCGTTGTATTTTTCCTACGATGTGGCCATAAACACCGCAGGTGCCCCGCCTTTCTTATACAGTACAGAAAAAGTAAACTTGTTGGAACCTATCACAGATTGGGAAGGCGCCGAAAAGCTGGAACAGGACGTGGTGGTCATTGATACTCGGGATCATGAAAAATTTAAAGATGCCCATTTAGCAAATTCGATCAATATACAGGATAAGGAGCCGTTTGAAACCTGGCTGGGAAGTATTGTCGCACCCAACACGCCATTTTATCTGGCTGCAGACACGGAAACTGCTTTGCAAACGCTTATTCGCCGCGCGGCGAAGATTGGGTATGAACCCTTTATTAAACACGCTTTTGTTTTAGACTTTGGAACAAAAAATGAATTACAGCTGAATTTGGCTGATTTTCGTGCGAACCCCGATGACTACACAATCATTGATGTACGAAACGAAGGAGAGGCAAAGACGGAAATTTTTAACAACAGCATCAACATTCCGCTGCCTGTCTTAAAGGACCGCATTGGCGAAATTTCCACGCAAAAACCCCTAATTGTGCATTGTGCAAGTGGCTATAGAAGCGCTATCGGAAGCAGCATACTTAGTCGTGAGATAGGAGATAAGGTCCAGGTGTTTGATTTGAATGAAGCGGTTAACGAATTTAAATAAAATAATCCCCACCCTAATAATCGTGATTATCGTGATGGGGATTATAGGACGCCTAATGCAACGATCATCGACTGGTCAGGCATACTGAATGGTGCTTGCGGAGTGGCCAAGACGCGTCCGGGTATGGTCATAAATTCGGTCAAAAGCATTGATAAATGCGTCATCCCAACGGTATCCGGACTCACTTTCAATAAAAGTGCATCCATTGCCATCCAGTTTCATTGATACGACACTGGTTTCTGACAATCCTTTGAATTTGTTGACCCTGAGTTCAAAATATTGAACATCCACACCCTCGTCTTCTAACTGATTAAGACGATTTAATGCCTGCTTTACAATCGACAAGGATTCCTTGTTGTCCTTTGCTTCCAATTGGAAGTACAACCCAATTTTCTTTTTCATAACCGTAACGTTTTTATAAAATTTGAATATCTTCCTGATGCAAAGAAAAGGCAACGTCCCACCAAAAATCTTAACCTCCATTAGCCTTTTATATGATTATTATCATACAAGTGTGATAGCTGAAATCCGATTTCCAGCCGCACCTGATATTATAATCAAAATAGCAGCCATTTTGTTTACCAGGCGTATTATTTAACTTTGCATTGACAACTATCAATCCCGTTATGGCCTTTATTGCCTGGCATCCAATATTTAAACACCCGCTTCCTGAAGGGCACCGGTTCCCCATGTTAAAATACGAACTTCTGCATGATCAGTTGCTTTACGAAGGCGTAGTGGAAGAAGACGATTTTTTTGAGCCATTGTTGCTGGACCCGAAATTTTTGAACGGAGTTCATTGTAAGGCTTATTGGCAGCGGCTTTTAGCGCTGGATCTACATTCAAAGGAGATCCGGCGTATTGGATTTCCCCTCAGTCGTCAGCTCGTAGAACGGGAGCTTCGAATTGCACAAGGGACCATCAGTGCTGCAAAAGAGGCATTTCAATGCGGGATTGGGTTCAATATTGCAGGCGGAACACATCATGCCGGGAAGGATTGGGGAGAAGGATTTTGCCTGTTGAACGACCAGGCGATTGCCGCGCGATACCTGCTCAATCACCATAAGGTTAAACAAATACTGATTATCGACCTCGACGTGCACCAAGGCAATGGAACAGCAAATATTTTTGAAGATGAAAAAAGCGTTTTTACATTTTCCATGCACGGGAAGAACAATTTTCCTTTTAAAAAGGAACAATCAGACTGGGATATCGGACTGCCGGACGAAACCACGGGCCCGGTGTATTTGCAAACTTTATCCGACGCCTTGGTTTCGCTAAACGAAAGAATACGACCTGAATTTGTATTTTTCCAATCAGGAGTGGATATATTGATGACTGACAAGATGGGCAAATTGCGCCTTTCTATCGAAGACTGCCGCCAAAGAGACATTCAGATTTTTGAATTTTGTAAAAGAAACCGGCTTCCGGTTCAGGTGAGCATGGGAGGAGGCTATTCCGACCAGATCAAAGATATCGTAAATGCCCACTGCAACACCTATAAAGAAGGGATATCCAGGCTATTGGCATAACCCGGCCTACTTTAAAACACAGCGGTTATCAAATCATCAATCGTAATGTTGCGAAAATGTTTTTCAATAGGAAAGCCTGACAAAACTTGCCTTATCGCATTTTCTTCATGTGCAGTGTCAACCAACGCTTCTTCAATTTCCACAATCCCTTTTTCGGAAAAGAAATCACCAAAAATCTTAGCCTGCTCAATAATTCCCTTTTTAACGTCCAGGTTCATTTCGAGCAAACCGCCTTTGGTCCTTATCGCCTTTTTAAAATTATAATTAGGAGAGTTACCGTAATTCCACTCTCGGGTAGCATACTTTTTGTCTCGGAGCTCTTTTATCCGTCTAAGATCTTCTGGCGTAAAGGTATATGGCCGGCAGTTGGGGTAAATAGAGATAACATGCTCCATGAGTTTCCGGGTAAACTGCTCAATGGTTATGCGCGTTCGTAAGTGATCGGAAATATTCGTGACCCTTTTGGGAACAGATTTCACGGCCTTATCAATATATTTTACTGGATTGACCTTCAGGGCCTCGCTCACGTTTCTCATCTCTGAAGAAAATAACAGACAGCCGTGGTGCAGAATTTTATTTTTAAATATATGCTCGGCATTGCCGGCTATTTTCATGCCATCGATCATCAGGTCATTTTTGCCTTCAAAGCGGGCATTGGCTCCTAATTGTTGCAGAACATCTACGATGGGCCGCGTAAACTTTTCAAAATCAGAAAGGTTGCTGTTTTCTCCTGCCTGAGTAAAGGAAAAATTGAGGTTGCCCAGATCATGATAAACAGCTCCGCCGCCGGACAACCTTCTGACTACCGCAATATTTTGCGCCTTCACGTAATCGTAGTTTATTTCCGATAAAGTATTTTGATATTTCCCTACAATGATCGCATTATCATTCCGCCAGAGCATAAAACAATCTTCGTCGATATGCTTTAAAATATACTCGTCTGTTGCCACATTAAAGTAGGGGTCTGTGGACTCGTGATAAATACATAACATTTTGTTGCTCCTTAATAATGAGAAAGTAAATATTAAGTCAAAAGTAACTAAAATTCGCGTCTGGACCGGTAAACCCCCGGGACCGGTCCGAAATTAACTATACTTCTTATCTTTACAGAACCCAATGCGCTGAAGATGAATTTTAACCAGTTAAAATATATAGTTGCCGTAGAGCGTCATCGAAACTTTAGTCGGGCGGCCGACGAATGTGAAATCGCACAATCCACACTAAGTAAAGAAATCCAGCGTCTGGAAAAAGAATTTGGCATCATGATCTTCGACAGGTCGCGTTTTCCCATCACGCCGACTATGAAGGGCGCCGATCTTATTGAACAGGCGAAAAATATATTGGAAGAACAGAAGGTCTTCATTGAAATTGCCGGCAAAATGAATAATCGTCCGGAAGGAAATTTTCGCTTGGGCATCCTGCCTATGCTGGCGCCTTATTTGCTTCCGCTTTTTATATCACCCCTCTCAAAGCAATATCCTGAACTGCATATCCGGTTAGAGGAGCTCAGCCCAAAAGAAATGATCTCGTTCTTTGAAAACGGGCATCTGGATGGCGCGATTACACTGGCACCCTTTGGCAAGGACGGGTATTATGAAGACCCCATCTTTGAAGAAAAGTTTGTGCTGTACCTGAACCTGCACCATCCTCTGGCATCCCGTAAAAAAATCCGGTGGACAGATATTCCCATAGCGGAACTTATTTTGCACAAAGAATTCAGGGATTATTTTCTATCTAGTGAACGGGAAGCTGAACAGCATCCGTTGGTCGATAAAATTAACAACATTAATTATCAAAGCGGATCCCTGGAGACTATTCGCAAGATAATAGACCGCAATGGCGGTTTAACCCTGTTGCCTGAACTCGCTTGCCTGTATATGGGCGACAGAAGAATAAAAATGGTGCGGCCTATCACCCATCCAGCGGTGAGCAGAACCATTATCCTGGTTACACCGAGAGGTTTTGAAAAAAACAGGATTACTAAGGTGATCAAACAAGAAATCTTAAACAATCTCCCCCTGAAGAAGGTCCGCGGATAAAAGCGGGGCCATGTGTTTCGCAGCGCCGCTCTCCTTAAATCCAATCGCTTTTACCCATAATTCTAATCGCCTTTGCCCCATTGACTCTTGGCTGGAGCAGGGATACCTTTGCCATACAAACAAACGTATTTATCAACCCAAAAAAGCAAAAGCCATGACCGAAGTACAAAATATAGCACGATTTGTCCAAAGCCGTCAATATGAGGATTTGTCCAAGGAAGCCGTAAAAGAACTCAAGTTGCGTCTGCTTGATGCGCTGGGCTGCGCCATAGGGGCAATGGACGGCACCCCGATTAAAATGATCCGGGCGCAACTCACGGATTTCGGAGGGAACCCCTTAACGACGCTTATCGGGAACAACAAAACGGCTCCGGACAGAGCCGCTTTCTATAATTCAGCCTTAGTTCGTTATTTGGATTATAATGACAGCTACCTGGCCAAAAAAGAAACCTGTCATCCTTCAGATAATATCGGAAGCATTATGGCAACAACAGAGTACGCCGGTAAAAGCGGGAAGGATTTTCTCACGGCATTAGCTATTGCTTATCAGGTTCAATGCCGGCTGAGTGATGCAGCCCCCGTGCGGGACAAGGGTTTTGACCATACGGTACAGGGAGCCTACGGCGCCGCGGCGGGCGCTGCCTACGCATTGGGACTAACGGAAGATCAGACTGCCCATGCGATCGCTATTGCGGGAACAGCCTATAACGCCCTTCGCGTCACCCGTACCGGCAATTTGTCTCATTGGAAAGGCCTCGCTTTCCCGTCGACCGGATGGACTTCAACACACTCCGCCTTTCTTGCCATGCGTGGAATAACCGGTCCAGAAGCGGTATTTGAAGGAAACAAAGGGTTTAAAGAAACAATCGCCGGGGAGTTCAAAATAGATTGGACAAACGAAGACCTGGAGCGCGTCACAAAAACCATTATTAAAAAGTATAATGCGGAGATTCATTCGCAATCAACGCTGGAAGGCATACAGGAATTAACCAGACAGTATAATTTCTCGCCGGAGGAAATTGACAAGATCGTACTTAATACTTTTGACGTCGCCTACAACATCATTGGCGGGGGAGAGGAAGGCGGAAAGAAAAATATCGAAAAAAAAGAAGAAGCCGATCACAGCCTTCCTTACATGATCGCAGTAATGATCCTGGATGGAAATGTAATGCCCGAACAATATTTGCCTGAACGCATTATAAAAAAGGACGTGCAGCAGTTGCTGCAGAAAGTTCAGGTAAATGAGAAGAGAGCTTATTCGGATAGCTTCCCCGATAAAATGGCATGTGACGTAACTATCTTTCTTAAGGATGGCAGGGCATTTCACACGCAAAAAAAAGACTACGAGGGTTTTTATACCCGCCCGGCTTCCTGGGATACCGTTATCCAGAAATTCACCCACCTCACCAAACCCTTTACCAGTAAAGAGACACGCCAAAGTATAATTGACCTTGTTAAAGATCTCGAACATCATGCAATCAAAAGACTGATGGACGCTTTAAGTGGTCCATTAAATTAGTTCATCTTTTAAAATTTAAAATCATGTTAGACTACAAAAATTTCACAAAGAACCCTGTGGCTTTTGAATGGCTGCAGCGCAATAGCCGTCCTGCCAAACCCCGTAAGGTTGGAATGACAGAGATAAGAGCGGCTTACTATTCCAATTTTGGGATCAGTTATTTCAAGGATATTTTAGAAATGACCGGTAATTATGTCGACAGCATCAAATTTGCAGGTGGCTCATTCACTTTTATGAATCCCAAAAAAATCAAAGATATGAACGACCTGGCCCACCAATATGGTGTGATGGTCTCTACCGGAGGTTTTATGGAATATGTATTGACCAAAGGGAAGGAAGCGGTCAAAAAATACATCAACGAATGTAAAGAAATGGGATTTGACATTATTGAAATTTCTACCGGTTTTATTTCTATTCCTACGGCCGACTGGCAAAGGGTTATTGAAGATGTTCAAAAAGCGGGATTAAAAGCCAAACCGGAGATCGGCATTCAGTTTGGTGCCGGAGGCGATAGCACGGCGGGGGAATTAAGACAGGAAGGCACACAGGATGTCGATTATGCTATCCAGCAGGGGAAACAGTTTCTGGATGCAGGAGCCTACCTCATTATGATGGAGTCAGAAGGAGTTACCGAGAATGCCAATCCGTGGCGCGTGGATGTTCCCGCCAAATTCATCAACGCTCTGGGCTTGGAAAACGTCATGTTTGAAGCTTCCGATCCACAGGTTTTTAAATGGTATATTAAGAATTATGGTCCGGAGGCTAACTTGTTTGTCGATCACAGCCAGATCGTACAGCTGGAATGTACGCGCCAGGGGATCTGGGGGACCAATGACGTATGGGGCAGAGTCGTAACTTATAAGTAAAACGAACCCTCTCCAGCGGCTCTTGCTTCTGGGGAGGTTCTTTTTTAGGTTCTCCGACACTTGTACCCTCCTCAGGCCGCCTGTACTGTACTATTTAGAATTTTTTAAACCTTTGACGGTTGCCGCACGATTTATTTTCCCGCTTCGGGTTTCTTTGAACTCGGGCGCAAAACAAATAGCTTTAGGGCGCTCATATCCATGCAATGCCTGCTTTATATTATTTTTTAATGTATTTATCTTTCCCTCACTCCACGGTCTGCCTTCGATAATAAGAACCAGTTTTTCCCCGAAAACATCATCCTTCATACCGCTCAGAAAAAAACGGCTGTTCAGTATAGGCTGTATTTTTTTTTCTATTTCTTCAGGCTGTAATTTTATTCCACCGCTATTAATCACATTATCAAAGCGGCCTTTCCAGACAAATTTATTTTTACCGGCTAACCTTACGATGTCATTGGTCGTTACCGGGGAGTCAGGCAGGTCAGCAGCCGTCACAACCAGGCAGCCACGGCTATCCGAAGCTATCCTGATCCCTTTCAATACGCGATATTCAGAAGAAAATTTTTGTCCATTTATTTTTCTTACAGCAATATGACTTAGCGTTTCCGTCATACCATATCCATGAAAAATTTCGGTGGAAAGATTTAAATCCAGGATAGCCTGTTCCAGATCAATACTCACTGGCCCTCCCCCCAGCAATATTTTTTTTATTTGTGATAGTGCAGGGTTATCTTTCACCCGTTGCAACTGCATGGGTATCATAGCCGCAAAATCCACCACCGTTTCTGAAGGCAGATATTCAAGCGGATTACCGGACGGATCAATACAAAACAAGTTCAATTGGCTGAAAAGGGCGCGAACAATCATCATTTTGCCGGCAATGTAATTTACCGGCAGACAAAGCAAAGCCGTTTGGCCGGCATGAAAGTCAAAATATTCCGCGGTTCTGGCGGCGCTTTTGAGCATTTTATCTTTCTCTACCCAAAGCGTTTTGGGCATTCCGGTTGAACCACTGGTTTTAACCGCTATACGGGGACCTGGTTGCAGCCATTCTTCCATAAATTGAGCCACTTCACGAAAGACCTGCTCTTTTTGAGTTTGGCAAAAAGCAATTATTTCGTCTTTTTGTAAAGTAACACCATTAAGGGTTAAACTCGTGTAATTGGCAAACGCATTCATTGCTTCAAAAGGCTCATATCCCATGGTTTATCCGGTTTATAAAATAACTTGCCGTTTTGAACCGTTAGGGGAGAATTGAAATTATTCCTGTAGAGTTGTCCGGTCCCTAATCCCTGAGGCAAAGGATTACCCAAGGTAAAAGTAAATTGCGCAAGGGCATTTAGTCCTATATTGCTTTCCAGGGCAGATGTAATCCACCAGCCGCCACCCAGTTCCTCTATGCCTTGAATCCATTCCCGGCTGCTTTTAAAACCACCCAACAGGGTAGGTTTTAAAATAATGTAATCCGGACGAATTGTTCGCAGCAATTTTTGCTTGCTTTCCTGCCCATTAACCCCAATAAGTTCCTCATCCAAAGCGATCGGTAGCGGGCTTTTCGCAACCAGTTCGGCCATTTCCTGAACCTGTCCGGCACCAATGGGTTGTTCAATGGAGTGCAGATCATATTCCGACAAGCGCTTTAACTTCTCCAGCGCTTCTTTGGGGTGGAAAGCACCATTGGCATCAACACGTAACGCTATTTCATCAGCACCGAATCGTTCCCGGATCGAGGCTAAAATCTCTAATTCACTTTTAAAATCAATTGCACCGATTTTCAATTTAAGGCAATTAAATCCATTCTTCAATTTTTTGCTCACTTGTTCCAGCATGGACGCTTTAGTTCCCATCCATATCAGGCCATTAATAGCCATACCATTTAGTCCCTCTATAAAGGGGCTTTTAAACAAGATGCGAGTGGATGCATTATTCCAGTCCTTAAGAAGCATTTCTACCCCGAAGTATATGGACGGCCAGTCCTTAAGATCGGCGAGAACAGCCGCGCTCTTAACGGGTAGCTCCCGACAAACTTTAGCGAGCGTTTCCTCATACCCCGGTCGGTCATCAGCGCTCAGCCCCCTGAAGAGACCGCATTCTCCATAAGCCACCTTTTCTTTTTGCGCTTCGTCATACAGGGAGATGATCCAGGTTTCCTTTTCATATAGTACCCCTCGGGAAGTGCCTCCCGGCTTACGGAACTTTAATATATATTTTTGAAAATCACACTGCAGCATGTCAAAGAATTAAGCCAAAGCCAAAGGTAAGGGAGAACAGCAAAGTGGCAATAGCCAACTTTCTCAGCTCAGGATCTAAGGTAGAAAGGTCCCTGCATCTGAAAACCACAATAATGCTTCGGATAAATAAAGGAAAAGTGATGAAGTAAATCAATTGGAACGGTTGATAATAGTTCAAAGAAGTATAAACAAGCGCACTGATCAATGCCATACTGATGAGCAGCGCGTGATAAATCTTGCCCTTTTTAGCTCCTAACAGGACAACTACGGTTTTCTTCCCGCTGGTCCGGTCGTTTTCCATGTCGCGGAGGTTGTTTAGATTCAAAACGCCGGTACTCAGTAGGCCAATGGAAATAGCGGGTAGAAATTCCGCCAAAGTAATTTGTTGACTTTGCAGAAAGTAGGTTCCCATGACGCCTGTCAGACCAAAAAAAATAAAAACCGCAACATCCCCTAATCCCATATATCCATAAGGTCTTTCTCCTATCGTATATTTTAGGGCTGCTGCAATAGCTACAAGACCTAACGCAAGTAAGATGAAAAAAGAAGGGGTCATTAGCCCTTCAAGGCCTCTGGCCAAAAGCCAGACGCCGGAAAAAAGCGATAAGACGGTAAAAATAATAATCCCCCATTTCATTTCTTTTAACGTGATCTCGCCGCTTTGCAAACTGCGCCTGGGCCCCTTTCGGTCTTGGTTATCCACGCCATGCACCGTATCGCCATAATCATTGGCGAGGTTACTTAATATCTGCAAGAAAAGCGTCGTAAGAACAGCCCCGACGAGCACAGCAGGTTTAAAAAAGCCTTTGTTATAGGCCAACAAGCTACCTAAAATCACGCTGGACAGGGCCAGGGGTAAAGTTCGCAGGCGAAATGATTTGATCCAGTATCCGATCTTTTGCATCTGTTCGATGGCTGTAGAAATTTAGTTTAGTTTTAAATAGTTAAAATAAGAGGCCAATAGCTGCGCGTTCCATTCATTCGGCGTAAACACTTCGAGCACCGTTTTTCGGGTTTCCGGCTTAAAAAAATCATCCAGGGCAACCGTCAGGCTCCGCTCGTCGTTGGCATACAGGTACCTCCATTCATAAAACTCCACCAACTCTTTGGCCGAATAATGATGTTTCGTTTCAAAATATTCTTCGAGTTCTTTTGTTTGTGAAGGGCCCTCAATAATCCGGAATATACTTCCTCCGGAATTATTGATAACGATTATGTTTATATTCTTGGGAATGTTTTCGTTCCAAAAGGCATTTCTATCGTAAAAAAAACCGACATCTCCGGTAACCAAAACATACTTTTGATCAGGGCGGCAACTGGCCGCTCCCATGGCAGTGCTTGTGCAGCCGTCTATGCCACTGACGCCCCTGTTGCAATGCGTAACTCTCGCCCGGTTCTTATAAAGTTGACCGTAACGGATGGGGGTGCTGTTAGCCAGGTGTAAATTAGTGCGTTGCGGTATTTTTGAAAAAATTTGTGAAAAAACCAAAAAATCACTAAACGAGGTAGTTTTAATAAACTGTTGATGTCTTTCCTCCAGCAACTTCGCTCGGTTCCTCCACCGGTTTTTATATTCGGACTGGGGGGCGGCAGGAAATTTTTCCATCAATTGCTTAAAGAAGACATCAGCCTTCAAAGGAATAGCCCTGGTTAAAGCTTTATAAGTATCCATACAGGCATCGTGAGGATGTACGTTCCAATGTTGTGCCGGGGGATACTTACGAAGTAACGCCTTTATCTTCTTAGAGACTACCGCACCGCCGATGGTAATCAGCAGATCCGGCATAAAATCCGGAAGTTCCTCGGTATCCATCGATACAATACATCGGTCAATGTTTTCAATAAAATCCGGGTGCTTTATATTAGAGGTTGATTCACAAAGAATGATGGTATTTTTATAGGCTGCGAGTTTAGCCAACAAGGTGCTTAACCGGGGGGCAGGCCGTCGCTGTCCCACCAGGATCATCACTTTCTCCGAACGATAGAAATCCGATTGCAGTCGTTTTATCTCCTCCTTGTCTAAGCGTGTTTCCACTGTGGGTGAGGTAAAAACCCGAAGCATCGCTAAATCCGCTTCGTCCGACCGGTACAAAGGCTCTCCCAGGTGGACATTAAAATGTACCGGTCCGGGGTCGGCTTTAGTAGCAATAATAAAACCTTCGCTAATACAGCGCCTGTTGTACCAGAGGGTATCCTCTTTTTCGGTATCGCCTTCCAGCCTGTAGCTTTTCCGGATATACTGGTGATAAACAGCCGTTTGCCGGATGGTCTGACCATCTCCCTGATCGGTCCATTCAAAAGGCCTGTCCGCAGTGATGACAATCAGGGGAATACGTTGATAATACGCCTCAGAAATAGCGGGAGCGTAGTTTAATGCCGCCGAACCGCTGGTGCAAAGGAGTGCGACCGGTTCGTCAAGCTCCAAGGCTTTACCTAATGCAAAAAAACCGGCACTTCGTTCGTCCCGTACGCTGATACAATGTATCTCGGGCTGTTGATGAAAAGAAATAATAAGCGGAGCATTGCGGGAGCCGGGTGAAATCACTACATGCCGTAACCCGAGCGCAGCCATACTCAATACCAGTTGCTGGATGCTTTTTTTGTCTGATAATTCCATGTCAATTCGGCATGCTTTTTACAGTTGACTTTACCAGGTTCCGTAATGTTAAGCTCTTTTGTACGGTTTCGTTCCATTCTTCTTCCGCGTCGGAACCGGCGGATATGCCCCCACCAATATAAAAAGCCATCTCTTTTTCACCAATTCGCATGCAGCGCAAATTTATGAATAAATGGGCGTAATCCCGGCCATTTGTTTCGCCAAGAAAGCCACTATAGAAATCCCGGCAATATCCTTCATGAGATCGGATGCAAGCCATAGCCCGCGCTACAGGCAACCCGCCTACGGCAGGCGTGGGATGCAGATCGTCCAGCAGATTTTGTAGATTGCCTTCATTTTTATATTCAAAGAGGTAATCGGTTCTAAGGTGGGCAACCTGACCGGTTTCAAAAGAATAAGGTCCTTTACGCTGAATAAGGCTACAATTATTTTTTGCAAATACGGTTTCAATATGTTGCCGGACCATGGCATGCTCCTTTTGTTCTTTTTCCCGCCAGGCGTAGGTAGCCTCGCCATTCCTGGGCAGCGTAGCGGCCAATGCAAGCGTGCGCAGCAGGCTATGCTCACGCTTTATAAGCAGTTCCGGACTTGCACCGGTCCAAATACCACTACCCGGAAGATAAAACAAGCTGACAAAAGTCTCTGGATAAGCACGGGTCAGGGTGCAAAAAAATTCAAAAAAGTCAAACCCGGGCGGCTTTTCAACGACATGTGTCCTGGATAATATCGCTTTCAACAGCCCCTGATGGCGGATCATATCCTGGTATTGATCTATTTTTTTCAAATATTCCTCTTTGGTTATTTCCTGCGGTAACATGCCCCAATTTATGGGCTGGTCGGAAAGCGTCTGGACATAATGATATATTTTTTCATATAAAGCTTCATGTTCAACTTTTTGCAGCCAAACGCCCGGGCATCGCTTTGTGGTCCTGAATGGGGCGATAATAAAACGCGTAGCCGGACTCCCAGCCGGTATCCCTTCCTGGATAGCCAGTTGATATTCACAGGTACCCGGGAAACGATAAACTGCAAAAGCGATCCCTTTTTGCAGAAGCAATCGGCAAAGAGAAATGATATTTGTCTGTAAATCAACGCTTGACATGTCATGAATTTTCTAAAACAACTGCAAAACTACGCTTTCCCGACGGAACCCCGGCGGTGCCGGTTCCAATAGCCACTTAAATAGCATTGCCAGAAGGGAAGGAGCGTGCCGACGGTCGGGCCAGATAGACGGGGACAACTCTTCCAGGCTGGTTTCCCAGTGCGCTAACTCTTACTATTATCATAAACTTGTTTATTCTACAGTTTTTCATTATATTAGAGCCCCCCAATCCATTCGTAGATGAAATAAGGTTGAATTATTGAAGGCTTAGAACTTCTCCCTGACAACAGTGACAAAGCAGGAATATGAAATATTAGAAGCGGCCGGAAAAATATTGACTACTTCCGGAGCCAAGGGACTGACCATAAAGGCCCTGGCAGGGAGGACACAGTATTCCGAAAGCGAAATCACCAAGTATTTCGCCGGGGAAGACGATATTATAATCGCGCTGCTGGAATACATGGAAAACAATATAGATGAACGCTTTAGTAAAGCCATCTCTCCGGAACAAACACCCAAAGAAAAATTTACCGCCCTCTTTAGAAATCAATTCTCTTTTTCCAGGGAAAACCCTCATTTTGTAATGGCCATATTTTCGGAGGACCTGATGAAAAAAGATAATCGGGTCCGCCAAAACAAACTCCGAATAATGGCCGTCATAATGAAACATATCGAGCCGATTATCCGGGAAGGACAACAAATGGAGGTTTTTACCTCCGTTATCGATACAAAAGAAGTGATGCATGTCATTTTACGGATCTTTCACCTGCAAATGATTAAATGGCAGGCCGCCGATTTTAGATTTGACATCAAAAAAGACGGCGATTATATGATATATTCTATATTAAAACTGATCGAACGCCATTAGAAGGTCCTTGAAAATGAAACTGAAATGAAAAATGCCGCTACAGGTTTTAACATCAAAGCGTTATTTAATCACGTGAATTGGGACTTACATCCGGGGAAAGATGGTTTTCGTGGAGCACTGCGACAATTGCATCACACAACGCCGGGAATACAGCACCTCGATAGCGACATTGTCCATCAATTCTCCTTACGTCTGGGTTTGGCGTTTGTTTCTGAACAGAGCAACGGGAATGTTTGTTTTGCCAATAACAACAGTGAACTCCGCGATGAGTTCAAGCAGGTTTTTTCTGCTTCGGATATCTTGGACTATACCTATGCAATTATGCATTCGTCTGTTTACCAGGAAAGGTACAGCGAGGTTTCAGCCCTCCAGGAGATACCTTACCCTAACGACGCCGATATTTTTTGGGCGTTGGTTAGCTTGGGCAAGCAATGCAAAAAAGCACAGCTGCCGCAGACCGACCGCAACAGTTTAACCGAAGCGATTGACGCTTATTTATAAAAAGCCTGCAATCCGCCACGGGCACGTCGGAAAGAACAAAACACGGAATTATAGACAGGCAGACGAAAGGATGTTTCGGACCTTCCTTTTTTTGCGCCCACAATATCTCCTTTCTTTTAAATCGCGGGACCAGCTTGATCTACTCATCAGAGCCCTGCCCAAAGAAAAAGAAGTGAAGTGGATGAAACGGAAGTAACTAGCGTCGACAAGGCCAATAGCTCACTTAAACTCGATCCTTGAATCTCTTGCCATGATTACAATGGCCTGAAAATCGCTGTTTAAAGAAAGGGAATGTACATTGTTGCCTGGAATAATAAACACTTCGCCAGCTGTCAGTTTATGCTCCTTGTCATCCATGTTCAAAATGGCATCCCCGTGCCGGATAATGACTACAGCCTCTTTAGTACTGATATGCGGAGGCATATTCATACCAGCTTCTCCCGTTACCACAAAGGTTTGGAATTCTTCACCCACCTGTAATGGTTTTAGCGACGGTCTTTCTTTTATCGCGTTCATTGTCGTGACATTTATAAGTAACATTAATAATACAAAAGTATGAAAATATATTAAATAGAGTTGATCCATTCGGGAAATACAATTCCTTATTAGGTAAATTCTAGGTACTGGAAGACCTAATCCGTATTCCGGCGTGCACCGGATGTGCCATCAGCTCCTGAAAGAAATTCTTTCTTCTTGTTTCTGCCTCTGAAAAGAAAGGCTAGACCCAGCCGCTTCAGCATCTTTTTTTCAAACTTCCAAAAAAAAGAAAACATACCAAAAAGCCAGCCAAAGCCAGCCAAAAGCAAAAGATAAATAGGGAAGATAAAAACGAAATAGAGCAAGTAATAACCCAAACCACCAAACCAAAAACCTTCGGAAAAATCGTCTCGTTCCAGCCCGATGTACGTTAACGCCGGCTCCGCAAGATAAGCTGATGAAGAACCGGTAAGGGAGAAAACCAACAATATCACGAATAGTTGCCAATTTGATTGGATGTTCCAGTGCTTTCTAAGCCGTTTCATAGGGTATTATGACTTCTTGTATTTTGAGCGATGTCCAAATTTCAAAGATACGTTGTTATCAGCAACTTAATTCTTTAATTAAATCATTGTTGAGAAAGGGGAATACATTTATCTTTATCCTTTTTGTTGAGCCCGATCGAAAAATTGTTTATTTTGAGATGACCTGTGCTACCTCCGGTATTCCGGAATCAGCAGAAGCATTAACGGACGTCCTTATGTTTTATCACCCGGATCCTTGACCATTAAGCCTTTCACGAGAAACCTGCAGAAAAAAAATGGGGCTGTTGGACAAACGATCCGTTAGAAAAAATGTTTTTATATTTTCGAAGCTTTCTTATGGACAAGTTATTAGCACATCCCGACTGCGTCATTATTGCTAACGGACGATTCCCTGTGCACAGGATACCCTTAACTATTATTGAAAAAGCAGGCTTTATTGTTTGTTGCGATGGTGCAGCAAATGAATTTATCGCAAGAGGCGGCAAACCACATGCTATTGTAGGAGACTGCGATTCCATTTCGCCAGAAAACAAGCACCTGTTTTCAGCTATTCTGCACCCGGATCTGGATCAGGATACCAATGACTTAACCAAAGCAGTCAACTTTTGTATAAAACAAGGTAAGAAAGACATCGTTATCGTCGGGGGAACCGGACTCAGAGAAGACCATACGCTTAGGAATATTTCCCTGCTGGAAGAATACGTCAAAAAGGCGAATGTAAGGATGGTAACCAATTACGGTATCTTTACGCCCGTGCCGGCAACCAGCACTTTTAAGAGCGCGAAAGGCCAGCAGGTTTCCATATTCAGTATTGACCCGGTTAAAATAACGACCCACGGTTTAATGTACCCGATAAAAAACAGGATATTAACGCAGTGGTGGCAGGGCACGCTGAACGAATCCCTGGGGGCGTCTTTTACGGTGGAGTCGTCCGGCAGAGTAATCGTTTTTCAGGTATTCGATCCGAATGCCGACCTGTTGTAATTACAATGCTGCTATTTCTGAATGACATAGCAGCCGGGATAACCCAAAATTACCTTACGGTACTTAGCTTTCCTGGCTGAGCGGCCCATTGCCCTGTCTCCGTATTTTCGCCTAGATGGACCGGCTAAAGCACAAATTCGCCTTTTCCGATCGATCCGGATTTAATTGTAAATCAAATGCGCTGCATATGTTCCTGAGGAACGGCCTGCCTATTTCCGTTACCTGTAATTTATACTGGTCTAATACTATCAACTTATCTTCGACCATTTCTTGCAATTGTGGCATAACCTGGGTTTTTAACAACAATTCATCTGCCGGCCGGAAAGTAGTAGCCCCTTTACAGGCAATATCCATTATATAATTTCGCAAAGCCATGTCCGTATCCGTTAAAAGACAACCGCGCTCTATTGGAAGCTTGGATTGATTAAGCTTTTTATAGTAATGCGCCAGTTTTTTGCTATTTTGTACATAGCCGGTTCCTATATCACTAATGGCTGATACGCCCAGCCCGATCATAAATGGCGATACTGTAGCCGTATACCCCATAAAGTTACGATAGAGGCGACCTTCTTGAAACGCCGCATATAACTTATCTCGCTGAAGCGTAAAATGATCCATGCCTATGGCTTTATACCCTGAGTCCAAAAACAGTCCTTTGGCCAACAGATAAAATGCAGCCTTCAACTCGGGGGAAGGCAGATCACTTTCCGCATAATGTCGTTGAGACTTTATTTTTCCGGGGATATGCGCATAACTGTAATAGGCAATCCGGTCGGGATGAAGAGCTATGGTCTCTTCTGTTGTTTTCTTCACGCTTTTAAGGGTTTGAAGCGGTAGACCGTATATAAGGTCGTAATTAATGGAAGTAAATCCCTCTTCTCTTGCCATTTCGGTAACCCGTTGCACATTTTCATAAGGCTGAATGCGGTTGATGACCCGTTGTACGCGAGGATCGTGATCCTGTACACCTAAGCTAAGCCTTGTGAAACCAAATTGATGCAACATTTCCAGGTGAGCCCGTGATGTATTATTCGGGTGTCCTTCTATGCTGAATTCCCGATGAGGGTGGATATCAGCGATATCAAAGATACAATTCAGTAGTCGCCGTAAATTTTCGGGAGAAAAAAAAGTGGGTGTACCTCCCCCCAGATGTAATTCACGTATAACCGGTGCGGTCCTCATCAATTTGCGATATAAATACCATTCGCTGATGATCGCATTTAAGTAGTCTTCTTCTACGCCATGGTTTTTAGTAATAACTTTGTTACAACCACAATAGGTGCATAAGGATTCGCAAAAAGGCAAATGAATATAAAGGGAAATTCCCGAGGCATCGTTATGCTGCTCAAAGTTTTCTCTAAAAGCATTCAGATACGCTTCAACATCCAGTTCCTCGCGCCAGAAAGGTACCGTCGGGTAGCTGGTATAACGCGGGACCTCATGGTTGTACTTCTTTAGCAAATGGTTTGCGCTCATTGATTAATATTTTGCTACTAATTTTCTTATCTTGTTTATCTATAACACTTTTTAAACTGCTGATCCAGATCAAGCCCGCCCCAAGAGGCAACGGCAGGGTTGCGAAAAACATCCAGCTGTTAAAAGCCGGAATATAGTCATCGAGCAGCCAAAGCCCGGAAGCCCCAAAAAGAAGAACTTCGGTAGTAAAAAAGCCGATAATAAACGTCCACAATCCGCGCTGTACTCCCTTATTAAAGGGCAGAAAGCGTTCCTGAATAAAATAACAGAGCAGAAAAAGGGTAACAACGCCGAGAAGGACAAGGTGCAGATAAGCGATAAGCAGATTCCGGATAGTAAACGTCCAGTTAACGACTACCGGAAAAGCACCTAAAAATTCAAGAACATACTTGATAACAAACAATATAAACACCCCAACACCCATCCACTTTATGCCCGGCAATACGTGCGCTTTCATCTCTTTTTTACAATTGCTGAGTATTCGAACGAAAGGAATTACGGCAATTACTTGAACAAGTCCAGCCAGCCCGGCAATCAAAAAGGCAACCATGCCCGGCCCGGACCATAAAAACGAAAGCAAAACAGCTGGAAAGCAAGACCAGAACATCAACCGGTAAAATAACAGGGCCGGTTTTTTTGAGAAAGATATCCGATGAGTTTCCATCCATTTGAAAAATAAAGCAAGCAGTGCAAAAATAAACCAGCCATTGTATTGAAAGTGTAAATAAAAATAAATAGCATTCATGGCCCAAGGTTCGTCGCCGTTTCCCGAAGCCATAATTCCTCCCATTGTAAACGGGCCGATTGAAGAAAACACCAGGAAGATCAAAGCGGCATGAGCAAACTTAATGGCGATAGAATCAGACTTAGGTCCTGTATCGCGATAAAACCGTATGGTAAACCAATAGGTCACGAAAATATACAGTGTAGAAAAAACAGTAGATACCGTCGCATAGCCTTTAAAAGGAAAGCTAACCAACATCCCCCAAACAGTAAATAGTGCCGCCAGGAAAATCATGAAATAAGTTCTATCACCTGCCTTCCTGCCTTTACTTAAAAAGGCGTGATAAAAGCCGACAAACAAAGCCATAAAACCCCATCCACCGAATGCAAAGTGAGAATGCGCTTCCATCATATTGGAATAATTAATAGAATAAGGGATTACTGTAAAGCGAAACGCCCTGAGCAATAAACCCAACAGGGCAACGATAAGCAAATTGAATAAAACTATTTTTAACCAACTTCTGGTGGTATATACTGCCTTTTTCATGTATCTCGTTTTAATGGTCTTCAAACCACGGACGAAGATAGATACAATCCCCTTTTTAAGACAAAGTCATCCTTATTTTTTACAATTCCTATACAATTGAAGATATTTCTAGGCTGAAGTATTTTCTATCGCAGTGATAGTTTCTAAAATATCTGTTGTCTGCAGGTCCAGCCCTTCAAATTGTTTTACAATCGCTCCGTTTTCATCCAAAACTGTTAATATATTAGAATGATTAAAATCACCATTCGGAAGTTGGCTGTACTGCAACTGCAATAACATCGACAGGATGCGTACCTGGCTTTTATCCCCATACAACAAAGACCAATCCTTATCCAACCCTTTTATTTCCGCATATTGCTTTAGCCGGGATGCCGTATCCCTTTCGGGGTCAAAACTTACCAGTACGAAACCCACTTTACTTTTAAGTTCATCCGGCAACGCCTTTTCCACCGCTTTCATATTATCCACCATTTTTGGACAGGCATAACCGCAGTGGGTAAATATCATGGCCACAAGGGTAACTTTCCCTTTGAGTTGACCAAGGGTAACCGTTTTATTATCCTGATTTTTCCAGGTTCCCGTAAGTTGATACAATGAGTTGTTAGCAGCATTTTCTACAGCGTGTCCCTTTTCTGATACTTTCGCTGGCTTGCTGCAGCAACTGTGGCTTGATTGTGTCTCGGTTTTACCGCAGGAAACCAGAAAGACGAGGAGGAAAACCGGAAACACTATTTTGATGAATTTGTAAAACATTGCTTTAAAGTTTAGGTGATTAAAATTTCTTTTACCGGACATCCATGGCGCAGCGAAAGCCAAGTGTGCGAACGGTGTAAGCTGCTTTCAGACTCTCCCGGAAGGCAAACCGCATAAAGGAGGCGTAATCCTTTTTATCTATCGCATTCAACGACCCTGCGGCGCAATAGAATTGTTTGTCAAGAGAGCCTGCAGAACGGGAATCGCTTCCTGTGATAACACTGTTAAAATCATAAACCCATTCCCATACCAGGCCGTGCATATCATACACGCCGAACTTGTTTTTATAGGTTGATTCGACTTCAGGCAGTATATCGGGGGTAGGCTGATCATACCAACTTAAAATAAGGGCAGAAAGATCCTGTCTGTTGTTCCAATTCGCCGGAACGGCATTTGCTGCATATTCCCATTCCTGCATGGTCGGCAGCCTTTTGCCGACCCATTTGGCATAAGCGTTGGCAGCGAACCAGGAGATATTGGTTACCGGGCTATTCAATAGTCGTTTATCTCCAATAGTTAAATCACCTGACCAGTGTTTCAGATAATTCCTGTCGGCGAACAAGCGGGATACCCTGGAACGCAACCATTCTGGATTGGCTTTGACAAAAGCCAGGTATTCTGCATTGGTAACGGCATGTTCATCCAGATAAAACGCTGCTATCTTTATCTTTTCCGGCTTGTTACCAGCCTTTAAGAAAGGCTGATAAATGCCTGCCGGAATTTTGACCATGCCGGTTGTTTCAGGGGCGGCTCCCCCCTTGTGGTACTTTATCTGGGCAACTGTTAGTCCGCTCAGAAGCAGCATGGCCAAAAATATGATCCCGGTTTTTTTCATCTTATTCGTTTTTTTGATAGGGCAATAAATATTACCGGCCTACTTCTTTCGGTGTTTCTATTGCTTGATTATCCTTCACCTGGAATAATTCATCTCTTATTTTGCCCGAGAAGATGTCCTTATTTTCTTCTCCGGAGACTTCCAGTTGTCCTATAGCCCCTTTGTTGAAAGCTCGGAAGATGGAATGGTCAACAAGAGTATAAGAACCTGGAACGTCTACTGTGAACTCTACAATGGAAGTACCTCCTACAGGTATCATGGTAGTCTGTACATCATGATTGACCATTAACCCGCCTTCCTGGTACACGTTATCAAAGATTTCTCCTATGACATGGAAAGAAGAGGTGAGGCTGGGGCCTGCGTTACCGACATACATCCTTACGGTTTCTCCCACCTTCGCGTGAATGGCGGTACTGCCCGTAAGCGCTCCTACAGCACCGTTAAATACAACGTAATCGGGCTCTTCGTCGAGGGCTTTTTCCAGGTCAAACTGTTGCAATCCTTTTTCCCCGTTCTTGCCTTGCGTATAAAACTCGCTCTGCACGATATAGAATTCTTTATCAACAGGCTCCAACCCATCTGTAGGTTCTACTAAAATCATCCCATACATGCCATTGGCAATATGCATTCCTACTGGAGGAGCAGCGCAGTGGTAGATAAATAACCCCGGTTTTAATGCCCGGAAGCTAAACACCGAGGTGTGTCCGGGAGCGGTCATAGAAGCTTCCGCACCACCGCCTGGACCTGTTGCCGCATGAAAATCTATATTGTGCGGCATTTTACTGTCAGGGTGGTTGCTGAAATGAACTTCCACCAGGTCTCCTTCCCGAACCCGTACTAACGGACCCGGAACCGTGCCGTTAAAAGTCCAGGCAGTGTATTCCACACCGCTAGCCAGTTTCATGGTCTTTTCTATTACTTCGATATTTACGATCACTTTCTGAGGCGCGTCCTGTCCGCTCAAACTTTCCGGAACTTTTGGCGCCGCGGTAAGTGTAGCAGTATATTCTCCTTCAACCTTACCGAGATTGTCGCTTACATCTGAACCAGAAGGGGAGGTATAACCGCAACCCGTCAGGACTCCCGCGATCAACAACAGGCTCGCAAAAAAGAGGGCGTTCAGACCTTTTAATTTTTGTTTGTTTTTCATGGCTTTGAATTTTGAACTTAAAAGAATAATCTTTTTTATTGGATGTAAAGGTAGAAGAGAATTTCGCTGAAAATGATGAGCAGCACGGTAAGAAAGAATGATCTTCCTCATAGTTTCAGACACTAATGTCTAAATAGCAGTAAAGTCCAGTTCCCGGTTAATACTGCTATAAACGGACAGGCAACTAAGGCATCAGAAAAGTACGCAAAGGGAAAATGGATGCGCAAAATCGTGGGTTGTTCATTATCCTTTGCTGGGTACCGATATGGTTACCGGCTAGCCCACCGATGCGTGCATCGTCATAGTAGGCGGCACAAGAATAGGGAAACTTCCCCGAAACAGGCGAATCATATAAAATTTAGATGGGCAGATCATTCAGCAAATTAATACTATCGTGCTGCTGCTGCACCCAATCCCGGTAAGCCACTCCCTGAATCCGGCTGTCTATCCAGCCGGGAAAATTAAATATATGGCATACCTCTTCTTTGATTCTCGTATGGTTACGATGCAGCCGGGCCGAGGACATTTTTAAGAGGGTCAGGTTTTTGTCATTTCTTCTATAAGGAAAAGTCTTCCTCAATACCGTCATTATTTCCTTCTCAAACATGGAGAATGATTTATTGCGGTAGAAATATTGGTAACAGGTCTGAAACTGGTTTTGAAACACCCACTCGTTTTTTACTTCGTAGCAAACAAGCAACAAAAAAAGATGGGTTACACGTGCCTGGTCAGGCCGTAGCTTATTATGGAATTGTAATAAAGCCTGTCTGGCATAGGCTTCTGCATCTTTAAAGTTGTCCAGCACAAAACAACTGATTGCAATGGAAATAAGTAGTGGCCGTTGTATATCCGATTGAAGGTATTCTTTTGACTCTGACAGAAAAGGTTTTAATTTACTCAGCAGCTTTTCTACCGTTGCATATGCGCCCTGCTTATGACATATTCTTAGGAAGGTAAGATATTTTAAGACCGTAAAGTAGGAATGGTTAAAGCGGTCTTTTATCTTCTTATTAGAAGGATGATGATAGGCTGCTTCTATTTCATCAAACTTCCGAAGATGTATCGCTACATAAGTATAAGTAAAAAGAACTTCAAGGTAGGCCTCGGGGCGGTAGCCGATATAGTCCGGCCGTTGGTGCCATTGTGTTATTAATGGGCTCAAATAAGCAAATGCGGCTTCAAAATCAGATTGAAGGTAACAGATGATTCCGTGGGTGAGCGCCCAGAAATGATAACGCGAAAAGGGCTTATTCCCCTGTCGGGCTTGTAACAAAGGATGACGAGACAGCTCTTGCAACTGTTTCTTCATTACCGTACTGAGTGCAAAATGTGCTTTTTTTCTGATCAGAATACTTTTAAAGCACAATTCTTCAAGTTGAACAATCTGAAAGTATAATTCTGTATCCACAATACCGTCATTATAGATTTGCAGCAGCTCTGCATAACTATCGCTCCGGCTGTAATACATTTCGAAATAAAGATATTCGTCTTTTAAGAGCTTAATAAGCACAAAATCCTCCAGCCGCCGCGCCTGACGCAAAGTATGTTTCCACAGCCGTATGGCCATGGTATGCTGTCCCTGTTGAAAAAGTCTTCTGATTACCGGAACATAGTGAATAAGGGCAGCTTGTCCTTTTCTTTTTTCTTCCAATTGCCCCAAAGCCTCCATTAACTGGCTTTGCAAATAATGCCGGGTATAGCACAGGTTTTTCCTATTGAGTTCCGGGCCCAGGTCATTCAATAAAGCCTTTTCATCCGGCCTTTCATGTCGGCGGATCCATTCAAATAACCTGATATAAAGCGGGTAGGATTTGTCCGGAAGCCGGATCATAAATTTTTTTATAAAATACTGCTTTTCCGACTGACTCAAGCTTTTTATAAGAGACCAGAGTATCGCCCGTTCCTTGTCTCCTGTTCTCACAATATATATATTAATAATTAAAGGAAATTATTTTTCAACTACATAAAACCCAATTTCTCTTACTTGCAAAAACTAATTAATTATATAATTAATTGATTATAAAGGCCATTCTCAAAAAGCATAATAATATCGTTACCCAATAATGGCCAAAATAATAAAAAAATAATAATCTATTAGCATTTATTTTTGAATGATGATAGACAATGTATTAAAATTTATATCAAGTGAGGTTAATAAATACGTGATCCGTAAAACGGATGTGACATTAGACCCATCTGTTACCCAATGGGTTGTTGCAGGCAATGTCGTTAAAGTGCAGGACAATGATGGGGGAGAAGCAGACGATTTAAAAGGCAAGGCAATATTGACCCTCGTAAATATCGAGGAAGACAGGATCTCCAGACCTCCCAATAACTACACGCGGCGGAACGATCTCATTGAATATAAAAACCCGAAAATCTATCTGAACTTATATTGCTTGTTCTCTATAGCCAATAAAGATTACGAGAAGGGACTAAAACAGCTTTCTCATATTATACGCTTTTTTCAACATAAAAATGTTATTACGCATAAAAACAGCCCGTCGGAAAGCCCCAAATTAGATCCCCTGGTAGACAAGCTTATTTTCGATCTGATCTCATTAAATTTTGAACAACTGAATCATCTCTGGGGCATACTGGGAGGAAAGTATTTACCGTCTGTATTATATAAGATGAGGCTCATTACAATAGAAGACGGCACACCGGAAGCAGAAGCCAAGCCGATCTTAAAAATAAAAATAACGGAAACACCTAGCCTTTTTTAACATGATAAAATTAAAGCTTACCAGCTATTTCGATGCTGTACGTCTTGCAGGCACCTGTGCCAGTTTGTTACTATTGGCCGCAGCGGTGCGCTTAGGCGGCTGGATCAAAGAAGGCTCCGAGGAGTCTTCGGGGCCTGTGGGCGGTCAAGATGTATGCCGGCTGGGGACGCAGCTGGAAACTCCATCGGCTTACGCCTTTAACATAACCGCTTTGCGAAGACGTGTGCAACAGGATTACGGGACGGACAACTCCTCTCGCACCCCCTGTACAGCGGGGCCGAGCAGCCGGCTCCTTGCCACAGAAAATGGAATATTGGCCCAAAGAACAGGGCGTGGACACCAGGTCTTTGAAGAAAGAGGCAGAACCTCGTATTTTTTTCCAATGGCCGTGCGAACGTCCGCTGCTGCCTCAAGCTCGAACTTCCCCCACCCAAGCAGCTTCATGTTGGCGCGTAGAACAACCGAAGGCCGGGATGCTGCTTTAATCCATAACAATGGGCTGCAAATTAAAACGGGCATGTGGCTGGCCTTTATAGCAAAGTGCCAGCCGCTGGATGTCCTGGTGGCGCGACCGCAAAAAATCACCTCCTATTAAATATATTATGGACACTAGCTATCACATATTATTTACGGTCGAATTTTTACATGAGTATTTCATCGACAATAAAAACCGGAAAGCTGAAGTGTTTCCGGCAAAAGACAGCCAACTACTTTTCGATAACATAGATATCCTTTATAGAAATATCGATAATAAACTTGTCGTACTGGTCAGGGAAAATGATCTGCAGGAACCTTTTATTAATAAACCGCCCAATAAATGGTACAGACAGTCCTATAGCCAAAGTGTTTTCAGGTTCTATCTTAGATTAAAAGACGATGATTTTTTTAATTATACCCATGCACCAAAGAAAAACAACGAAATCATCTACTTCAGCAACCTGGCGGACAATAAAATTATAACCCCTCCTTCAGGGGATGCCTTATTTTATCTGTCCCGGAGAATTGGCAATCAGCTGATCGGCCATGAATACGTACCCGGCGACTTTGTTATGGAACCTTCCTCTGATAAGACTTTTGAAGCACTAAAAAAGCATACAAGTACGTCCACAGCCGAGCTGTCCGATCCAACCTTGTGGCAACCCCGGCAACTGTTACAGTTTGTAACAAAGGATGACCTGATGACATATGCAGGTGACTACTTCGTCTTTACGCTATCATCCGCTGTTAGGCAGGCAACTACGAAAATATTCGGCTTCAACTTTGATTCCGACACACCGGATTTCTCGGTACTTGTAGAAACCATTAGCCAAGCGTTCAGTACGCCGGTCGACCAGATAAAAATTGATCTGCACACTCTATCTCCCGGGCGTTATAAACTGGAAGTAGAGGGGGAGAGCAGGGTAGTTTATTACGATCCTTATCTGGCGGAGAACAAAGCATGCGGGGTGATTGACATTTTTAACCATCTACCTGCCGTAAGTGACTATTCTTTTTTAGATACCGATGAATCGATTATTACAAAAGACTACATCATCCAATTTGCTGCCCGCAGCGTGTTATGGAAGTATATCCGGAAAGACAATAAGGCGCAAAGCATTACCGATACGGGCGGCACAAATTATGTCTTTAACCTAAGTGGGAACGAGTTTGTGTCCGCGATTCCGATCCCCTTATCGGAAGCGCCCTTAAACACTTTAAGGCTAAACCTAAGCACATCCGATTTTGATCTATATCCTTTGCCCAATCCACCGGCAAAACGACTAAAAGCACATCACCAGGACGGATACGATTATTCATCATCAGAAATATTTCTAAATTATTAATCAATAAAATTTCAAAGCCATGGCATCCACATACAAAACACCCGGAGTTTATATTGAAGAAATCCCTAAACTTCCTCCTTCCATCGCATCGGTGGAAACTGCTATTCCTGCCTTTATCGGTTATACCGAAAAAGCGCAATGGAAGAAAGAAGACGACTTGATCAATAAACCGTGGCGCATTGAGTCGATGCTGCAGTATGAACAATATTTTGGGTTTCCTGACCCGGAAAAAGAAAGCTTATCAGTTGCTTTTACCACTTCCGGATCGCGAATAGAGGTGAATGGACAGGTGGATGAAGCCAAGCGGTCAAAATTTCTGATGTACTACGCGCTGCAAATGTTTTTTGATAACGGGGGTGGGCCTTGCTGGATTACTTCCGTAGGGAAATACGATTCGACCGGTGGTGAGGTCATCGCGCAGAACCTGTTGGACGGGTTGACTGAAGTAGCAAAAATAAATGAAGTAACATTGCTGCTTTTCCCCGACGCTATTAATTTGGCTTCCGCCACCGACTATTATAATATATATGATACGGCAATTGATCAGTGCGTATTGCTAAAGGACCGGTTTACGGTAATGGACGTGTATCATGATCCGGATAATGCAGACTTGTGGCAGGCTGATATACAATTTCTTCGGGATACCTTATCGGGAACAACCGCTGATCTGAAATATGCTGCCGTCTATTTTCCCAGAATCTATACCGGTGTGGATTTTAACTATAAAGTTCCCGGAGACCAGGCCACGGATAATGATGCAGCCATAGTAATTACCGGCGGAGCCGCCGACAACCTGGCTGACCTGAAAACAGCTAACAATGCTCAATATTTTCAGGCAAAAAGCGCATTGACAAATATTCAGATGCTGTTGCCTGCTTCGCCGGCTGTCGTCGGTATCTATGCCCAGGTGGACAGCTCACGTGGCGTCTGGAAGGCTCCTGCTAATATTAACATTGATAATGCCATTCGCCCGGAATTCCTGATTACCCATCAACAACAGGAGGGGCTTAATATAGACACCACCGGCGGTAAATCCGTCAACGTGATCAGAAAGTTCGAAGGGCGGGGGCCGGCGATAGTATGGGGCGCCCGCACGCTTGCCGGCAACGACAATGAATGGCGATACATTTCTGTACGGCGTTTTTTTAACATGGTAGAAGAATCCGCCAAGAACGCTACCGAGCAATTTGTTTTTGAACCAAACGACCGCAATACCTGGATACGTGTCAAGTCCATGATCGAAAACTACCTGACCCAGCAATGGAAAGCCGGGGCCCTGATGGGCACTACCACCCGTGAAGCTTATTACGTAAAAGTGGGATTGGGGGAAACCATGACGGAGCAAGACATTTTGGAAGGCCGGATGATCGTGGAAATCGGCCTCGCGGTTGTTCGTCCGGCGGAGTTTATTATCCTGCGCTTCATGCACAAGATGTTACAGGAGTCTTGACCACTGACCACTCATCATACCATTTAACTATTTAAACATTTCAATCATGGCCATCATTCAATCCTCAAGACAAGGGACTAATCAAAACAATGACTGTGGAGATTGTGAAGGAAGCGATACTGCAACACAAAAGTCCATTCATGTCCTGCGCAAAAAATACTGTGATGAATTATACACTTCAGCAGGAGAGGTAAGCAAATATGAAACCCAATATACCGGGCAGCTAAAAGTCTTTGAGAATAAAAAGTGTTTGTTTGTCTGGACCGAAAGTAATTATCGGCGCTATCGCAATACCGAAATAGGCGTAGCTACCGAACTGCTGCAATCCAATGAGTTGATAGGGGCTAATATAGGCACCTATATTTCATGGAGCGATGAACTCACTTCAGGTCTGAAAAACCTGGTCAAATCTGTCAAGGACGTAAAAACCAAACTGGGAGACCTGAGGGCGTCCGCCCGTAAACTGAAAGATTGCAAAAACGACGGCTGTAATTGCAGCCAGATGACCGTCCTTACCGGAGAAGTGTCCCAGGATTGTGAAGGTAAGACAAAGCCGCCACAAGAAAAAAGACCTGAGGAATGCAGTGATGTCAAAGACGTACTGGACGCCCTTATCTGCATGCCTGAAGCCCTGGGATTTGATGCGGATTATTTGCTCAAAGCGGCTTCCGATGTAGTAGGAATACAAGCTTTTTCCAACATCAGCACATTGGATACGCTTCAAAAGGCCTTTTCGGACGATGCAAAGGCTTTCGGAAAGTTTATACAGGAAACCACTAAAAAAAGGGAAAGTGATGTAAAAAAGACCCAGGAAGATCTGGTAAAATCTGTTCAGGAAACTACCAAATCAGCCGCCGGCCTGTACAATGAAAGAAGTCAGTTTGAGGGGGCAATGTGTACGACCAAAGCCATCTGCTGCCCAAAATGCGGATGCGTAGTGGATGCGACCTGCGAGCCGCGACTCGGGAAATGCAAAGAAGATATCTGCGACATTTGCCGGCAAGTAAAAGACACCTTCTGTAATGAGGAAAAAACAAGCAAAGCCAACTGACCGGGCTTATCCATAAACCAATTAAATCTACTATTATGTTAACGCAACATGTTTATGAAATACTAAATAAAAGCGACTGGGAGCCTAAGATCAAAGAATGCTGCGATCAGGGCACACAGGATGATCCGGGCGGTTGTGACTGCTGTTATGATGACTGGCAGACGGAGCTCAAACAAGTAAATACCGAATACAGCGCAGCGGTAGAAGCGGCAAACCAGATGAAAGGCCAACTGATGGCCGTTACCAACAGAAGAGATAAGTTGAAAGGCTGGTACGATGAATTGACTAAAGCCAATGAGTTGGCACGCAAACTTTGTGATCAGTTGGAAATACTGTTGACCCAGAGCACTAAAATCGCTACCAATACAAACCTGGCTGTAGAAGCAATAAAAAAACTTTACTGCATGTTTCGTGATTTTTATATGCAGGTTGATTTAATCAAAACAAAATATGACCGGTTGATGAATTGTATCAAGTGTTTGAATAATCCGGTACTTGCACCCGGTCAGGGTATCGTGAAATGCCTGGAAGAATATGGCAAAAGACTCGAGGTCTTGATTGCTACCCGCGACATGATCATTAAAGCGCTGCTGGAGATCATTCGTCTGGCCTGTCTAATCAATAAAAATATCGAAGAAGATTACGGACTCATCACGGTAATAGGAGAATGGAAAGACACATTCAAGTGCGCTGTTTCCTGTGACGACGATACAAGTCCTTGTGATGAGGAGGAAGAAGGGGAGAACGAAGAAGGGGAATACGCCGAGCATGAGGAAGCTGAAAATTGCCTTGGCAATTGCGACCTGGATCCTGTATTCCTTTTTCCGATATGCAAGGACCCTTATTATAAATGCTTAGATGACAGGTATAAAAAAGATAAGTTGGCAGCGGAAGAACTCGCCAAAGAGTTGCTAAAAGAAAACAAGAAAAAGGAATCCCTGCTGGCCTGTAAACAAAGCCTGGAAGCCGCAATAAAAGAAGTAGACCCCAAATTGCTTTGTAAATAATCGACTCGAACACAATTTCATTTCATCCTAAAATTTAAAACAATGGCAACCAAAGGAGATTATCCCTTACCTAAATTTCACTTTCAGGTAGAATGGGGAGAAAATTTAAAAATCGGCTTCACTGAAGCCAGTGGCCTTGATTTCGAAACCGAAGTGATCGAATACCGGGAAGGCAACAGCAAAAACTATAATAAAACCAAACAGCCGGGCCTGACGAAATTCAGTAACGTAACGCTTAAACGGGGAACTTTCGAAGGTAATTTTGAATATTATAAAGAGTGGAGAAAAACCTATTTGTTTCAGGAAGGAAATCAAACGGGCTCGCAGTATCGCAGAACGGTTACGCTGAAATTACTGAACGAGAACCATGAAGCAATTATCACCTGGAAACTTTTAAACGCGTGGCCTTCAAAAATCCAATCCACCGATTTAAAAGCGGATGCTAATGAAGTGGCTATTGAAACAATGGAATTAGTTCACGAAGGCCTGGAAATTATGAATGTAGATTGACCAACTTAAAACAACGGTATATCGGATTATTATTGAAAAGGACTCGTTATAAAGAAATAAAGACGGTTGGCTGCCGTTTTAGCGCCTTATCAGTCACAAACAAACGGACTGCAAAAGTGCTCAAATGGGAAACAGAATAAGCGCCAAAGTACTTAGAATTCCACGCTAAAGAACAACAAAACAGAACTCATGAGAAATGCGGGTAACTTTTATCAGACGGTCAACTTTCACTTTCGGGTTCATTTTGAACAAGAAGCCGAAGCGCTGGACATCCGATTTCAATCAGTAAGTGGTTTAGACTCTACCCTTGAGACCGAAACGATAAAAGAAGGCGGAGAAAACCACTTTGAACACGTGGTACCGGTAAGACGAAAATATGGACCCCTCATCCTGAAAAGAGGCTTATTAACGCCAAAGGAGTCCGGGATTACCAAGTGGTTTAAAAAAGTATTTGATGATCAACAGGTCAAACCTATTCCAAAAGTAGATATTCAACTGCTCAATGAGGACCATGAGCCGTTGATTCAATGGACAATCAACAATGTATGGCCCCGAAGCTGGAAGATAGGGGAGTTAAACGCAGAGCGTGGAGAGGTATTAATCGAAACGCTGGAGCTAAATTATAATTACCTCATTTTAAATGAATAATTCTTATGCCAATCGAAGTTCGTGAATTAGTGATTAAAGCGGTCGTGGAAGAAAATACGGGGCACAATACTTCCCCTGCCACGACAAATAATAACGGTGTGACTCCAGCAGAAGAAATCATAAAAACCTGCGTGGATAAAGTTTTGGAAATACTCAAAGAAAAAGCAGAAAGATAATGAGCCTGGACAAGTTAACAATATATGCGTTTGAAAAACAAACTTTTAAAAAACAAGTAGGATCCATCAAACTTCCCATAAACCCCGAATCCTTTACAAAAAATTTAAAAGTTGACCTGGACCAGCGCCGTGGACACGGTAACGCCGGTACAGATTCTCGTTTTAAGTCTACAGTACCGGAAGAACTGCGCCTTGAGTTTGTTCTCGACGGTACACAGACCATGGAAGGTTATGGCGAAGACTTAAAAACCAAACCGGTTCATGATCAGTTAGACGAATTTCTTAAAGTCGCCTATGACTACAAAAGTGAAAGCCATAGGCCTAACTTTTTATTGCTGCTTTGGGGATCCGAACTCAAATTCCGATGTGTCTTGTCCAGTTTGGATATTAACTATACCTTGTTCAATCCCGATGGTAAACCGTTACGAGCCAGACTGACCGCCACGTTTTTAAATTATAAGGATGCAGAAGAAAGGCTGGCAGAAGAGAGAAGCGCTTCGCCGAATCTTACGCATTACCGGAAAATGAAAGATGGAGACCGCCTGGATTTAGTGACTTATCAAATTTATAACGATACAAAATATTTTTTGCAGGTAGCCCGGCTAAACAATTTATCTCAGGTCCGTCCCATAAAACCGGGTGTTGACCTATACTTTCCCCCATTTGATAAAAACGAAGCATAATGGAAGAAATATTGATCCCGAATACGTCAACACATAATGTAGTCAGTTTAACGATTCTCGTAAACGAAGAAGTGCTTAATCCTGGCTATCAGATACTTTCTCTTGTGGTCGACAAAGAGATCAACCGGATTCCGGTCGCCAAAATTATTTTACGCGACGGCGATGCGTCGGCTAGAACGTTTGCGATCAGTGACACCGAAGCCCTTATTCCCGGAAATAAGATCATGATAAAAATCGGGCTTGATGGGAACAACCAACAGGTATTTAAAGGGATTATCACCAGGCAGGCGGTAAAAGTTAAAGAAAATGGTGATGGCGAGCTGCATATTGAATGCCGCCATGAGGCCGTTAAAATGACCGTTGGCCGGCATAGTCGTTATTACGAAAACATAAAAGACAACCGGTTGTTTGATGAACTGATCGGCAGATACGATGCGTTACAAAGCGATACGGAAGAGACAAGACTAGCGCATAAAGAACTGGTACAGCACAATTTGACAGACTGGGACTTTATGCTGCTGCGCGCCGAAGCCAACGCCATGCTGGTAAACATCAATGAAGATACGGTTAAAATCGCCAGACCCGATACCGCTCCAGAACCGGTATTGCAAATAACGTACGGTTCCTCTATTTTAGAATTTGAAGCGGAAATGGACGCGCGTACCCAGTGGAAAAACGTAAAAGCTACTTCCTGGGACTATACCAATCAACAACTATTTAATGCCGATACCTCCGAGGCGGCTTCTTTTAGCCAGCACGGAAATATTGATGGTAGTTCTCTGGCTGACGCGATCAACTTAACGGATTATGAGTTGCATCACAGCGGTCATGTTTTAGAACAGGAACTACAGGACTGGGTAGAAGGAATTATGATCCGCAGCCGGCTCGCAAAAATAAGAGGACGTGCTAAGGTAACCGGATTTTCAGGGATAAAGCCCGGCGACATGGTTAAGTTGGAAGGGGTGGGCGACCGGTTTAAGGGAAAGGCGCTCGTAACGGCTGTAAAGCAGGAAGTCGGTAACGGGCAATGGGACACGCACATTCAATTTGGTCTTGACCCTGACCGTTATGCGAACATTCACCAGGATGTATCTGATCTACCTGCTGCCGGCCTGACCGGTGCAATCCATGGTCTACAGATTGGCGTAGTCGTTCAGTTGGAAAACGATCCTGAAGGCGAAGACCGCATCCGGGTGAGAATACCCATTATAGACAACAATGACCAGGGGATCTGGACAAGGATCGCCAGCTTGGATGCCGGGGATAACAGAGGTGCTTTCTTTCGTCCGGAAATTGGAGATGAAGTCATCGTGGGTTTCATCAACGACGACCCAAGTGATGCTATCGTGCTGGGCATGCTGAACAGCAGTGCCAAGCCTGCACCCATCATAGCGCAAGATGCCAATGACGAGAAAGGATTTACCACCCGCGGTCAAATGCACCTGCAATTCAATGATCGTACAAGAACAATAATCATAGATACACCTGCGGGAAACAGCATCACCCTAGACGAGCAGGGAACAAAAATTGAAATAAAGGACCAAAACAGTAATACCATCACTATGAATCCCTCAGGTATTAAAATGGAAAGCCCGATAAACGTAGAAATCAAGGCCGGCGTCAACTTAACGTTAGCAGCTGGCGCTACCCTTTCAATCGGCGGGATGTCGTTAGGAGTAAAAGCCGACGCTGAGTTAAACCTGGAAGGCGCATTGGCTAAGTTGTCCGCTCAGGGGATAACCACGATCAGCGGTTCATTAGTAAAAATTAATTAAAAGCATTATGTCATCAGCAGCAAGGATTACCGATATGCATAGCTGTCCACTGGTAAATCCCGGACCAGTACCTCATGTAGGCGGACCAATAACGGGCCCGGGAATGCCTCAGGTATTGGTGGGAGGTCTGCCCGCGGCAGTGGTTGGAGACTTATGCGTATGTGTCGGACCGCCCGACACGATTGTACAAGGTTCGGCTACTGTATTGATTGGCGGAAAACCCGCAGCCCGACAGGGGGATCTTACAGGTCACGGTGGCGTAATTGTCTCCGGTCTACCGTCTGTTCAGATAGGGTGAATCAAGCGTAGCTGTAAGGCAAACAGGAACAAATTTTAAAACAATGCGAACATGAAAAAAACAATATCCCTCTTACTCGTACCGATGCTCCTTTATCTGTCTTGTTCGGAAGGTACAAAGGAGGCTAAAACCGTAAAGCAATACTCCATCAGTCAATTCTATAAGAACAATCTCGTACTGGGCGGGGCTTTTTCGTGGGATGACAGTCGTTTGCTTTTCAGCAGCAATAAAAGTGGCATATTCAATGCTTACGAAATAACGTTGGATGATAACGTTATCAAACCACTGACCATTTCAGTTAAAGAATCCGTCTATGCGATAAGTTATGTGCCGGGAACGCACGACCTTATTTATTCAGCCGACCGGGGCGGCAACGAAATCACGCATTTATATTTAAAAAAAAGGGAACAGATCAAAGACCTGACCCCTGGAGCAAAAGAAAAGGCCATATTTATAGACTGGAGCCGGGACGGGAAGACGATGTACTACTATTCCAACAAACGGGATCCACGCTTTTTCGATCTGTATAAAATGGATACAGTGCACTGGACAGGGCGTATGATGTATAAAAATAAAGACGGGCTTGATGTAGGTGCTATTTCCAATAATGAAGCGTATCTTCTGCTTATACGAAGCATTACAACCTCTGAGAATAAGCTGTTTTTATACGATAGGCGAACTAAAGAAACAAAGGAAGTATCAGCCGAAGACAACCATTGCAATTATGTGCCGCTACAATTTACAAATGACAATAACGCTTTTTATTACCTTACTAATGAAGACGGTGAATTCATGTATATCATGAAGTATGATATTTTCACGGGTAAAAAACAAAAAATATTCTCTACTAACTGGGACGTAATGTACATGTACTTGTCTTACAATGAAAAATACCGTGTTATCGGCATCAATGAAGATGGAAAGAACGTCTTAAAGATATTTGATCACAACTCCGGTAAAGAAATATCTTTCCCGGGAATCGAAGATGGCGACATTGGAGATGCAGCTATCTCCCGAAGCGAAAAGAAACTGTGCCTCACCGTTGGCAGTTCCAAGTCTCCAGACAACCTCTACGTCTATGATTTTAAAACAAAAAACTTAAAACAACTAACACAAACCCTCAACCCCGAAATTAACCCTAAAGACCTTGTGGCCGCACAGGTTGTACGGTATAAATCATTCGATGGAAAAACTATCCCGGCCATTTATTATAAGCCATTAAATGCGTCCGCCAGCCATAAAGCCGCTGCTTTGGTATGGGTGCATGGCGGACCAGGCGGACAATCAAGGACATGGTTTATTCCTTTAATTCAATATCTTGTTAACCACGGTTATGCCATTCTAGCTGTAAATAACCGGGGTAGCAGCGGATACGGTCAAACCTTTTACAAACTGGATGATCGAGATCATGGCGGTGGTGATCTTTTGGATTGCGTATATGGCAAAAAATATCTGGCCTCGCTGGATTATATCGACACTTCGCAAATAGGCATTATTGGGGGGTCATATGGTGGCTATATGGCTCTTGCCGCTTTGTGTTTTCACCCCGATGTGTTTGCCTGCGGAGTGGACGTCTGCGGCGTAACGAACTGGATACGCACCTTGAGATCCACGCCTGCCTACTGGGCCTCTTTCCGCGACGCACTTTTCGCCGAAATGGGTGATCCCAACACTTCAGATTCGGTGATGTTAAAAGAAAAATCCCCCTTATTTCACGCCGAAAAGATTACTCATCCTTTGATGGTATTACAAGGCGCCAATGATCCCCGTGTGCTTAAAATAGAATCAGATGAGATTGTAAATGCGGTCAAGAAAAACAATGTACCGGTAACCTACCTGGTCTTTCCCGATGAAGGACATGGGTTCAGAAAAAAGGCGAACGATATCAAAGCGGATAGCGCAATATTGGTCTTTTTAAATAAACATTTAAAAGGGAAGACCGTGCAACAACTCGGAACAGCAGCAACAGGTAATGGCATAAATTAACTTGGGCCCATAGTGGCCCTATCGATATCACTAAAATTAAGGTATGAACCACTTGAAATCATTTCTCGGAACAGGTTGGGCATTCCCGCCGAAGTTTGACCGCGATACCGGCACCGTAGCCTTGGTAAGCGACGAAACAGATATTGACGAAAGTCTGAACATCCTCCTCTCTACCAGTCTCGGAGAGCGGGTTATGCAACCGGAGTATGGATGCAATCTGACCGACTATTTATTCGAACCACTTAACAGCACGATGATCGGTTTTATTAAAGACAGGGTAGAAAAAGCAATACTTATCTATGAGCCCCGTATTATCGCTGAAAAAATTGAAGTAACCGATGACGGCTCGTTTGACCTGATTGAGGGAAAATTTATTATCTCGGTGACCTACAGTATACCGGGAACAAACTCTCGATTTAATTATGTATACGATTATTATAAAAATGAGGCCTTGAGACCCATATAGAATGACTGACCTATGATCGATTGCAACAACCTGTTACATCCTTTTCAAAATGACCCTGGCGTCAGCCAACACCAGCGCATTATGGACGACCTGTTGTCCGGCCCCGCAAAAATAGACGGCCGTAACATGGCAGATCTGCTGGATTATTTTGTACAACTTTCCCGCCATATTTACTATTATGATGCTAAGCTCAATACCAGCGACTGGCAGCCTTTTTTTCAGCAAAGCCTTCCATTTGCATTAGCTGCCATTATAAAATATGATCGAGCCGGTGTGACAAATAAAGTAGAGGACTATACCCGGATATTTGAAAAACGTCCTTCGGGAGCAGGCCTGCAATTGCTTATCCATTACATTTTTCACCAGCTTATTGACCGTATTAACACCTGGTATCTGCAGCTAAAAGACAGTGCCTTACCCGCTGAACTGGTATTGCTTAAACTGATCAAAGACCAATTGCGTGCCCCATTACTTAAGTTTATTTGTTACCACAATGTAGCCGTTAGAACCTATTGTATAAAATCGCTTCATTTCTTACCGCTCTTACAAAACGAAGTCTGGGAACTAGATGCAACGATCCTGCATAACACCGACTGCCGGCCGGAGGCAGAAACCAAGCGGAAAAGACTGATCGCGTTATATGACCAAACCCAATCGCTTGTACCGGCTTTCCTGGATGCCATCCGGGTCGTTGGGGCGACCGCTGCGTTATGCATGGAACAAAGCCTTTTCCCGCTGCAGGAAGAACTACAAAAACAACACACGCCGCATCTTGCCCTTCTATTCGCTTTTTTAAAGCTGTTTCAACATCTGCAAGCCGATCTAAATACCTTTACCAAAAAACACCTGGACTTTTTTTATAAGGAAGTACTAAAGCTAAAAGCCGAAGAAGCAGTTCCCGATAAAACACACCTGGTTATTGATATTCAAAAGCAGCTCAACCGTTATCTTTTAAAAAAAGGGCTGTTGGCAAAAGATGGAAAAGACAATAATAAGGCCGAGATTCTTTTCTCGCTGGATGACGAAATCGTTGTCAACAAAACCCAGGTAGCGGACAAACGGACCTTATTTTTGAACAATAAAAAGGTGTATGAAAAGGCTTATCTGGAAGGCGTGTACATGGCACCCGATGCCGGTAAAGCAGACGGCATATCCAAACCCTTCAAAAATGATTCACAAAGCTTCTCCACGCTCGGTGCCAGGTTAAGCAAGTACACGGATCCCGAAAAGAGCCTTCCGCAGCCTTTTCCCAGCGCGCGTCTGGGGTTTATCCTGGCTTCGCCGGTATTGCTCCTCAACGAAGGAAAAAGAACCATTGACATCACATTGGCATGCGAGTTGAAAGACAACTTTTGTGATGAATTGTCCTTAGCACAAACACCGGACAATAATTGTTGCGAAGAAACAGATCCTAACTCGCCGGAACGGCTCACCGCAATAAAAACGAAATATGAGGAGATGGTCGAATCCAAAATATTTTATGAAGCCGTTAGAACAACATTGGAGAGTACTTTTTACTACATAAGCGAAAATTTAGTTGAAGACGCGGTAAAAAAAGGACTGAGTAAAAACTTGGAAGACAAACTGCGCGAGCTTTTAACGGAAACAAAAACCAAGAACAATTCGCCTATTTGCTATTGTCCGGTTAAAATAGCAAAATATGAGGCCGTTTTAAACCAAAGTGATTGGGACACGTTTTACAACACCGTTTCTTCCAACGAAAAAAAAATACTGGATATTATTTTTAAGCCGTTAAAGCCCCTGAATATTTTTTTCAGCGGAGAAAAAGAATGGATCTCCCCTGCGTCGCTCCCTTCGGTAGTTATTTCTCCTTCCCTGACGGAAATTGATGGCAGACATTATTTCGTATTGAAGATTTCTGCCGCTTTAACCCAAGACCAGCCGGCAGTTACCTTTTACGACAAGGAAAAGTTAAACGAGGATTTCGATACTTCGCTACCAGTAGTAAAATTTGAACTGAATGAAAAAATCAAGTTGCTATTCTCTCCTGAGCAACCGGACGGGCAAAGAAAAGATAACTGTTGTCTGTTAAAGCCCGCCCCTCCCGGAGCATATGCTGTTTCCTTATATCATTTCTTCAGAAATGTAATAGTAGTAGATGAAATCAACGGTGAACGAACGCGGATTGACGTGAGCGTTTGCGGGTTGAAAAACCTTATCGTACAAAACGATGAGAGTATCCAGGATGTGAACGCTCCCATTTATCCTTTCGGCACAAGACCGAAAGTACCCGGCTTTACCAAGACTTGTTGCATCACACAAGGCTTGATAGATGATGCCGTGCTAGCCGGAATCTCCCCTGCAACCAAAAATTACCTTGTTTCTATACTAGGAACAAAGACGTCTCACTGCTTAAGTGGCGCACTAGAAAGCTTTCTTAATACCATTCCAAACCCGGCAGACAAACCTATCCTGTCGTCCGTATTCAACGACCCGATGAAAAGTTATTGTAAGCGAGATGTGGCAGGCCCCAACTTTTATATCGGCAGTAAAGAAGTATTTTCCAAGAACTGGCAGGAAATCTATGTAAATACGGAATGGAAGGATAAACCGGCAGACTTTGGGGTTTATTATAAACATTATAGCTATAAGAACACTACTTTTGAGGATGGGTCTAAAGAAATTGTAAACAGTAGTTTCTTAACGACTGCCGCAGTATTGGACAATGGGCGTTGGATGACTAACGGGCAGCGACGGCTTTTTAAAGTGATTCCCGGCGAACAGGGTAGAACAAAGCCGCTTCCACCTGATTTTCCACCTGTGCCAACCAAGGCTGAAGTGCCTGCTGCTTTTTGCGACCATGGGCCCATTCCCGCTTATACGGATATTTATGATTATTCAAGAAATATATTTCAGGACCTGCCGGACTATGAAAGAAGAAAGGATCTTCTCATTCCTTTAGCGCCGTATAACGTAACCGCTCAATACGGATTCCTTCGCTTCACACTGACAGGAGTAAGTTTCCAACATGACATATTCCCGTTTGTGCTTACGCGTCAATTGATGGCTTACGCGGGCCTGCTCAGCCTGGACGTTATTCAGGAAATGGTAGCGAAAGCCGATCAGATGAAAAAGATTATTGTAGCCATGATTTCCGATATCAGCGCGATCAAACAACATATCGGGCACATCGGAGATGATCTGACAACCCTGAACGCTGACATCACAACGATTAACAGTGAATTACAACACATGGAAGGGGACCTTAATCAAGCACTTGCGCTTTTACCCGGCAATCCCGGCGGCGCGTCAGCTGAGATCAACAACGCGCTATCGCATACCGCTAATATCCGCGAAGCATTGGACAGCCTCGTATCATCTTCTGATATTCAGGATATAACTAATGATCTACAGGCCGAAATCAACCAGATCAAACACCATCTGTCCGACGATCCTTTCCCGCCGCCATTCAATCCCGACAATGCGCACGCCTACGGGCTGGAACGGCTGAGCACAGAACTGAGCACGCTCATTGATTTTTTTGTAGATAATCTCCAGGTAGATCCTGAATTAAAAGATGGATTGCCCAGTGAACCATATACCCCCATTATCAAAAGTATTTCTCTCGACTATACTGCCGTTGCCGAAAAGACCGACATCGATCTCATCCATCTTTATCCCTATCCAAGCACCTACAAGCACGAGAAAATGACCCTGCAGCCTGCTTTATTTCCTACTTTCTGTGATGAGGGCAATCTGTTTTTGGGGCTCCGGGACCTCGTGCCCGGGGACAACCTGAATATGCTATTCCAACTTGCCGAAGCTACTGCTGATTCCGAGTTGGACCGCGAAGATGTGAGTTGGTATTACTTGGACAACAATCAATGGAAAACACTTCGAACTGGTTTTGAAGTGTTGGATGATGCTACAAATGGGTTGACGGCTTCTGGTATTATTAAGTTTGCTATGCCAGAAAATATAACGGACGACAACACTATTCTTCCGAAGGGGTTGTACTGGATCAAAGCCGCTATACCTAAAAACAGCAGCGTGGTTTGTGAAACGGTCGGTGTCCATACCCAGGCTGTGCGCTGCACATTTACCAATAGGCCGGAAAATGACAAGTCGCGCCTGTCGGCCGCGCTGGCAGCTGGCAAGATCACCCGGCTTAACGAAGCCGACGCTTCGGTAAAAAAAGTCTCACAACCCTATGATTCATATGGAGGACGGCTCCCGGAAGACGCAGGGCACTTTTATGTGCGAGCAAGCGAATTGCTTCGCCATAAAGGAAGAGCAGTTCAGAAGTTTGACTACGAACGCATGGTGCTGGAAGCGTTTCCCCAGATCTTTAAAGTCAAATGCATTAATCATAGCTTTGCACTGAACGCCCATCAATATAAAAACGATTTTCCCTTTGCCCCGGGTTATGTCACTCTGGCTGTGATTCCGGATCTGAACCAACTAAAAGCAACCCAGTGTCTTGAACCGCGTGTGCCGGTAAGTATATTAGAAGATATACGGAAGTATATGGTTGACCACGTATCGCCATTTATTCGTTTCAGGGCAATGAACCCCCGTTATGAAAAAATTAATTTTTGCGTCAAGGTACGTTTGCTGCCGAATAAAGATGAAAATTACTACAAGGAAAAGCTGAGGCGGGATATACAGGAATTGCTGGCACCTTGGGCGGTTGGAAAATACGAAAAACTAAGCTTTGGCCAGTGTATAAACCGCTCGGAGGTCATCCGTTTATTGGAAACCAGCAATTATGTGGATTTTATTTTAGACCTGTGTATGGCGCATGAAGATGATAACCTCCAGTGCGCCGGTCTTTTAGGTAAAACCATTTTATCTGTTTGTCCTAAAACACCGCGGAGTATCCTGATAGCCGGGAATATAGACGTATGCATATCGCAAAAAGACTGTGAGCCACGTCGAGAACCAAAGTGTCCCAATGAGGCGGAAATCATTGCAAACTATTGCCAGGACCCCATTATTCGTTAATCAATCAGTTACAGCATGGCAGAAGGCGCAAAAAATAACACCATCAGTAAAACAAATTCCGGTTTCCCGGACTACCTTGACTTTGACAAGCTAAGGACCGAAGCCATAGATTACCTCGGGAAATTAACCGGAAAAATTTGGACTGACTATAACGTGCATGATCCCGGTATTACTATCCTGGAAGTCCTCTGTTATGCATTGCTGGATCTGGGTTACCGTACGAATCTGCCTGCTGCTGACATCTTCACGCCCGACCCGGAAGCCCAACCGGGACATCGTAATTTTTTTACACCCGCGCGTATTCTGGGCTGCAATCCATTTACGATAACGGACTTCCGGAAATTACTTATCGACATTAGCGGGATCAGAAATGCCTGGCTGGAAGTAGACACTCAAAATTTAAATGGGTTGTATCATGTTTATCTGGAAACCGAAAATGAACTACAACAGGAAGCGGAGAAAAGCCTTATCGCCAAAGTAAAGAAAACATTAATGGCGCGTCGGAATCTTTGTGAAGACTTTATAGATGTATATATCTTATGTAAAACAGAAATAGGGGTATGTGCAGATATTGAATTGCAAGAAAACGCCGATGTGGAACAAGTCTATATAGCTGTGATAGAAAGGTTGAACAGATTTTTCTCTCCCGCACCAAGATTTTATACGTTGAAACAGCTGCTGGATCAACAAAGACCGATTGATGAAATTTTCGCGGGCCGTCCTTACGACATTATCAATAGCCATGGTTTTGTAGATACCGAAGAATTAAAACAAATAACCTTGCGGAGGGAAATTCCTCTTTCGGACGTTTATCACGCTATTTTTAACGTAGAAGGGGTAAAAGGCGTAAACGACCTTCGTCTGCAATCCTGTGATGGCGATAAGATCATTGCCACCCATGCATGGCAATATCAAATCGCTGAAAACAGTGTTCCGGTGTTTTCACCGCGCTGCTCGGGTTTCCAATTTAACAAAAAAGGACGGCGGGTATTTATTGACCTGGAAAGATTTGAAGGGCTTTTTGCCATTAGCTTTGCGCACCATGGCAAAATTGAGTACCAGACGCCGTCGCCGTATCTTGACATACCCGTTCCACAAGGTACATACCATAGCGACCTGACCGACTATTATTCGGTACAAAACGAGTTCCCCCGTGTCTACGGCATTGCAGCGGGTGGCTTATCGGAAAATGCCTCTGCCAAGCGAAAAGCAGAGGCCTTGCAGTTGAAAGCATGGCTTTTATTCTTCGATCAGCTGCTAGCCAATTACCTGGCCCAGCTGAAGAATATCCCTTCCCTGTTTGATATGTCCTCAGCAGCCGGTCAAGCTAAACACAGTTATTTTATCAATCAGCTTACCACCGTGCCGGACCATCAGGAACTCATCCGCTTTAACCTGGACAAAGATAATGATAATGCATTGGGAGCGGAAGGTACTATACTGGTATTCCCCGTAGAAAAGAAGAAGTTAAAGAATTTGGAGGAACAAAATAAGCTTACACGCTTATCGCTGGAAGGTTTGTCTCCTTATACCTTCGCTACGATCGCCGAAAGAGATACGGCTATCAATCAGCTAAAAAACGACCTGCTTTATGGTCAATATCAATATGCCTATATCACCAAAGACGATACCTGTGTTTTTTATTACATCGATACGAGTTCAGATAAATTGACCCTGATCTGTAAAAAATATTTTAAAGACATCGCCCAGGCAAAAGTACAGGCTACATCGGTACCCTACATCGGCACTTTCGATGAAAATTACAGGTCGTTCATCACTGCAGATAACACCTTTTCATTTGACATAGAGCTTAATTTATTATCTTTTTCAAAATACCTGCAACTGATTGTGGAAGATAAAGCACTGTTTTATAAACGGCGCCAAGGCTTTCTGAATCACCTGCTGGCCAGGTTTGCCGAAAAATTTACCGATTACGCCATACTAGCCTTTGGTTTTCAGGACAGCCATCTTATACAGCGCAATGAGATCAGGAATAAAGAAAATTATCTTTCCCACTATGACGAATTAAGTAGCAACAGGGGTAAGGCATACAATTACCTGGAAGATGGGTGGTATGACCACAACGTTTCCGGATTTGAAAAAAAAATTAAAGCGCTTTGTGGTATAGGTCTTCAAGGCCAACGCAGCCTGTGTAATTTTGTAGTGGAAAAGTATGATGAACTATTTGCGGTCAGGTTACACATAGCCGACACCGTCTTTTTCGTTGCGAAAGATAAATTTGCATCACAAGACGAGGCCCTGCAAGCAGCACTGTCGATGTTTTTATCGATGAAAGAAGCGGCACACTACAGGCCTGTATTTATCCCTTATGACAAAAATTATAAGCTGGAACTCACTTATGGGAGCGACAGGAACGCTGTTTTCCCGCACGCGTTTGATTCGGAGGAAGAAGCAGCAGATACGGCCATCCGGCTGACTGGACTATTTATTCAACAAGATCCTTTATTAGCTGTATTTATCAGCTCTTATATCTATATTCCTGAATTAAAAGACACCACCGGCAAAACAATACGCCGATCCGTCTCCGTTTATCCTTCTGAACAACAAGCCAAAACCGCAACCCTAAAAAGCATAAAAAAGATAAACGACGAAAAACAATGGGAATATGGCAAAAGCGAGCCGCGACTTGGCAGCCTTTATCATATTGCTCAAATAGAAGATCATTTGTCATTCATTAACATTGGTGCGTTTAAGATAGACATCGATAATTCGGTTATCGACAAACCGAATGCTTTTACTTACGAGCTACTTGACAGGCAAAATAGTTTTAAATTTCAATCGGCCAGTGAGTTCAAATCCGCCAATAGTGCAAAGAAAAATGCGCAGAAACTACTCGCCTTATTAACCAACGAATCAAATTATGAGATTTTTCAGGAGGACAACAAGTTCCGTATCCGCATAGTCCATAAGGGAACGATAGAAGCCATTGCATCTGTTGAAAGTAATGCACAGGAAGAACTGCTACGGGTTAAAGAACATATCCTGCAGATTGTTAAAAACCATCAGTATACCATCTATATAGATAAACAGCCAGATCGTTGGAAATTTCATTACGAGTTAGGGTATGAAAAAGCGAATCTGCACCGATTTGAAAGCACAGACGCCTATAAAGAAAAAGCAGAAGCCATACAGGGCGCCACCTTTTTTATCCAATCCGATCCTGCCTATCAGCTAAAAAGCGGCCACGGTGCCTTGACCATAACGGCCAGGAGTAAGGGGAAAAAAACCATCAGTGTAAAATGGATAAATGAAACAGGAGGAAAACCCTCTGGCAACACCAAGGAAGCGGTAAAAAAATTGCTGGATAAAAAAAAGGAAATCAGCCGGCTCAGAAAAAGAAACGAGCCCCGTGATTTCCGATCCAGCGTAAGTCCGGACGAAACCACCAAACAAGGGCCATATGTGTACCGCCTCGTAAATAAAGACCATGTACCTGCTTTTCACACCAGTTCCTTCGATAATAAAGCAGAAGCAATCACTGCCATAAACTCACTTTTTTCGCATTTTAAGAACGCTACCGACTATTTACAATTATGTCTCGGCGGTGAATACCTTGTTCACAAAATCGTAGACCAGGATACCGGAAAACATTATTACCATTACCAGGTTAAGAGCCTGGAGCATTTTTATAAAAAGGGCGATCTGGCCGGCAAATCGCTTGTTCTCTTTGAAAGCACCAAGGGTTACGCAAACGCAGAAGAAGCCGAAAAGGCATTTAAAGAAAATTATCTGTATATTATGCATCTGGCTTCCGACGCAGAAAATTATAATAAAACAATAAGCCTAAAAGAAGGCCCGATTCTTCATTCGGATTCTTACCTAAAAAGTGACTACCTTGTTTTTATTCCTGAAGCGACCCGTCAAGAGTTAAAAGATCAGTCTGAAGACCTAGTAAAAGAACTGGTAACCCTTGCACGGCGTTATCCTATTCGTATGGTACCCTTTGGGTCAGAGGCGTTTTATCAATTGTTTCCCTGTGAAGAAAAAACGACAGCTAATCCTAGCACTTGTAATAAAGAAACTCAACGGCCCGTTTATTACTTTATCTTAGGGCCTACCGATACGGGCAACTGGCAGAGCACAAAATATTATGCCGACCCGGAAAAAGCAAACGAAGCATTTAAGTTTCTGTTGATGTTGCTTGGCTACCCGGGTAATTATTTTGTCGATTGCAGCTTTTGTGATAGGAGAGAAAAAGAGACCTTCCATATCTATATCAGGGAGGTTCTGGCAGAAAGCGCAAGGCGGTTTCATAGTGAAGAAGCCGCATGGAGCAGCGAAGGGATACAGAAACTTATCTGTATGGCCCAGTCAGAAGATCCGTTTCATACTTATTTTCGAAAAAACGATTGTTGTTATTCGTTTTATTTATCCTGCAAAGACAGCCTGATTTATCATCCCTGTAAGTATGACACTGCCGAGAGGAGAGACAAGGCACTACTCAGCCTTTACCAATCCTTAAAGGAATCACTCAAGAAGAAGGCCTGGCAGATAGCCGAGGCTAAAAATAATCTGTTGCTGCTGGACGAATCGGGAAACGCGTTCGCGGCTGTCAACGGGATTTCAGACAATTATTGTAGAAGCGACCTTATTGACAACCTGGCGGAAAATGCAGATCTCCAGGACCATTATAAAGAAAAAGACGGAAGGATTATTCTCACCGATAATGATAATAACGTGCTCGCTACCGCAGTCGCGGAAAACCTACCGCTTAGCGCATGGAAAGAAACGCTGCAATCTTTTCTATGCCTGTATCCAATTGTAAAGCGCAAGCGTGATACAAACGCCCGGCATAGGTATTGTATTGAAATAAAACTGCCCGGATTCAATGCCTGCAACGAAGATATAAAGGAAGACTCCCCCTGCGGGTGTGGGAGCCAAGAACAGACAGCTGGCTATGATTGCTACCTTGCCTGGAAAAGCCCGTGCTGTTATGAAAATTGCAGGGAAGCCGAACATGACCTGCAGATATTCCTAAAGTTACTGCAACAATACGACTACTACCAGCCGATATTTGACTGCGTATGCAACTCTTTTGGTATTAGCCTGCAATTTGAAAGTAGCGTGGCCCGGACAACCGATAAAATTATCAATCCCCGCAACTGGCAAAACGGCGAAATTGTAGCCGTTAACCCCCAGTGTTATTCTTCCAGAGAAGACGCCTGTGAGGCCGTTGGGCGGGCGAAACAATTGATTAACAGCGAAGGATTGCACCTCATAGAACATATTTTATTGAGGCCACGTTGTCCTGAGGATGAACGCTGTTCCCGCTATCATCAGCCATGTGAAGATCAAACCGGCTGCGAATTCCTGTGGGACATTCCCACCAGCGATCCCTGCCGGGAAGACGAAGCTACTTATCTTGTCCCGGGCGCCGATCCATATTCCTTTATCGCCACTGTCGTTTTACCGGCTTGGCCGGAGCGTTTTCGTAAAAAGGAAAACAGGACAGTAATGGAAAACATGATATACCGCGAAGCGCCCGCGCATATTCTAATAAGAATACTCTGGCTTAGCCCAAGGGACTTTTGCTTTTTCGAGACTAAATTTAAACAATGGAATCGCTGGCTGGCATTGCGGACGTCCTGTATGAGTGACTTTTCAGTTTGTGATTTTCTTGAGTTTTTGTTTGACCGGCATTATGAATGTCTTGAACCGTGTTCGGGCTGTGAATCCTGTGATGATGATTCACAACAACAATCGCCTTGTTTCAGCGAAACCGACCAACAGCCTGATAAAAATGAATATCTCAATCAACTCAATAAGTTTTATTGCTGGGCAGAACAGGATTGTGGCAGACAGGAGGATATAAACAGTAACAATGTTGAGCAATCATCGGATAATGACCGCGGCAGTCTACCAGAAATACCCGCAGCGGAATCGGAAAATCAGCCGCATCCTGAAAATTCGGCCGCATTGGCCAAAACGAAATCCAAAGCCGTAAACACCCGGCTGACGAAATACAGAGCAAATGCGACCGCCGTAGTGGAAAAATCACAGAATAATCCTTTAGCAGTAAAGGCAAAAAGCTTTATAGCGGATCCAAAGCCGGGTTATGACCGACTATCGCGGTTGGTAACAGAAATCCTGCAGAATAAACGGCCCAAAATAACAGGAGGTAAGATACTTACGAAAAATCAGCAGGAGGCACTGCTAAAAAATGTTATCAGTTATTGGCTGGACAGATACTGTTTCAATGGGAAACAGACAAATGAGCTAAACAAATTAACTGCGCTCAAAAACAGGCTTATTAAAGCCAAAATAATTCCGGGCAAGATTTACGATTATTGGAACCCCACGGAAATAAAACCCTACGTATCCGAAGCAAGAGAAAATAAAATAAAAAAAATATTTAAAACTAGAAAATAGGACCATTAACGATGCAACACCTGATCAATAAACAGGTTATTGAGTTGGGGTTATCTCCAAAAATCAACGCCTTCAATTTACAACAGCTGGTAAGCAATCACTACCACAATGACGTCTTGCCTTTGCTGGAACAGGTATTTGACGAACTATCGAATGAAGACGAAATCCTGAAGATTGACCACCTCGAAATAGATCTGGGCAGATTTTCTGAAAGCGAGCTTCAACAAAACAAATGGGATCAGAAGATATTGACGGAAATAAAAAGACAGCTATACAAGAAGATAATCGGGTTATCAAGCGTTAACAGGATCTCGCGGGAGTCCAAGGCGCTAAATGACTGCCGGCAATGGTTATTTTATATGGAAAAAGGGTATTTGCCATGGAATGCCATACAAACGGATAAAGCCTGGCAACAAAAGACGCTAGAAGCATTGGCTACTGATGTTAAGGCGATAGCCGCGTTACGGCAACTAATACTGGAAAACCCGAATGCAATTAAAAGAATAGTATGGCAACACGATGAAGTGTTTCTAGAAAAACTGGTCGAAATCCTAACAGCCAGAAAACAACGCAACCTCCCCAGGGCTATCGTTGAACTTCAGGCTATGATCTCAGCTGTTTATAATTTAAAAAGATCTTCGATTTTTCCCAAAGAAATAAGACAGGCCATTTGGGGACAAGTATTAGTAACAGCCGTGGGCGGAAACAAAGCCCACTCCTGGCAAGATATGTTAGCGCAGATTATTCCCTTTTACTTACCCGACATCGCCCTGATAAAAGAAATTATCACCGCCGGTTCCTCACCGGCTAAGCTTCTCTTACCCTTGTTCAAAAGGTTGGCACAAAATCCTGAAGTCTTTGAAGCAAAAAACCTATCTGAACTAGAAGTTAAATATTCCATTAAAACCCGGGAAAAAACAAAGCTCATGGTATTTAAAAAGGATCCCGCATTGCGTTTACCTGAGGAGGGTTTGTTTGTTAGAAATGCCGGGATCGTATTAATCCACAGCTTCCTGCCGGCGTTGTTTAGCCGCCTGGAATGGATAAAAAGCCGGAACTTTAACCACAAAATATCCTTGCAAAAGGCGCTGCTGCTGTTGCATTATATTGCTACCGGGCAGGGGAAGGCAGCGGAACATCTGCTGGTTATTCCAAAAGTATTATGTGCATGGCCCGTACGGATGCCAGTCGATAAAGAAATAGAAATATCAGCAAAAGAACAAAACGAAGCGGATAAGATGTTATCTGCAGCCATTGATACATGGGCCGTTTTAAAAAATAGTTCAATAGCGGGTTTACGCGAGGGATTTTTACAGCGAAACGGAAAACTTTTTACTAAAAACGATAAGCTTTATTTACAAGTAGAAAACAGTCCGATAGACGTTTTGTTAGATCGACTGCCCTGGAATTTAAGTATTATTAAATTATCCTGGATGAAAGAAATATTGCGTGTAGAATGGAGGTAAAGTTGTTTTCTGACGTGTCGTCTTTTATCCGTTCACACCCCAATGAGATCAAAATAAAAATACAACAGGCGAAGCCGCAGCTGAACCTTATACCAACTAAAACATGTTAACCGTCAAGCCCAAAGGAATTGCCCGGAGCAAAGGAGCCAAAACCAACCCGTTTTTCTATTCAAAGAAAGACGGAGAAAGCTTTTTTGGCCAAAGAGAACAACAACGGTCCTTCTTTCCTTCCGGCTATGCTATGGATAAAAATAGTGTCTTACAGGCAAAATTAACCATAGGGCAGTCTAATGATAAATATGAAAGAGAGGCGGATGCCATGGCAAATAAAGTAATACAGCGACTGGCACTTTCTGCTGTCCAGAGAAAGTGTACACAGTGCGAAGACGAGGAAAATAAAAACATTCTGCAAAAAAAACGGTCAACATGGGAAAAGACACAAGAATCCCGGAGGCAATCTGAGCCCTCTTTGTCATCGGTCCGGTATCCCAACGTGGAAAGTCGCTTAAATACGATGAAGGGAAGAGGAGATCCGTTGCCTGCAACTACCCGAAAGCAAATGGAAAATTCATTTGGCATGGACTTCTCCGGCGTAAGGTTGCACACCGATAATCATGCTGCACAAATGAATAAAGAGCTGCATGCGCAGGCTTTTACGCATGGAAGCGATATTTATTTTGGTTCCGGAAAATATGATACAAACAGTACTGGCGGACAACATCTGCTGGCACATGAGTTGACGCATGTAGTACAGCAGACACACATGGGCAATCAGTTGCAACGGGTAGTTGAATTACGTCCGCCGGGACCGGGAGAGGCCTCCGCCTTTAACCGGGTCGGGCAACTAATTGATCGCATAAATGAACAAAGTGACCGGGTCCGGTATTTCCTCAGGGGCAATCGCCTGGCTTATGAAGACATTCCTGCTGATGAAATAATCCTTAATCCTTTTGGCGTTCGTTCTCCTAACTTCGACCGGAAGATGAAAGCATATATTGACCGTGAAGAGGTAGTACCCATGAGATTGATCACAAGTGCTGGGTTTGTCGGTGGAGGCCCGCTCCTTGTCGACAGTCTTCAAGAGGCTTATGTTGATCTAGATGACTTGTTAGGTCGTGATGACCTCAGCTTTCAACTAAATTTAATACACATGTTAACCGAACGTTTTGGTGTACGGGATTATGAACGCCGAATTGGTACCAATATGCCCGAATTTAACCGGGTGCATCGTGCCGGCCTTGAAGATGAGGCAGCGCATCTGCAGAGCGTGATCGGCGACCCGACCATCAGATTTAATTATGAGGAAACCAGGCCTAACGGGAGTCTTGTATTTGCGTTTCGCAGTGCTGAAGGATACCGCATATTCCATGTCTTTCGTGGAGCCGGCCGCGCGGAAAGGACGGGAGAAATATTTGTGCGGATGCCAGATGGACGCCGATTAACCGTAGAGGCCCTGCGGAGTGCAAGAAGAGCAGCAGGTCAACGATAAGTGCTTCATGAACCGTAAAAAATGAAAACTGGAGAACCAAAAACAGCAACGATCGCTCAACGGGCAAAGGGCAACCAGCCTTTTTT
>CAYRJM010000011.1:0-62507 GCA_964424665.1 uncultured Chitinophagaceae bacterium
TTCTGCTGATCATTGTTGTGGTGCTTTTCGGCATTCTGGCAGCGCGGTTGTTTTACATCCAGGTTGTCGATACCAAATACAAGAAGCTGGCGGCCATGCAAGCCATTAAGAAGGAAACCATCTATCCGGCCCGTGGCCTGATCCTGGACCGCAACGGTAAGGTGTTGGTAAATAACCAGGCCATGTATGACCTGATGGTGGTTCCCGATAAGATAGAAAACATGGATACGGCCCTGTTTTGCCGTCTGCTGGATATCGATTCCACTTATTTCAAAAAACGCATTCGCCGGGCTATCAACAGAAACGGGCCTGTTCGCCCGACTATTTTCATGCCCATGCTCTCAGAAGCCGCTTATGGCCGGATACAGGAGAACATCTACCTGTTTCCGGGGTTTGAACTGGTCAAGCGTCCGGCCAGGCATTATCCCTACGACTGCGGGGCACATATCTTCGGCTACATTCATGAAGTCGATTCCAACATGATCAAAAACAGCAATTACTTCTACCAGGCCGGGGACCTGGCGGGTGTGACCGGGCTGGAACGGGCCTATGAAGTGGTATTGCGCGGCAAGCGCGGCGTGAGGTATGTCGTTCGTGACGTCTATAACCGGGTAGTGGGCTCCTATGCCAATGGCCAGTTTGATACCGCAGCCATCGCGGGGCAGGACATCCGGCTGGCGCTGGACGTGCGGCTGGAGATGCTGGGCAAAAAGCTATTAAAGAACAAGAAAGGCGCTATCGTGGCCATTGACCCCAAGACCGGCGGCATATTGGCCATCGTCAGCAGTCCGGACTATCCTCCCGATATGCTCAGCGGGGCCGACCTCGGGAACAACTACATGAAGCTCCTCCGAAACCCCGCCAAACCGCTTTTCAACCGGGCTATACAGGCCGGTTATCCGCCGGGATCGACCTTCAAACCCATCGACGCCCTGGTGGCGCTTGATGAAAAAGTAATCACCCCCGGCTTTGGCATTCATTGTACAGGCGCTTACTATGGCTGCGGCCGTGTACTCAACTGTACGGAGCACTGGGCCGGGCATTCCGGCGATCTTCAAAGCGCCATTACCTGGTCCTGCAACTCCTATTTCTTTGACATCTTCCGGAAAATCATTAACCACAAGGGTAATCCCGCCCAGGGGCTGGTGGACTGGAACCAATATATGCATTCTTTCGGCCTGGGTCATCCCCTTGGCATTGACCTTCCGGGAGAATCCGGCGGAAATATTCCGGACACCGCCTATTACAACAAATACTTTGGCGCCGGCCGCTGGAGTTCCTGTACAATCGTTTCCCTGGGTATCGGGCAGGGGGAGATCCTGGAAACACCGCTGCAAATGGCCAACGCCGTATGCATCATAGCCAACAAAGGCTATTATTATACGCCTCATCTCGTCTACAGTATCGGTGGCAATAGCGAAGTACTGGATCCTTTTCATAAAAAACACGTGGTAACCCACATACCCGACAGCTCCTACGAGACGGTCATCGAAGGTATGCGTGGGGTGGTGACGAACGGCACCGGACGATATTCACAGATTCCGGGCGTCGCCATGTGCGGAAAAACCGGAACTTCCCAAAACCCCCACGGCAAGGATCATTCGCTGTTTACCGCCTTCGCGCCTATGGACGACCCTAAAATCGCCGTGGCGGTGGTCGTGGAAAACGCGGGCTATGGTTCCACCTGGGCGGCGCCTATCGCGAGCCTGATCATCGAAAAATACCTGAACGATACTATTGCCACCGGCAGACGCACCGCCCTTATGGAACGGGTAATGAATGCTACCATCTTACCGGATGATGTCCTGGAGTACCGGAAAAAGCTGGATAGTATACAGCAGGCCAAAGCAAAAGCCGAAAAAACCATCGCCCTGAGCGCGGATCGTTTGCCTAAAAGATATGCGACAAACAACTGATTAATGAATACCGGTAAAAATACAACACTGACAAGGGGAGTCAACTGGGGGCTGATCTACCTGTATATGCTGCTGGTGCTCATCGGCCTGGCTTCCATATATGCCGTGGAGTATCGTATGGACGACAGCCTTTTTAATGTGATCACACAGGGCAGCGGACAATTTAACCGGCAACTCACCTGGGTAGGTATCTCAGCCATCATAGCCACAATCATCTTATTGATCGATAGTAAATTCTATACCGCGACGGCCAACCTGCTGTACTTAGGCGGAATCTTCCTGCTCTTGCTGGTGGTCGTCATCGGTAAAGACATCAAGGGTTCTGAGTCCTGGCTGGTCATCGGCAGTTTTCAGTTTCAGCCGGCTGAACTGACCAAAATCACCACCTTGCTGGCCTTAGGTAAATACCTTTCCAATATGGAGGTGGACTTCAACCGGCTCCGGAGCCGGTTGATCGCCTCCGGCCTCATTTTGCTGCCGGTGGCAATCATCCTGTTGCAGAATGAGACCGGCCTGGCCCTGGTGTATTTCAGCTATTTTCTGGTGCTCTACCGGGAGGGCCTGCCCGGAGTAATTCTGGTCATCGCTTTTGCCTTAATTGCGCTGGTGTTATCCACGCTGTTGATTGAAAAGATTACGCTGGTGATCATCCTGACGGTGCTCGCCGGACTAACCGTCTACTTCACCTTTAAGACGATCAGACGAAAGAAGTCGCTTTTGTTCTTCATTATCGGGCTGTGGGCTTTTTGTGCCACCTTCGTCCTGGTTGTCGTCCCTTACACTTTTAATAAAGTGCTGCAGCCCTATCAGGTGGACCGTATTTACGTGATGGTCGGGAAAGGCGAAGACCGCTGGAGTGATTACAACGTGCGTCAGTCCAAAATAGCCATCGGCTCAGGAGGTGTTTTGGGAAAAGGCTACCTGAAAGGCACGCAAACGCGTTTTAATTTTGTCCCCGAACAAAGTACCGACTTTATTTTCTGTACCATAGGCGAAGACTTCGGTTTTGTCGGCAGCCTGGCGCTGCTGCTGATCTACGGCTTGTTGATCTACCAGGTGATCAAAGTGGCGGAGCGACAGCGATCTACTTTCAGCAGAGTATATGGCTATGGCGTAGCCTGTATCTTTCTTTTTCATGTGGTGGTAAACATCGGAATGACCATAGGGTTAATGCCCGTAATCGGCATTCCTCTGCCATTTATCAGCTATGGCGGTTCTTCCTTGCTCTCGTTTACGATATTACTTTTTATATTGATCAAGCTGGATACGGACCGCCAGATGATCGTACGCTAAAAGCCGCAAACCGCTGTTTCGGGTTTCCCGGCAGACGCTTGGTTTACCGGCAACTGTAAAACAGTGCTGAAACCAGAGCGGAGCCACGCATAGGAAGTATTCCGGCTACTGTTCTTACCTTTGCCGGTGAAAATCAATGTTATGGCACAAATCATCCCATTATCCGAAGGCAGCTTTACCGTGGATAAAACCAAATCTTTCCTTCCCTTTGACCCCACCAAAGACCAGCTTCAGGAGCGCTCGCGGGGATCTTTGCTGGTGGAAATACAGCCCTTCTTACTGATAACGTCCCAAGACCACCTTATCATCGACACGGGGCTGGGATTTAGCGGAGCTGGTGGAAAGTTGCAAATCCATGAGAACCTGATCGGTCATCAGGTACAACCGGAGCAGATCACCAAAGTCCTGATGAGTCATTTGCACAAAGACCATTCAGGTGGCATCAGCACACAAAATGAAACAGGAGACCGGGAGCTGAGCTTTCCAAACGCGGTCTACTACGTGAATAAAAATGAATTACAGGAGGCGCTCGCAAAGCCGGGATCCTCCTACCACGCGGATGAGCTGGCGTTGCTGCAGCATAACCCGCGTGTGATCCTGTATGAAGACCAGGGCACGATCGACGGATATATCCGTCATGAGCGCTCCGGCGGACATTCCCCTTATCACCAGGTGTTCTGGATCCGGGAGGAAGGGGAGACTTATTTTTATGGGGGCGATGAAGCCCCGCAGCTCTCGCAGTTGCAACGCCGCTTTATGGCCAAATACGATTTCGACGGGCGGAAAAGCATGGAACTGCGGCAACAATACCTTCAAAACGGAAAAAAGGAAGGATGGACTTTTCTGTTTTATCATGATATAAAAACACCTTTCATTAAATTTGAGGAGTAAACAAAGGGAACGCAGATGAACAATATTCTCAAAAAGCCGATAAAAGAACTGGGCTATAATTTTGTCGATAAAAAATACCTGCCAAACGGCCAGGACGAATACGGGTACCGCAACCGGCAAAACGCGGAGCGCCCCGGCGACAAGTCTTACCGGCCGTTATCCACAAAAGAGCTGGAGACCCTTGTCCGCAATAACAATACATCGGACAATTGGAACAACGTTTGGGTAACCGAGTCTTTTGACGCGGACCTGGTCAAACAATGTCACTTCTACGGACTGATACGCATTGGAAAGCTGGAACCTTATTATCTTGAATTTCATAACCTGCGGCTGCCGGTAGGCCTCTACAACAGCACGATCAACTCCTGCGACTTGGGCGATAATGTGGTTATTGACAATGTCAATTCGCTCGCGCATTACATCATCGGCAATGAATCCATTCTGGTGAATGTCAATGAAATGTCCACTACCTCTCATTCCAAGTTTGGCAATGGCATCCTCAAAGAAGGAGAAGAGGAAAAAGTAAGAATATGGCTGGAACTGTGCAACGAAAACGGCGGACGGAAAGTAATGCCCTTTGAAGGCATGCTGCCGGGCGATGCCTTCCTCTGGAGCAAATACCGGGACAATAAAAAACTGATGAAACAGTTCGCCTTATTTACCGCCAACCGTTTTGATCACCACCGCGGCTATTATGGCATCGTGGGGGAACGCTGCATCATTAAAAATTCGAAGATCTTAAAGGACGTTAAAATCGGCAACGACGCCTATATTAAAGGCGCCCATAAGTTAAAAAACCTAACCATCAACAGCAGCCCGGAGGCTACAACGCAGATAGGAGAAGGCTGCGAACTGGTGAACGGCATCGTAGGATTCGGATGCCGCGTGTTCTATGGCGTCAAGGCAGTACGCTTTATCATGGCACCGCATTCCAATCTGAAGTACGGGGCGAGATTGATCAACTCCTACCTCGGAAGTAACGCCACCGTTTCTTGCTGTGAGGTGTTAAATTCGTTGATTTATCCCGCTCATGAACAGCATCACAACAACTCATTTCTGTGCGCCTCCCTGCTTTTAGGTCAGAGCAACATGGCGGCCGGGGCGACCATAGGTTCCAATCACAATTCCCGGGGAGCAGACGGGGAACTGGTTGCCGGAAGGGGATTTTGGCCCGGCCTCTGCGTCAGTTTAAAGCACAATTCCAACTTCGCCTCTTTTACGCTAATCGCAAAAGGTGATTATCCGGCAGAAATTAACCTGCCCCTGCCCTTTTCCCTGATCAGTAATGATACCACCAACGACCGGCTTGTCGTTATGCCCGGCTATTGGTTTATGTACAATATGTACGCATTGGCGCGTAATGCCTGGAAATATCCCAACAGGGACAAAAGGACAAAAAAAACACAGCTTATTGAATACGACTTCCTCGCTCCCGATTCCGTGGAAGAAATGCTGGACGCCCTGAAACTCCTGGCGCGGGCTACGGGAAAAGCCTTTTTCCGTAACGACAAAAAACAACATAAGGTAACCGAAGCGGAGCTGCTCAACAAGGGGTACGCGTTGCTGGAGGCACCTGTTGACCACACAAAGGAACTCCTTATTACCCTGGAGCATGTGGAAAATACCAAGCGCCCGGTAGTCATCATTAAGGTGAAGGAAGCCTATGAGATTTATAAAAAAATGATCCGGTTTTATGCCATCATCCTCTTAACAGGCCCCCGCGCCACGCCACTCCTCAAAGATTTCCAGGCCCTGAAAAAACAGCTTAAAAAAGCGAAGCGAAGTAAATGGGTCAACGTAGGCGGACAACTCATCTCCCAACCCGACATCGAGCAACTGCTGAGCGACATTACGACCAATCAGATAAAAAGCTGGGAGGAGATCCATTACCGTTACATGGCCCTTGGCGACGCTTACCCTGAAAAGAAAATGCAACACGGGCTGGCCCTGTTACCCGAACTGCATCAGCTGCCGGTTGAGGGCTGTACCAAGGCGCATTTCAGACAGTGGATAAAGGAAGCAGAGGAAACCGCTGAATGGATGGAACAACAGGTGATGAGTTCCCGTATAAAAGATTACGACAATCCTTTCCGGAAAATGGTCTACAACAATAAAAAGGAAATGGAAGCTGTGGTGGGTAAATTAGATGACGACAATTTTATCCGCCACACCAAACAGCAGTACAAAAAATACAAAAAGGATCTAAAAGCGTTGGCCGACCGTTTGTAGACACTTACGGCGCAAGTACTCTTAGGGCCCGGGGAAAGATCGTTATTTTAACCGTATTTCCCTCCACAGCAAGAGCGTCTCCATCGGTTTGCATCCAACCAATAGACGTATTCTGGCTGATGACCAGGCTTCTGCAGCGCACATATTCGACAAAAGCGCTCTTGGGAAGACTTCCCTTATATGCCCGGTAAGCCGCCAGTGGCAGCCGCCACAGCGGGATCCTACCGATCACACATACGTCTAAAAGGCCATCAAAAGGCGTCGCCGCGGGTGCGATTTTAAAGTTGTACCCCAACTGATTTCCATTGGCTATGCCGATAAAGAAGGCGCTGCGCTTTTTCTTTTTATCGTCTATTACCAGTTCATAACTGGCCGGTTTATAAACCGCGAGAGCACGCATGATCGTAAGTACATAACTTATCAAACCACGCCTTTTACTTTGCTCAAAGTTTTTTGCGACGAGGGCGTCAAAACCCACACCGGCATTGCTGAGAAAGAGATGTTCATCTGCAAACCCCACATCTATGGTCTGCAGCTGAAAGTTATTGATCACAGCCAGCGCCTTGGAAAACGAGAGCGGGATACGGAGGCTGCGCGCCAAGCCGTTTCCGCTGCCCATAGGCAATATCCCGAGTACCGTACCGGTATGTACCAGGGATCGCGCTACCTCGTTGACGGAGCCATCGCCACCCGCGGCAATCACCACGTCGATCCCCTGCTGCACGGCCCTGCGGCTCAATGCTGTAGCATGTCCTTTATATTCGGTGAAGGCTATTTCATATCGGAATGCATTCCTATCGATCCGCTGGCCTATCTGCTCAGCAATATGCTTTTTATCGCTGGTACCGGATTTTTTATTGACAATAATCAGCGCATTTTTCAAACCAACTATTTTTTTAGGAGTTCCTTTTCCCTGCCTACCTGAGCCGCAATTAATGGCGCCTTCGGGGAAAGAAAGAACCCGGTTAAACTGGCAAACAAGATAGGAATAAAATGGCTAAATCCGGTCATGCTCGCTACCAGGATAATGGTGCTTATAGGTGTCCTGGTTACACAAGCGTTTACAGCCGCCATGCAACATACCACCGCCAGCCCGACTTCCAACTCCGGGACCAGATGATTCAGGATGAGGCCCAAGGTGGCCCCTATAAAAAATAACGGGATAATAAACCCGCCGCGCCAGCCCGAAGTTACCGTCAGCGCCATGCTGAATATTTTCACGACCATGATAATCAATAAGATCTGGATGGTCCAGGAATGATGCAGCAGGTCAATTAATTCATAATGGGAAAAGTAACGGGTAATGGGCAGCTTCCATCCGAGGATGCCCAGGATGATTCCGCTTAAAGTAGTTTGAATAAAGATCGGCAGCCGCGCCTTTTTAAACATGGTTTTCAGATGGCGAAAGACCCAGATAATGCCCCACCCCACGATGGCCCCGGCCACGCCATAGCCCATGGCCAGGAAGAAGTCAAGGATATCGACACCTCCTCCTTCCAGAAACGGCAATTGCCAAACCGGGGCAAGCCCGATCTGGGTAATGATCATAAAAATAATGTAGCTGGTACCACTGGCCACAAACGCGGGTATGAGTGCCTGGTAATATTCCACCACATGCTTATGGTGCATGATCTCCAGGGCAAAAAGGCTGCCGCCTAACGGGGCGCCAAACATAGCGGTAAAACCCGTCGCCATGCCGGCAATACTCAAAGAGCGATGGTCTTCCCCCTTAATATTCAACCGCTTGGCCATCCACGAACCTATAGAACTGATCACCTGTACCATTGGCGCCTCCGGCCCCGCGCTGCTTCCCACGCCTATGCCTATGGCTGAAGTAGCGATCATAGAGGGATTATAACGGGTATCCAACCGCCCGCCGTTAAACCGGATGTTGTTTACGACAAGCTCCATTTCGCCGGGTTCGCTGACAAAGTGAATGATCAAGCCAATAATGAGCCCGCCCAGCCCCATGATACCGATCACCTGCCATCCGGCAGTAAACTGACCGGTAAACTCCATTAAGTAATCAATCATTATCCAGTACAGCGCCGCAACGATACCGCCAATAACCCCAAGGGTTAACCATAAAAAAAAGGATGTAGAGAATACAAAAGGATTAAGGGTCAGCGGTGTATTGATCTGATTGCGAAGATTAATCCATCTGCGTCTGCGTGAAAATTCGGACATATTTTTGGTATAGTTCTACTGGTTTGACAATAGACATTCCGGGTTTAAGCGGTGCAAAGTTACGGGAGTGTGGGCAAAAATCCTTGAAGAATATAAAAATACGCCGCACAACGATCAAACGGCAGCATGATCCAGACGCAAAAGAAAACGCCGTATCTGCTTTGCACGACAGTATTTCAAAAACATGCTTTCGCCTGACAGGGGGGAAAGTTCAGCAAGTCAAGTCAAGATATGGAAATTGACAAACTGAAAGAGAAAGCATGTTCATGGCAAACGACAAGCGATTTTGACGCACAGAACACAAACCGGATTCCTCTCTCCGCAAGGCTGGCCGTACCCGGAGTCTATACAAACCCATTTGTACGCGCTGCTGTTCTAAAACAAGTAAACCGCTGTGCGCCTTTGGGCTTCGTTCAATGAAGAAGCCAGGATTTATAATTCATCTGCAAGAAATGATCGCTCTTCTTCCATACCATTTTCTTCCCGGTCAGCCGATTGTTGACCGGGGGGCTTTTCTTTTGGTCTGCGCGCTGCCAAATAGTTATAAAGTCCTTTGATACAGTCCGTGCGATTCTTATAGGTGCGCTTTTTATTAAAAGTAAACAAGAATCGCTTTATAGGTATCCGAAAATAAGCGTTTTTTCTTTTCCTATTAATGAAAATCTCCCCGGACATCCCCCGGGAAAAAACAATTTCAAACTTTACAACAGCGGCTTTAGCCTTCCCTGTTTTTTTTCTGAACGCGCTGTATCTTGGTGTGTTGGCCTGCGCTGCCGCAGCCTGCCTTCTCTTTTTATCTTGCGAAAGTTTTTTTTGCGGCCGTATGTATTTTTCTACCAGTAGCGCCTCTACTTTAGACTGGGTATTAACCGTTTTGGCAAATAGTTGCTCGTTAACAAAAAACGCGACCTCTTTTGAACAATTAATACTCAGCAATAAAAAATCAGGATCAAAAAAGGCGTTTTTTAACAGGTAGGCCCGTCGGTTACCCGGTATTTCAAGTAAAATGAAATCTCTTTCAATGTAAGTCCAGGAAGCCCTTTCTACGGTTCCCGCCCGGATAATCAACAGCTCGTTATTCCTCCTGAATTTATAAATTGTTTTTTCCCCTGTATGGTCAATTAAAACCCAAAATATATTGGTCAATAACTCCATTTCAGAAAGCTTTCTGGAAAACAGCTGAAGTTGTGAGGCGATAGCCGTAGGGTAAGTCGCTACCGGTTGTTTTCCTTCACCGGGGAATTTGTCCTGTTTTACCGAACGCATATGTTTAACGGCGAGCTTTTCTCCCATCCCGTTAAAAACCATGCGCAGGTGCGCGTCAGAGACGCCGTATTTTTCTGCTACTATCGAAGCCGCCTCATCGGAGGATAAATCATGATCGGTCATTAGGTTAAGTTTCAGGCGGGCAAAAATATGACATTATAATTGTAATTACAAAATTAGCGTCGTTAACCTTTTGTTATCCGGGGACATGATAGGCGCCGAACCAATTAAAAGTGGCACATTCTTTGCTCCTCCCCCAACTTACCTTAAATAATTTTCCAAATCAATCGCCGTTTTAATGGATTATTTCTCAACAAACATCCGTTTTTTAAGAATCCAAAATAGCTTAAAGCAGTCCGATATGCTGGATAAAGTAGGCATTACCCGCACCACCTGGAGTTCTTATGAAAATGAAGTTTCTCAACCGGATATTGACGGCATTTTAAAAATTGCCGATTTTTTTAATGTAAGTGTAGAAGCATTGTTGACGACCGATATCCAAAAAGAAAACGCCGGTGATCCGCTTCCCCAGTCTGTATGGGCGCAAAGAAAGAACAAGCAGGTTAAAAAAGAAAAAGACGCGGCATCCGGTAACCTGTTATCCGAATTGGAACAAATCAAGGTACAAATTCAGGAAAACCAGCGACAGATCACCGCTTCTTTGCATACAATTATTACCCTTTTGCAAAAGCAACCTTCTTAAATTTCCCGGACTTATTGTTCTTCTCCCGCAATGATTTCTTTGATCCGTTTGGTGGTCAATGATTTTGGTCGTTCCAACGGCAGCCCGAGGGCACGGTCCCAACAAAGGGAAGACAATACGCCTAAGGCACGGGAGACCCCAAACAAGACCGTATAAAACTCATATTCTTTTAATCCGAAATGCACGAGCAACGCCCCGGAATGGGCGTCCACATTCGGCCATGGATTTTTAACTTTTCCCAGTTCTTTTAGTATATCCGGAACGACCTCATATACGCGCCAAACGACATTAACCAGGGCATCATCCGGCAGATGCTTTTTGGCAAAATCCAGCTGCGCGGTAAAACGGGGATCCGTCTGACGCAAGACCGCATGGCCGTAACCGGGGACTACTTTACCTTCATCAAGGGTCTGGCGCACGTATTTTTCAATTTGTTCTTTCGTAGGCAGGCCATCGCCAATATCCTCCCGCATGGTGTCTATCCAACGGATCACTTCCTGATTGGCCAAGCCATGCAACGGGCCGGCCAGCCCATTCATTCCTGCTGCAAAAGCAAGATACGGGTCGCTTAAAGCCGAACCCACCAGATGCGTCGTATGGGCGCTAACGTTGCCGCCCTCATGATCGGCATGAATAGTCATATACAACCGCATCAAAGCACGGAATTCTTCCTGGTCATAACCCAGCATGTGTGCAAAATTTCCCGCCCAGTCCAGTGTAGGATCTGGTTCAATATGCTCCGCATTTTTATATTTCCGGCGGTAAATGTATGCCGCCAGCCGGGGAAGGCGGGCAATCAGGTTCATTACATCTTCAAATGTGTAATTCCAATAATCCAGCTTATTGATTCCTTTTTTATAAGCCTTGGCAAATACGGACTCTGTTTGCATTGCCATGATACCGATAACAAACTGTGTCATCGGATGCGTTTCCAGGGGCAATTTATCTATGGCATTAAAAACATGACGGGGAATCTGAGATCGCCGCCCCCATGCATTGGATATTTCGTTCACCTCGTTTTCTCCGGGCAGATCTCCGATCAACATCAGATAAAAAAGCCCTTCCGGAAGCGGTTCGGACCCTCCGGTCGCTTTAGGGAGTTTCTCTCTGAGTTCCGGTATGGAGTATCCTCTGAAGCGAATGCCATTCATCGGATCCAATAAAGAAGTCTCGGTAACCAGCCCCGGCAGTCCCCGCATTCCCTGGTATAACTGCGCGACTTTTACGCTGTCGATAACATGATCACCGTGCTTCGCAATAATTTCCTTTATTTCTTTGGCCAGTTCTTCGGATTTTTCTTTGAATCTTGTTTTTATATCACTCATGCTAATGCTGTATTTTAGGAAAGATTAGACAATTCGGGAGCGCAAATATACAGAATAAAATACGGAAAGCTCCCCAATAGCAAAGAGAAGTACTTTAAACTTTGATAGATGGTTGAATAGCGGGAAGAGCCCGAAGTTATAACCGGGAGCCCGGGTTCTTACTTGTGTAACCGCACGGTATCGCCCCGGAAGAGATGGCCTTCGGTTGCTTGTATATCCGTTAAGGTATCGTTCTTATATCCCGTAGTACTATCCGCTAGGAACAACAAAGTATATTGTCCGTCAGGAATACCCCAGAATTTATAAAAGCCGCCTACATCGTTTGGAATAGCGGAAAGCGTATCTTTATTGGGAGATATGGCTAATACATGGGCGTTGGCAGAATCAGGAAAAACCCAGCCTTGTATAGACGCGCCGGCCCCTTTGGCAAACACATGAATGAAAGGGTTCAGCCTATATTCCCCACTGTCGGGACGTGCAGGTTCAGATATGGATTTGGCCAGGTTAAAGTCAAGCACCAGTTCAAAAGGCACGCCGGGCTTAAGCAGAAAATGTTCTACTTTCAGGATAATTTCCTTCCCGTTATCTTTATCAGTCGGAATAAACAACTTGCTTGAATCTCCATCCTTTAATACTATAGAATTGTCGGAGCCGAGTAATAACCTTATTTCCGTCAGTCGGCCGGCAGGCACTTCAGCAGCGGCCAGCAACGTATCCGCGCCGTTGCGCAACGCAAGAAGATCATACTTTCCCGACTGAAGGACGGGGAGTTCCCGCCAGCCGCTCTGTTGCAGCGTATCTCCCGAGAGATGAACCATTACTTTCTCAATATCGATCCACACTGACTTATAGTCCGCCGGATTATCGGTGAGGTACAATTGTAAGGTGGAAGCGTTTTCTGCCGGTGGATTGTTTTCGGTCTTTTCACAGGCGGTGAGGCAAAATAATGCGATAGCAAAGACCGTTGTTAAAAGGGTCAGCGCGCTCCGGGATATTCCATTCATTCGTGAAGTGATTTTTGGTAGGTTCGTGTCGCAGGTCGTGTTTACAACGGGCAAAAATAAACAATTATTGCCTACTTTTGCAAAAAACTATAAGGGTCCCCTATTCGCCAAACCCTTTGTCATGCTTGCCGCGATGATAATTTAGAAATTTCATTAGGCGTTTTAAATGAAAAAATACTACCTTTGCAGACCAAATTTAATCGAAAATGCCCAAAGTAAAGACGAATTCCAGCGCAAAAAAGCGTTTTAAGCTGACAGGAACCGGAAAGGTAAAAAGAAATAAGGCATACAAGAGCCATTTGCTTACTAAAAAAGCGACCAAGAGAAAACGTAGCTTACGCCAGTCCGCCATTGTTGATTCTACCAACGAAAAAATGGTTAAACGCATGCTGGGCCTTCGCTAACCCGATGGGATCAGACAATACAGATCAGACAATACAAAGTATTCAGACTTTTAATTTTTATCAGATATGCCACGTTCCGTAAACGCAGTAGCCGCCAAGGCAAGAAGAAAGAAAGTTTTAAAACAGGCAAAAGGGTTTTATGGCAAGCGCAAAAACGTATATACCGTTGCCAAAAATGTAGTTGAAAAAGGACAAACCTACGCTTATGTCGGCCGCAAACTAAAAAAGCGGGATTACCGCGGCATTTGGATCGTTCGCATCAACGCTGCAGCCCGTGCCGAAGGCCTGACGTACGCTACGCTGATGCACAAGCTAAAGGAAAAAGAAATCAACCTCAACCGGAAAGTATTGGCCGACCTGGCCATGAACGAGCCGGAAGCCTTCAAAAACCTGGTGGCTTCGGTCAAGTAAAAATTTTCCACAGCAGCAGGACAGCCTGTTGTTGAGATAACACGCTGATAGCGGTCAGGCAGTTCACCTGGCCGCTACTTATTTTTCACCCCTCCAGAAACTTCAGGTTTCTCCTTATTCCCTGGTATTTACTCCTTCGCACCGGGGAACCCTTAAAAATCTCATTGAAGGATTCCTCCGTCAAGGCTTCCCAATCGCTGGTCGTAAAGTTAAGGATTTCCCGATAGGGCCTAAAAGCTTCTTCCTGAGTCGGTTTCGCAAAGCGGTTCCACGGACACACGTCCTGGCAAACATCGCAACCAAACATCCAGTTTTGAAATTGCCCCTTCTTATCCTCCGGAATCAACAGTTCCTTCAGTTCAATAGTGTAATAGGAAATGCACTGGCTGCCGTTGATCGTTTTATCTTCTCCTATGGCGCCGGTGGGACAAGCATCGATACAACGGCGGCAGGAGCCGCAATAATCTTTTGCAAGCGGATCATCATACACCAACTCCAGGTCCGTAATCAATGTGGCAATAAAAAAGTAAGAACCGGCGTGCCGGGTAATCAAATTCCCGTTTTTACCTACCCAGCCCAGCCCGCTTTTCTGCGCCCACGACCGTTCCAGTACCGGCGCGGAATCTACGAACCCCCGCCCCTGAATTTCTCCCGTGTTTTCCCGCAGCACCTGCAGAAAGTGTTTTAACTTCTTGCGGATAATCTTGTGGTAATCCCGTCCGTAGGCATACTTGGAAACTTTCGGCGCTTCGGGATGCTGTCTTTCTTCAGGAAAATAATTCAAAAGCAGGGTAATGACCGATCGTGCGCCCGGTACCAGTTTAGTGGGATCCGTTCGCAGGTCAAAATAATTTTCCATATACTGCATACTGCCGTGCATACCCCGGTTTAACCATCGTTCCAGGCGCCGGGCATCTTCGTCCAAAAATTCTGCACGGGCGATCCCACAGTATTCAAAGCCGAGCTTTCGGGCTTCTGATTTGACTAACGCAGTATGTGAAGAAACAGAAGACATAAAATAAAAACAAAAGTAAAATAAAGCGGAGGCCTGTTCCTCGCGGGCATCGAATAATACCAGGGAACGCGTAGGCAGGCCGGACAATCGGGTCTGCCCGCCGGGCTACTTCAATTCCTCTTTAAAGACCTTTCTAAATTTTTCCAGCTTGGGACGAATTACGAACTGGCAATACGCCTTATCCGGATTGTTTTCATAATAATCCTGGTGGTAGTTCTCGGCAGGATAAAAATTCACTAAAGGTTCAATAGCGGTGACGATGGGCTTGTCAAAAGCGCCGGAAAGATCAAGCTTTTTCTTATAGGATTCCGCTTTTTGTTTTTGCTGCTCATTATGATAAAAAATTACCGAACGATATTGCGGACCCACATCATTGCCCTGCCTGTTGAGGGTGGTCGGATCATGGCTTTTCCAAAAAGCTTCGAGCAGCCTGTCAAAGCTGATGACCGCAGGGTCATAAATAATGTTGCTTACTTCCGCATGACCGGTAGTTCCCATACACACCTCCTGATAGGTCGGGTTGGGTACCGAACCGCCCGAGTAACCGGAAACGACTTTTTTTACGCCTTTTAACTGCTGAAAAAAACTTTCCGTACACCAGAAACAACCCTCTCCGAAAGTAGCTGTGTCCAGATCAGCGGAAGCATTGGCGTTTTGCAGATCTACTGCAGTTTTATCCTTGGAATCTCTCATTGTTGATGTTTTATTTTGCGCGCAAGATGCTAAAGTAAGCCCCAGTAAACCTGCCGACAATATGATCTTGTGAAGTAACATAGCATCTTTTTTTAAATGTCCATATTTAACATTTTTATTTTTGTTTGGTTTAATCCACAGGCACACCGGCTTTAAACAGCTCCGTATCCTGCTTGGCCTGCACGGTTACTTTTTCACCCGCCGTTGCCAGGGCGGCTTCTCCTTGAGCAAGCGGTAAAGATTTCCCGTCTTTGAAGACCGCCTCCCCTTCCGTAAGCAGGATAATTTCCACCGATCGGGAGGTAAAGGAAAACGTTTCTCCGGCCTTCAGACGCAACTGCTCAAGGGAAAAATCAGGGACCGGGCAAGGGAATATGACCTGTTTGTTTCCCGGTTGCCGCTTTAAAATATGCGGCTCGATCCCTTCAAATACAACGTGTTTTAGCAGTTCTTTCACATCCACGTGTTTGGAGGTAAGCCCCCCTCGTAAGACATTATCGGAATTAGCCATCAGCTCAATATTCTGCCCCTCCAGATACGCGTGCGGGACGCCGGCGGCCTGAAAAATGCCCTCCCCGGGCTGAAGCCGGAGCAGATTGAAAAAATAAATCGAAAAAATTCCGCGATCAATTTTTTCTTCCTTTGTCATTCCCGAAGCGAGGGCGCGGGCCGCCCAGAAATCGGGATGTTCCTTCTGGAGCCGGTCTTCATGATATAGCGGTGAAATCCGCCTGAAAAGAGGAAGAAGCATCTGGTTTACCTCTGCCTGCGGCAGATGCATGACCTTGCTGTACAAGCCCGGGTAACCCTGCTCCGCAAAGACGGGAAGCAAGGCCGCGAATTCCGGTATCGTTTCCAGCCGCCCGCGAAGCGCGTCTTCCTGTAAAAAGCCATGTAACAGGTAAAACGTACTTAAGGCCACCATCATTTCGGGTTTATGGTTGTCATCCTTATAGTTGCGGTCTGGCGCCTGGAGCGGTATACCAGCGGCATTTTCGTTTGCGAAGCCCTTCTCTGCCTCTTCTTTGGACGGGTGTACCTGAATAGAAAGCATATCGTGGACATCCAGCACTTTAAATAAATAAGGGAGGCGGCCAAAACGGGCAGCCACATCTTCTCCGAGATATGCGGCGGGGTTTTCAGCGATCAGCTGGTCCAAAGTAACCTCTGTTTCCGGGTTAAGCCGTATTGTGGATGCAGCTTTGGGGTGTGCCCCCAGCCAGTACTCCGCGAAAGGCGCCTGGTTTTCATTTTTTACGTTCAATAAGGCTGGCAGATAATGAGATCCGCCCCAGGGATAATGTTGAATTTTTCCCGAAATCTGATAAAGCATGCTATTTATTTTTATCCTTTTTTTCCTTCCAGCATAGGAACAAAAGAAAAATTGTCGAATATTTCCTGATCAAAGTCTCCTTTTTCTTTTTTTGTAATCCGGAACATCCGTTGCCCCTCTTTTCCACCGATGGGTACAACCATAATCCCCCCTGTTTTTAATTGCTCCAAAAGTTTTTCCGGAATATATGGAGCCGCGGCAGTAATAAGTATTTTATCGAAAGGCGCAAAGGTGGGCAAACCCTGATAACCATCACCGTAAAAAAATTTAATCGAAGGGTATTTTTCTCTAATAAATGAATTTTTTAATTTGTTATACAATTTCTTCTGGCGCTCTATAGTAAAAACGGAGGCGCCGACAACCGCCAGAACCGCTGCCTGGTATCCGCTGCCGCTGCCGATTTCCAACACTTTATCAAAAGTATTTATATTCATTAATTGCGTTTGATAAGCCACCGTATAAGGCTGGGATATGGTTTGCCCTTCTTCTATAGGAAAGGCCCGGTCTTCATAAGCGATCGCATCAAAGGCCGTATCCATGAAAAAATGCCGGGGAACTTTTTCGATCGCTTCAAGGACACGCTCATCAGTGATGCCTTTTTTCCTCAGGCCTTCAACCAGTTTGGAACGCATGCCTTTGTGCCGCCAACTGTCTTCATATTTTCGCATGGTACAAAAGTAAGGCTATAAAACTATATTTCCCGGCTGGTAAACAAGATAAAACGGTTTAATTTCCCCAATAACTTTTATGCTGTCAGCCGATTTTTTTTTCTTTAGTATAACCCGGAAAGACGATTGGAACGGCCCCGGTTCTGGTCATGTTTCGTTCAAAAGCGATTAAAAAGATTCAATTGCCATTGATCCGCCTAATTGCTTATATTCGCATGGTCCCAATTAAACATACCCGATGAAAGATTATTTTTTTTGCTCACTGGCGCTGTTGCTGATTTTTCTGTTCCCCTGCCATCCTGCCAATGGCCAAAATGATCGTGTGGAACAAAACCGTCCAAACGTCATTATTATTAATGTCGATGACCTCGGCTATGGCGACGTAGGATGTTATGGCGCGACCAAAGTACGAACACCCAATATTGACAAGCTGGCCCGGGAAGGGCGAAGATTTACTGACTTTCATGCCGCCTCTGCGGTATGCTCTCCTTCCCGTTACGCCCTGATCACAGGCCGTTATCCCGCCAGACAAAGCTTGTGGGCGCCCATATTTTACAAGACCCCACTGGTTATTGACACTGCGCGGACCACCATCGCGGACGTAATGAAAGAAGCAGGCTATGCCACCGCCGCCATCGGCAAGTGGCATCTGGGTTTCGGCACGGAATCGCCCATCAACTGGAATAAGGAGCTGAAGCCCGGCCCGCTTGAATTGGGTTTTGATTATTATTTTGGTGTGCCTATTCTAAACAGCCATCCCCCCTTTGTATACGTGGAAAATTATCATGTCGTGGGTTTGACCGCCGACGACCCGATGGTTTACGGAAAGCATGCCGAAACGAGATGGTTTCCTGAAAAATTCGACATGGCCGCTATTGGTGGCGGACGCGCCGCTCATGCACTTTACGAAGACAGAAGGGTGGGCACCACCTTGAAGAACAAGGCCGTCGATTGGATTACGGCGCACAAAGACGAACCGTTCTTCCTTTATTTCGCTACCACCAACATCCACCATCCCTTTACCCCCGCGCCCCGCTTCATTGGCACCAGTGAAGCAGGGCGCTATGGAGACTTCATCCATGAACTTGACTGGATTGTAGGCGAAATCACCACTACCCTGGAAGAAGAGGGGCTGGCGGATAACACACTGCTCATCTTCACCAGTGATAATGGCGGAATGCTAAACCAGGGCGGGCAAGACGCCTACCAGGCGGGCCATCATCAAAACGGGGACCTGTTCGGTTTTAAATTCGACGCCTGGGAAGGCGGCCACCGGGTGCCTTTCATCGTCCGCTGGCCCGGTAAGGTGCCTGCGGGAAGCGTTTCCGGTGAATTACTGAGCAACGTGGATATGCTGGCCACCCTTGCGGCGCTGGTTGATCGCCCGCTGCAACAGGGAGAAGGCCCTGACAGCTACAATATCCTTCCGGCCATTATCGGAACGTCCGAAAAGCCCATACGTGACTACCTGGTGATCAGCCCCTCGCAGAAAAAGAACTTGTCCATACGCAAAGGAAAATGGATGTATATTTCCGGACAAGGCGGCGGTGGGTTCACCGGCAAGCGAATAGGAGAACACACCCTTGGGGGAGCCGCAGCAACAGTGCTTACCCATCAGGTGAACAGCGACATTGAAAACGGCAGGATAAAGTCAGCCGCCGCCCCCGCGCAACTGTACAACCTGGAAACGGATCTTGCCCAAACAACAAACCTATACAATCAATATCCGGAAGTTGTACAGGAGCTACAAACCCTTCTACATACTGCCTTGGAAGACAAACAAAGTACCCGGCCTGAGTAATTGACCGCACTTCTAAAATAAATATCATGAAAAAAAACAGATTGACAAGCCGTTTGTTCCTTATGCTCGGTTTTATTTTCGCCCTGCAATATACCAGTGCGCAGCAGCTTAATTATACGGACCTGGTTAACCGCCTGACGGACCTGAAGGCATTGGCCGTATTACCGGCACCTGGAGAGAAAAGCGCAATGTGGTCAAGTTACGACCGTAAAAGCAAGGTCAGCCCTTCCGGGGAATTTATCGCATGGGGCGCCAATAATGACGGATTGAGTCCGCAATACATCCGTAAAGAAGGCGAAAATATGGTATTGGCCGAAATGCAGGGGCCGGGAGCCATAGTAAGGATGTGGTCGGCCAGCCCTGCCAAAGGTCATGTGAAAATCTATATTGACGGCAAAGAAACACCCGTGGTTGACTTGCCCTTTATTGATTATTTTAAAAACACTTCCATTCCTGCCTTTCGTTTCCCTGAGTTGGTCTATGAAACAAATGCCAGAGGACACAATAATTACGTACCCATTCCCTATCAGAAATCCTGTAAAATCGTCGCTGAGCCAGGCTGGGGGCAGTACTACCAGTTTAATTACATTACCTTCCCGGAAGGAACAACACTTGAGGCTTTTTCGCCGGATCTCAACGAGAAAAATGATTCCGCCTTGGCCAAAGTCAACAATTTTTTTCATGACCATCTGGGTGAACTTCCTTACGCAGTAAAGGAAGGGGAGAAAAAATCCATGGCGTTGAAGATCGCGCCTGGTGGTTCCGACACCGTTACACTTCAAGGCAGTCAAGCCATTTATTCTTTTAAAATAAAAATGAAATGGAACGACCAGAAGCGGATGGACGAAGCACTCAGAAAACTCATTTTGCAAATTTACTGGGACGGGAGTAACGAAGCCGCCGTTTGGTCACCCGTGGGAGACTTTTTTGCCTCTGCTCCAGGATACAACGCCTATAAAACGGTTCCCATGAGCATGTACGGCGGCGCCATGCACAGCTACTGGTATATGCCGTTTGAACGTTCCGCTGAAATTATCCTGACCAACCACTTCGATTCACCACTCGAATTGGAACTATCCCTCGGCCTTGAAGCGCTATCCGGCGACCTGTCCCGCTACGGCCGGTTTCACGCCAAGTGGCACCGCAACCTTCCGCCTTTAGCGGATACCAGCCGATGGCCGGACTGGACGGTACTGGAAACAGCGGGAACCGGTCGTTTTTTGGGCATGTCTCTATTGGTGTGGAATCCCAAAGGAGGATCGTGCAAGCAATACGGTGGCGAAGGCCACTGGTGGTGGGGCGAAGGCGATGAAAAATTTTTTGTAGACGGAGAAACCTTCCCTTCTACCTTCGGCACGGGAACCGAAGATTATTTTGGCTACGCCTGGTGCATGCCGGATTATTTTTCGCGCCCCTTCCACAGCCAGAACCACACTGCGGGCAATATGGGTTACCAGTCCATGAACCGCTGGCAGATCAGCGATAACGTTCCTTTTCAGCAATCCTTTAAGGGTTATCTTGAAAAGTATTTCCCTGATCAATGGCCCACACAGTATGCGGTAACAGCCTATTGGTACCTGGATAAAAACGGGAAGGATCCCATCGGCGCCACACCGGTGGCCGCACTCTACGGTTATGAAATCCCTTACGACGTCTATCGTGAACCGGGCGTCATCGAAGGCGAGCACTTACAACTCGGAAGAAATACCGGAGGATATGCCACGACAGATTCTTACGCAAACGAGAAATTATTTAAAGAAGTGAGCGGACATAAAGTGCTGTTGTGGGAAGGTGATCCAAAAAAAGAAAGAAAACTCCAGGTCACTTTTAACATAGATAAGCCTGGGAGATACAAGGTAACCAGTCAGCTGATCAAATCTCCTGCAGGCGGCAACTTTAAGCTGTCCTTAAACGGCAATGACGACATAACAATCGATGTGAAAAGTGCGACTGAACCGGGCCGTGTAGCAGAAGTCGAATTAGGCACTTTTAATTTAAAAGGCGGGAAACAGACCCTGGAAATAACAGCCATGCCGACAGCGGGGTCGGGCAGTAAGCTGATGCTGGACTATATAGCCCTTAAGCCGGTAAACTGAGCGGTAACGGGCCGTAGTTGGCCCTGGATTTATTTGATCCCGCTGGTCTAGGACGCGCTGTTGTCACTTACACTGAAAGCCCTTAATAATCATTGAACTCGACGGGGCTCTTCTCCGGCATGGTTGCGGTTTGGTACCGCAAGATGGTGGCACCCCCGGGTACCGGAGCTTGCTATTTTCCTTTCGTCACTTCCCGGGGAGCTGTAAGCGTGCACGCGGGGCGGCGGGCGACACCGGCAAGACATCCTGTCTCCTGCTGCCCCCTAAACGTCTTCCACCAGATACTCCTTTAGCTCTTCTCTTAATTTCACAAGTGCTCTGGATATTTGCGTTTCTACCGTTTTAATGGAAATATCCCGTTGCGCAGCTATTTGCGCATATTTCAGTCCATCAAACCGGCTCATTTTAAAAATCTGTTTGCAGGCGGGCGGCAACCGTTCAATCGCTTCCTTTATTTTTTCATCCAATTCCTTATAGGTTAGGTTTTTTAGAATTGGATCAGAAAGCAATTCTTCCTGAAAGGAATTGTTTTGAACAAAGAGCAGGTGTTTTCTTTTCACTTTCAAATGCGAAAGATAATTATTACAACTGTTATATACCGCACGAAATAAATAAGACTTTAAAGAAACCGTAATCTCTAAACCCGCTCTTTTTTCCCATAATTTCAAAAAAATATTTTGCACGATCCCTTCCGCTGTTTCCGGCTGTCCCACAAAGCGCGTCGCGAAGCCACAAAGACTCACATAATATCTTCTGAAAACCAGTTCGTATGCATACTCATCTCCTTCTTTAATCAAAGAAAGAATTTTTTCTTCCATATTGTTTTCAAACCCTGACATGCATAAAAAATATAAGCGGATTTTTTGCAGCTCAAGATTAAAAGGAATTGTTTAGAAAACCAAACTTTTAATTTTTTTATTTTTTTTGTCAGGGTTCCCAGCAAGTTAAATGTCTTATAAAAAACAACCTAAATGTATGCTCCCTTCCGAGGAAGAAATAAAGGGCCTATTATTAAAGTATATTGCCGGAGAAACGAATGACCAAGAAGCCGCGCTTGTCGAAAAATGGCTGCGCGACCATCCGGAAGCCTTTCAGGAGTTTGAGCAGCTCTGGGACTTGTGGTACGCCGTAGGCACCGCTACCAACGTATTCCGCTTTAATGTGGATGAGGGCTGGAACGAGACCTTGTTAAAGATAAGAGCGAGTAAGTTGGCGCATAAAAGAAAAAACTCATTAAAAAAAATAATAATATGGGTGAGTAGTATCGCTGCTGCATGCCTGCTGTTTTTAGGCATTTCCTTATGGAGGAGCCACCGTAACTCTCCTCATATATTAACGCGCTTGGCAAGCCATTTACCCGTTGGATTATTAAAAGAAAACACAGATACAATAGTTACGCGATATGATACAAAGATACAAACGCCACCAGGCAGTAAGCGGGAGATAAAATTACCCGACGGTTCAACGGTATGGTTAAGTGGTTCAACGGCTATTCATTTTCGCATGAATGAAAAACAACGGGTGAGGACATTATTTCTGAGCGGGCAAGCTTTCTTTAATATTAAAGACAAGGCCAATATGCCTTTTGTTGTAAAAACGAAACATGCAACAATAAAAGTACTGGGAACCCGCTTTAATGTTTCAGCCTATCCTCAGGATTCGATTATTCAGGCTACTTTAACTTCCGGCCGGATCGTATTTGAAACAATAAGAGATCATCTGAAAGTAGAACGGCAAATACATCCCGGGCAACAGGTCGCTATTAATTATTTATCCGGCAGGCTAGAGGTGTCAGATGTAGACACGGTCTTTTATACGTCTTGGAAAGAAGGGAAAATTATTTTCAATAACCAGGAGTTCAACGAAGTGACCAAAGCGATGGAACACAAATATAACGTGGATATCATATTTGAGGATCGGTCGCTGATTCATAAAAGGCTCAACGGCTATCTACAAAAAGAATCGTTGACAGAAGCTATGACCGCACTAAAATTAACCCTGAAATTTCACTATAAGATAGAAGGGAACAAAGTTTTTATATACCAATAAATCATTCTATATGATCTCAAAAACTACCTCATACATGCCGCCTTAATATGCAGAACTGTTTTGAATGGCAAAAAGCCCTCCGGGCTAACGGAGGGCGGAAATTTTAATTCTGCTGACGTCGCTTCTTATCAGGAAAGCTGCCCCTCAGGGCAGTTGGCATCAGCTTTAACTTCCAATATCAAAAGTATGAAAAAAAACAACAACCTGTTAGCAGATAAGTCCCTGTTCAGGTACCGAAAAATATTGATAGCAATGAAATTGGCTATTCTACTGACCTTTGTGGGCGTTCTCAACGCCACTGCATCAGCTTATTCCCAAACCGGCAAACTGACCATGAACATGGAAAACGCCTCGATTGTGGATGTATTGAATCACATTGAGCGCAGCACGGATTATCACTTTATTTATTCCCTGGAGCTGGTCGCGAATAAACGCCTGGTATCGGTGCATGCCGACAAAGAGCCGATAAAAAACATACTTCGCGATATACTGACGCCTAACGGCGCGGATTACAAAGTCCTGCCTAACAATCTTATCGTTGTTACCCCAAAAAAAGGGATGGCCCCCTTGGCTCCTATGGCTAAAACGTTTAAGGCCATTCAGGTACAGGGTACCGTTACCGATGTGCAAGGGGCTACCCTTACCGGCGTAACCGTACAGGTCAAAAGTGCCCCGAGCATCGGAACAGTAACCGATGGCAACGGACATTTTACACTCAATGTACCCAACGCGGACGACACTTTACTGTTCAGCTACATTGGCTACGAGGATACCGCCGTAGCCTTAAACGGCCGCAGCAATATAACCGTAACATTGGCCCTTTCATCAAACCGGCTGGAAGAAGCGGTAGTAGTTGGTTACGGAACACAGAAGAAAAAAGAAATTACGGGCGCTATTTCAAGCGTAACCAGTGAAGAACTGGGGAATATTCATGCGGGCGCTACGGTCAGTAACATCCTGGCCGGCCAGGTAGCGGGATTATCCTTCCGTAAGGCGGAGGGAAGACCGGGATCGGACGCCTCGATACAGATACGGAATATGGGAGATCCGCTTTTTGTCATTGACGGGGTTATTGAAGACGCGGCGCAGTTTAACAATCTCGCGCCCAGCGACATTCAAAGCATTTCCGTTTTGAAAGGGGCGCAAGCGGCCATCTATGGTTCACGTGCGGCCAACGGTGTGGTCGTCGTAACAACCAAACAAGGCCATTTAAACACCCCTACAAAGATCGGTATTGACGCTTATTACGGCTGGCAGAACCTTACTGCTTTCCCTAAAAATGTATTAACAAGCGCCTGGAAATGGAAAAGGTATGCCGCCGAGGCCCAATTGAACGCCACCGGCAATACCACCATTACCCCCGAAGAAATCGAGAAATGGAAGCATCCGGAAGATCAGAAATATCCCGTACAATATCAAAGCTTTGATTGGCCCGATTTTATATACCAGGAAAACGCCCCTCAATCCTCTATACATGCGTATGCCAGCGGAGGGAGTGACAAAACCAATTATTACCTTTCTTTCACCCGGCTGGACCAGGATGCGGTATATTACCAATATAATTTTAACCGGACAAATATGCAGGCCAACATCACCACGAGAATCGGTGATGATTTAACCGTAGGGTTCAATGGCAACGGCCGTGTTGAAGAAAGAATACGGCCCGGCGTACCCGGCGTTGACGATTATGGTCAGCCCTTGATCGCGGCAATGCGCAACCTGCCTACAGAACATCCTTATGCCAACAATAATCCCGAGTATTTAAATACGCTTGGCAACCATGATCAGACCAACGCCGCCTATTGGAACTTTGAGGATGCGGGAAAATGGCAAAGCGACTGGCGGGTGCTGCAGTCCAACCTGCACATCATCTATGACCTGCCGGTGGATGGCTTATCGATAAAAGGACAGTTTTCCTATTATTACGGTCATCAGTTTGTGAGAAATCATGAATTCACTTACAAGACGTATACCTATGACCCGACGACGGATAAATATAATCAGACTGGCGGCAGCAGCAACCCCTGGCAGGAACGCGGCAACAGAAACGTGATAAGGGTGCGCAGGCAGCTTCAGGCTAAATACGACAACTCATTCGGGAAGCATTCCGTAGCGGCTACCGTCGGAACCCAATGGAAAAACAGCGAAGAACGATATCAGCACATCCATAATGTCCCTCCGGTCAATCAACTTGATATCGTTCCTCCCAACACGATAGACAACCAGGCCTATGTTGATTTCAACCATCAATCGGCGCGCATCGGCTATTACGGCAGGTTTACCTATAATTACGCCCAAAAATATTATCTGGAATTTTCCGGGCGATATGATGCGTCATGGAAATTCCCGCCCGATCACCGGTGGGGCTTTTTCCCCGCCGTATCCGCAGGATGGCGGATTACCAGCGAACCATTTTTCCAGTCACTGGTCGGAGAATCCAGTGCCCTAACGAGCTTAAAGCTACGAATGGCCTACGGTAAACTAGGAGATGATAACATCGGCACGTATAACAGCGACGGGGTCCTAACAAGTGGTATCGGCAACTTCGCTTATCGACCGGGGTATAACTACGGTGAGGCGATCTATATTTTTGACGGACAGGGCATCAATACTTCGGCCAACCGGGGGGTGCCTTACACCAATTTCACGTGGTTTACCGCAACAAATTTTGACGTGGGCCTGGACTTTGGCTTCTGGAACGGGAAGCTTTCCGGATCACTGGATTATTTCCATCGTAAACGCACCGGATTATTAGGCAACCGGTATACCGCCATTATTCCCGAACTAATAGGTTATAGCCTGCCACAGCTCAACCAAAACAGCGACGCCAACGTAGGTGGGGAAGTCTCCCTAAGCTACCGGGGTTCCAGCGGTCGATCCTTTACTTATAATATCAGAGCCAACGCTGGCTTCGCTCGCAAAAAATTCCTGCACTCCTTCCACCCCACCTTTGGTAATTCATGGGACAAGTACCGCAACTCGCAAGAGGAGCGCTGGACCGGTATTTTCTGGGGTTATCAGGTCATTGGCCGGTTTAAATCACAGGAACAGATCAACAAGTATCCGGTAAATATAGACGAACAAGGAAATACCACCTTGTTACCCGGAGATTTTATCTATAAAGACGTCAACGGAGATGGGGTGATCAACGAGTATGACATGCGCCCCATCGGGGGTGCCGGTGGTGGATTTAACCCCATGTGGTACGGCGGGTTGCAACTCGGGTTCGCGTGGAAGGGCTTTGACATGACGGCTAACTTCTCGTTCGCCGGAAGATACTGGTTCAACCGCAACTGGGAATCCCGCTGGCCGTTTCAAAACAATGGCAATCTTTTGAAAGCCTATCTGGATAGGTGGCACCTGAAAGATTACCGCGACCCCAACAGCGGATGGATACCGGGCAAATACCCCGCGCTTCGCTTCAATGACCGTTCGCACAGCAATTATGCGAAGAATTCTGATTTTTGGTTAATCAATGTCCGTTATTTCCGGCTGCGTACGTTTGAAGTAGGTTATACCCTTCCGCAAAAATGGACCTCCAAAGCAGGACTGGAAAAAGCGAGAGTCTATGTAAACACCTATAATCTTTTTTCTATTGACAATATGCCTTCTTATCTGGATCCGGCGGTTGCAGGCGAGAACGGGTTGCAGTATCCGCCGTCTAAGTTTGTGAATATAGGTTTTAATCTTATCTTTTAATTGATATAATTATGAATTCATTTTTTGGCGTTATAAAGAAATGGAACAGTTTAATAATCGTCTTATTGATTGGTTTTGCAGGGGTGAGTTGCAACCCTAACGATTTTCTAAATAAAGAACCGGATGATGTCATTCCTCCCGGTGAATTTTTCAGCGACCCAAGTTTAGTAACCTCGAATATAGCTAATCTGTACAACCGGATGCCGCAATGGTTCGGCTTGAACCAATGGTGGAATTTTTCTATGTTCAATCATGCCTTTCCCTCCAGTTTTCCGGATTATTGGCGTCTTAAGAACCAAACCTATCCCTATACCCATTGGAGCTACTGGGATTACGATTATCTGCATGACATTAACCTGTTTTTAAATCGTATCAGAGCGGCCGACAAGCTGGATTCCGCGGTACAGCAACGCTTTTTAGGGGAGGCCTTGTTTTTACGGGCCAACTTCTACTTTGCCGAAGTGAGAAGCATGGGCGGCGTTCCGATTTTACTCGATACAGTGCAATATAATTTTAGCGGAGACGCCAGCTACCTGTATCGCAAGCGGGCGCCGGAAGCGGAAATCTATGACCTGGTGATCCGTGAGGCGGACTCTGCAGCGAATCTGTTGCCCACGGATCCGTCCATAAAGAGCCGCGCCACGCGGGCGGCGGCAATGACTTTAAAATCTACCGCCGCTTTATTCGCCGCGTCCATCGCACAACATGGAGCCAGCACACCCAGTGTGTCCCTTCCCGGCAATATCGTAGGTATCCCGGAAGATAAAGCCGGCCATTACTACGAAATCGCATTAACAGCTGCCCAGGAGATCATTAATAGCGGCGCGTACCATCTGTATAGGAAGTTCCCTGACGATCTGCAGAAGAATTTCGCGCAACTTTTTTTAGACAAGAGCAACAACCCGGAGGTCATTTTTGCCAAAGATTTCAAGCTTCAGGTATCCACCCAGCAGTTTACCGTTTGGAACCAGCCGCGTTCGAACTCAGAAGAATCTGTTGACGGCGGCAGGCTCAACCCTTCCCTGAATTTCGTGCAGTCTTTTGAAAAACTGGATAATACTTTCGCGCCTTTTGCTGTAAAAAACCCGGACGGCAGCTACATCAGGTATGATCAGATAGGAGATATTTTTAAAAACCGAGACGCCCGTCTGGCCGGAACCGTCGTTCTGCCGGGATCCACATTTCGCGGACAAAACCTGGACATATGGGCCGGTTATTATCTGCCACAGAAACCAAAAGGCCAACGCATCGTTACAGGTTCCCAGTTTGGTCAGATAGGAACACTTCCCGGTAGGGAACAGGCAATACAGGTCGTAGGCCAGGACGGTCCGATCGACAGTAAACAACTGGCCACCCAAACAGGCTTTTACATCCGCAAATACCTGGACCCCACGCCCGGAGCCGGAGAAAGAGGAACACAAAGCGCCGTATGGTGGATCCGTTATCGTTATGCCCAGGTGTTACTCAATGCCGCCGAAGCGGCTTTTCAGTTGGGTAACAAGCCGCTCGCGGCGACTTACATTAATGAAATACGGGCGCGGGCAGGCTTTAAGACACCATTAACACCCGGCCAGGTCACTTTTAAACGTATCGTTCACGAACGGCTCACCGAACTCGCATTTGAGGGACACAGGCTATGGGATTTAAAACGCTGGCGGCTGGCAGACAAAATATGGAACGGGGGAAATACAGATTTGGACCATCCGGAAGATCCGGCCGCCCCCAGCACACAACCCTGGGGTTTATGGCCGTATAAAGTCTATGATCCGGGTCAGCCCGATAACGGAAAATGGATCTTTAAGCGGGTACTCCCCAGCGAAGTAACCGCGAAAGACAGGTTCCGGTTAGGCAACTACTATTCGGAAATTTCCGCTGACGTTTTGAGCCGCAACCCTAAACTCATCCCCAATCCCAATCAATAAAACACTAAAATTAAAAACAATGATAAATAGAAGATTCAAACGATTTTTTCTGTGGGTGGCGTCATTGCTGTTCCTTTCCGCATGCGCTTACGATAACTATGATCCGCCTAAATCCAAACTATCGGGACAAATAGTCTACCAGGGAGCACCGGTTCATGTGGCGTCTCAGCAAGTAACCTTTCGTTTGTACCAGACCGGTTTTGAAAAGCGAACGCCTATTACCGTTCAAGTCGCACCGGATGGGACTTATCAGGCCCTGGTATTTAATGGAAACTATCAGATCGTCATCCCGCCGGGCCAGGGGCCCTTTATACAGGCTACGAAAACCGATACGGTAAACATAAAAGTCAGTGGCGATACGAAACAAAATATCGACGTGCTTCCTTATTATATGATCACAGATCCGCAATTCTCCGCTTCGGGCAGAACCGTTTCGGCAAAGTTCAGCCTGAAACAGGTCATCACAGATGCCAACGCACAGCCGATTGAGTCGGTAGCCCTTTACATAAATACGACCCGATTTGCGAATATTCAAAATAATGTGGCCTCACAAACCGTAAGTGGCTCGGATATTGCCGAACTGAACAATATCGAGTTAAGCGCAGAGGTGCCGGAGCTAACGCCTACACAGGACTATGTCTTTGGGCGGATTGGCGTAAAAATCCGTAATGTGGAAGACCGGTTGTTTTCAAAAGTAGTGACGATACAGATCAAGTAATAAAAAAATGGCTAAAAACTGGCTTGCTGCTGTCACCTGTTTACTTATCCTCTCCTCCTGTTTTTTCAGGGAAGAAAAACTTTCCGATTCGAAAAAACCATTAACACAGTATGTTAATCCATTTTTGGGGACTGCTCCGCTGACAGATAGCGCGCGCATCGGCTACGCGCCGCCGGAGGGCTGGCGGGTATGGGCAGGGCTGGTGTTTCCAGGCACCTCTCTGCCCAACGCCATGGTGCAGCTTAGCCCGGTTACCCAGTATCATACCGGTGCGGGCTATCAGTATGAAGACTCCGTTATCTACGGATTTAGCCACACCTGTAAGGGGCACTGGAACTTATGCAATATTCCTGTATTACCCGTTTCAGGAAAGATAACCGCAAAAGATTTCGGATCCCCATTCAGTCATGAAAAAGAACAGGCGCGCCCCGGTTACTACCAGGTTTACCTGGAACGCTACGGCATCAACGCAGAACTGACTTCAACTTTGCGCTGTGGTTTTCATAAATACACTTTTCAGAATAAGGCCGAAAAAGCATTAGTAGTTGACCTGCAAAGCGCCAATGAACAGGTCAGAGGCTGGAACATCGAACAATCAGGAGCCCATGAATTTTCCGGTTATCAGTTGACGGGTGATTCTGTCTTTTTCTATGCCAAAACCAACCTGGCAATAAGCAAGATCGACTCCCTGGCACAAGGCAACAGGATCGTTCCCGTTGTCCACTTTAAGCATGCGGGTGAGTCCCTTGAAGTAAAAATCGGGCTCTCCTATGTCAGCATTCAAAATGCCAAACAAAATGTGCTGGAGGAAATCGGGAATAAAAGCTTTACACAGGTAACAACAGCAGCTAATAACGTGTGGGAGAACCTGTTAACAAAAATTAAAGTATCCGGAGGTACGGAACGGCAAAAGATGCTGTTTTATTCTTCTTTGTACCGTTCTTTCTTGTGGCCGGCTCTGAGAAGTGATGTCAATGGTGATTTTAGAGATGTAAGCGGTAAAGTAAGAAACGAAGGGTTTCGATACTATACCATTCCGTCTTTGTGGGATACGTATCGCAATAAAGTCGTACTGCTGGGGCTACTCGCTCCAAAAGTTACAACAGATGTGATAAAATCTCTCCTGGACAGGGGCAAAATAAAAGGCTTTATCCCTACGTTTTTTCACGGAGATCATGCGGCGGCGTTTATTGCCGGCTCTTATCTACGGGGAATAAGGAATTTTGACATCGCAACAGCTTACCAATTGCTTTTAAATAATGCGACCAAAGAAGGCGGCACACGTCCCTACGTTAAAGAATACATAAAGAACGGTTACATCTCTACACCGCAAATAAAGCATCCTCATGTAGAGACTAAAGCTAAAGCCGCCGTAGCAAAGACATTGGAATACGCCTTTGATGATTATGCAGTAGCCCAGATCGCCAAAGCTTTAAAAGACACGGCTCGCTACCATACCTTTATGGCTCGTTCAAAAAACTATAAAAATGTTTTTGACCCCTCCACCAACTTTATGCGTGGCAGGTTGAAGAATGGAGAATGGGTTCAAAATTTCAATCCACAATATCCATACTATGAGTACATGTACCGGGAAGCCAACGCGTGGCAGGTTTCCTTCTTTGCGCCCCATGATATGGCCGGATTAATTCAGTTGTATGGAGGGAAAGATGCCTTCGAAGCGAAGCTGGATTCTTTTTTTACCATTCCATGGAATCCAAACTATATTGCGCGCAACGTTTCTTGTTTCATCGGCCAATACTGTATCGGAAACCAGCCGGATCATGAAGCTCCTTTCTCATACTATTTTGTAGACAAGCCTTCAAAATCTCAAGTTATTCTCGATAGTATCATGAGGCATTTTTATGGTATAGGGTCCACGGGTTTAGCACTGCCGGGTATGGATGATGCAGGTGAGATGTCTTCCTGGTTTGTATTTGCCGCTTTAGGATTATATCCTTACACTTCCGCTGACGCCCGTTACCTGGTAACAGTTCCCTTATTTGACAACGTAAAGTGGAAGACTGGTTCCGGAAAAATATTGACGATACAACACATGGGTAATAACCGGGCTTTAAAGGAAATCAAAGTAAACGACACAACAGTTAACGGCTATTTTATTTCACAAGATTTATTTGAAAACGGCGGGGATATTCAAGTCATTACCGAATAAGGTCCTCTTAATCATACGAAAAAAACATACCTGTATACTGGCATTTATAAAAGACGACGAGATTTAGCGTTATCGCCGGACATCCGGAAGATACCCTCCATAACAACGCTCGGAAAGCGCCTCTTTCCACAATCCCCAAGTCAAGTTTTTTGCACCAAAAACTTGACTTCTCTAAAATTACAGTTATCTTCGTGGTATGGCATTGGCGACAGAAATACGTAGAAAAGTATGCGGCTTTCCAGCAGGAAAAACCTTCGGCTATGAGCACTTAGGTATCGCCAAAGGCGATTACACTACAGCTGCCAAAGCCTTGGAACGCCTGCAAAAGGGGGGCTGGATTAAAAAGGCATCCAAAGGGGTCTTTTACAAACCTGAACAAACGATTTTTGGCGAACTACAACCTGATTATAATGAGCTGCTCCGCCCCTATCTGTTTAAAGATGGCAAACGGGTTGCTTATGAAACAGGCACATCGTTGTATAATCAACTGGGCCTTACTACACAGATGGCGTTCCGTATCAAAATTGCCAGCCGCGGCAAACGTATTCGCATCAATCGGGGAACACTGAAAGCAACGCCTGTGAAAAGCTATGCCGAAGTTACCGACAATAATTATGAGACCTTGGGGCTGCTGGATGCTTTCAAAGACATTAAACGTATTCCGGATTGTTCGGCGCCACAAGCCGTCCGCAGGCTAACCGTTATTGTAAAGGAACTAAACGACAAGCAAACCGCATCGCTAATCCGCTATGCATTGCTTTACCCCGCGCGAGTCAGAGCATTGGTCGGGGCGTTGCTTGATAATATTGGCCGGGAAGGAAAAGAGATGCAAAACCTAAAAGATAGTCTGAACCCCCTCACTACTATTCATTTAGGGCTGAAAGAAACCGATTTGCCCACCAAAATAAACTGGTATATTGAATGAAGTCCCCCTACGGCTTGCTTGTCATTTTAGATAAATGGTAAAGACGCCGATGCAGGAAACTTTAACAACAAGTAGCTAAATTAACATACCGGTAGTAAGGCCTTTATTTTTAATGATCCGGCTACTGTTTGGGATGATAACAAAAATGATTAAAAATGACTTGAGAAAGGTCGAAGCAATTTTCTGAAAAATAAAATAGCGGCCCGAAAATGACATTTACCCGGGCAGACTCGGAGATTCATCCGGTTGTAGGGACAAGAAGACGATCCCGGCAGTATGGTATTGCGCTTACCGGCAAGCGTGGAAAAGTATTGATCGAAGCAGAACTAATAAGTTTTTACTAAGAAAGTATATATTACAAAATATCACAGACACCATCTACAAAACACAAAACAACTACATATGAACAACAAAAAGACAAACCCGTTAGTATCCAGACGACAAGCGATTGCCTCGGCTGCCACTTTGTCTGCCGCCGCAGTTATTCCCGGGCTGGCATCTGCAACCGATAGTAACACCGCAGCGCTACCTCCCGGAACGGTCCTCTCCTCGCCGGTTTATGCATTAAACCGTGCAGGCAAATCCCGCCAGTTTACCACCTTCGATCTAAAAACAAAGGAAAAAGCTTATCCCATACAGCCGGGAGAGAAGAAGGACTTGGTTCATTACGAAGGAGCCGGAATTATTACGCGGCTCTGGATGACGGTTTCCGGGTGGTTCTGGATGTATTGGGAACCGAATACTTACACAGATCCGGCCATTCTCAAAAAACTGATACTGCGTATCTACTGGGATGGCAACGACTATCCATCCGTAGAAGCGCCTGTTGGAGATTTTTTCGGAATAGGGTTTTGTGAATACAAACATTATCTGTCCAAATTTATCGGAATGTCCAGCGGGGGATTTTATAATTATTTTCCCATGCCTTTTTCCAAAGGCGTACGTATAGAGGTAGAAAACATGCACGACAAGGTGATCCCCTACGTTTTCTTAAATGCCAATTACCAGTCCCTGGACGCCGTACCAGAGGAAGGGGGTCGATTCCATTGCCTGTATAATGCGGGTACCAATCCGGGAGGAGACCCTCTGACCGTTTTAAAAACAAAGGGCCGCGGACATTTTGTTGGCTGTTGCCTGTCTATGCAGGGTGAGCCAAAAAACTACTTGTCTTTCTTAGAGGCTCCTGAGTACGTTTACATTGATACAGACGAACGCACTACTCCAACGCTCGTGGGGACGGGACTTGAAGACTATTTTAACGGTGGCTGGTATTTCAGAGAAGGCACTTTTGACGGCATGTATCATGGCGTTCCTATTAAAGACGCCCTGCGTTCTATGATAACGATGTATCGCTTTCATGAAGAAGACGCCATCGGATTTGATAAAAGCATGGAAATGTCATTTATCAACCCACGTCCTGCTGAACACTTACGGCCTTTCAAGTTTTCCTCTACCGCTTATTGGTATCAGGATAAAGCCTCAAAACTGGCTTTCCCCCTTCCCGCAAAAGATAAATTAGTAGACTGGTACAGGATAAGGGATACAGATCACCAGTCTATTCCCTGATGCAAAAAAATAAAGGATTTGACGTATCTTGTCCGCTTTCAATAGATGGACCAATGAATAGACAAAACACGATCATGAAGCGGAGCGTACTATTAGGCCTTTTGGCAAGCATGCTGGTGAGTTTCTCTTGTAACAATACCGAAAAATCTTCCGGAGGCGACGCGGCAGACAGCCTGGGTTCCAGATGGTCTGCTGAGCAAGCGGATCAATGGTATCAACAACAAGGTGGCTGGCTGATCGGGTGTAACTATACCCCTGCTTATGCCATCAATCAACTGGAGTTCTGGCAGGCGGAAACTTTTGATACTGCGGCAATTAACAAGGAATTAAGCTGGGCTGAAGAACTGGGCTTTAATGTCATCCGGGTATACCTGCATGACCTCCTATGGAAGGAAGACTCTACTGGTTTTCTAAATCGCATAGACCAGTTTTTAACGATAGCAGACCGCCACGGTATCGGTACCATGTTTGTTTTCTTCGATGGCGTCTGGAACCCGTTTCCCGAAACAGGACAACAACCTGAACCCCGTCCGCATGTACACAACTCCGGCTGGGTACAAAGCCCGGGGGCTGCGGTGCTTTCCGACACCACCCAATATGGCCGGTTGAAAAACTACCTCCAAGGTGTGATGCGCCATTTTGCCAACGATGACCGTGTTATTTTATGGGACTTATTTAATGAGCCGGATAATGATAACGGCGGGCGTTTTCCCAAAGGATTATCGCCTGAAGAAAAATACAAATACGCTTTTATCTTACTACGAAAATCTTTTCAATGGGCGCGTGAAGTTAATCCGTCCCAACCGCTCACCGTTGCGCCCTGGCATCGCCAATGGGCAGACACGGCCAAGATGGATCCGATGGATCAATTCATGTTTAATCACTCCGATGTGATCTCTTTTCATTGTTATGAACCACTGGACGTAGCTAAAAAGAAAGTAACTATTTTAAAAAGATACAACCGCCCCCTCATTTGCTCAGAATATATGGCCCGACCGACGGGAAGTACTTTTGAGAACATCCTGCCCTACTTTAAAGCGCAACAGGTAGGCGCTATAAACTGGGGATTTGTGAACGGTAAAACCCAAACCATTTATCCGTGGGATAGTTGGACAAAAGAATATACCGCGCCGCCAAAAGTATGGTTCCATGACATCTTTTATCCGGACGGGAAACCTTATGATAGCAATGAAGTCAAATTGATCAAAAAACTGACGGGTGCAGCACAATGAAACTATTCTTATTAGGCGGGTTCCTCGGTAGTGGGAAAACAACCGCGATACAGCAGGCCTGTGCCTGGTTAAAGGAAAAAGATATTCCAACAGGCGTGATTACCAACGACCAGGGTGTACAACTGGTGGATAGCGCCTTTTTTAAAGGGTTGGACATCGCCAATAAAGAAGTTGTCAAGGGCTGTTTTTGCTGCCATTATTCGGATCTGGAAAAAGCCATTCTTTCTTTCCAGGAGTCTGACGCACCAGAGATACTTTTTGCTGAATCAGTAGGGTCCTGTACAGATATCGTAGCCACCGTGATAAAGCCACTCCTAAAATCTTATCCAGAACTGGAGATTGCCTATTCGGTTTTTGCGGATGCGCAGAATATACTAAAGATCATAAATGGAGATCCGGTGTTTTCTGACGAGGATGTCAATTATATCTTTGAAAAGCAATTGGAAGAAGCAGACCTCTTGGTTGTCAATAAGATTGATCTTCTTTCGGCATCAGAAGTTCATGAACTGAAACAATGGTCAGCGCGGTATTTATCGGGGCGACTCATGCTATTCCAAAACTCTTTAACGCAAGAAGATATTGAAAAATGGCTTTCGGCTCAACAGGCGTTCAAAAAGGAGGAAGAACGAAAGTCTCTGCAGATAAACTATGAGAAGTACGGCGCCGGAGAAGCCAAGTTGGCCTGGCTGGATGAGACCTTAACCGTATCTACGGCGAACAACAATGCGGTAGAATTGGCGCATGCACTCATCAATAAAATGTACGAAAAAATCAGGCGCAAACGATATCCTATCGGCCATTTAAAGTTTTTAATATCCTCAGGACAATGGCAAAGAAAAATAAGCTTTACTTCCTTGTACGAACCATTTTTGAAACAAACGCGCCAGACCGTAAAGTCCAATACGGTCACGCTATTGATAAACGCACGTATAGAGACGCAGCCAGGACAACTGAAACAAATACTGACGGACACGATCAATGAAATAGGAACTGGTGATGACTGTCAGATTGAAAGTAAGCAGTCTGCTGTTTTTCAGCCCCAGTTTCCTAAGCCCCAACACAGAATAGAATAATGAGAAAAAGCATCTTTAAAATAGTATTCTCTCTATCGGGAATATTTATTTTCTTTGTCACGTCCTGCCATTCTCAACAGCAGCGCCATAAAGGACATGACGGGGAAAGCGCGACTTTTACCAATCCATTGCTGCCGTCGGGAGCTGATCCGTGGGCGGTCTACCATAATGGGTTTTATTATTACATGCAAACTACGGGTAACCGTCTTGTACTGTGGAAAACCAAAGATTTAGCCCGTCTTCAAACCGCTGAAAAGAAAACTATTTGGCGGCCCCCTCACAATACGGCTTACTCCCGGAATATTTGGGCACCAGAGATCCATTTTATTAATAATAAATGGTATGTGTATTTTGCTGCTGACGATGGCAACAATAAAAACCACCGGATGTATGTGCTGGAGAATGGCAATAAAGACCCCCTCCACGGAAAATGGTCGTTTAAAGGAAAGATAGCCGATCCTTCCGATAAATGGGCTATCGATGGTTCTGTTTTCGCCTATAAGAGCCAATGGTATATGATCTGGAGCGGTTGGAAAGGTGATCAAAACGGCCAACAAAATATTTATATTGCTAAATTGAAAAACCCATGGACCATTGCCGGAAACAGGGTGATGATCTCCGCTCCTCAATACGCCTGGGAAAAGCATGGCGATTTACCCGGACAGCATCCATCTCACGTAAGTGTAAACGAAGGACCGCAAATTTTAATGCGTGGGAAGGATGTATTTTTAATTTATTCCGCCAGTGGCTGTTGGACTGATTTTTATAGTTTGGGTATGTTGACCCTTGTGAATAGGGATAACCTGCTGGCCGCTGCCTCATGGGAAAAGCACCCCGAACCGGTATTTCAGGGCTCCAAAGACAATAGCGTGTATGCGCCCGGGCACAATTCATTTTTCAAATCACCTGACGGGAAACAGTATTGGATACTTTACCATGCCAACAGCGCGCCGGGGCAAGGTTGCGGAGGCCACCGTTCTCCCAGGATGCAACCTTTTGGCTGGAATGAAGATGGCAGTCCGGATTTCGGTATACCTGTAAAGGCCGGCGTGTCGCTTGCAGTACCTTCCGGAAATGAATAAAGTAGAAAGATAAGCAATACTTACCTTATCCGTACATGTATTTCCGCCGATCGTCTGCTTTCTATGGCCTTATCGGTAACGCTTGTTACATAATAGAAATACAACTGCCCGGCCTTTACATTTTTATCTCTATAACTCAATATCTCCTGACCCGCATCTATCGACCCCAATAAAGAAACGCTTCCGGCATTTTCAGCCCGGTAAATGTTGTACTTCTCAATCTCTTTATTTAAAGAGGAATCCCATTGTAATACCACCCCGGTTTCCTGTTTATAAGCACGTACTATTCCCGGTGGCAGCGGCTTATCAACAGGCGCCTGTACCCGAATGGGAGAACTGACGCCGCCCGTCCTGTTTTGCACATCTTCTGCCTTTACCCAATACCATCTTGTATCTCCCGGATAAAGTGTATCGACAAATTCATTTACTGTGACACTATCCCATAAATATTGCTCGGAGACCGTTTTTAAGTCTTCTTTATTCCGATAGATTTTATATCCTGTAACGCCAAAAGTCTGTAGCTCCATATCCCTCCACGTAACGGAAACGACACTGTCATTAAGCCATAAACTTCTTAATCCTGTAGGTGCGGAAAGCGTTGTTTGTTTTAGCGCTTTTCCGCTAACTACCAATGAGGAAGCTCCTAAATTGGACGTCCGGGAAACGGCTGCCACCGCATAATAATAAGTCGTCTGCTCATCGGCAACAGTCGAATCCGTAAATTGAATCAGCGTGGTATCTTTAGGTACAGGAATCATCTCTCCGATAAATTCAAAACCCTGCCTTGGATGCAAAGAGCGATAAACCTTAAACCCGTTAATCCTGCCCGTATCTCTGTACCTCCATGATAATGTAATGCCTCCATTTATAGAACCGGATTGCAAATCATAAGGTGCATTTAAAGAAATTTCCCCCATAAATTTCCCTGAAATTCTCGGCGTAGGAATAGAATAGTTTGCGGCCCCCTGAACAATTAATTGATAATAATACAATTTTCCACCTTCTACATCCCTGTCAATAAACTGTGTTTCTCTTACCGGCAAAGTCGTTAGTAAGGCATAGCCTGTGTCATAATGTTCACTCCGAATGACCAGTATATTATTTAATGAGGGGTTCGGCGCGAGTGCGCGCCAGCTCAGGCGGATGCCATCGCTGTCCGACCGGGTACGAAGGTTGTAGACAGCCGGTACATTTTGACGCCCTCCCAGTTGCAATCTGACCGTATCGGAATGATTCCCCTCATTTCCCAAATAGCCGACTGAGGCCAAAAAATAATCATATGATATACCCAGTATTCCTGTAGTATCAATAGCAATAAAGACGGTCGAATCCCCCACTTCATTGGTATGTGTTCCTTTTTCCACATCTATTTTTTCAAAATTTCCCTTTCCCGCAGATGGCTTTCTATAGACTTCAAAAAGGGGAGGTGTATTGAGTATGGAGACAGTCCATTCCAGGCGAACAGAACGGCCTACATTTTTGACTTTTGATAATTTCATTTTGCTGTACTCAGGCTGGTGAAGTTTATAAACGGCGGCTGGTGATTCAAGCTCTTTCCCGGATTCGGAAAATACTATTTTATATTGATAGGTTTTACCCAGAACGGCAGAAGTATCTAAATAAGCGCTTCCCAAACTCAAGTGCATCAACGGATAGGAAATATTAGACAAAGAGGCTTTATCGACCTGATAGCGATTCCAGATCGTATCTGTAAAGACCCGATTCGGCGATCCAAAGTTGGGGAAAACACCGGTGAAGTTGTTCATTCTTCTATACAAATCTGAGGCTGCAGCTACGGGGCTGTAAGAACCAATGGCTGTATAATCGCTTTCGTTCTCTTTTCGCAGGACTTTATACCCTGTTTCTACCGGATTTTCTATCTTTATATAAAACCCGAAGGGGGTACCGGTCAATTCGACATCGGTGTTTTCTTTTTGTTGCGCCCAAGCAGGAAAAATAATAAACAGACAGGACAGGGCAAATAAATATTTCATCTCTAATCTTTTTATGTTCTATTCAATTTATTTTAATAATCAAATTTATTGCTGGTAGCGCAAGTACTGCCCATTTCCAAATCCATTGTTACCGCTTCGCTGCAGGCACTGCCTGCGCATAATTGCAACATAGCCATGATAGATTCATTGAAACTACCTGAGATTTTCGCATCCCCCCAACCACACCAGGCGCTTCCCGCTACAGCGACAGAAGCACAGGCGGCAGCACTCAGAGAGGAACCGGCAGCACTATTCACATAAGATGCTTTAATTCCTACATTGGCCGCTGCCGAACCACTTATGCCGCAAGTTCCCAGCACACTTAACCGGGCATACGCATCTGCAAAGGCCATCACACCAAGGCCTATGCTGGTAGCATCGTCTCCAAAATTAGCATACAACCTTGCATCCATACCGGCGCTGGCCCCAATCTCAAAATCTACAATCGCAAAGTTTATCCCTACGCTCGTGGGCCGTAGAATATCCTTTTTGCCTGTGAGAAAAAAACCAGATATCCCGTCAGCCATTATAGGTTCCGGTAACCGATGTACATAAGAATGTTGCGTTACCCTGCTTTCCAAAGAAGGAGAAATAGTAGGGTACACTCCTACCAAAAAGCCAACCCCTATCGGGAAAATAATCGGATTTAACGGTGTAGCAGCAGGCATATTCACACCTGCACCGGAATAAAGATACCAACCGTTCCTGTCTATAAATACTTCAATTCCCAATTGATAAAGTTCTACTGCACCAAAACCAACAAAGTCAGAATACATGCTGCCTGTTATCCTTCCGGTATTTAAGTCAATATCAATATTCATTCCCTTAAAGGCATCGTTTGAGGCAACATCTGAAACGGAGCTGGAAATATTATCTATCTCCAACGATTCTTTCATCCCTTCTATAGTTTCATTGGCTACTAATATCAGCTTGTCTTCGGCATTTTCTTTTATTCCGTCAAAACCAACCATATTTCCTGCCATCCGTAATAGTGAACCTTCTATATCATTGCCATCGAAGTCCTTAAACGCGTCAATGGCGTCTCCTGCTATGGGCCATTTAGCCAAAATGCTGTCCACTTTTTGGTCACCCATACTGATGTATTGCTCAGCTGTATTCCGCACCCCATTCATCTCATCAATTACATCTCCTATCGGGCCTGCCATTGCTTCATCCAGCATCCCCTTTCCATAACTTATCACATCGTCTGCTACGCCTTCTCCATAGGAACGTATCTCATCTACCTTGTCTGATACGGATCCATAAATATCATTATACAAATCCGCTCCATAGCTCTGATACGCACTAATTACGCCATCCACTTCATCATATACTCCTTGTCCGTAGTTCTTGTATTCGTCTATCGTTCCCGATATTTCCCCATATACCTCATCGTACATGTCCTGTCCCTTGCTTCTAAGGTCATTAATCGGTCCCGTTATTCCATCATATAAATCGGTTGCATAAGCCTCCAGTTCTTCCGCCCTACCGGTTATATCGCTGTATAAGCTGTCGTACATTCCTTTCCCATAGGCTTCCAAATCGGTTATTTGTCCGGTCGCATCATTTAAAATATCCTGCCCCTGCTGCAGCCATTCTTCCTTCCTGGTCTGAAGCGCATTATACAAAGCGTCTCCCTGTGTGCGTAACTCCTCTAAATGTGCTAAGATTTCTTCCTGTGCTGCGGCATACTCTTCTTTTCCCTGTGCGCGGAGATCTTCTATTTGAGCAGATACCTGATTGTAGCTGTCTTCTGTTTGTTGCCGAAGTTCATCCACTTCACTCAGCATTTGATCCAGCGCTTCTGTTCCCGTATTAACCACCTCTTCAATACCTCCGGAAGCATCCGCAAGTACTTGTGTACCATAATCCTCATAATCGTCTATGATCCCAACTACATCGCGGGATACTTCATTTCCTTTATTTTTGAGATGACTAAACGTACCGGACAGCTCATTATACAATTGGTCGTACGTTTCATCTCCCATCGTGCGAAGCGCAGTCGCTTTATGCATCACTGTACTGTAAACTCCTGCTGACCGCACCTGGAACTCACTCATTTGATCTGTAATTTCCACGGTAAGGTCATCATACATTTCCTGCGCTTGCCTTTGTCCCCCTTCCGCCTGACCGGTTAAGCCATCAGATATTTCATGATAGACACTGCTCCCGTAATTCAAAAATTCACTCTTCTTCGATAACACCTCATTATATAATTCATCACTGTATATTTTAAGGCTATCCAACGCTGTCAGTATTTCCCCCTCCGCCTCATCATAGGCTTCCAGTCCGTTAGCCCCCAGTTCCCCAATCTGCGACGCTACACGCTCGTAGGCTTGATACGCTTCGGTTCGGAGCGAACCTACCTGTTTTAACAGGTTGTTATAAGTCTGTCTTCCACGTGTATTTAAATCGTTCACCATTCCCGAAGCGCTATTATAAATCTCATTACTGAAATCATTCATTGTTCCGCCAGTACCCCCTCCATAGTTATTCATACTGGACAGGCTGCCTGTCAGCGCTTTAGCTGCATCCCCAAAAAGTTGATCGGAAGTGCCGACAAAAATTTCGGTGTGTGTCTTCATTTCAGGCTCCTCTTCAGCAGGCAAAGCAAGTATTCCATTACGATAAGATTGCAAATGTCGAGTATCTCCTGCATCTTCAGCAGATTGAACTCCTCCGCTTCTTGCATAATAGTTACCGGATGAGAATCTATCGTTATGAGCCAAATCGACCTTACCGGTAGCAGGAATTAAATCTTTAGCTCCCTCATAGACAATACTTACAAAATTTGCATTAAAAGTCTGGCTGCTGTTCGGCAATGTAACGATTCCAGGGAAAGCTACTACATCCTTATCTATCCGTTGAAGATCTTCATAGCCCATATCTACCTTAAACTTGCTACTCCCATTTCCGGTAAAATGAAAATCAATCGGACTTATGGTTAATTCATTCCTTATATCTTCTTCTCCTGTATAATCATATCTCAAATTCAAACCGATATTTTTAGGCATATCCGGCACATGCATCTGCATTAATCCGCCTATAGAAAAATTATCTTCGTAATTGAACAGTCGCTGAGGGGTAAAATACAACTGGTTATAGAGAATGATAGGTTCCATCTGTCCGTCAAAGGCAAACAATTGCTCGCCATTACTCAAAGAAGAAACGAATTGCACATCCAGTCGTTGTGAAGGATCCGTCATACCGTCCAGGCCGCCAAAACAGGCCACCTTACCCAGCCTGGAATGCAATGAGAATTTGTAGTGCCCTTCGCCCGGCGTGGTACCCACATCCGGATCGTAAGCAAAAACAATATCAATATTATCGTACAACTTCAATTCGGCAGCACCGCCGCCTAGAACAAGTTTTCCCTCATCAGCCGCCTCTTTCAGGGAAGCTGCATCCAAAGAATTACAGATTAACTCACCTTCCGGATCTCCGGGAATAATAGACATGTTGGAAAAGGGCAGTCCTACTATCCCTGTATTTAAAACTCCTTCTTTCAAAATGATACCTCCTGATGTGGGAGATAATTCCCATGAAGTACTCATTAGCTCCCATTCCTCTAATTTCATACGCAGGGTATCATCATTGGAGACACCCTTCATACTGTTGTGTGTCAGCACTGCTTTCCCTGCATTGAAATGAAGCTCAATACCGCCCTGAATTCTGGCTGTAAGATTTAAATACAGATTAACACTGTCTGCCGTTATATAGGATTCCCGTGAGCCGGAATTGCCTGTTGTGCCATCAAATCCGAGGTAGTTAAATTCGATTCCATTCCCCTGGCTGTTTGTTAGAGAAAATTTGGTTAACGGATAATCTTGAGAAGAGAATACAGGTATAATAAGCTTATCATCATATCTTAGAGCAGGCATTAAGCCTTCAGTCACTGTTTTAGAACCGGCTACCCCTTGTATGACTAAAGCCTGCGGACTGGTATCTTGTATCACCATCGTTTGTTGACCGTGGCCTTGCAGATTACTTTGTTGATCATCATTTTGCTGATTATTGCTTTGTATAGTTTCCCCTTCCTGATTATCTACCGGCTGGTTCTCTTGGGTTCCAAAATTCCCCAGATAAAAATCTGTGTTGGAAATAGTCATGTAACTGGAAGGGAAATTAAAGGAGTTATCCACGATGCGGACTGCACCATTCAATAATCCTGAAGTGTCAGAATCTACTTTCTCAACACGCAATCGCCCATTAACCAATTTCGCCGTTACTTTTGCATTATAGACTTCGAAAGCTTTTACAGAAAGTTCTCTATTGTCTAACAGGATACTGTCTCCTGTCGGTACTGCCAAAGGAATCCCGCTTTCATTCGTTATTTCAGAAGCGACCACAGAAATCTCGTCAAAAGACAGAGACATGCCGGATGAAGTCCGGTCTATTGAAAAGTTATCATTTTCCGGCAAGTCAAAAAATTCTCCTGATACCTTATATCCGTTCTCTCCTTCTTTCTCAGCTGCTGTCAGCCGAACCGGCATACCTAACAAATGAGTCAGGTCTATATCTTTTACTTCTTTAATATGAAAATTAACGGATACCTTATTTTCGGTCAGGGTTTCGGCCAAGTTCACGTCTTTGACTTCTCCGATATAAGAATGTAGTTTATCGGAATAAGAGGCGCCCATTTGAATTGCATAGCCGCTGGTCTGATTCGGAATTGGGATACCCGCCAATATGTACCTGCCTTCTTCATCGGTCGTGGTGATGACATCCGTTTGTAAGCCCTGCCCTCTGTCGAGATAAACCACGGCATTTTTGACAGGCGTACCGTCTTTTTCAAAAGTCACTTTCCCGGACAAACTGCCGCCTTCTTCCAGTTCTACCTCTACAATATGTTCTACATTGTTATCCTCATTAGAGAAGTTGACCGTTTTAGGAACAAAGATTGTATTCGGTACTACAACACCGGAAGAATTCGAATGCGTATTAAATTCACCTTCTGCCTGATCTGTAAACGTAAAATTGGGAATATCAAATTGTGCATCAAGCCCTTCTGAAACTGATTCAGGCTGCTGCGGTCTCACGCGTAAGGTGAAGTTGCTGGTGGAGTTATTTACAAATTCAAAATAAGCAGTTCCATCTCCTTTTACTACTTTTTCCCCTTCTACCCCCTCAATAGAAACAATAGCCCCGACCGGCACTTCATTTGGGTCTGATTTCATGTGTAGTTTTACTTTTATCTTATGCTTTCTTCTTTTTAAAGCAAAAGTTCCGAGGTTCTCACTATCATAAGAATTTACCTCTACCGTGTCCGGAATATATGACCGATCGTAAGGCAGAATGACTATTTTTACCTCATGGGATTTGGAAGGCATAGGTAAATCGAAGCGCTGTTTATAACTTGCAGATGAAGCAATTTGCATATCGGTTGCCGGTTCTTTCCCTACTATTTGCGGTTGGCTGTTTTCGCCACTTACCGCTTCTACGTAGCGCTTCCACATACCGGCATTTTTTGCCCCTTCAACAATTTTTGCTTCTTTCACTTCGCCCCTACGGTTCGTCCTTACCTGTAGCCCACCAAAAGTTTTCCATAGGCTTTTCCCGGGTGGACTGGGCCTGGAATACAGGAATCCGTTTGGTCCACTGGCTGCTCCTTTTAGACTATTTACCATATTGCTCATACCTACATTCCCCGTCATGCCAGCTTGTTGCATTGGCCTACCCAGGATAGGCCGAAAAAAGCCATCAATATAGCCGGGATTGCCCATGTCGGCATCCATTGCAGCATGCATAACCGTATTATGCAATATGCCACTTCCGAGTAAAGAAATGTTCGCGCTATTTACCAATCCCCCGTTTTTATAGGGATAAGTATCTACCCAACGGCCATTTTTCAGTACTTTGACTCTGGCAGCAACTCCCTGTTCCGGATTATCTTCATCTACTACAAATCCATAACATCCTGCACACGCTGGCTTCAAAACGATAGGATCCATATAAATCTGCTCTCCCTGATGCATTGCCTGAGGCAACTGAATCACCGTATCATTATATCCCCAGGCGCTTATCCTCAACTCGACAGGCGCTATAGCAACCAAATGTTTATCTTTAAATTCTTCGCTGAATGCTTTGAAATCAAAATAACCGTAGTCATTGGCAGCTACGTTGTAGGTTATCATTTCTTCGACAGGATTTTCAGAAACCGTTATTTCTTTTGTCCCATCAGCCAAATAATGCGTGCTGCTTCCATATTTATATCTTTTTGCTATCAATTTCACACTTCCCCAACCGGTAGATACGCCAAGGGTTGTAAAATCATCTATCAACCTGCCAGCGATACGGGGCTCTGCCAGATCAGGAGCCAGATAGACCCGAATAGTCCTGTTGGGATCGTACTCGCTATTGAAAATAATTCTCTTCTCTAATGCCCTTGTTATTGCTGTCAATTGATCATCCATGCCGTTTCGACTTCTGTAATTATAGAAATCGGAATCCCAATTATCGGAAATCTGATTTTTAGGGTAGGCCAGATAATCGCTTTCCAGGGTTATATTCCCCTTCCGCTCCATTGGAGTGCCTCCAGCTTCTATATAATAAAACCGTCCGTAATCCGCTGCGCTTTGACTGATGACTAAATCCTTAAATGTAATCGTTTTAAATTGATATGTTCTATCGGGTATTGTCGACGCTTTATATCCGATACCACTTTCTATGGCAGCTAATGCTCCTTCGTCAATTGCATTTTGAAATGTTTCTTCTTTCTTTTCAGAAGCCATTCCTTTCCGGATCAGGATATAATTTTCTCCATTCACTTCCCTGCGGGTGTTCAGATCTACTCCCGGTTTGGCAGGGATAGGATATTCGGGATTGGCGTCCGGATTAAAATACAATTGCACCGGAATATCGTTCTGCTGAAGCAACGTTTCTTCTGCCTGGACTGCTACTTCCAAATTAAAAGTTCGGACGAAACTGGTCAGCGTTCCACAATCGTAATCTGCCCAGGGCTGAGCAGGTATATTGTCATCCGGGGCTGTATATTGGTTTACTGCAGGAACTACGCGGTAAACACGAACAAACTCACCATACCTCCGATAAGTAACCTTTCTTCCTCTATCATATCCACCATCGGTCACAAGGGTGCCGAATACCACCTTTGAGCTATCCAGATTTTCAAAATCAAAAATAAAATTTCCTTCGGCATCGGTAATGGTTGTTTGCACCACCTTACCGTTGTCGTCAAAAACAGTTCTTCCCCCGCCATGAGCGTGCTGATCGGTTGGAACATCCACTTTAGTTCCCTCCGGAAAATCCTGATTGGCATAAGTCTGCACCATCGTCGAATAATAAGTACTATTCGCGGGATTCGAGGCGTCCGGTTGGGTTCCGTCTTTCTTTATGTAAAACATCATTAATTTTACCGGCATATTGGCATAAGGCTGTGCAGGGATAGACGGGTCCCCCTTAAACTTATATTCTAACTTTCCCGTAACTACAGTATGGGGAGGTTCCGCCAGCTCTTTTTCGAGGGTCAAATAGGCGACATCAGAAGGTCCGTTATAATTCCAGGAGCGCCATTTATCTCCATAGTCCATGATTTTATTAGTAATCGCGTCTTCTGCATCAGGAGCTAAAGCCGCAGAAACCGGGAGTTCCTTTTCTGCCGGAAGCAGATAAGGAAACAGATTCCCTGCATAAGGTCCGTGCCCGGGAACAGGCTGTGTACTTTCTGGCTGTACATGCGGCTTTGCGTCCGGCAAAGGTTGATTACCATTCTGTAATGGATTATTCCCTCCAGGTAACGGCTGACTCTCATTAAAATCCATAGCAGGCGGTGGCTGATTACCAAATTCCATAATAGTTGGATCTCCATGCTCTAGATTATCTATCGTGCCCCATACGCCGCTACTTCGCGGAACCGGCGGGTCATTTACAACGCCTTTATTAACTGGTAATCTCATGGTACCTTTCCCGTTTTCGAGACATATAATATAATCATACAATTCTCCTGCAGCGCTTTTAAACAACCGGGGAAAGACTACGGTATAATCTTCTGCATTGTCTGTTTCTGTATTGAGAATGGGCGTTGTCCGACTGGCGATCAACACTTTATCTCCTTCCTCCTGCCATGCCGATTTATCAATCAAATCTCCTTCATAATAAGGAATGGAGAGATCGGGATTCATTTTATTTTTGGTTAACCGATATAATTTTACTGTTGCGCCTTCGACAAAATCCCCCTGCATTTGTTCCACGCCTCTTGTAAATAAAGCTTCGCTTTGTGCTTCGACCACCTCTTGAACGTTTACTTTTAATGCATAACTATTGGCTTCGACCACCACATTTCTCAAATTACGTTCTTCTCCAGGGGAAATTTGCACATATTTTTCCGAAGATTTGAATAACGGATTGGCTATCTCTATTTTATACAACCGAACCATTTTCCCTTCCAAATCCTTTAACTGATCGGGAATGTTGGGGTGCGCATTTTCCGGCAATATCTGGTCATTCCCGTCATATTGAACGGCAAACAGGTTTTGCCATTCTTCTCCGGTTAGCAATCCGGCGTTATCCATTTGGGTCATCCCCACACGCAATTGAAAATGGCCATTTTCATCTGTTTCCGTCAGTTGTCCATCTACCATCTTGGGATGAACGGGCATGCTGTTTTGTTCGGCTTCACTAAGCGGATTAAAATGAACTATGCCATCTGCATCTTTGCTTGTTTTGACATACACTCTTTTGATATACACCTTTTGATTAGCCAACGGAAATACGCTATCCGTCGAATGATTAGCAAAGCGATAGGTCAATGTTCCTTTTACGATGGTTTCCACCTTAGGCAAAGTATCTTCATTGGAGGCAATTATTTCTCCGGCAGCATCCACATTTGAAGGAGCTTCAGCGGGGTTAAAAGCAAAAGCGCCTATCTGGCTGTAACCACGATTATCCAATTCCAACGGGCTGCCCGGTGTGGAAATAAAATTTGCTTTCACCCTGAAAATATAATTCTGGTCGCTTCGCAACACATGGGGATAGCGAATGGTATCCAGCAGGAAGGTAGTCGTATGGATATTTTCTTTTTGAAATACCGGCGGATTGAATAAAGCATCTTTAATGGCTTGCCCGGGGAATACCTGCCTGATACTCAAATCGTAAGTCACAGCGCCAATCGGCAGGCCACAGGTAGAAGCCGGTGCCGTCCAGGTAAACTGCACCTGCGAAGAACGGGGAGTAAAGGGTTGAAAATTGTTTTTATCATTGAACCCCATGGTAGAAACGGGCATAATCAGCTGCGGGGCGGAGGCCGAATAGCAAATCATAAAAGTAGCACATCCTGTTCCCGGCGCCGATAAAGGTCCTGTCATTCCCACTTTATTATAATCAAAGGCAGAGATGCAAATTCGATACATCCCTTCCGGCAATTTATAATTCATGGTATTTTGCCGCAATTCGGACAGGCCTGTATTGTTAAAAATAAGGTCATTCCGGCTGAATCCGCCAAAAGCCTGGTTGAGCAAGTCCCGGTCTGCCTGAATCATCTGGCCGGGGTTCATATTAACCGGATTGGGCGGAGCAAAACCAGGCCGCAGAGAAATACTCATAGGTGTGGGGGAGAGCCGTTCTATTTTTCCACTCAACTTCACATTTTTAGGCCTATTTCCCGAATTATGCAGGGTAATATGCAGGCGGTCTGTAATATCCCTGGTCATAGCTCCTACCTGCCGCTGCTGTAATTCACCCAGAAGCTGCGGCAGATATGGAGATACCGGCTGCCGCACCTGTACATTTACTTTTACCGGATACTGTGCAGAAACGAATCCGGTATCTATGCTTATCAAAACAATTAAAAAAAATAAATATTTAAATACTTTCATATAGCTATTGCCTTTATAAAACAGCGTGCTTCTCATCATCTATTATTTTAAAAATTATATGAATAAGTCAGCCCTCCTGACAGTATCTTACTGTTTACCGCGTACGGTACGTTATTAATATCATTCAGGGGATTCAGATTTACCGGAGGCGTAATAACATAGCTGGCAAAAGCACCGAAAGAATGATGTTTCCCTGCGCTAAAATTTCCATTAAAAGAAAAGGTAATATTGTTTCCCGTGGGCGAATCAGAAGATTTATTAATAAAATATCCTACATTCCCCTGAAGCGACAACGCGCGCGATTTCAATAATTGTGTATTGGCGCCGACATTGACACCGAGAGAATTATAAGAACTCTCTTTTTGTTGGTAAGTACTGTATTGAAATCCGCCGGAAACACCGACAAATTTTTGTAGAAAGTAAAGCGCGTAATTAGCTGACGTATTGATATTTTTTCCGCTGGCCTGATCGGTAGTCATAGGATTTTTATCATCCAGATTGGTAAAAGCCAAACTTCCGCTCACCGAATGTTGCAAGCCGTTTCCGGAAAAATTCACGGAAGGACTTACGACCAATGTGAGCATTAACTGATTCATCCGGGTTGAATCCGTTAATTTTTTCAGACCGTCTCTTTGGAAAATCTTTGCTGTTGTCAGGTTGGCATTCAAATTAAAATGCTGGCTTATAAAAGCATTGGCGGATAGATTACCTGTTGTAGATACCAACTTCGAGCTAAGCATATTCCGCAGATTATTGTGTTGTGTAGTAAATCCGGCATTTATATTCAACTTACCTTTGAAAAGATTAGTTCCTACATTCCCGTTGATCATCTCTATATCATTCAGCATATAGGGGATACCGAGAGATTTAAAGTCCGGTTCTACCCGGCGATATCCGATCATCGCATTCAGATGATTGAGGTTTAATCCCAGTTGTGCCTGTCCTGACCAGCTAAGTACAGAGCTGTAGCTAATATCGGCATCCAGTTTGTTAGCAATGTCGGATATTTTTGTATCCCCAATGCTATCTATGACGGCATAGTCCATATTTCTATTCCACAAACTGACTGCGACGTCTCCCGAAAAGTTTAGGATATTGAATAATCGAATTCGCCATGAACCGCCAAGTATGTTATTGGATTCCGGCGCCAGTGTAGAAGTGCTGTCGTTGTATCGATGGATAGAAGCCGTATCATCGCGGGCATGGAAGTATTCTAAATAGAGTTCCCTTTTTTCATTCTTTAGTCCTATTTTGACTCCATATCCCCGACGAGCATATTGAGGTTCTATGTGCCGATCTATTGTAGTATCCTCACTAATGGCTTTATTTAGCCGGCCATAAAAAGCCGCAAAGTAAAAACTACGCGGATTTAGTTCTATTCCTGCTCCCAGAAAGCTTTGCCCGTTGAATACAAAAGGGGAAAAAGAGATGCTTCGGTATCCGAGATGTAATTTTATCCATTTATAGGTCGGGCTTAATCCAAATTGGGAGAAAGGGATAGAATAGCTTTTCGAAAACTGCGTAACGGAAAAAGCAAGCGGGATGGCAAAGCCGTAAACCGAAGGAGTCAGGCTGCCATGCAAATTCCATGAAAAAGGATCACGGGTAGCTTGTTGCTCATTAGAGGAAAAGAAATTCATTCCGCCTCCAATGCTTCCATGAATGGTGAATGGTTCCTGGCTCCCAAGTGCTTCTATATTCTGCGCTTTGGCATAACGAATACCGAATAAAAATAAGGATATACAAAGTATAACTTTTAGTTTCATGAGAGTAGGTTTTTCAGAATTTCATACTTCAAATCGTAATCCGGCTATTTTTCCAATGCAATACCTGTCGCTTCTCCAGGACCGGTCAGACGGACCGTTTCTAGTACATTCCCTGATGCATCTATTTGCCAATACACGGGTGTTTTGTCGCCATAGGAAGTAGCTGCTATCCAGCCTGCAACAAAGATGGTCCCATCCGAAGCTGCCACTATCGCATTAGCGCCACCAAATTCATTACTATCATTAAGTATAGTCATCTTATTGTTTATCCATACCACAGCATTTTTTCTTTCAAAACGATTTATATAATCCCCTGCGATATATACATTGTTATCTTTCACTGCGATATCATTACCCACGGAGCCAAGGCTCTCAGTAGTAGATAAAGCATGGATATCACCATCCTTCCAATAAGCAGCATCTGGGAAGTAGGAATTCATTACACCTCCGGATACATATATACTTCCATTATGTATAGCTATTCCCAGTGCTACAGTACCGGCTCCATCGGCCAATAGAGCCACTTTACCGGCAGCATTATTCTTCCAATAAAAAGCTTGTGCATCAGAAGGCGCTTCATCCACCATAGTCCCTCCCGCGACATACACGTCTCCGTTATAGGTGGCAATATCGCTGGCTGTAAAGGAATAGTTGGAACCGGCTTCGGCTAAATCTACTAGGGTCTTGTTCTTCCAATAAACCGGATGCCCTTCTATCCTGCCAGCCATATATACATCCCCATTGTCAATTGCTACCGAAGTAGTTTCTGCATCTCCTTCCTTCAAAGTAACCCTTGTTATACCGGTCGTGGAATTACGCTTCCAATATATGGCGGAAAAGGCATTACGACTATAATCATCCACCGCACCGGGTAGATAAATATCTCCATTAGCAGCTATAGTTATCCCATTGGCAACACAGGCGTTCGATGAAAGCCCTATATCCAGTGTTAATGAGGAAATTCCAGATGCATGGTGTCTCCAGCAGTGAGCAAAACGCTTTCCAGACGTAGTAGATTTAAGATATCCGGCGATAAATACCGTGAACTCGCTCTTGACAGTAACAGTTATAGTGACAGGATCACTATCCTTAAAAGTTTCGTTCTTAGCAATTACATTAAATGTACCTGCTGCGTTGAACTGATAGCTATCACCGGCTATTTTAACCCCGTCAATATAAAATTCTGCATCGTCAGCGGTAGCTATATCACCCAAAATTTCATACTGCGCAATAAAAGTAACAGTTTCCCCTTCGGAGATTTCTGTCTTGGAGGTGTTTAACAACAATTGAGTTCCTGCCGGCTCTCCAATTCTTATCTCTAGTGTATCGCTGTTTCTAGCACCCTCCTTTTTTGCAAAGACCGAATAAATGCCTTCTTCTTTAAACTGATATTCGTTACCTTGTATCTTTTGACCATTTATATACAAATCGGCATTTACAATCTCTCCCGCAAGAAGAATGTCAAAATGTAGATTCTCTCCGACTTCTATCTGCTGCGCAGATGGAACAACCACAAGCCGGAAACTTGTAGAATAATCTCCCCGAACTCCCTCCTTCAGGCAGCCTGACAGCAACAGGATACCAAGCACCAAAAGCCCGGCATATTTTATTGCAGATAGTTTTAAATAACCCATAGTCTATAGTTTATACCAAGTAATATCGGATAACACGGCTCGACTCTTATCTCTGCCTCTGTAGCTGCATCCTTGCGGTTATAACCTCCATTTCCTCAACCGGATTGCTCCTTGATCTTCATACTGTAACTGTCCAAAACCTAGAGCTACTGCTCAGGAACCCCAAAATCAGATCCTTCAAACAAGGGAACATCGAATTTTCCATTAGTAATTTTCAATTTCTTAGTTTTCATTTCACCATTATCCCCTTCAAATTGAACCATCGTGAGTGTAAAGGCCCCCTGAATGTAATCATTAGAGAAGGTGGTTATATCAAAAGCGGCTTCTCCTTGAACGAACGATCTATTTTCTCCCTCCAGATTCTCGCCCAGGCTATAAAGTTTTGAATAATCGGTAATGGTAGAATCTTCCCAAAACAGGGCATAGCATTCAAAGGTGTCCTGCTGCGTGAAAAGTTTTCCTTTTTTAACCGGCGTCATTACAATCCAAAAGGCCATAGGGCTGTCCTTCCCACGGAAACTCATCCACACCGTGTCCTGGCTCCCGGTAAGAACGGCGCCAAAGCCGCTACCCGTAAACCTTACCGTCTTTTTTATATCCATAAATTCAATCGTTGCGGCAGCTACGCCCCGCCTCAGTTCCGAGTCGGGTTTTGGGTTATCATCCTTGTCTTTGCCGCAACTGCCGCTTAAAAAAACAGCAACAAGTACAAGGCTGAAAAAGAGTGGCAGTCTTTTTGAATTCTGCATTATTTTCTAATTTGGTGATTACACTTGTGCTGTTATAGCACTAGCTTTTTAAATATTCTTATTCAATCTGTTTTTTCAGAAGGCTGTTAAACCGCCCTTCTACTTTTATGCTGTTCTTTAAGTCATTAGTCATTACCATAGAAAAGCTGCCCTTTACTCTTTTTTCATTCAATAGATCTATCGTCAGCACGCCGCCGCCAGCGGTTTTTCCATCCCCGTAAACATCGCCCGTCTCATAGCCTATCCAACGTTCGTAATCCATGTGGTCCCACAACAACCTGGACTGGCTGGTCATCAAACCATCGGGTGTCAGGCTATAACGGCCCGGCCCGTTTACATTCTTTATTCTGAACGATAGAAACGCATTGTTGAAACCGTGATCTTTAGCCAGGATGGAAAGTACATTGATGTCATTTCTATAAGTCCAGGCTGCAGCGCCAACCACTTTCCCCTTGTACTCTGCCATTCTTCCATTGGGGAAAGTAATAGTGGCTAAGACAGCATTCAGTGACCTTCCCGCATTTTGGGCACATCTGTGTTGCTGCAGATGGGCAATGCCAATCGCTTTGAATAATGAAAAAGCGCCTTTACCACCAAACAGTTTCATAACATTTTACCTTTTATATATCGCTTCGCCCAGCCGCCTTCTTTTTTTTCATACCCTGACGGTATTTTAAATAAAGATGCCGGAACATCTCTGTTTTCAATCTTAGTCAGCTCCATTACAGAGGTGCCGCCATCGGCAGTTACCTTAAGCTTAATCATAAACCCCGCGGCACCTGCCGCTTGTAATTTTTGCCACAAATCACCTGATCCAGTCTGCTGTGTTTTACTGTAGAGTTCAACCAGCTTTTCATAACCGGGTATTTCAGTGGTGGTCCATAGCTCAAAGACATGGCCTTCCTGATTTATCGCTTTAGCATGAATGCAATGCAGTCCATGCAGTTCCACCTCTCCTAATCGCTTAACGGTATATACCTCCGTGGACGCCGATTGGTCAATGGTAGATAGATCGACAACCGTGTATTGTCTTTTCCTTTCATTCAGCAAAATAATCCGCATCGGATCCTTTGCATCAGTCAATGTCACCATGCCCATTTCTCCGAGTACAGGTATTTTCATTATCATTTCAGAACGTCCTAATCCCGTCGAGGGAGCAGCAAGCATCTTCATGTGCATGTCCATCTGGTATTCATTTGATTGTGCTCCTTCCATCGTGACCTTGTATTCCAGGTAGAGATCAGGGCCCGATCCGCTTAATGAGATCACATAGGGCTCAGCCAACGAACCGTATCCACTGGATTCGTTGGCTTCTTCCGCGTTCGCTGCGTCTTCGCCGGGCGCATCTTCCGTCTTCATCTCACTTATTCCCTTGCTGACTTTGTCAGTTAGTTTTTTAAAAATCTGGGCATCAGATGGTTCAGTTACCATTAAAGAACCAAACAATAAACCAGAAATAAACAGGTGCTTTTTTATCATTTTTGTGCCATCTTTTTAATGTTGCTGTTTATGTAAATCAAAGATTTCCTTTTCCTAACCGCATTGTTGAAGCAGAACGTTCCTGCTGCTCCCTCGCTTTATTTCTTATTGGCTTTAGTCCATCAAACGCGCTTTTAAAAATACCGTACCTGCACGCATCCAATCCCTGAATATTTAGTTATACATCGGTCAAAAACCAAAAACGTCAGAGCTTCGCAATTTCGACCCGTCTGTTTTCCGCACGTCCTTCTTCGGTCTCGTTGGAGGCGCTAGGCCGCGACTCTCCCATTCCCATGGTTTGTAAACGGTCAGCACTGATCTGATGCTGTTGGACCAGATGGCTTTTTACTGCATCGGCCCGCGCTTTTGACAGTTGCATATTGTCTTCAAAATCCCCTACATTATCAGTGTGTCCCTCTATGAGCACCCGCAAATCCGGGTGATCATGAAGCAAGACAGCAATCGTCTTGATCGTCTCGGCGGATTCCGGTAAAATGGTCGCTCTTCCGGTAGCAAAGTGAATATCATGAATGGCGATACGGCCGTCGGCTTCCAATTTCTGATAAAGGGTACGACCGCCTCCTGCGATCCGGATATCGGTTATATAACCAAATTCTTCCGGTTCGTCTTTACTCACCCTGAAATCGAAATAAAGCTTGTCTGTACGTTTTATATTGACCTGCGGGATATTAGCCACCCGAACACCGTTTACATACATTTTCGCATACTTTCCATCAACCATAATCTCGATGGGCACGGCTTTTTCCTCTATCGCTTTGTGACTTCCTGTGGAAGAAGGGCCTTCTTTGGTCACTACCCCTACACCACGTCTGTTATACAAGGAAAAATAAGTTTCTCCCTTAGCTACCGCTTCGGTAGTCGCTAAATGAACATGTCCCAGCCAATAGGTATCATGTAGTTTCAACTGGATTGTAAACTTTTCAGGCAGTTGTTCCGGCAATGAAATGGCAAACCTTGTCTGTCCTTTCACCCGGCCAAATCGCTCCTCATTCCATTTGACAACATCGAGGTTCCCGTTTATAAATTCCAGCCGGCGTGGAAAATTTCCAATTTGCTCTTTGGTAAAATCAATATAGAAAATAGTGTGTTCGCCGGGCACGAAATCATAATTAGCATTCACGTTATCTCTACCTGGTGCAACGGTATGCTGTTTATCCTCACCGGCACGATCGGGAGTTCCCGAGGGAACATTCCTATCACTTCCTTCTGTGCCACCGGACGCTGTGGAAGAAGCGGCTTCCCCCACCACGTTTTCTGCCTCATCCACGCCTTTTACCGCAGCATCTCCTGCGTCGTTGATTATTTTTCTTTCCACCCGTTCAGTCACCTCATCGGCCAGCTTTTTAAAAAACTGTGCATTTGCCGCCGGACTGATGAGCAGCATAAAAACCAACAAACTACATAGCGGAAATAAATATCTCATGGCGGTAAGTATTTTTTGTTCGGAATTATTAAAAAATCGTTCTGTACTACGCTTTAAAACGAAACCTTATTCAGGAATACCGTAATACGCACGGACCTGTTCATAATTATTCCAATTGGGAGCAGGTCCCCAGTTCCTGGTATAAGCCGTTGTTGGTATAAGCCGTTGTTGGTATAAGCACGTAGCGGTACAAAAACTTATCATCAGGATTAAAATTAGAAATGGTTTAATAAGAATTGAATTTCCTCTCACAAGTAGGCTCCCGGAATTGATCCGGAAATACAAAAGTTGTTCCGTATAGTCCGGCCTCTTTTCCTTCGAGGGGTCGAACTTGTTATTCAGATATGCCGAAGTAAGCACATACTTCATGGTAATTGCTATAATCCGGAGGGGTACTCTTCCTGCCACCAGTCACTACGTCGGAAGCCTTGATAAAAAAGATTCTCATCTTCCTCCAGGTAACTTCAGCGGTGTAGTTAGCCCCTGCTCCGTCCGGTTGTTCTAAATGGATCGCCAGCCTATAGGTGCTTGGATCAGTACCGATCCGGTAAAAGAAATAGCGGGTCTGATAATCTGCACTAGGACCCATGCCAGGAACAGCGTACCATGCTGTAGTAACTTCCGGAACCGGGTTATAATACGCCAGTATAATACTGGAATCGACTCTTCCTTGTGATATGCCGCTTAGTTCATAATTTATAACACCCCTAAAGGTCCTGCTGTCGTAGTTGTACAATAGCACATTTGCATTACCCGGGACGCCCTGCGGACCACGGTCACCCTGTTGTCCTTGTTCCCCTTGGGGGCCTGCTGGGCCTGCTGGGCCTTCTTTACTACACTGGCTGAACGAGAAAACCAGGATCATTGACAGCAGGTATACATGCTTTTTTTTCATAGTTTTAACTCTATCGATTAATAAATGAGGAATTTATTCTTTTTAGGCACCCTTAAACCACTTCGTATATTGCTTTCCAAAAATGGGCATCGGTTTTTCTCTTCCATTTACGGCATTGACGAGCCCGGATACCCACATGATCAGGAGCACAACAGCACCCACAATCGCCACCAGCCAGCCTAAAATAGGTATGATGCCCACCACGCCGATCACTAAGCCGGTAACGGCTAAGCCGAGTACCTGACGGATGTGATATGCGCTAAACGGATTTTTTTTCTCATTATTCATTATAAAAGCGACAATAAGGCCTACTATGGTGAGATAGGCGATGATAGCCGTATTTTTTCCCGCTTCGATCTCCTGATCCGAGGAAGAATTGATATTATCCTTGACTTGTTCCTGGTTCATCTTTTTTTGATTTACAATTGTGTAGAAATAACCAAAAGCAAATATTCCGGTAATTCGCCAATCCCGCAACGGCTATTGAGCATATAAAGGGAATGGATGAGTAAAGGGCGATATTCGCCTATTACCCGAGTAAATAGCAGGATCCGCCCCTTTGCTCAACGAAACGGCATATATACTCATCAAAACGGGTCAAATACTTAATGCTTCGTTTTTTTCCATCCGGGAAGCCATAACTTCCGCCTGTTAATGGGAGCTCATGATACACACAAGGATTTCTGTGAGTGATTTGGCGCAATACGCGGGTACCGAACTCTCCATATCAATTATGGTGTATACCGGCCTGTTATTTTGCGGGGCGCTTGGTTTGCTTTGCTTCTTTATTCTATTGATTTACTTGAAAACAAAGGAGCGGATCTACCTGTATTATTGCTCGTTTCTTTTGTTCAATTTATTTGGAGGCTTTATTAATCTGAGCCGGGTTACTCCTATTAATGCCCTGTTTAAATTTCCCAACCAGCTGGCCGGTGCCAGCCTCGAACTCGTAACGCTGCTGGCCTTTTCCGCCTATTGCCTGTTTACGATTTCATTGCTGGGCATAAGATCCCAAAACAAAAAATTGTGGCGCTGGATTCTGGTCATGGCTTGCGGCGCGGGGTTTTACGGGGTAGTTTATCCCCTTATCCGTCCGCTTATCGCCGGCAGTCTGCTTCTTGCCTTTATCATTTCCCGGTCTGTGATCATGTTTATGAGTATGATCGCCATCTTTTGGGTCATAAAGAAAATCAAGTCCCCCGTTAAAAACTACTTTATTATAGGAAGCAGTTGGTATTTTCTCGGTGCGTTGTTGGCTATTCTCAGAGAAACCACTTCAGGAATTCTATTTTCCTTTTTTTACTCATTTAACGCAACAGTATATTTTCAATCCGGCATATTCCTGGAAACCCTGTGCTTCGCTTTAGCGCTTAGTTACCGCTTTTATCTTTTGCATGAAGAAAAACAACAAATCCAGAAGAAAATAAACTTACAGGCCATACATGAAAAAGAAATAGCGCAGGCAGAAGCACTCGCATTACGTATACAGATCAATCCGCATTTTGTTTTTAATTGTATGAGTGTACTTAAATACTACATTCAGAGCAATCAAAATGAAAAAGCAACGACGTACCTGATCACCTTCAGCCAGTTTATCCGGCTGGTCCTGGACCTTAATCAAAAGCCTGCTATTTCACTCGCTCAGGAGTTGACGATTATTAAAAAATATCTGGCGTTAGAAGAAGCCCGCTTCAACCGCCAGTTTATTTACAAATTCGACATACAGGAGAATGTCGACCTGAGTAAGATCCGGATCCCGCCTATGCTATTACAGCCCTTCGTCGAAGAGTTGCTGTGGAGCGGGCTTCTTCCCGCCGAAAACGAGACCAAAGGAACGCTCATTATCGATATCCGGCAACAGAACTCCGCAGTAACCATTGTCATTGAGGACTTTGAAGAACACGGGCTGGTAGAAAACGAGGCGCAGAAACAGAAATTTCACACAGCCATCAGCCGCCAACATACGGCAGAACGCGTAGCGCTCTTTAATAAAAACTATGCCGGAAAAATAACGTATTATACAAAAGCCAAAAAAAACAAATATGATCAATACCGTGGTTCGCAAACAGTTATCAGCATTCAATAGTCCGGCAAGTCTTTCTTGTTATAATATTGTATATTCACCTCGTGTTTTCCAGGAATAAAAATAAAAGCCCTTTGACTCTTCTACACAACCACATATCCGATCGTTTTCCTCGCCTGGCAGGATCAGTGCTCACACTGGTAATCCTGGTTATTGGATCATCATATGCCTCTTCCCAGGAAAAAAAACTACTTCAGCTTAAGACAACGTTACAAGCAACTGAAAATGATTCCGTCAAAATACATCGCTTGCTGCATCTCAGCAGGAAAACACATCAGCATGCCCACCAGGAAAAAGTAGAATATAAATATGCCCGCGAAGCGATTGACCTTTCTTTAAAGATCAACGACACCCTTTTGTACGCCCGTTCGCTGGATAACTTAGGATTGCTTTATCGCTACCACGAATGGTATGCACAGGCAAGCCCACTACACATTAAAGCATTCCAACTGGTAAAGGATAAAAATGTCAGGCCCGTCTATAAAATGATCTTTGCCAACAATGCCGGGGTCGCTGCGCGTTATAATCAACAGTATGATCTGTCCGTTGAATACTATCTTAAGGCATTAAAAATTGCCGTACAAAACGACAATCTAAAAAATATCGCTATTTCAAGCAATGGCCTAGGGAACGCCTTAAGCAATATTCCGGGGAAAGACCAGGTCGCATTGTCTTATTTTATGCGCGCCCTTGGCGCTGAAAGAAAACTGAACGACAGTCTGGGGATTGCTATGGACCTGCTCTCCATCGGAGGGTATTATATCGAAAACAAAGATTACCAAAAGGCGCGGAGCTATCTGGATACCCTCTATGCGATTAACAAAAGCAGAAAAGATCTTTTTGGGCTTGCCATAACCAATGAATTTTACGGGCACGCCTACTTCAGGGAAAATAAACAGTTGCGCAAAGCAAAAGATTATTATATCAAGTCGCTTCGTCAGTTCAAAAAGTTAAACAATGTGACCAAAGAAGCAGATCTGCTTAAAAGTCTCGGCGGATTACAGTTGAAACTTGCGGACCCGAATGCGGCCTTACAGCTTTATGTACAGTCGTTGAAGCTTGCAGACAGCATACAAAACAGGAACCTTATCGTAGAAAACGCATATCATATTTCCGACATTAAGGAAAAACAGAATAAATATTCTGAAGCGCTTTACTATTATCAGCTGGCTAAATCATTTGAAGACAGCATAGCCCTGCACAGACAAAAAATTAAAATCGCAGCACTGACTAATCAGTATACACTGGATAAGAAAGAAGCCCGAATCGCCTCCTTGCAGGAGGAAAACAGTCTGAGAGACGAAATGATCAGCCTGCAAAAGCAAAAAATACTTACGCATAAAATTTATTTCATCATCCTCATAGCAGGTATCCTGTTTATCCTTTTGTTCATCTTTCTACAATATAAAAATAGAAAAATCAAAAAACGCACCGAGCTGCTTTTACGAAAAAATCATGAAGAGCTGCTTACTGCGAAATATGAAAAAAGCATTGCCCAGGCAGAAATGCTGGCGGCAAGGACACAACTAAATCCACATTTCCTGTTTAACAGCCTGAACGCTATACACCTGCTCATTCAAAAAAAACAAATGAAACGAGCCGATGAATATCTGATCAAACTGAGCAGGTTCCTGAGAATGGTGCTTGAGTTACCAAAAAGCCAGGCCATTTCGCTGGAAGCGGAGCTGAATCTCATCCAATATTATGTAGCGTTGGAAGAAAAACGTTTTGACCACAACTTTTCCTTTCAGCTTAATACACTGCCGGAAAAAGAAATGACGCACATTCATATTCCACCGCTTTTGCTGCAACCATTTGTTGAAAATGCGATATGGCATGGCTTGTTGCCGTCGGGAAAGGACAAAAAACTCCTGAGCATATATATTGAAAGAGAAGCCAATGACGTTCATATATCCATTAAAGACAATGGTATCGGAAGAAAGAAACAAGAAGTCTCCGGCCACAGCGCGTGTCACAAAAAAAGCATGGGCATGAAAATTACAAAAGAGCGCATTGCTCAATTCAATAAAAGTTATAATTGCAAGATTGAGCTTAATATTATTGACCGCTGCAATGAAAGAGGAGAAAGATCAGGAACAGAGATAATATTAACTATAAAAAACTGTATTAAACAACGCTCACCCGAATATAACCTAACCTAAACCTACAACAATGAAGATCGCTATCGTTGATGATGAAATACATTGTATCGAAAGCCTGGTCATTCATCTGAATGCCTTGTTTCCCGAAATGACCATTATATACAAAAGCAATAAAATTCAAGAAGCCCTGGTCCGGCTGCCGGAGATCAAACCTGATCTCCTCTTTTTAGATATCGAAATGCCCGGATTAAATGGGTTTCAGCTCCTGGAGCAGTTACCTGATCGCACTTTCGACGTGATTTTTACTACCGCCTATAGCCAATATGCCGTACGCGCATTTAAAGCCAGAGCCATTAATTACCTGTTAAAACCTATTGACGAACAAGAACTGAAGGCAGCGGTCGAGGAGTGGAAAACCGAGCTTTCAACCCGGCAAAATAAATCGACTCAATCGTTGGATCAACTGCTGGAACATCTAAAAAGAGAAGGGATTTTAAAAAGTAAGATTTCCGTACCGGTATCGGACGGGTATGAGTTTATAGAGGTAAAGGATATCATGTATTGTCAGAGCCAAAGTAACTACACGACGCTCTTTTTGTCCGACGGCAGCAAGTTACTTGTAAGTAAAACGATGAAAGAAGTGGAAAAAACCCTGGAAAGTTTCTTTTTTATCCGGGTACATCAGTCCTATCTAGTCAACCCTAATTATCTGAAAAAATATCACCGTCATGACGGGGGCTACCTGATCATGCAGGACAACAGGCAAATTCCGCTAAGTAGCCAGAAGCGTAAATTGATCATCGGGTTATTTGATGCCATCAGAAAAAGAGAAGATTGAATCAGGCTAAAACTTATAACCA
>CAYRJM010000012.1:0-53664 GCA_964424665.1 uncultured Chitinophagaceae bacterium
TTAATCGTTTAAAAAAATAAAAATGGCTTTAGAGATCACAGGAAAAGTACAACAGGTTTTAGAAGTGCAAAGAGGGGAAGGCCGGAATGGTCCCTGGCAAAAAGGTGGATTTGTATTGGAAATGGGAGACAACTTTCCTAAAAGTGTGTGTTGTACGGCTTGGGGCGACCTTATAGGTCCGGTACAGGCCCTTCAGCCCGGCGAAATGGTAAAAGCGAGTATTGACCTTCAAAGCCGAGAATACAATGGGAGATGGTATACGGATGTAAAAGTCTGGAGATTGGAAAAACTGACCACCGAACCGATTGAAACCAGTGGACCGGAAGCTCCAACTCCTGAGCCGCCTGTCCCTCCAAAGGAGCAACCTGCCCCCGAAACACCAAATAATACTGAAGATGATCTTCCCTTTTGATAGCGCTTGTTATTAACGTGTTGAAGTCTCTTTATCTGCTTAAAAATGATAAAGAGGCTTTTTTTATTTTTTTATGTTTAAAAACTGTACATGGAAGACCTTTTAACTGTAAAGAACCTAAAGAAGTATTATGACGGCCATAAGGCGGTTGATGACATTAGTTTCTCCCTGCCGGGCGGGTCTATTTTTGGTTTATTGGGTCCCAATGGCGCCGGTAAAACTACTTTACTGCGCATGATCACGGGTATTCTTTATCCAGACGCAGGCGAAATATTTTTTAACGGAGCCCGTTTTAACGCGCTTCAGGACAACAGCCGTATAGGTTACATGCCCGAAGAACGTGGTCTGTATAAAAAAATGCAAGTGGGAGACCAGTTGCTCTATCTCGCGCAGCTTAAAAACATGAGCAAGGCCGACGCAAAGAACAAAGCCATGTATTGGGTTCGCCATTTTGAATTGTCAAACTGGTGGAATAAGAAAATTGGCGATCTGAGCAAAGGCATGCAGCAAAAGGTACAGTTTATCTCTACGATTATCCATGAACCTAAGTTATTGATCCTGGATGAGCCGTTCTCCGGGCTGGACCCCATTAATTCCAATGTCATCAAGCAGGAAATACACCGATTGTGTGAAAACGGGACTACCGTTATCTTTTCTACCCATCGCATGGAGCAGGTGGAAGAAGTCTGCGAGCATATTGTACTGGTCAATAAAGGGAAGAAAATATTAGATGGGAGAGTAGACCAGATAAAGCAGGATTTTAAGAAAAAGGAATTCAGCATCACCCTGGATAGGGTACTAACGGAAACGGACATGGAAAGTACCGCTTTCCTGATTGAGTCGACCAAGGGAAACCGGTTGATCGTGAAGCTAAAAGAAGGAGCATCCAACAACGACATGCTGTCCTTCTTTATGAACAAGGGGTACGTGATTCAGTCCTTTAATGAAATATTACCGTCCATAAATGATGTATTTATTGAAATTGTTCAGAATTAATTCCAACCGCTATGCATAAGAACTGGCTGATCATTCAGCGGGAATATTTATCCCGGGTAAAGAAAAAGTCCTTTATTATTATTACCCTGTTGATCCCTTTGATTATTGTAGGCTTTATCGCACTGGAAATATTCATTGTCGCCGGTGGAAGCAAAGAGACAAAAAAAATAGCCGTAATAGATAAGAGCGGAATTTTTGAAGGCCAGTTACGCGACGGGCAGGATATATTTTTTACTTTTATCTCGGGTGAAACTGTAGAGGAAGCGAAAAAGACCTATGCCGCCAAGGGATATGACGGCTTGTTATTTATTCCGGCTATTGACATCCATAATCCACGTGGCTTTGTTTATTACTCTGAAAATCAGTTGGGACTAAACCCGTATCTGTACATAACCGGGCAGCTTAACCAAACGATTAAGAACAAGCGGATGATCGAGGCTGGCATTGATCAGCAAGCACTTGCTAAGATGAAAGTCAGTGTTTCTCTGTCCCAGCCTTCTTCCTCTTCGTCAGCGACGGCGTCAGAGGATACTAAGTATTTAACCTATGCGTCTTCAGCTATCGGGTATGTTTCCGGGTTTCTGATTTATTTTGCCTTGTTGCTGTTTGGTACACAGGTACTCCGGGGGGTAGCAGAAGAAAAAACAAACCGGATATCGGAGGTCATGGTTTCTTCGGTAAAGCCTTTTCAATTGATGACCGGCAAAATCATCGGAATAGGAGCTGTCGGCTTAACGCAGTTTATAATCTGGCTTGTGCTGCTGCTTATCGGACTGCTGGCTATAGGTTCCTTTGTGCCTGACGCCCAATCGGTTCAGAATATGCAACAAATGGGTGCTTCAGCGAGCATGCCAATGGCTAAAGCGGTGGAGCAACTACAGCATCTCTTGTACTTGTTGCCGATTACCGAAATTGTGCTTTTCTTTCTGTTTTATTTCTTTGGCGGGTATCTTTTGTATTCCGCATTATTTGCCGCCGTAGGTTCCGCTGTAGACCAGGAGATGACAGAATCTCAGTCTTTAACGCTGCCGATTACCATGCCAATCATCATTTCGTTTTTTATTATGTTTGGCGCCATCCAGCAACCCAACAGTGGCCTATCCGTCTTTTGCAGTATTTTTCCGCTGTCTTCCCCTCTGGTCATGATGGCGCGTATCCCGTACGGCGTTCCTGCCTGGCAACTCATTCTCTCGGTCGTATTGCTTATTGCGGGTTTTCTTCTGACGATCTGGATCGCCGGAAAGATCTACCGGACCGGCATATTGCTTTATGGTAAAAAGGTTACCTTAAAAGAAATGATAAAATGGGCGTTCCGCAAATAAGCAACAGGCAACGTCGTTGTGTTAATGTATGCCGGAGCAGGATTCTTACCGCCGGATGGATGTCATAGAAAGCTGTACGGGTTTACAAGACTTTTTACGATGAGTGGTAATGGTTGTCGCAAAGCGATCCATAAAACAGCTAATAACTTAATCATTTCTGGGCGTCCAGCTGATCTCGGGAACCTTTAATCGCATAGCTGTATAACGGGCAAGCATAAACAGATAATCGCTCAGCCGGTTAAGATAGGGAACAACCAGCGCGGGAATATTTTCTTCTGCCTCTTCAAGCGCTACGCATAGCCGTTCCGCTTCCCGGCAGTGGCAGCGGGTAATATGGCAGGCGGAAACTGTTGCATGCCCCCCCGGTAATATAAAGGAACTAAGGGGAGGAAGAACAGTATCGATGTCATCAATGGCGTTTTCTAACCGCTGGATATCGTCCTGTCTGAGTTCCGGCAGCTTCATTTTTAGTTTTTTGCCGGGATCTGCCGCCAGCAGAGAACCGGCGGTAAAAAGACGGTCCTGAATCTCCCGCAGTAATTCCTGTACTTTTTTTTCTTCCTGCAGATCTGCCACCCACCCGACATAAGAATTGAGGGTGTCCACTGAGCCATAGGCCGCTATCCGCAAACTGCCTTTAGATACCCTTGTTCCGCCAAGAAGTGCTGTAGTGCCTTTGTCGCCCGTTTTAGTGTAGATTCTCAGTGCCATCTGTAAGCTTAATTTATCGTTATATGGTCCGGTTGTTTATTTTTATTGTCGCTTTCAATTACCCCGTCACGCAGCCGGACAATCCGGTGAGCATGTTCAGCGATGTCTTCTTCGTGGGTAACTAACACGACCGTATTGCCGTTGTTGTGGATTTTGCCAAATATGTCCATGATCTCAATGGAGGTTTTGGTATCCAGGTTACCGGTGGGTTCGTCTGCAAGAATAATAGCAGGATCGTTGATAAGCGCCCGCGCGATGGCCACCCGCTGGCTCTGTCCGCCAGAGAGCTCATTCGGCTTGTGGCGTGCCCGGTCTCCCAAGCCAACCTGCTCCAGCAATGCCAGTGCCCGGTCTTCTCGTTCTTTTTTGGCGATGCCCGCATAAATTAACGGGATAGCCACATTTTCCAAGGCAGTCAGCCTTGGCATTAAGTTGAACTGCTGAAAAACGAAACCAATTTCTTTATTACGTACTTCTGCCAGGCTGTTGTCTTCCATTTTGCTTACATCCTGTCCATTCAGTATATAAGTACCGGAGGTAGGGGTGTCCAGACAGCCCAGGATGTTCATCAGGGTAGACTTTCCTGAGCCTGAAGGGCCCATCAACGCCACGTATTCATTGGCATTGATAAGAAAGTTCAATCCTTTTAAGACGGGTAATTCGTTTTTGCCGATATAATAATTTTTACGAAGGTCCCGGACATCGATAACAGCGCTCATGAATAGAAGTTTAAATATTTCTTCAAAGATAACATTTCTGTGGGTTATGCTTAACTTTGTGGCTTATGAAAAGAGAAATTGTCGTTAGTGGCATACGCCCGACAGGTTTTTTGCATCTTGGAAACTACTTTGGTGCGATACGTAATTTTGTAAGAATGCAGGAAAAATACAACTGCTTTTTTTTTGTCGCAGACCTGCATGCCCTGACTACTCATCCTAAACCGGAACATCTGAAAGATAATGTTCTTAGGGTCTTAGCCGAAAATATCGCTTCCGGCCTGGATCCCGAAAAAGTGACCCTGTATGTGCAGAGTGATGTCCCGGAAACGGCAGAGCTTTATTTGCTGCTCAACATGATGGCCTATAAAGGAGAACTGGAAAAAGTGCCTACCTTTAAAGAGAAAATAAGACAGCATCAGGAAAATATCAATGCCGGATTGTTGACCTATCCTGTTTTAATGGCGGCAGATATCTTGTTGCACCGCGCGGTGAAGGTGCCGGTGGGCAAAGATCAGCAGCAACATCTCGAAATGGCCCGGAACTTTGCCTCCCGTTTCAACAACCGCTATGGTTATCTTTTTCCCGAGCCCGAGGGCTTCAATGATGGTGGAGACCTCGTGAAGATCGGCAGCCTCAACGGTGAGGGAAAGATGAGCAAAAGCCAGCACGAATCCGCCACGCTTTATCTCGCTGACAGTGATGATCAGATCCTTAAAAAAATCAAAAAGGCCAAAACCGACGCGGGGCCGGCAACGCCCGGAACACCCAAGCCGGAATACATTGAAAACCTTTTTACGCTGCTTAGGTTGGTTTCCGGGTCCGACGTGATCCAAGCGTACGAAGACGCGTATCAAAACTGTACGATCCGCTATGGCGATATGAAAAAACAGCTGGCGGAGGACATGATTGGTTTTATCGGGCCGATACGCGATAAAGCCCGGGAAATACAAAACGATACAGCCTATCTGGAAAGAATTATTAAACAGGGCGGAGACAGGGCACGACAATCCGCTTTTGAAACCGTAAAAGAGGTGAAAAAACTAATGGGGTTAAGTTATCATCGTTAACGTCGCAAGGAAGCCGACCATGGGTATTTTCCTAAAAGAATAAGCCCTCGCTCCTTTTCACCCATCTGACTCATTATTAGCTAAAGCGACGGATGCCTCTACTTTCACCTAATAACCACAAGCAAGCCGATAACCGCGTTATATGCATTATTTATCAGTAGAAGGATTAAGTAAATCCTATGGAGTTAAGACTTTGTTTGAGAATATCTCCTTTCATATTTCCCAAGGAGATAAAGTCGCACTCGTCGCGAAAAATGGTTCGGGGAAATCCTCCCTGTTGCAGATAATTGCCGGGCGGGATACCGGAGAGGCCGGCTCAGTCTGGGTGCATAAGGACGTTCAGGTGGCTTTTTTAGATCAGCGGCCTGTACTGGATGAACGGGCGACGGTACTCGACCATATCTTTTCTCATAATCATCCTACTTTGCAATTGATCCGCCGCTATGAGCGGGCTCTTACTGAAGACGGAGCCGCCATTGCCGACCTGGCCGCAAAAATGGATACTGCCAATGCCTGGCAATTTGAAGCCGGGGTAAAAGAAATACTCGGAAAACTGGGCATTACATTTCTGCAACAGCAGATAGCTACGCTCTCCGGAGGGCAAAAAAAAAGAGTAGCACTTGCCAAGGTTCTGATTGATATCGGGTTTGATCACCAGCATACCTTGTTGATCCTGGATGAACCGACCAATCACCTGGATGTGGAAATGATCGAGTGGCTCGAACAGTATTTAAGCGTTGCTAAAATGACCTTATTACTGGTAACGCATGACCGCTATTTTCTTGACCAGGTATGTAATCAGATACTGGAACTTGATAACGGCCGGCTTTTTGTTCACAATGGGCACTATGCCCGGTTTTTAGAGAACAAGCAACACCGCCTGGAGCAGGAAAGCGCTTCCCGGGAAAAAGCTAAAAACCTGTACCGAAAAGAACTGGACTGGATGCGCCGCCAACCCCGGGCGCGCGGGACAAAAGCAAAATCCCGCATCGACGCTTTTTATGAAGTAAAAGAAAAGGCGTTGCGTAAAGCTTCGGATTCTCAACTCTCCCTGGAAGTGAAGATGACCCGCCTCGGGGGGAAAATATTAGAATTAAAAAAAGTTCGTAAAGCTTACGGGGGAAAAATGATACTTGGTGGTTTTGACTATACTTTTCAGAAAGGAGAAAGGGTAGGGATCATTGGTAAAAACGGCGTGGGGAAATCTACTTTTCTGAATATTATCCAGGGAATCGAAAAACCCGATTCCGGGAAAGTTAATATAGGGGATACCGTTACCTTTGGTTATTACCATCAAAAGGGTTTGCGGCTAAAGGACGAGGAAAGAGTTATAGACTGGGTAAAGAATATTGCGGAAAATTTTCCGCTCGCCGATGGGGGAGTGGTAAGTGCTTCTGAGTTTTTAACCCGATTTTTGTTTCCCCCTGAACAGCAATACACCTACATCTCCCGCTTGAGCGGTGGTGAAAAAAAGCGCCTACAACTGTTGAGCGTATTGTTTCGCAACCCCAATTTTCTGATCCTGGATGAACCTACTAATGATCTGGATGTTGAGACCCTGCAGGTGTTGGAGGATTTCCTGGAACATTTTCCGGGATGTGTCGTAGTGGTTTCTCACGACCGTTATTTTATGGATCGACTGATCGATCATTTGTTTGTGTTTGAAGGAGGAGGAGAGATCCGCGATTTTCCGGGTAATTATTCCCAGTACCGGGAAGCCGCAGCCAGGGAAGAGGAAGCGGTAAAAGAACAAAAAAGACAGGAGCAATCCCCGAAGTCCCGGAAGGAGGCCCAACCAAACAGTTCCCCCGAAAAGAAAAAACTCTCGTATAATGAACAACGGGAATTAAAACAGTTAGGAAGGGAAATTCCTAAATTGGAAGAAGAAAAAACAACACTTACTCAGAAACTTTCCGATACCGGTCTCCCCTTTGAAGAATTGCAGGCGGCGTCGGAACGCATCGCTGCGATCACAACACAACTGGATGAAATGGAAATGCGTTGGCTGGAGCTGGAGGAACGAAAATAGCGGAGGAAAAAAACGATATTTTTATTCAGTTTACAACCAGTTGTTCCTACTCCGCCTGCGTAAAAATTCCGATTCCCAGCACCTTAAACACGAAGATAATAATCACGGGAACTACCAACCCGATAAACACCGCATAGAGTGTTTTTTGTTTTCCAGACAGCTCTTTTCCCTCAGCTTGCTTCATGAAAAAGAAAATATACATGAGGGCGCTTACAAAACATAAAACGGCCCAGATAAGGTATCTTTCAATCAGTGTCATAATTAAAACCTATATTGTTTTCCTTGTGGTTATTCCGTGTATACCAGAAATCTGACCTGCAGGGAAGTAACCCGCTTAGGGTTCAGATAGTGGCTATTCTACGGTTACCGATTTGGCCAGGTTTCTTGGTTTGTCTACGTCCAGTCCTTTCATTACCCCGATATGGTAAGCCAATAGCTGCAAAGGAATCACATTGATAAGGGGGGCTATTATTTCATCAGCTTCCGGTACCTCAACCACGTCATCAGCCATCTCCCGGATGGTTTTATCTCCTTCGGTTACAATAGCGATGACTTTACCCTTGCGTGCTTTGACTTCCTGTATGTTGGAAACGATTTTTTCATAGAAAGCATCTTTGGTAGCGACAAACACCACCGGAAGATCTTCATCTACTAAAGCTATGGGGCCGTGTTTCATTTCAGCCGCGGGATAGCCTTCGGCGTGGATATAGGAGATCTCTTTGAGCTTCAGGGCGCCTTCAAGAGCAACCGGGAAGTTGTATCCTCTTCCCAGGTACAAAAAGTCTTTGGCGTCTTTATATTTTTCCGCAATGCTTCTGATCTGTTCATTATGCTCCAGGGCCTCTTCCACTTTTTCCGGTACCTGTTCCAGTTCATGAAGGAGATTGAGGTAGCGGGTTTGCTCGAGGGTTCCTTTTTCGTAACCTATCTTTAAAGCGATCTGTATCAGTACGGTAAGCTGTGCCGTGAACGCTTTGGTGCTGGCAACTCCGATTTCAGGGCCTGCATGCGTATATGCGCCCGCGTGGGATGTCCTGGATATGGAAGCACCGACCACATTACAGATGCCAAAAATAACGGCGCCCTTCTCTTTGGCGCTTTCGATAGCGACCAGGGTGTCGGCCGTTTCTCCGGACTGGGAAATAGCCAGGATAATATCGCCCTCTTCAATGACCGGGTTTCGGTAACGAAATTCAGAAGCGTATTCTACTTCTACCGGAATGCGCGTGAGCTCTTCCATCATGTATTCCGCTACCAGCCCCGCATGCCATGAGGTGCCGCATGCCACCATAACCATACGTTTCGCCTGCTTAAAAGCATCCATATACTCCCGCAGGCCACCCAAGGTCAGTTTGCCTTCTTTAGCATTGAGTCGGCCGCGAAGAGAATCAAAGATTGTTTTTGGTTGTTCAAATATTTCTTTGAGCATGAAGTGTTCATATCCGCCCTTTTCTATCGTAGCCAGCTCCATGTCGAGCTTTTGTACGTAAGGCGTTTGTACTTCATTGGAAATGTTTTTTAGTACCAGTTCATCGGGCCGGATAATAGCCACTTCATAATCGTTTACATAGACTACTTCTTTGGTGTATTCTACGATCGGCGAAGCATCGGAAGCCAGAAAATGTTCATCTTTCCCGATGCCGATCACAAGCGGGCTTCCCTTGCGTGCGGCGATTAACTGATCGGGCTGGTCTACGTCAACAATGACAATCACATAGGCGCCGACGATCCTTTTTAAAGCAATACGGACCGCTTCTTCAAGCGGACACGCGTTTTGTACTTTGATTTCTTCAATAAAATGAATAATTACTTCGGTATCCGTATCCCCGATAAAGTGGTGTCCCTTATTGATAAGTTCCTGCTTTATGGGAGCGTAGTTTTCTATGATACCATTGTGTACGATGGCCAATTTTCCGTCTCCGGAAGTATGCGGATGCGCGTTTTTGTCATTAGGTTCGCCGTGTGTAGCCCATCGGGTATGCCCGATGCCGATTGTGCCGTGCATGTCTTTTCCGGTCAATGATTCTTCGAGTTCAGCTACTTTCCCTTTCTTTTTATAGACTTTTAAACCGTCTTCCTGAAGCAAGGCTATGCCTGCACTGTCGTACCCGCGGTATTCCAGGCGCTTAAGGCCTTTTAATATTACTGGATAAGCTTGTTTTTTGCCTACGTAGGCGACTATTCCACACATAAAAAATTATTCGATAAGACAATTGATCTCCACAAAGATACAAGCGATTTTTTAATGATAAAAAAAGGAAATGATTTCAAACGGTTATTTTTTATCGTCGCCCAGTTTTACATTCACATCCTTGGTTTTGATCTCCGTTCCCTTTTTGTTGACGTCAACGTCGACCTTGTCGGAATTTACCTTTACGCCATCAGACCCGGCGCTGATTTGCAGGGTGTCCTCGTCTTGTTGTGTGGAAGTTGCGTTTTGTGTTTGAGTAGGAGTAGCCCCCTGATCAGTGCTTTGTTCGTTAGTCGATGGATTGGTGCATGCATTGATGGAAAGAAAAAATAATCCGGTAAATAGCATGGCGAGAACTTTCTTGTACATCATGTTTCAAATTTTAAGTAAATATTTAATATTAATTTCTAATGCATACAATCTATGTGCCAAGTCTCTGTTTTTTTTAATACTTTTGGAGCAAAGATTCAGTGATGCAAAGATCATTAGCAGACGAAAATTACTTAAAGGCGGTTTTTCACCTGTCCGGTACGGCGGAGGAGCCGGTGGGGACCGGAATACTTGCAGAGTTTTTGAATGTGAGTGCTGCCTCTGTTACAGATAAGATGAAAAGACTGCAGCAAAAAGGCTTGCTGGACTATCAAAAATCAAAAGGTGCGGTTTTAAGCGAAGAAGGCCGGAAGATTGCGCTGTCGGTCATACGCAAACATCGTTTGTGGGAACAATTTTTAGTCGAGGTGTTGGGGTTTGAGTGGGATGAAGTGCACGATATAGCTGAGCAGTTGGAGCACGTTCATTCAGAAAAGCTGGTAGAAAGCATTGATAAATTTTTGGGTTATCCGAAGGCCGACCCTCATGGAGATCCGATACCGGATAATACGGGTAAGATCGTTACCCCGGATTTGCGCCATCTTGATGAAGTGGCCGTGGGGTTTTCCTATAAGATCGCCGCTGTTGATAGCCAGGATGCCGAACTGCTTCGTTTTTTGGATAAAAAAGGACTGAACTTACACACTGAACTGACCTTAAATAACCGGGAAGAATACGACAGAAGCTTGCTGATCAAAGTGGCGGAAAATGATCCGGTTACCCTGAGCGGACTGGTCGCCCGCAGAATCTGGGTCAAGCAATTGTGACTCCGGTGTTTTTCACTTGACGATTAAGATAGGGATTTTGACGTAATGCCGCACGTAATTTACGGTTTCTCCATAAAGCCAGTCTTTCACGCCGGTGTGGCCGTGACCGCTTAATACCAGTAGATCAGCTTCTTGTTCATGGACAATATTGACGATGCTTTTAGCTCTTTTAGCGTGCCCCAGCACTGCTTTTGCCTGGATGCCTTTCTGGTGGAGTAACTCCACATAGGTGTTTAATTGTTCCAGGTCCTTCCGGGTCTCATAATCGGCGCTGTCCCCTCCTAACATCCTGGCAGAGGCGCTTTCGGTGATGTGGATGAGCAGGTATTGCGTGTCTTTTGTCCCCTGTGACAAGGCATTGGAGATGATCAATTCATCGGTATGGCTGAAGTCCAGGGCGAGGGCTATTTTTTTATATTGCGGCCGGACAATGTTGGTGAGGTTGGGCAGGGAACGCTTTTGGGGATGAATGCGGGCCGATTGCCTTTTGCGGTGTTTGCTGGTCATCGGGAAAATAAAAGAGTAGATCAAAAGGGCCAGTAAACCTATAGCTAAAAAAAGGAGGGAAAATCTGGCCCAGACGGAATAGTCTGCGGTGAAAAAGGCAGTCAGTTCATTGACAACCATTTTTAGATTCAGGCAGACTAAAATGAGGGTTATGCTCCACGCCGCGATTTTAGCGGGCAGCTTGATGGCAAACTTTCCCATTGTTTTTTTGTCACTGACAAAATGGATTAACGGGATGATTGCAAAGCCCAGCTGCAGACTCAGAAATACCTGGCTGAATACCAGTAATTCCCCAATACCGCTCTCTCCTGTGATCTGAATGACCAATATGGCGGGGATTATGGCAGTAAGCCTGGTCAGCAATCGCCTCATCCAGGGACTGATGCGCAAACGCAGATAACCCTCCATGACGATTTGCCCGGCTAAAGTACCGGTGACTGTAGAGCTCTGGCCAGCGGCGATTAACGCAACAGCGAACATGATAGGGGCGAGTTCGTTTCCTAAAAGGGGTGCCAGCAGATGATAGGCGTCTTCCAGTTCGGCCACCCCCGTATTTCCGCTGGTGAAAAAAACAGCGCCTGCCAACACCAAAATAGCGGCGTTGACAAAAAATGCGATATTGAGGGCGATAGCGCTGTCGGCCACATTCATGCGCAGCGCCTGACGGATACTTTTGTGATTCTTTTCAATCTTCCGGGTTTGTACCAGGGCGGAATGGAGGTATAAATTGTGGGGCATTACGGTGGCGCCGATAATTCCGATGGCGATGTATAATGCCGTCTCATTTGGCAGGGAAGGGATGAGTCCTGCCGCCACATCGCCCAGATCCGGTTTGGATAGAAAGATCTCCCACAGCAAAGAAAGTCCGATAACTGCAATCAGCCCCAGGATAAACGCTTCTATTTTTCGTATCCCCAGCCGGTGCAAAGCCAGAATAATAAAAGTGTCCAATACCGTTAGGGTAATACCCAACAGCAACGGCATATTGAAAAGCAGTTGAAGTCCGATAGCCATCCCCAGCACTTCGGCCAGATCCGTTGCGGCTATGGCCAGTTCCGCGAGGATATAGAGTAGAAAGTTGACCACGGGAGGGTAGGTTTCTCTGTTGGCCTGCGCCAGGTCGCGACCCCGCACGATGCCAAGACGGGCGCAAAGGCTCTGTAACAGCAGGGCCATCAGGTTGCTCATCAGCAGAACCCAGATCAACTGATAACCAAACTGGCTTCCCCCCGCCAGGTCGGTAGCCCAGTTGCCGGGATCCATGTAGCCCACACTGACCAGGTAGGCCGGACCGGAAAAAGCCAGCAATTTCTGAAACCAGTTATTTTTGCGGGTGGTATCTACAGTCTGGTGTACCTCGCTTAAGGAATGATCAGATAAATGACGCATCGTTTTTATTTTAGGCAAAGCTAAAAATAAAATTTAAGTAACGAAAATAAAATTTGTATCCGGCGGTCCAGCATTGTTTTGGCATATAAGTTGCAAACAAAAGAGCATGCGAAACAGATACTTAATAAGCCGCCTTGTTTTTTTTCCTTTTTTCGTAACACTTCTATGGGGAGTAATGGCGGCCTGCAATTCATCGGGTTCCCTGGGGAATCAACCTCCCTCTTTTGAGGTTTTTGTACAGCAATTCCCCGCACTTACCTTACCTTATTCTTATACAGGAGATTCGCTTATGGCTGCTGTGCCGGATTCCCTGGAACTGAATAAATTGCAACAAATCCGGTATGTACCGGATTCTGTTCTTTTCCCGAATGGGGACACGACGGCCAAGGTCTATGCGATTGGTCGCGGAAGGTCGGATGACGGGCAGAAAAAATGGTTGTTTTTAAAAACGATTACCGAAGGAGCCAAGCGTGTATACGCGCTTATTTACAATGCCAAAGATTCTTTAATCATTGCAAAAAAAGTAGCTTCCAGGGAAGAAGATGAGCCCAAAAAAACCCTTACTTTTAAGTGGACGAATAACCATTTGTTAAACCTGTATGAAAAGACTGACCTGGGCAGCGGATTTGTTGCCTATAAGCGGGAAGTGTACAGTCTTTTAGGAAAAAATGAATTGCAGTTGATCCTCACAAACAACCACTGGCCCAACCGCATGAATAACTGATCAGGAATGTACTTCCGATTCAATGGTGGCAGAAATACCGCGGTCCAATAACGCCTCGCACATGGGGCGCAGTTTTTCATAACTTCCCTGCTGAACGGCGTATTTCCCCTGAAAGTGAATAAACAATGCACATTGTTCCGCCTGCTCTGCGGTGTGATGGCAGATTTCTATCAGCGAAGTAATGACCCAGTCGAACGTGTTGACGTCATCATTCCAGACGATCAGATGAAAAGAAGACGATTTTTCATCTGCCAAGCGGGTATCCGGGTTCTCAACTTCCTCATATTGATGTGATCCTATGACTGACATTACAGCAAAGTTACGATTCTGATGTTAAACGACCAATCAGTACGCTGCTGGGTTATTTACTTAAAGTTAAGCGAAAAAGAGACACATTTTTTTTCAATTTTATGTATTATTGCCAGCTGGAAGGAAATAAATCTTTTGTACCCTGAATTATTTTTATGCATTTGGTGCCCTTCGATAATATACTGCTTAACATAGAATTTCATCTGCCCTTTAAGGATCCGGTGTTGATCTTTTCGTTGGTATTGTTTATTATCCTCTTAGCGCCTGTTTTATTGCGCAAACTACGCATCCCCAGCATCATCGGATTGATCATTGCGGGCGTTATTATCGGACCACACGGTTTCCACCTGATCAACCGGGATAGCAGTATCGAGCTTTTTGGTACCGTAGGGCTGCTGTATATTATGTTTATTGCCGGTCTGGAGCTGGATATGAATGAGTTTAAGAAAAACAAGCACCGCAGTTTGATGTTTGGTTTTTTAACCTTTATTTTTCCTTTTGTGATCGGTATCCTGGCCTGTCATTTTCTGCTCGAATTCAACTACCTTTCTTCCATTTTGGTAGCCAGTATGTTTTCCACCCATACACTTGTTTCCTACCCCATTACAAGCAAACTGGGCATTTCAAAGAATCAGGCCGTTGCTATTGCCGTCGGGGGAACGATCATTACCGATACGGCGGTATTGTTGATTTTAGCGGTTATTACGGGCGCCGATAAAGGCACGCTTAATGAAGAGTTCTGGATCAGATTAGGCATATCGCTTGTCATCTTCGTGGCTATCGTTTTCTTTCTTTTCCCCATTATAGGAAGGTGGTTTTTTAGAAATATCAAAGGAGATAATGTATCGGAGTACATATTTGTTCTGGCGATGGTGTTTCTGGCGGCGTTCCTGGCTGAACTCGCCGGCGTAGAAGCCATTATCGGTGCGTTCCTGGCCGGGCTGGCGCTAAACCGGCTTATTCCGCAGACGTCGCCGATCATGAACCGGATCGAGTTCGTCGGGAATGCGTTGTTTATACCTTTTTTCCTGATTGGTGTGGGGATGCTGGTGGACTTGCGGGTTTTGCTCCAGGGGCCCGCCGCTTTAATCGTCGCCGGTGTGTTGATTGTGGTCGCTTTTGCCGGAAAGTGGATAGCTGCCTTCCTCACACAGAAGATATTTAAATATTCCAGACTGCAGCGGAACGTCATTTTTGGTCTGACCAGCTCGCATGCCGCTGCTACGCTGGCGGTTATTTTGGTGGGCTACAACATCGACCTGGTCAATGAAAGTACGCTCAACGGCACGATCATTCTTATTTTAGTGAGTTGTTTGCTTTCCTCTTTTATTACCGAAAACGCGGGCCGGAAGCTGGCTATCCAGGAGAGTGAGGTGGCACCGGTAAGCCAAGAAGGGGTAGAACGGATTCTTGTTCCTATTTCCAACCCCGATACCATTGCCCAGCTGATGGACTTTGCCGTCATGATACGCGATGGGAAATCAGTTGCTCCCATTTATTCCCTGACCGTGGTTAAAGATAATGAAGAGGCGGCAGAGCGTGTTCCGTTAAGCCATAAAATGCTGGAGGAGGTCGTCAAGCATGCGTCGGGTACAGATAGTGAAGTGCAGGCCATCACCCGCATCGACCTGAGCGTGGTCAGCGGAATAACCCGTGCCATGAAAGAACTCATGGCCAGTGACCTGATCATGGGTTGGAGCAAGCGCATCAGCACAACAGACCGTCTCTTTGGTACTAAGATAGGCTCCTTGCTAGGCAACGTATGGAAGAATATCTATGTGTGTCACTTTGTTCATCCCATCAGCACCGCTAACCGGATGATCGTGGTAATGCCCGAATACCTGGAATATGAAATCGGATTCAGCCATTTGGTGCAGAAAATACATGTGCTGGCGCTACAAGCCGGTGTGAATATTTTGCTCTATAGTACGGCAAAGACGCATAAAGTGTTGCTGGTAGAACTGGAAAAACTTAAATCTGCGATAAAAGTTCAACATGTTTTATTTGAACATCCTGAAGATCTTTACCTGGTACGGCAAAAAATTACGAAAAATGATCTGCTTATGGTCGTAAGCGCCAGAAAGCGGACTATTTCATATGAGCCTTATCTGGATAACATTCCGTCGAAACTGAATAAATACTTTTCTGAGAATAACTACATCTTGATGTATCCTGAACAGCACGCGATGTCTATGCGGGATATCAGTATTCACCCGGAAGACATTAACCTGGTACCTATACAGGAACAATTGGAAAATCTTACGCGCATCAGTCGTGCGGTAAGAAAGATGTTCCATGCCAAAGAGCAGGAAAAAGGACCCGGGGAGGATAAAAATGCGGGACGTTCAGAACCACCAGGCGTCTGACCGTTCAGATACCCTGATCATCCGGGAAGCCGCTAAAGTAAGATACCGCCGGCAAACCGGATTTTTCTATCGGTTTAATAGTTTAAAATAGGCTTCGTATAATTCGGGGGCTTCCTCTTTTAACTGCTTCCGGTACGGCATAGCACCCTTCCGGTCGCCATTCTGCACACACCTATGGGCCTGCTGGAGCAGCCTGTAAGCCTTCAGCGCCTTTCGATGTTGTGGATACTGTGCCGGCAGATCGTCTTGACAACTTACGAAGGGTACCAATCCTGTGATCCAGCTATAAGCCGGCGCCATCTCCGGCCCAAAATCAGCCACAATCTTTTTCAAAGCATCATTTTCTATCCGGTCCATGAGGACCTGGTCTGGCGCCTGCAACAGGGCGGCAACATATGTTTTGTTGGCTTTACCTTTACCTTTGTTTAGCCATTGTGCCTGGCCCAGCAAGTAAGGTAGCTGCCGCTTTTCCGGATATCGTTCAATGAAAGTGGACATATAGGTTTCCGCTTTCAAGTAATCTTTGATCATTAACAACTGATCGAAAGCGGTTTCGATGGTAGTGATAGAGACCGCTTCCTGCTGCGCGATGTTATCGGCGATCCACTGAAGCAGGTTTTTTTTGAAGCCGCTCATTCTGGGCGTAAAAGCGTAAGCCTTATAGTCCTTCAATAAGGAAGCCGGATCTGTTGTCGGTGACTGAAGCCGGTTTTGCCAGTATTGAGCGGCTTCCAGTGCTTTTTGCGTATCCGCTAATTCGCAGACTCCTCTGAGCGCGAGATTGAATTGGCGGATTGCGTCCTCCATCTGTAAATCGCCAAGAAAATGAAGGCCTTGTTCCAAATGCAGGTTATCCCATATCGATGCTTGCGTAGCAGTCATTTTAGTTGCATGTGCGGATGAAAATCAAAGGTACTACTTTGATTAGAAGCGAAAAAAAGAATTCTCGATGCGCAACTGTTTGTTCTAATTGTACCTTTGTTTAAAAATAGGCATGACATATCCTGAGACCGTTAACTACTTGTATCAACGGCTGCCCATGTTCAGCAGGGTAGGAGCTTCCGCTTTTAAAAAGGATTTGACGAATATAAACGCCCTATGTGAGGCGGTTGGCAATCCGCAGCAGCAGTTTAAAAGTGTCCATGTGGGGGGCACCAATGGCAAGGGGTCGGTTAGTCACCTGTTGGCGGCTGTTTTCCAGCAGTCTGGTTATAAAACCGGCCTTCATACTTCCCCCCATTTACGGGACCTGCGGGAGCGGTTCAGAGTCAACGGCAGCATCGCGCCCGAACTTTTTGTCGTGAATTTTGTCGAAAAATACCAGAATCTTATCGCGGCAATCAACCCATCTTTTTTTGAGATCACCGTCGTGATGGCATTTTTGTGGTTTGCCGAAAACCAGGTAGACATCGCTGTCGTGGAGGTCGGCTTGGGAGGAAGGCTGGACAGTACGAACATTTTAATGCCCCAATTATCTGTCATCACCAACATCAGCCTGGAACATACTGCATTCTTGGGCAATACACGGGCGAAGATCGCCGCAGAAAAGGCGGGGATCATAAAATATCGGACTCCCGTAGTAGTCGGTGAATCGGATACGGAAACAGCGCCTGTATTCAGGGAAAAAGCCCTGCAGCAGGAAGCACCGTTATATTTCGCAGATCGGCTTTTTGCGGTGACCAGGGTAAATGAGCACCTCTATGGTCAGCGGGTGGCGGTGAACAACAAGTCAGGAAAAGAGGCGGTTGTTGTCGATATGGATCTGGGAGGGGATTACCAGTTGCAGAACCTGCAAACCGCTTTATGCGCCATGGATATTTTAAGACAGCAGGGATGGACCCTGCCCGCCGGCGCGGTAAAAAGCGCACTGGCAAACGTGAAGCGGATTACCGGACTGCGCGGCCGATGGGAGGTGTTGGGCAGAGAGCCCCTTATTATTGCAGATGTAGGGCATAATGTTGCCGGATTACAACGGGTAATGGATCAGGTGCATAGGCTGGCATTCAAGCAGCTGTTTATTGTAACGGGATTTGTACGGGATAAGAATGCGGAGGCGATGATGCGCCTTCTGCCGGCCGAAGCGGCGTACTTTTTTTGTCAGGCGGACAGCCCACGGGCGATGCCGGCCGGAGAGGTCAAGCAACTGGCTGATCGAGCAGGGCTGAAGGGAACAGCCTGGCCGACGGTGCGCTCGGCTTTCGAAGCAGCGCGAAAGCGGGCTGCAAAGGAGGATGCCATCATCATCAGCGGAAGTACTTTTATTGTAGCAGAAATTTTAATGTGAAAATTTCATGGTTATAAAAAAATAAAACTACCTTTGCGGCAAGTTATTACATGCAAAGTGGCATGTAGAGAAGGAGACGAGTTTCCCGGCTTCACTTTCAATGGTCAATATTTGTCGCATTGATGCGCTGAAATGGTTGTGAAATTCTACTCATTTTTGAACCAAAACGACCATTTGACCACACATTATGCAATTATTTGAAAAACTGGGGCTGCAAGACCCGCTTGTAAAGGCTATTGCGGATCTTGGCTTTGAGGCCCCTACTCCTGTACAGGAGAAAGTAATCCCTACACTTTTAGAAGAAACTTCAGACGTAGTAGCTCTTTCCCAAACCGGTACCGGAAAAACAGCAGCCTTTGGCCTTCCTCTTTTATCGTTATTGGATTTTTCTGTTGCCGAGACACAGGCCCTTATTCTTTGCCCGACCAGAGAATTGTGCATGCAGATAACCCGGGACCTGGAAGCTTTCGCTAAATACCTTCCCAAGGTTAATATAACCGCCGTTTACGGCGGCGCATCCATCGTTGTCCAGATCCAAAGCCTGAAAAAAGGAAGTCAGATCATCGTCGGCACCCCTGGAAGAATGATGGACCTGGTTAAAAGAAAAAAGGTGCATCTGGAAAAAATCAATTACCTGGTGCTGGATGAGGCAGATGAGATGCTGAACATGGGCTTTAAAGAGGACCTGGATGCCATCTTATCCCAGACGCCTGATAGTAAAAACACCTGGCTTTTTTCCGCCACGATGCCCGATGAGGTATTGCGTATTTCACGGCAATATATGCGGGACCCCATTGAAATAACCATGGGTAAAAAGAATCAGGGGAATGAGAACATTGATCATGTATATTTTTCTTTACGCCCGCGTGATCGCTATGCTGCATTAAAACGCCTGGCTGATTACCACCCGGAGATGTATGGTATCGTTTTTTGCCGTACCCGGAGGGAGACCCAGGAAATAGCGGACCGGCTGATTAAAGACGGGTACTCCGCCGATGCCCTCCACGGTGATCTGTCGCAATCTCAACGCGACCACGTGATGAAACGCTACCGGGCACACCTTATTCAGTTATTGATCGCAACCGACGTAGCCGCCCGGGGTATCGACGTGGATGACATTACCCATGTCATCAATTACAGCCTGCCGGATGAACTGGAAAACTATACGCACCGCAGCGGGAGAACAGCAAGAGCAGGTAAAAAGGGTACTTCCATTGTACTTGCGGGTCCCTCGGATCTCCAAAAAATCAAAGCGATTGAGCGCCGCGTAAAAAAGAAATTTTCCAAAGGGCAGTTACCGACAACCGGGCAGGTAAGGGACAGGCAATTGTTCCGTGCTTTAAAGAATATCCAGGAGACCATTCCGGATGAAAATCAATTTGCGCATGTACTGCCCCAGGTGCATTCTCAATTGGAATACCTGTCGCGGGAGGAATTGATCAACCGCATGTTGGCCATAGAGTGCAGCCGTATGCCCGAAGTACATGACATGGAAATTGATGAGGTAGCAATGAAAGGCAATGCCGGATCCAACGGTTCCGGTAAGATAAAACTTTTTGTAAATTTGGGAAAGTACGACAATTTGGATAAGTTTGACTTGCTTTCTTTTTTAAGCCAACACAGCGGTGTGGAAGAACGTGCCATTAGTGTAGTCGAAATGAAGAACAGCTTTTCACTGGTACGGGTAAATGCGGAACTGGCCAATGAAATGCTTGCCAGCCTGAACGATACCTATCTGGGCGAGCGTCCGGTACGGGTTGAAGTACGTAGTGGTAGAGCGGAAAGAAAGAGAGGAAAGCGAGAAAAAAGTTATAAAAATTCAAAAAAACACTACTTTGAGCAGGAATTTTCAGGAAGAAAAAAAACGCATACCACAAAAAAACGTAATTTTAAATTTCAAAAATAGTAAACACTTTATCAATTATCAATTAATCATTTAGACATGAACATTTTCGTAGGAAATCTGAGTTATCAATTACATGAGGAAGAACTGGAAGCTCTTTTTGCAGAAATAGGAGAAGTTTCCTCAGCCAAGATCATTAAAGACAAGTTTACTGGCAGAAGCAAAGGCTTTGGTTTTATAGAAATGCCAAATGACGAGGAAGCCAATCAGGCTATTGAACAGTTGAACGGTCATGAAGCACAAGGCCGGCCGTTACGTGTGAGTAAAGCACTGCCCCCCAAACCAAGAGAAAACAGAGATCGTCAATTTTAAGTGAGTTAAGAAAGGCAGGGAGATATAGATATTATCCTGCCTGCCTTTTAACTAGCGTTTTGCTTTGATCGACGGGAAAGACAGTATTCCCAGGTGCCGGAAGGCATAAAACAAACAACTGACATGCAGGCTTTGCATGATCTTGTGTTCGAAAAGTAATTGTAAAACTTCTTCAGAGGAATAAGAAATTACTTCAATTTCTTCATTAGGATCCAGGTGTTGCCTTTGTATCTTTTCTCCTCCTTCCGCTAAAAACATGTGAGTAATATTGTTGTTCGTTGAAGGGTTGGCAGAGATAATGCCCAGCGGGGTCAGTTTACAGAAACGATAGCCGGTTTCTTCCAGCAGTTCTCTTTGTATCGCTTCAGCGGGCGACGCGTCCTCCTGGTCGATGCACCCACCGGGTATTTCCAGTGTAACTTCGCCGAGTGCGTGCCGGTATTGCCTTATCATTAGCACCTTACCGTCATCGGTAAATGCGACTGCGTTGACCCAGTCAGGGTATTCCATAACATAATACGGATCCACTATCCGGCCATCAGGCATCTCACAACGGTCTTTCCTTGCAGTCAACCAGTTGTCTTTAAATAAATAAGTGGAAGACAACTGTTTCCATTTCAATGCTTTCATTCGGCTGTATTTTGCTCAATATTCTGATTTAAAGGGATTGTTTTTCCAGTCGGCAAAAACCTGTAAGGCAGCCGCAGAAGGACAGTGATTCAGGACTATTTTTCTATTTTCAGGCGTTTGGCTAATTTCTTCATAGATGTAAGAATCATCAAAACCTATATCGGCCGCATCCTGCCGGGTATTGCAGTAAAAGACTTTGGGAATATGTGCCCAATAAATAGCCGCCAGACACATCGGGCATGGTTCCGAGGAGGTATAAAGGATGCAGTCCTCGAGGTGAACCGAATTTAGCCGGCGACAGGCGTCCCGGATAGCGATGATTTCTGCGTGAGCGGTAGGGTCATGCGAAGCCAGTACTTTGTTGTACCCCTTTCCTATGACTATTTCGTCTTTTACAATGACACAGCCAAATGGGCCGCCGGCCTTGGTTTCCATACCCGTTCTGGAAAGATCAATGGCTTCTGTTATAAACCTGCTGTTGTCAGCTCCCATGATTTGGTAATTATTAAATGATGAAGTTAAGCAATTCTACGGATCATCGCCAACTGATGGGTATATTTCCCTGTACCCGAATTTTGTATCCCCCGCTTATCCAGTTTATCCAGGCGTACCTTTCCGGAAGCATGGATGATCTCAAAATCATTTAACAAAAGCCCGACATGGGTAATTTTGTGTTGTTCGTTATCAAAGAAAGCCAGATCACCACAACGGAGCGTGTCATTCACCTGCTCACCACAAGCGGCCTGTTGGCCGGCGTCGCGGGGAAGCTTTATGCCTAACAGGCGGAAGACCGACTGCACAAAACCCGAACAATCTATGCCGTAATTGGAGCGCCCGCCCCACAGGTAGGGCGTATTCAAATATTTGAAAGCCAGCTCTTTGATCCTTTTTTCCGAGATCTCTATATGGCCCGGCCTGAGGGGCTCGCCCTTGTATATCGTCCGGACTTTGCTCCATTTCATTGTGCCATGACGTATGCCTTTTAGAAAGCTGCCTAACGGAAGATGCATCGGATGACCGCTCACCGAGGCGGTGGCAATGCATTCGGAGGTATACTCTTCAGTCGGTTCCTGAAAAAGGTCTTCTTCAATCGGCGTCATCTGGTTGAGTGCCGCCCAGCCTTCATAGTGATCAAACTGGTTGCGGACACGAACCCAGCCTTTGGGACCCGGTTCCAGCAATTCAGCCGCTTCTCCGAATAGCAGTTGGCTGCTCATTTCACTGCGATCGGAGGGGGATATCCTGAGCGGCATAACGGGTACAACGCATATCAAATATTTCATAGGTGAGATGTTTTTCATGACAAGCGTAAAAGTGAACTGCCTAAAGGTACGTATCATTTTAGTTTTCAAGTACCGCAAGAAACTTCTTGCGGGTCAAATCAACGAAGATGTGCGCAACGTTTTAGAGCGCATCCTTTCAAGTTCAGGTTTTACGGTAGCGGTTTTTCAGGGCGTCCATTTCCCACTTTTGGCAAAAACATCCCGTATCTTTGTCAAAGCCGGACACGAGCCTGCATTTTGGCCAGGTTACGTCGCTTGTTCAATGAGGCAAGCCCGGATACTGCACTGCGTACATTACGTACATATTGTCGCATTGTCACAAGGGATAGCCAGTCGCTTACATCCCGTTCCAGAAATAACCTACGGCTTTTACACGCCGTTTTATGCAGAAAAGAAAGAGTGTGGAAAAACGATAAAATTACATCCTTTAGGAAAGAATACTTATATTTATTGGGTGCATTCAGGTAAGGACACATATCGGAGCGATCAGGAGTTGATAGGAAATTATCACCAGGATCATAATGCGCAATGGTTGGGAATATTATTAGAGCGGTATTTCCACCTGATATTCGGGGTATGTATGAAATATCTCAAGAATGAAACGGAAGCGAAGGACCATACCCAGCAGGTTTGTATGAAAGTATTGCGGGAGCTGCCCCATACCGAGGTCCACTATTTTAAGTCATGGTTGTATCAGGTGACCAAAAACCATTGCCTGATGTACCTGAGAAAGAACAAACATACGACCCTTCCTCTGGAAACTACGGTAGACCCCGAGTCGGAGAAACCGCCAAACAAGTCGGAAATGCTTGAAAAAGAGAGGCAGTACGACCTGTTGGAAACCGCGATAGACTCCCTCAATGCCGGACAGCGGAGTTGTGTCCGTTTGTTTTATTACAACCAAAAAACCTATCAAGAAATTGCGGATGAAAAAGGCTACTCGCTAAAGCAGGTAAAAAGTTTTATTCAAAATGGGCGAAGAAACATAAAGCTATTCATGGAAAGAAATGAAAATGGATAAATCAAGGGATATACTGAAAGAAACCGGTTGTCTTACGGGGCAGCAGTTACAAGCCTACGTACAGGGTAAACTGACCAGGGAACAGGTGCATGAGGTGGAAATGCACCTGGCGTCCTGCGCCTTTTGTTCCGAAGCGGTGGACGGGCTTTCAGCAATGAAAAAGCCTCAGGAACTTCCGGGCATTATTCAGCAAATCAGAAGACGTTTCAGAAGAAAATTGCACACCCATCATTCAGGAGGAAGGAAAAAACTAGGGCGAAATTACATATGGCTTGCCGTAATCGTAATTGCGATAATCGCGATTTTATTATTGGCCTATTACGCTATTGACATGACCATGAAGGGAGAGCACGATCATCCACAACAACCTTCCCAGGAGCACAGAGATCACTCAGGATAGCATTTTGTAACCCATTTAAACAGGACTCCTTTCTTGCTGCGGTTAAGCATCCGCGGTACGGTTATAGCCGGGTTCATTTAATCCGTGTCTTTACTGGTGCAGGTAGCGGGGAAGCGCGGGTATCACCCGGCGTAATTAAAACCGGAATACTTCATAGCCGGCTATAAATTAAGATGAACATGTTGTAATTTTACGCTTTTAATCATCATGATGACACCCGCTAAACTACAACAACTCGACGAAGCACTGGAAGGAACGCTGCACTTTGATACGACAATGCGGAGCCTCTATGCTACAGACGCGTCTGCTTATAGAGAACTTCCCCTGGCCATAGCAATTCCCAAAAACACATCGGATCTGAAAAGATTAATCCGGTTTGCTTTGCAGGAAAAAACCTCACTCATTCCACGGACCGCGGGCACTTCACTGGCTGGCCAGGTCGTAGGCAGCGGTATTGTGGTGGATGTGTCCCGGAACTTTACACGTATTTTGGAATTGAATGAGGAAGAACACTGGGTGCGGGTCGAGCCTGGTGTTATCCGCGATGAGTTGAACCGGTTTCTGAAATCCTATGGTCTGCAGTTTGGCCCGGAAACCTCTACCTCCAACCGTGCGCAAATCGGCGGCATGGTCGGTAATAATTCCTGCGGAAGCAATTCGGTGATTTATGGTACGACACGGGAACATCTGCTGGAGGTGAAAGCGTTATTGAGCGATGGTTCGGAGGTCGTCTTTAAAGCCTTGGACCAGGCAGCGTTTGAGGAGAAATGCCATTCGGAAAATAAACTGGAAGCAGCTATTTATCAAAACATCAGAAAAATACTGTCCAACCCGGCGAACCAGTGGGAGATAAAGACTGAATTCCCGGCTCCGAACGTAACCCGCAGGAATACAGGTTACGCATTGGATAGCCTGGCCAAAATGGAGCCATTTCAGACCAGCGGTATCCCTTTCAACTTCTGCAGCCTGATCGCCGGATCTGAAGGAACGCTGGCGTTTATCACCGAAATAAAGTTAAACCTGCTTCCGCTTCCTCCGAGGGAAGAGGGCCTCCTGTGTGTGCATTTTGAAACCGTTGACCAGTCGCTGCGCGCTAATATTATAGCCATGCAGCATCATCCCTCGGCCAGTGAATTAATGGATCATTATATTCTTGATTGTACGAAAGATAATATTGAACACAGGGACGATCGTTTTTTTGTGGAAGGAGAGCCCGGTGCTATTTTGGTCGTTGGTTTTCTGGCAGATACCCGAGAAGAAATTCAGGTGCGGGCCGGCAAGCTTACCGCAGAACTGAAGGCCGCGGGGCTTGGGTACCACTTTCCCCTGTTGTTTGGCGAGGATACGAAAAGAATATGGTCCCTGCGAAAGGCCGGACTGGGCCTGCTCGGCAATATGCCGGGAGATGAAAAAGGGGTGGCCGTTATTGAAGACACGGCCGTAGCTGTAGAAGACCTACCCGACTATATCAGGGAGTTTAATGTTATTTTGAAAAAGTACGATTTGTATTCAGTCCACTACGCCCATGCGGGGTCGGGGGAGTTGCACCTGCGTCCTATAATAAATCTAAAGACGAAAGAAGGGAACGAGCAATACCGGATAATCGCCGAAGAGATAGCCACCTTGGTCAAAAAATACAAAGGCTCGCTGAGTGGAGAGCACGGGGATGGACGATTGCGGGGCGAGTTTATTAAGCAAATGGTTGGAAACCGCAACTACAACTTGCTTAAAGAAATCAAATTTACCTGGGATCCCAATAATGTTTTCAATGCCGGAAAGATTATTGACACCCCTTCTATGAATACTTATTTGCGCTATGAGCCCGATGCCCATACAAAATCGCCGGAGACGATTTTTGACTTTGGCGCGGTGAATATTCTGCAGCATGCCGAACAGTGTAATGGCACAGGGGAGTGCCTCAAAACCGAAAAAACCGGCGGGGCGATGTGCCCGAGTTACATGGCCACACGAAAGGAAATTGACAGCACCAGGGCAAGAGCCAATATTGTAAGAGAATTTCTGACTAATTCTGACAAGGTCAACAGGTTTGATCACCGAGAGATCTGGGAAACGATGGATAATTGTCTGGAGTGCAAAGCCTGTAAACGGGAGTGTCCGTCGAATGTAGATATCACCAAAGTGAAGATGGAGTTCCTGCAACACTATTATGATGCAAACGGCGTGCCTTTCAGATCCAAAATGATTGCCCATTTCGGACAGTTGTCCTCGGTGGCCGCTCATGTCCCCGGCCTGTATAATTTTTTTGTAAAAAACAAGATCACGTCGCGCGCGTTTAAAAACGTCGTAGGGTTTGCACAAGGGCGTTCCATGCCGCTTTTACACAGAACGACCTTGGACAAATGGCTGAAGAAGCACCGGCCGGATAAACACCGTGACATCATCAGGAAGGTGTATCTTTTTAATGACGAGTTCACCAATTATAACGATACCCCAATTGGAATTAAAGCCGTTAAGTTATTAGAAGCATTGGGCTATGAGGTGGTTAATCCCGAGCATGGAGAGAGTGCACGGGCTTATATGTCTAAAGGGCTGCTGCGGGATGCTAAAAAAATCGCTGAGAAAAATGTGCGGTTGCTTAAAGACCTGGTGACGGATGAAACACCGCTTGTCGGCATAGAACCTTCTGCGATATTAAGCTTCAGAGATGAGTATCCCGACCTGGTGGATCGACGGCTGAAAGAGGATGCCAGAAGACTGGGCAGAAACGCCTTGCTTTTTACTGAATTTATTGCAAAAGAAATAGGAGCGGGTCATATTTCCGCAGAACAGTTTACCCGGGAAAAGCGGGTTGTAAAACTGCAGACCCATTGCCACCAGCGTGCGCTTACCTCCGTGGGCGATATACAAAAAGCATTATCGCTTCCTGCCAATTATTCCGTACGCATCATACCGTCCGGATGTTGTGGAATGGCGGGTTCTTTTGGTTTTGAAAAAGAGCACTTTGAACTTTCCATGAAAGTTGGAGAACTGGTTTTATTTCCCGCCGTCCGAAAGATGGCTGAGGACATTATCGTCGCCGCCCCGGGTACCAGTTGTCGTCATCAGATCCTGGATGGCGTACAAAGGAGAGCTTACCACCCGGCGGAAATATTATACGATGCATTAGCGATGAAATAACAAATTAATGTAATTTTTAACCGCGTATTAACTATTCGTTTAAATAATTGTTAAACAAATATAACGGGTCGAACTTTTAGGGGATACAGCGTTATTTTTGTATCCGACTTCATTACATGCAAGTCATTTTACCTTGTAAGTTAACGCATAAATTAAACGGATCATGAAAAACAAAAATATCAAAACCATTGGTTTGGTCGTTATGGTCAGCGCGATTACGGCCATTGTTTGTTTATTCGCTTTTAAGCAATATTTCTCCCCGGCCAACGAGGTCTATGTCTCTGATACGCCGGTACAGGTTCGCTATGCCAGTTACGATAACGCTATCGCGGCGGGCCCCAACAGCTTTACTAAGGCTGCCAATGAAGTTGTTCCGGCTACAGTTCACATCAATACTAAAGTTCCGCCTAAAGAGATCAGCGGCGGACGTTCAGCCAGTCCTTTTGGCGGCGGCTTTTGGGGACATAACCCTTTTTCCGGTTTATATGGAGGGGAACGATACCATACCCCCGGTAAGCTGGCCTCCGGTTCCGGCGTCATTATATCCAAGGACGGATACATTGTAACGAACAATCACGTTATTCAGGGGGCCAGCGAGATTGTGGTAACCTTAAATGACCAGCGCAGTTATAAGGCGAAAATCGTCGGTACCGATCCGAATACGGATCTGGCGGTTTTAAAAATCGACGCGAAGGAGCTGACTCCCATTACTTTCGGCAACTCTGATGATGTTGTGATTGGCCAGTGGGTATTGGCTTGCGGCTATCCGTTAAACCTCCAGTCGACAGTTACGGCGGGTATAATCAGCGCCAAGTCGCGGGATATCGGGGTGAATACCGAGGGACTGAACCCTATTGAAACCTATATTCAGACCGATGCTGCGGTTAATCCCGGAAACAGCGGTGGTCCATTGGTGGATACCGAAGGACGGCTGGTAGGGATCAATTCCGCTATCGCTACCCCCACCGGGGCCTTCGCCGGCTATGCCTACGCCGTACCCTCAAACCTGGTGAGGAAAGTAGTCAACGATATCTTGAAATACGGTAAGGTACAACGGGCCTTTTTGGGGATATATCTGCCCAAGAAATCCGATATGCAAGCTATGATGGCCGCATTTAAAAATACCGGTCAGGAGATAAAGCCAGGCGTATTGGTTGAGGGCGTAACTGAAGATGGTGCTGCGGCACAGGCCGGCATTCAAAAGGGAGACCGTATCGTGAGTATAGATGATGCCCAGGTCCTTAACCAGACCGACCTGCTGGGTCTTCTGGCGCGTCACCATCCCGGCGATAAAGTAAATATTGGTTATCTGCGAGATGGCAGCAAGCATCAGGTTTCCGTGACGCTAAAAAACAAAAACGGAACAACGGCTATTATCAAACACTCTATTTTAGATGCTTTGGGTGCGCAGTTCGCAACGCTTAGCAAAGAACAGGCGGAGAAACTGGGTATTTCCGGCGGTGTACTTGTAGGCGATATTGGCAGTGGGCTGATCAACGCGCAAACCGACATGCATAAGTTCTTTGTCATTGTACAGGTGGGAAATTACCCGGTGCATAGCGTAGACGATCTGAAAGAAGCTTTTGAGCGCCAGGGAAACAACGTGATGATCAAAGGATTCTATCCCGGGCGGACCGGCATGATGTACTATGCCATCAACGATGTGAAATCCGCCATCGTAAATTAATCCGGAACCCGACAAAAATAGGCGGAGAAAGAGGAACCGCTTTCCGCTGATGTATTGGTTATGAAACCGTTGGTTTCAGATCAGGTAGCAGACATCGGTGGGAAGCGGTTTTTTTGCCGTAATGAATATCCGTCCGCTGATTTTTAGGTACTGGTTTTTATAGAATTATATTTTATCTTTGCCCCCTTATTCGAAATATGTTTACAAACTTAAATACATATGCAATTTAAAGGGCTGGTTAAGTTTTTTACCGTGGTGTTGATCCTGATATCTTTATATCAGCTCTCATTCACTTTTGTAGTTAATAATGTTGAAGATAAAATAGAAGCCCAGGCAGCGCAATGGGTGCAGAACAACTATCCGTCTGCCCAGGAAAAGTATCCTGATAACAAACAACGACAGGCATTTTATAGTGATTATCTGGACTCCCTGAAGCGGGAAAGAATCCAGTTTATCGAAGACAGTACGGCCGATAAAGTGGTTTACAATACGTTGATCAAGGAATACACCCTGCCGGAGGCCAAAGCGCAGCAGCTCAGTCTGGGTCTGGATTTGAAAGGAGGCATGAACGTGGTCTTGGAAGTATCGCTTAGAGACCTTATCCATGCCATGGCCAATCATACGTCCGATCCGTCCTTTAACAAAGCCCTGGAGATAGCTGACCAGCAAAAGGCCAATAGCTCGGCGAATTTTATCACCCTCTTTTACCAGGCCTGGCAACAGGTGAAGTCGCCTGATGAGCGGCTGGCGCCGCTGTTTGCGAATGCATTTGATAAAAGGATTGACTTTAACACCTCTGATGAACAAGTGATCGAAGTGGTTCGTTCCGAGGCAAGAGACGCCATAAGCCGGACCTACAACGTTTTACGGGAAAGAATCGATAAATTTGGCGTGGCGTCACCGGAGATCAACCTGGACATCAATAAAGGAATCATTACGGTGGCTTTGCCGGGGGTACATAACCCGAAACGGGTACGACAGTATTTACAAGCGACTGCGAAACTGGAGTTCTGGGAGACTTTTCAGCCTACACAGGACTTTTTCAACAATGTGTTGCGTCCCATGGATCAGGCGGTAGCCGGTGCCCTTTCCTCGGAAGCTCCGCAAAAAGCTGCAGCAGATACCGCACAGGCACCTGTGGATACAGCATCCGATAAAACCCCGTCCGCACAGACCGATACGGGCAACCTGGGCTCTCTGGCTAACCTGGTTAAGGACAGAAACAATACCGGAGACAGCAGTGGTCTGTCCCAACTGGCAGATGAAAACCCGCTGCTCAGTATGTTGAAACCCGCCCGGACCGGAGCAGCTATAGGAGCGATGTCCATCGGTGATACAGCTATTTTTAACCGGTATCTTAAGATTCCGGCTGTACAGCGGGCCATGCCGCGCAACCTGAAGTTCCTCTATGGGTCCAACGATGGTCCCAACGCAGATAAAAGCATGGTCGACGTATACGCGATAAAAATGGTGCAGGGAAGCGCTCTGCCCCGGTTGGGAGGAGAACATGTAGTAGATGCCCGCCAGGATATGGATATGAACGGAAATCCGGAGATCAGCATGACCATGGATAATGTGGGCGCCAAAATATGGGCGGAGATGACCGGAGACAACGTGCATAAACCCATCGCCATCGTCCTGGATAACGTCGTTTATTCAGCTCCTGCGCCCAGTGAGGAAATTACAGGAGGACGCTCTTCCATCACCGGCAACTTTACTATACAGGAGGCGCAGGATCTCGCCAATATCTTACAAACAGGGAAGCTGCCTGCTCCGGCCAATATTGTACAAGAACAGATAATCGGGCCCACGCTTGGCCATGAGTCGATTATTGCCGGGGCTAAGTCGTTTATCATCTCCTTTATCATTATCTTTATTTTAATGTTGCTGTATTACAATACAGCAGGAATTGTAGCTAATATCGCGCTCATATTCAATATGTTTTTCACGGTAGGCGTTTTGGCCGCCCTGGGCGCCACGCTGACTCTTCCCGGTATCGCCGGTTTAATTTTGGCGATCGGTATGGCGGTGGATACCAATGTAATTATCTTTGAACGTATTAAGGAGGAATTGGCCAGGGGGAAAGGGTATGCTACGGCCATTGCGGACGGGTATAAAAACTCTTATGCGCCCGTGCTGGATGGTCAGATAACCACGCTGCTGACCGCCATCATCCTTTTCTATTTCGGGCTGGGACCGGTAAAAGGGTTCGCTACGACCCAGATACTCGGTATCTTGCTTTCTCTGTTTACCGGTATTTTGATTTCCCGGATTGTAGAAGATTTCTGGACAAACAAAAACAGGCACTTTAACTATTTTACTACCCTTTCCAGGAAAATTTTCCAGCGTTCTCACTTTGATTTTGTAAAAGCCAGAAAGGTTGCCTATGTCTTTTCTGCGATCATTATTATTTTAGGCGTTGCTTCCTTCTTTAACGGCTTTAATAAAGGCGTTGAATTTTCCGGCGGGCGCAGCTACACAATTCGCTTCGACAAGCCTGTCGAAGTGCAGGACATTCGTAATTCCCTGCAGGATGAATTCGACGAATATCCGATCGTCAAGACGGTAAATACGAACAACCAGGTCAATATCACGACCTCTTACCTGATCAGTAAACAGGGGAAGACCGTGGATTCGACGGTTGAACACACGCTTTATACCGGCTTGAAGCCCTACCTGCCGGAAGGGACAACATACGAACAATTTGATACCAAGTATAAATTGAGCTCCCAGACAGTATTGCCCACCATCTCAGACAACCTGAAGAAGGGAGCAATAGAAGCGACTATTTTTGGTCTGGTGGCCATATTCCTGTATATCCTGATTCGTTTCCGCAGGTGGCAGTTTTCGGCCGGAGGTATTTTCTCGCTGTTGCACGACGTTCTGGTGGTGATCATTGTCTTTTCTTTCTTTAAAGATGTTGTTCCTTTCTCCATGGAGATTGACCAGCAGTTTATTGCTGCGGTGTTGACGGTTATCGGTTATTCGATCAACGATACGGTGATTGTTTTCGACCGAATACGGGAATACTTCAGGGAGTTGACGGGCATAGACCGGAATACAGTAATCAACAGGGCGATTAACGATACCATGAGCCGGACGATTATGACTTCCCTTACCGTCTTTATCGTATTGCTTATACTGTTTATTTTCGGCGGAGAGTCCACGCGCGGGTTTGCTTTTGCCATGTTGATCGGTGTAATCACCGGTACCTATTCCTCCATTTTTGTGGCCGCCCCTGTTTTAGTTGATTTCGACCGCAAAAACACGTTGGTGACAGCGGAAGAAGCCAAAGAAAGAGCCAGAAAGGCGGCTCGTCTGGAATCCGTAGAGACAAAAAAATAGACCAGGTGCATGGACCGCCAATTTGTATATATCATACTGGCTGTAGCCATATTCCTTTTTGTGGGTATGATGGTAAAAGATTGGTGGTTTTCTGCGGGGAAAAAGAAAAAGCCGGCACGCCCCCCCGCTTCTGCGCAAAACGGATGGTCGATCGCCTTGCCCCTCTGTCTACAGGCTTACGAGAGGCTGGTCGTGTTTTTGGAACGCATCCGGCCTGAAGCGCTGATCCGGCGCCTGGAACAGCCGCAAATGAGCGTGCAGGAAACGCGCCAACTGCTTATAGAGTCTATCCGTTCGGAATTTGAACATAATGTTTCCCAACAGATCTATGTGAGCACAGCCAGTTGGGAGGCGGTGGAATCCGCCCAGGAACAACTTATCCATTTTATCAATGCAACCGCCCAGGAATTTTCTCCGGAAGAAAGGGGCTATCAATTCCGCATCGCTTTACTGGAACGCTCGGCGAGACAGAAAGATCCGCCCGCTTCTCTTGCGTTAAAGGTACTCAATAGCGAATCCAAGAAATTGCTGGAATCCACTAAATCGTTCTGACTTCCAAACTATTTCTTAAGTTTGAGGAATGAGAGAAGAAATAGGCGATTTTGAACGACTGGTGAAAATAATGGAGGAATTGCGCACCCAATGCCCCTGGGACCGCAAACAATCCATTCATTCCCTGCGTCCGCAGACCATTGAGGAATTGTATGAATTGACGGACGCTATTGCGGAAGAAAATTGGAAAGGAATTTGCGAGGAATCAGGAGATCTGCTTTTGCATATCGTGTTTTACGCGCGAATTGGTGCCGAAAAGAAAAAATATACCATAGCAGATGTTATTGCGGGAATTTGTGACAAGCTGATCGCCCGGCATCCCCATATTTACGGGGATGTAAAAGTAGCTGGAGAAGAAGACGTCAAGAAAAACTGGGAACAACTAAAGCTAAAGGAAGGCAAACGCTCCGTGCTGGAAGGCGTACCTAAAGCCATGCCGGCATTACCCAAAGCAGTACGCATACAGGAAAAGGCTAAACAGGTTGGATTCGAATGGGAACAAACATCGGCGGTTTGGGATAAGGTAAAAGAAGAGATGGAAGAGCTCCGGGAAGCAGTTGCATCGGGCCATAACGCGCAGATAGAAGAGGAAATGGGAGACCTGCTGTTTTCTATGGTCAATTATGCCCGTTTTTTGAAAATTGACCCTGAACAGGCCCTAGAACGGACCAATAAAAAGTTCATCAACCGCTTTCAAAAAATGGAAAAGCAGGTAATGCAGCAAAAAGGTTCGTTAGCGACGATGTCTCTGGAAGAAATGGACAAGCTATGGAACCGGGTTAAACAAGAAGAAAAAGCGGATAGAAAAGAAAGATGACGCTATTGAATCTTTTACATGAAAATTAACGGCAAGGAAATACAAAATTTTTTTCTGCGAAATGGTTATTTACTGATCTGTTCTGCCTGGTTGATCACATTTTCCTTTTTGGTAAATAACTATTGGTGGTATATTTCCTCTCCTTCCAACGTCCAGCAATTGTTGGAGAAAAATATTCAGGAGCGGGAAAGCCACTTTAAAAAGCTGGCTTCCGATAAAGAGCTCATGCATCAATTGCTTAACCGCAACTATGATGAAAACAAGCTCAAAGAATTTACCGGAAAGCATGAAGATTTTTACCTGTTCTTTTTTAAAGGACCCTGGGAAACTTTCTGGACGACCAACCAAATAGCGATCGACAGCTCTGTTTTCCTTCTTCCGGAAGGCCGGCACATCAAACAATTGAAAAGCGGTTATTATGAAATTATCAGAAGGAACCTTGACAGGCAGAGTTACGTACTTTGTTTTATTCCGATAAAGGAGCAATATTACTTTAGCAATCCCTATCTTCCCAACCGCTTCTACCAACTCCCGCGGATAAGCAACCAATACAAGATCAGCGCTGACGGCGAAGGTTTGCCCATCCACAGTATATCAGGCGAGCGGTTATTTACTATACAATATATCGCCACGTCCTCGGATCACCACCCTCCCTGGATAAGCGGTATTTTACTGGTGCTTGCCATTGTTTGTATCATGATCTTTTTCAATCAGTTCGCCTTGTTTATAGGGAAGAATACAGACCAGTGGTGGGGATTTGGTTTTCTGTGTTTCGTTTTTATATTTTTCCGGGTGTTGAGCTATTTTGGATTAATCTCTTTTGACTTTAAAAGTTATGAGCTTTTCGACTCTACTATTTACGCCTCTAATCTCATATTGCGATCGCTGGGAGACCTTTTGATCAATATCATTCTTGTCGGGTGGATAATATTGTATGCCTACAATCAACTACGCGCAAAGTTTTATATTTCTAAAAAGCTTTCTGCCCTACAGCGGTATGTTTCTATGTTCCTGGTGAGCATGATAACTTTTTACCTGGTGGCTTTTATAGGGGATTTGATCCGGGGGTTGGTGATCAATTCAAAAATATCTTTCGATGTAACTGATTTTTTCAGCCTCGATATTTACAGTTTTATTGGCTTTGTGATATTGGGGTTGCTTGGGTTCAGTTTTTTCTTTCTCTCGCCGATCATCAATCGCTTTTTAAACCAGTTAAGCGATCAGCGTTATCTGGCTAAATACATTGTGATCGGCATATCAGGGTTTATCTGGCTCATATTGCAATTTTTTGCCGGCTCGGAACCCTATACCCTGTGGGTGATGATCTGGGTGATCTTTTATATTTATCTCTTGGATCTGACAGACCAGCGAATGAACCGGAAACTTAACCTGGAGCGGTTTATCCTGTGGCTGATCGTCCTTACGCTGTCTATCACTGCTATCATGGTTTACTATAACGAGCAGCGGGAACTGGGCTACCGGAGGCAACTTGCCATCAAACTGACTAAGCAAAAAGACCCGACTCTGGTGCTCAACCTGGGAATGATGGATACGGTAATCGTCAAAGATCCTTACGTTGTTTCTTATTTTAAGACCAATGATCCCAAGATCAAAGATGACTTAAAGGATCACTTGCTAAATAATTATTTTTCCAACCTGCAGAACAAGTATGACTTTGCCTTTTATACCTTTGACAATGAGGGCCACCAGATCGATCAGGCGGCAACTGAAAATATTACCGCGGTAACCGAGAGACTGACTGACGATGTTATGCCTACCGGCTTTATGAATTTATTTTTTCAACAGGTCAACCTTTCGGATTACCATTATATTGCTACCTTACCCATCCCAGATCCCCGTTCAGACTCCCTGGTTGGTTTCCTTTTTTATCAAATGTCGCCAAAGACCATAAAGCCTGAATCGCTTTATCCGGAGCTATTGATGCAGACTGAGGACTACCGGTTTAAAAAGGCGATCGGTAAATATTCTTACGCCGTATATGATCACCTGCAGCTGGCGCTTCATCGCAACGGTTATCCCTTCCCAATGCGCATAAAGGCCAGTGATGTTCCTGAAATAGATTTCAACCATATCAATAAAGAAGGCTATTCCATATTGCGATATAAGCTTTCGGAGAGCAAGGTTATTGTAATGGTAAAAGAAAATAAAAGCTGGATTGAGACGATTACACTATTCGCTTACCTGTTTGGTATTTTTTTACTCCTGGTATTGTTATTTAATATATTCCGCATTCTGGTAAAATCCCGCCTGCGCTTCCATGCGATACGTGATCTAACCCGGCTCAATATCCGTAACCGGGTACATGCGATCATCATTTTCATTGTCATATTTGTTTTTATTGTTTTGGGCATTAGCACCATTCAGTTTTTCATCAACCGGTATGATATCCAGCATAAAAATGAGTTGGACAGGGAGATCAACAATCTACTCGTCCGGGTAGAACAGGTATTCGGAGACATAGCCCCCGAGGGGCAGGACAACCCCATTCATTTTTATGATCTTAACTATAATACCGCGCTCAGGAACGAAATACAGCAGGTCGCCGATGTCAACGGAGTAGATATTAATATCTATGACCTGGATGGGAATCTCAGGATATCTACGCAAAGCCTTATTTATAAAAACGGGCTTCTCTCATGGAAAATGGATCCGTCTGCTTATTATAAGTTATACTTTTTGCACCAGGTTCAGGTCATCCAAAAGGAGCATGTGGGCAATCTGAATTTTCTGTCTTCCTACGTGCCGGTAAGAAACAAAGAAGGGGAATTGCTCGCGTTTTTGAATCAACCTTATTACGCTTCTCAATCTGATCTGAAACACGAGATCTCCAATTTCTTGGTTACATTGATTAATCTGAACGCTTTTATTTTTATACTTGCGGGGCTCCTTGCTTTACTCTTTACCCATAGCATTACCCGTTCCTTGACTTTAATTATAACCAAACTCCGGGATGTTAACCTGACCGGGAAAAATGAAGAAATTCAATGGGAGTTCGATGATGAAATAGGCAAGCTGGTAGATGAATACAACAAGATGGTTCATAAACTGGAAGAGAGCGCTGCCCGGCTGGCCAAAAGTGAAAGAGAAGGCGCATGGCGCGAGATGGCCAGACAGGTGGCCCACGAGATCAAAAATCCGCTGACTCCTATGAAACTGAGCCTGCAGCATTTGCAACAGGCCATCAGGAACGACTCCCCCAGAAAAGACCAACTGACCCATAATGTGGCGCAAACCATTATTGAACAAATAGGCCACCTGGCTCAAATAGCGTCCGATTTTTCTACTTTTGCCAACATTACCTACGGACATAAGGAAGATATTATTCTAAATGACATACTTGCCTCGGTAATATCCCTGCACCATGGATATGAAAATGTAGACCTGGATTATGCAATCCCTCCCCATACCTATAAGATACGTGCTGATAAGACCCAGATTAACAGGGTATTTACTAATCTGATCCAGAATGCGTTGCAGGCCATGCCGGAAGGGGAGGAAGGGAAGGTCAGCATTTCAACCCGGAAAGAAGACGGCGAAGTAATTGTCAGTGTAAGTGACAATGGCAGCGGAATTGAAGAAGAGGTCACCGATAAAATATTTACGCCAAACTTCACCACCAAATCTTCCGGTACAGGCCTGGGTTTAGCGATTTGCAAAAATATTATTTTACAATCCGGCGGGGATATCTGGTTTGAAACCCAACCGGGAGAAGGGACTACGTTCTTTGTGAAGTTGCCGTTGATCAATAACTGATCACCGGCTTTCAGCATAATCGTTCCGTCCAATTAACTCGGCCTTTGCCGCCGGTTCCGGTCTCTCCCGACAAAGTGGAGGTGGTTAGCAGCGGTTACCGGTGGTCTTGAGAGGGGCGACCGGTAGTGGTCAGTGCGAAAAGTTTTCCCTGATTTTGTCCAGCAGGTCGCTGCGGATGATTTTTTCAGCTACGTCAATCATGTTACTGAAGGCATTGGCTTTTGAGATACCATGTCCGATAATGACGGGTTCTGACACCCCGAGCACAGGGGTTCCGCCGTAGTTCTCGAAATTAAACAGATCAAGGTATTCGTCTTTCATGTTAAGACTTTGGGTAATGTCGTAGAATGACTCGGACAATTTTAACACGATATTTCCGGTAAAACCATCGCAAACAATGACGTCCGCTTTATCCGTGAAGATGTCGCGTCCTTCTATATTGCCTATAAAATTGATCTTATCGCTCTCTTTCAGCAGGGGGTAGGCGGCCTGGGCAAGCTTATTGCCTTTGCCTTCTTCTTCGCCTATGTTTAAAAGGGCAACGCGTGGAGGCTCCGGATTATGAAGGATATTGCGGGAGTACAGGCTGCCGAGGATGGCAAACTGCAACAGATTCTCAGGCTTACAGTCCGCATTCATGCCAACGTCCATCAGTAAACCGGGTACGGCCTTGTTGCTTCTTGGCAGCGTAGTGGAGATGGTCGGGCGATGAATACCCTTAATAGGCTTGATGGAATAATGAACCCCTACCATCATCGCTCCGGTATTGCCCGCGCTGATGAAAGCGTGAATATCTTCTCTTTGCAGATAATCAAAGCCTACGTTTATTGTGGCCCGTGGCTTTCCTTTCAATGCTTTGGTGGGATGTTCGTGCATATCGATGACTTCCGGAGCATGTACGATGCTCCATCTATGCTCATCGATCCCTTCTTGTTGGACCAATGGCAATACCTGTTGTTCATCACCAATGAGTACAATGTGTATATCCGAAGGGGCGGAGCTTAGAAACTGCTTAACGCCTTTAATAGCTTCTTTAGGAGCGAAATCGCCGCCCATCGTATCTATTCCAATTTTCATTCGGTCTTTTGACTTGATTAACTCTGCCTAAAGGTAAAAAAATTATTCTGATACTTTCTTTTTCTCAAGAACAACTTTGCCTTTGTAATAGAGTTTGTCTTCTGACCAATGTGCACGGTGACGCACGTGTGTTTCACCCGTGGTTGAGTCTACGCTTAAAGTTTTAGCTTCTGCTTTGTAGTGTGTACGGCGTTTAGCGGTACGTTGTTGCGAATGTCTTCTTTTTGGATGTGGCATAACCTTAAATTTTACTTATTTCTAAACTGTTCCAACCCTTTCCAAATAGGATTGTCTTCAGTAAACTTTTCGTTTTTCATATTTTCCAGCTTCTTTAATACGGCTGGATTACAAGTGCTTTTTCCTTTTTCATCGTTGGGATGAATTCTTTGCATTGGTATACTCAGCAAAGCGAATTCATATACCCATTTTGCGATATTGAGTATGGATTCATGCTGGGAGATAAACGCCACATTGGGGTCATCATCATCTTCCTCCATTTGGGCGGGATCAGCTACTTTTTTAACTACCAGCGGGAATTCGTCCCATATAGCCATTTCAAAAGGCTCTCCGCACCTGTCGCAATTGATCCGGATGCTTCCGGTAATTTCAAAATTCAACAGAAAGAAATTGTCCTTTTTGTCCATTTCCACCTGAACAGTCAAGTTGCTGGCTTGAAACTCAGGCGGACTAAACGATTCAAAAAAGGCGTTGTCTATCTGATAAGTGAAATGGTGTATTCCGTTTTTTAATCCTACGAATGCAATTTCAAATGCCCGATGTTGCCTCATAATAGAACCTCCCTTCTAAAAAACCGGAGCGCAAAGGTAATAAATATTTGATAAAATACCTTGTTTTAGGGACATGAATATGGATGGGGACAGCCGGGTTTCAAACGCTTTTGTAGCGTGGCCTGGAATGGCGGCGCTGTCTGCAACTCACAAAGGGACCGTATCCGGCTTGTGTACGATATCAGCCACAGACTTATTTTCCAGTATTTTAAGGGTCGCGTCCCTGACCTGCGCCATAACCTGATTAAGCCCGCAGAATGCTTCGTCTTCACAGGTGTCGCATTTCTGGTAATAATTCAGGCTAACGCAGGGAAGTAAGGCGATAGGGCCATCGAGCAAACGAATGACCCTGGCTAACATGATCTGCTCAGGGGGTTTGAGCAAAAAGTAGCCGCCTCCTTTCCCTTTTTTACTGCTTAGTATTCCGGAATTCTTTAATTCCAGGAGGATATTCTCCAGGAATTTAATCGATATATTTTTTTTCTGTGCGATTTCAGAAATCAAAACTGGCCGGTCTTTGGCGTGCTCCGCCAGGTATATCAGCGCGTGAAAAGCATATTGTGTTTTTTTCGATAACATGGCCCGGGTTTAGCATTTTACAAAAGGCTTACAAATATAGCTATTTTTATCTTAATTCCTGCTTTTCTTTCCACTGCTCGTTGAAGGATTTAGCGGCAAATTCCGGTGTAGATCGGTGGTCCCCCCATGATTTCTGGAACATCCTGCTTATTATTTTATTTTTAGTCTTGCCGCTGGCGAGGTTCATAAGCTTTCTATTCAGGCTGGCTTGTTTCCACAGAAACCAGGCTACTTTTTCAGCGCGGCTGCCCAGGTGTTGTTTTACGGATTTGTTGCGATTCAGCAGCAGCATTTCGTGTAAATTGATTTTTACCGGACAGGCAGCTGTGCAGGCGCCGCAAAGAGAGGAAGCGTAGCTCAGATGCTTATACTGTTCCATTCCCCTGAGGTGCGGGGTGATTACGGAGCCTATCGGGCCGCTGTATGTTGTGCCATAGGCGTGTCCGCCAATGTTTTTATACACCGGGCAGGCGTTAAGGCAGGCGCCACATCGGATGCAGTACAGGCTTTCCCTTACGTCCTCTTCAGCGAGGATATTGGTTCGTCCGTTATCCAGCAGGATCACAATCATTTCATCCGGTCCGTCTGTTTCGGTGCGCTGACGCGGGCCCGAAAGCAGGGTATTGAAAGCCGTAATGGTTTTCCCACTTCCAAAAGTAGCCAGCATCGGCCAGAAAAGCGAGAGGTCTTTCAGGGAGGGAATCATCTTTTCGATGCCTACAATGGCGATATGTGTCTTGGGAAAGGAAGTACATAGCCGTGCGTTTCCTTCGTTTTCCGTAACGGCGATGCTGCCCGTTTCCGCGATTATGAAGTTGGCTCCCGTTATCCCTATCTCCGCATTTGTAAATTTATTCCTCAGCGTTTCCCGCGCCACCTGCGTCATTTGAGCAGGGGTAAGCCGTGGTTTTACATTTAGTTTTTCCTGAAAAAGCCGGGCGATATCCTCTTTGCTTTTATGCATGGCCGGTGTAACAATATGGTAAGGGGGTTCGCCATCCAACTGCTGAATATATTCGCCCAGGTCGGTTTCAATGGACTCGATGTTATTTTCTTCCAGAAAAGCATTCAGGTGGATTTCCTCCGTCACCATCGATTTACTTTTGACAACGGTCCGGGCGTTTTTTGCCCTGCATATTTTTAAGATCTCCTCTTGCGCCTGCTCGGTATTTTCCGCCCATATTACTTTTCCCCCGCGGGCGGTAAAACGCGCTTCGAACTGTTCCAGATAACGGTCCAGGTTTTCAATGGCTTTCCATTTGATGTTTTTGGCGCGTTCCCGTGCCGTTTCTATATCGGAAAATTGCAGTTTACCCGTGCCATAGGCCTGATCGTACTGCGCGATGTTGAAATTGATTTTTCTCCGGTGATCAAGGTCTTGGGCTTTTACTTCGCTTTTGGCCAGGAAGATTTTTTCGGTGGCGTTCATGCACAATCTTTTTTTGGGGTTGGTTTTCAAAGATAGTGAAAATAATAAAACCGGGTTTTAAATTTATGATAGGCTTTTTGGGAAAAGCACCTTACATTTGTTTGTTGTCATGGCTGCTACCAAACTGAAATTAATATCAGATCCCGCTTTCGAGGATTTTTTTAAAGGGGCTTTTCTGCTCGGGATCATTTCCTCCCAGAAGCAGTATCAGCTATGCTGGCAGATCAACAGGGCCTTGAATTTTAACTTCCGGTTAAACAGTGAACTGGAGGCCCTTATCCGGAAAAAGGAAAAACATTGTTTCTTTCAAATTTATGAATATAATGAACCATTACGGTTCACTTTTCATTATTTATATAGCAACCACTATAAAGGAGAATATCTCATCCCCGAATTAAAGCATATTGATTTTATTTGGCTGCTGAAAGGATCGTACTATGGGGAAGAGGATGTGAATTTGCTGATGAATGATATCCGCGGTTTAACTACGGTCCAGATGGTATACCGGCTTCAGGCAGCCGGCTTGAAGAGCAGGGCAAATCTGGTAATTTAAAAATTAGTTGTTTGTATGGAATGGAAAGAAGAGAATAATCAACTTGTAAACACCTTTACTTTCGGTGATTTCAGCGAAGCCTTTGGTTTCATGACACGTGTAGCCATGCTTGTAGATCGCCTGGATCATCACCCCGAATGGAGCAACGTGTATAACAAGGTCGAGATTAAATTATGTACCCATGATGAAGGCAATAAAATAACCGAAAAAGACCGTCATCTGGCTGCGGAGATCGATAAGATCGTTAAGGGGTAAGAAAAACGGTACTCAGGCGCTTGTTCCCTTATCCCTGGCTGGTGTCGATTCATGTCCCTGTGACAGATAATGACACCGCCGGCGCCTTACAGTTCTTTTATCCGGATGTTTCGGTACCAGACCTTATGACCGTGATCCTGAAGCGCGATATGCCCTTCTAAAAAAGCTCCGAAGGATTCCGTGTCCTTAAATTTGCTGTTGGCTACCATTTCTTTCCATCTATCCGAACCGATCTGTTCGTTAACCACTTCATGGCCATTGATCCAAAAGATGATATGGCCGTCCGTTTGTTTTATTTTTACTTTATTCCACGCTCCGGCAGGATGTACGAATTCGGGATTAGCGGATATCATGTCATATAAGGAACCCGCCAGGTGTGTTTCGTCTTTATTATCAGAAGCCGCCACGTTATCCAGCACCTGCATCTCGGGTCCGGTTAAATAGGTTTTGGGATATTGGGCTCCTTCCTGTACATTGATTAAAATGCCGCTATTGCCTTCATGGCTGGCCTTCCATTCCAGGCTTAATACAAAGTTCTTATAGACCTTGTTGGTTACCAGGTCGCCTCCGCCCGAAAGCGCAGGATCAAGCGTGAGCACGCCGTCTTTCAGATACCAACAGGGGTCGGCTGTTTGTTTTTTAAACGTATGCCACTGTTCCAGGTTGTTACTGCCCAGAAGGTTGACCCAGCCTTTTTCATTTTGCGCACTTTTTTGCTGAGTCTTACATGCCGTAAAGCTACTGAGTATAAAGAAGAACAGGGCCATTCCCATAAGGCTGGACGTTTTTGTGTTCATGGTGTGAAGCATTTAATTGTACTAAAACGTTTTAGTTTCCGCAAATAAAAGAAAATTGTCACATTTCTGCAACTTTTTCCGACGCGCGCTATACATTAACGAAGGATTAAAGGTATTTCTTTTACGGATGCAGACCAAGAATTTTTTTGTTGAGGGCTTCATCTGAAGCCCCGCCGGCAAAATCATCAAATGCTTTCTCCGTGACCCGGATAATATGGTTTTTAATAAATTCTGCGCCCTCTCTGGCACCGTCCTCCGGATGTTTCATGCAGCATTCCCATTCCAGAACGGCCCAACTGTCATAATCATATTGGGTTAATTTGCTAAAGACCGCGTTGAAATCCACTTGTCCGTCTCCTGGAGAGCGAAAACGTCCCGGACGGTCGATCCAGTCCTGGTATCCGCCATAAACGCCGGAGCGGCCCGTAGGGTTGAATTCGGCGTCTTTGACGTGAAAGGCCTTTATCTTTTCATGGTAGAAGTCGATATATTCGAGGTAGTCCAGGCATTGCAATACAAAATGGCTGGGATCATAGAGCAGGCAGGCACGGGGATGATTATTCGTAGCGGCTAAGAAGCGTTCATAAGTAACCCCATCGTGAAGGTCCTCCCCGGGATGAATCTCATAGCACACATCTACGCCCTGCTCATCACAGTAGTTTAAAATAGGCTCCCAGCGTTTGGCCAGTTCCTTGAAGCCGGTTTCTACCAGGCCCTTCGGGCGCTGTGGCCAGGGATATACCGTATGCCAGAGCAAAGCGCCGCTGAAAGAGGGCATGGCGGTTAACCCCAGACGATTGCTGGCTTTTGCCGCGTATTTTAGATGAGCTACGGCCCACTCCGTACGTGCTGTGGGGTTATTGTGATAGGCTTTGGGTGCGAAATTATCAAAAAGCGTATCATATGCCGGATGTACTGCGACAAGCTGTCCGAGCAGGTGTGTGGCCAGTTCGGTGATCTCCAGGCCGGCGTCCTTAACGATTCCGTTTATTTCCGCACAATAATCAGCGCTTTCGGCGGCTTTTTTTAGGTCTATCAATGGTGAATTGGCTGGTATCTGCACCCCTTTGTATCCAAGGGAAGCAGCCCACTCACAAATGTTTTTCAGATTATTGAAAGGGGGTTCTTCCCCAACAAACTGGGCCAGAAAAATGGCGGGTCCTTTGATTGTTTTCATAGGTTACACTTTTTGTTAATGCGTGCCGGTGATCTAATTATTGGTTAATGCGGCGTAGAATAGATCAAAAATCTTCAATCATTAATCTATCTAATGAGTTGAGCCGCCAAGATAACATAAATTTTTCCTTTTTCAAGGCTATTTCTTCCCGTTTCCATTGTATCTCTTTATTGCAAGGGAATGGGATTTCACAATATTACACCGGATAGTTGTATACGGCAGGTTTTAAGTTGGATTATTTATAGAATACTTGACCGGATTGCCCGCTTAATGGAAAACAGATTATTTCATGAGACCCCGGGACGAAAAAGGAAACGGTATGAATGCATAGGTTTTATTTTTTGCTCCGCATTTGAAAATATTCGAAAATGGGATGACTTGTTAGCCCTTCAGGTAAAAAAACAAGCAATACTTTACGAAAGATTAGCGTGCAATCTGTTTGGCATATCCGTTTTGTTACAGACTTCACGATTGTTACATGGTCCTATACGTCACTATCAATGCCCCTCACATAAGATTAGGGGGGTATACCCCGTTTTTCCATAGAGGGTTAAAATCATCCTGTAGCAGTAGGGGGAACAATTGGTGTTGCGAATGCCTTTATCACAACTTGTAGAAGCAGAAAGTGAACCATGCAAAACACTACCTAAAGGCGCGTAGCATTTTAGGTTGCAAGTACCGCAAAAAGAAACAGCAGTACACTTCTGTCCTCTGGCAAACGACCAATAGGGTTTACACCCGTTTAATAAAGCTTTCGGTTTACACGGAGTTATAGCATAGGCATCCTTGTATTATAAGTGGAAGACGTGGATAGCGCACCGCTTGAATTGATCGCGAAGATCATTCGAGGCACCGTCGCTGGAGTCAAAGACTTTCGAATACGGGACTATTGAATCATGTGAAAATTCCGGCATCGGGGTATTCAACTGTCCATGAATTTTACAAATCAATCCACTTTTGTTCGCTCTTCCCGGACGCAATTACTTTTTCCAAAAACAACATGCCGCGAACACCATCCTCCGCATCGGGAAAGTCCAGCCATTCCGACTTGGGCGTTTTACCCCCTAGCTTCGCATCGAGGCTTAGCGCGAAATTCCGATATAGATTGGCAAATGCTTCCAGGTAGCCCTCAGGGTGCCCTGCAGGAACCCGCTGGTTGTGCGCAGCGATAGCCGCCGTGCCCGGCCCGCCGGTGCGTAATATTTGGACCGGTTGATCCGGCCATTTTACCAGGAGGGAGTTGGCGTCATCCTGTTTCCATTCTACACCGGCCTTCGCTCCATAAACCCGAATTTTTATACAATTTTCTTCGCCTGTAGCCACCTGCGATACCATCAATACCCCACTGGCCCCATTGCCAAGTTTGAATAATACCGCACCATCATCATCCAAAGCCCGATTGGGCACGATAGCGTTGATGTCCGCGCAAACGCCGGTTATCTTTTGTTCCGTAATATACTCAACAAGGTTGGCGGCATGGGTACCCACATCGCCCATACTTCCGGCGATACCGCTTTTTGCAGGATCAGCGCGCCACTCAGCTTGCTTATTTCCTTCATTCTCCAAAGGCTCGCTTAGCCAGCCCTGGGGATATTCGACATAGACTTTCCTGATGTTGCCTAAAATACCTTCAGAAACCATGTATTTGGCTTGTTTTACCATAGGATAGCCGGTATAGGTATGGGTGAGACAAAACAACAGCCCTTTTTCTTCCACCAGTTTCTTTAAGGTTTGGGCTTCCGCCAGGCTGATGGTCATCGGTTTGTCCAGTACCACATGAAAGCCATGTTCTAATGCCAGTTTAGCCGGTTCAAAATGGAGATAGTTGGGGGTTACGATACTTATGAAATCCATCCGCTCGCCTTCCGGCAACCGGCTTTCCTGTTCGATCATTTCCTTATAGGAAGGGTAGATGCGGTCTTCCGGCAGGAATAGTTCTTTACCTGTTTGCAACGATTTTTCCATTTTACTGCTGAAGGAGCCGCATACCAGCTCGATATGTCCGTCTAAGTTAGCCGCCATGCGGTGGACTGCACCGATGAAAGCGCCTGGCCCGCCACCGACCATGCCCATGCGAATTTTTCTGTTCATTGATTCATTGATTTTTTATGATGGCCATAAAGATAAAGGCTTCCATTGGAAAGAGCAAAAGGAAATGATGGACTAAAAAAGGCCCCGCGAGAAGCAGGGCCTTAAAAAATAATATAGGAAGTTACTTTATATCCTAAAGTGGGAGAATGCTTTGTTGGCTTCAGCCATACGGTGCGTGTCCTCTTTCTTTTTAAAAGCGGACCCTTCCCCTTTACTGGCAGCCATAATTTCGTTGGCCAGCTTTTCAGCCATGCTTTTACCATGACGAGCTGCCGCGAAACGTACAAGCCATTTCATGCTTAAGGATACTTTGCGATCGCCGCGCACCTCGGTAGGTATCTGGAATGTAGCGCCACCAATACGGCGACTGCGCACTTCGACCATAGGGGTTACGTTGGCCAGCGCCCGCTTCCATACTTCATATCCGTCTTCTTCGCTATTCTTGGAAATATGATCAATGGCATCATAAAATATAGTATAAGCAGTACTTTTTTTGCCCTTCAGCATAATGTTGTTTACGAAGCGGGTTACCTGTGGATCGTTAAACCTGGGATCCGGCAACAAATCCATCTTTTTAGCTGCTTGCTTTCTCATGGGATTATGAATTTCTTTTAAACTGGATTACTTTTTAGTCTTTTCTTTTTTTGTACCGTATTTGGAACGACTTTTCTTGCGATCTTTTACACCGGCGGTATCCAGGGCACCCCGGACTACATGATAACGAACGCCGGGAAGATCTTTAACACGACCACCGCGCACAAGCACAATAGAGTGTTCCTGGAGATTATGACCTTCTCCCGGAATGTAGGCAATCACCTCAATCTTGTTGGTCAGGCGTACTTTAGCTACTTTTCGAAGCGCAGAGTTGGGCTTTTTGGGAGTAGTAGTATATACGCGTGTACAAACGCCGCGGCGTTGCGGACAGGTATCCAGTGCACGGCTCTTTGATTTGGCCTTTACGACGGTTCTTCCTTTACGAACTAATTGTTGAATAGTTGGCATTTCGTTCCCTTGATTACTTGATTTTTAGCTTTTTTATTTACTGTACTCTACAAAAGACGATGCCTTTTGCAAAACAGGGTGCAAAGGTAATTGAAAAATTACAAATGGTAAAATGTAAATATTGAAAAAAAGAGGATTAGTGGTCTTTTTCATACAGGTATTTCTCGTAGTATTTGTCCTGATGGTTGCGGTTGCTGTCGAAAAATACGTTGCACAATTGTCCTAAAACAACGATTCCCCAACCGGTAGTAAACCAAGCAGGCCAAGGATAGGTGGCTCCGTGGGAGGCGGCATTCTGTTGCCCGTAAATTACCCACATTATGGCAATGCCTATGCCGTAAATAATGGCATGAACAACGAGTAGCTTCCAGGAAGGCGCTTTATATTCTTTTTTCTGGTCCATAGGAGTGTGGTTTTTCAGACAACAAAGGTAGGCAATTCTCTTTATATTTTTATTGGACGGAAGAAAATTATTCCTGATCAGGGTTCTTCTGCCGGTAAATGTCGGTGAGCCCCGCGGGAAGTGTTACGAAAACGATCTTTTTTTTACGATCGATCCGCTCTATGGTCTGTGGTGTGAGGGGAATCAACAGTTCGTTTCCTTTTTCATCGACATGGGCAATTAACTGGGTAGGCAGGCGGGATATTTCCACGATTTTGCCCAGCTCTTTTTCTTTGGCGTCGACAAGCGTAAATCCCAGATAATAGAGATCGGAGTCGGGGCCCACGAGGGTATTGAAAGCCTCCTGCGCCAGGTATGCCTTTTTTTTGAGCAACGTTTGGGCTGTTTCTTTGCTGGTCACAGTTTCCAGCCGCAAATAAACTTCTTTGTCGTTTTTGCCCTGTATGGATTCGACAAAATAAGGAATGAAATTGTGGCTGTTCTTTTCTATGAATAAAACGGGAATATTTTCGCGGGTCAATTGCCTTCCCATCTCATGGACGAGGATCATTTCTCCAGCTAGCCCGCGCGCAGCTACGATCGTCCCTATGTGAATATAGTCACTCATTGTTCAAAAAAAAGAGGAAATAGTTAAATATTTCCTCTCAAGATTATTGTGGCAAATGACCAAAGTCTGCTTCTTCGATATCCCACGCCATGTGATTTGCTGCTGTTTGCCAAAGAATGCTACGCCTTATCTTCTTTCGGCGTTTCTTCCTTGGCTTCTTCAGCTACCGGAGAACTTGTTTTTGCCGCGGTCTGGTCTTCCGCCGTAGTTACTTCCTGCTTTTCTTCCTTAGGTTCTTCTACTTTGGGCTCCTCTTCCTTAGGTTCTTCTACCTTGGGTTGTTCCTCTTTCGGTTCCTCTTCTTTCGGTTCCTCTACCTTGGGTTGTTCCTCTTTCGGGCCCTCTTCTTTCGGTTCTTCTGCTTTGGGTTGTTCCTCTTTAGGCTCTTCTTTGGGTTCCTCAACGGGGGCTTGTGCTGCTTCGCGTTCTTTTTGTTTACTCATCCGATGGCTTTCCCTTTTCTTCAGCACTTTATCTTCATGGTCCTTGAGCCATTGATCAAACTTCTCCATGGCCGCCTGTTCATCAAAAAGACCGAGTTTTACCCCGCGCATGAGATGCTTCAGGTACAATACACCTTTAAAAGACAGGATACGTCTCACCGTATCGGTAGGCTGCGCCCCTTTTTGCAACCAGTGCAACGCCCTGTTGCGGTCAAGATTGATTGAAGCGGGAACCGTCAACGGATTGTAGGTCCCGATTTTCTGAATGAATTTTCCGTCGCGGGGAGCGCGCGAGTCGGCTACGACGATGAAATAAAAAGGTTTCTTTTTTCTCCCTTTGCGTTGTAATCTGATTTTTACAGGCATAAATAATTGAGATTATTCTTGCGAGTGAATAAATATGGTTTAAAGCGACAAAATTAGATTATTCTTTAATGAAATAAAAATTTTAGCCGGTTTATTGTGTTAATTTTTTGAAAAGGCCTACATACCCAAACCGCGCAGGCTCTTGCGACCGCCCGAGGTGTTCATTTGTTTCATCATTTTACGCATCTGATCAAATTGTTTGAAAAACTGGCTGATCTCTTCGGGTTTTTTTCCACTGCCTTTGGCAATACGAAGCCGCCGGCTGCCATTGATGACTTGCGGATTTTTTCGTTCGTAGGGGGTCATGGAGTCGATAATAGCCTCTACCCCTTTAAAAGCGTCGTCACTGATGTCTATATTTTTAATCGCTTTACCGACACCGGGCATCATACTGAGGAGATCTTTGATATTTCCCATTTTTTTGATCTGCTGAAGCTGGCTCTTAAAGTCTTCGAAATCAAACTGGTTCTTCCGGATCTTTTTTTCCAGCTTTCTGGCTTCCGCTTCATCATATTGTTCCTGGGCCCTTTCTACCAGCGTAGTGATATCGCCCATTCCCAAAATTCGCTGCGCCATGCGTTCGGGATAAAACACGTCAAGCGTATCCATTTTTTCCCCGCTGCTGACAAATTTAATGGGTTTCTGTACCGTGTACTTGATCGACAGCGCGGCGCCACCCCTGGTATCACCGTCCAGCTTCGTGAGGACGACCCCGTTGAAGTTCAGCCGGTCGTTGAAGGCTTTTGCCGTATTGACCGCGTCCTGGCCGGTCATGGAATCCACGACGAACAGGATCTCATCCGGTTCAACAGCCGCTTTGATATTGGCGACCTCCGTCATCATTTTTTCATCCACGGCCAGCCTGCCGGCGGTATCAATAATCACCGTGTTCAACCCTTTTTCTTTTGCTTCTTGGACGGCTGCTTTGGCGATGGCCACCGGATCCTTGGATTCTTCGATGGAATAAACCGGCACATTGATCTGGCCGCCAAGTACCTTCAACTGATCGATAGCGGCCGGACGATAAACGTCTCCGGCTACCAGCATAGGGCTGCGCCGCTTTTTGGCCTTCAGGAAATTAGCCAGTTTGGCGGAGAAGGTCGTTTTACCCGAACCTTGCAGGCCGGCGATTAAGATAACCGAAGGGCTGCTTTCCAAATGAAGCGGCTCCGCTGTGCCGCCCATTAATTCGGCCAGTTGGTCTTTTACGATCTTTACCATTTGCTGACCGGGTTCTACGGATTGCAGAACCTTTGTGCCCAACGCTTTATCCTTAACCGTATTGGTAAATTCTTTGGCGATTTTATAGTTGACATCTGCATCTACCAGCGCCCGCCTGATCTCTTTTACGGTAGTGGCGATGTTGAGCTCGGTGATATGGGCGTGGCCTTTTAGTTGTTTAAAGGCCGAATCCAACCGGTCTGAAAGGGAGTCGAACATAATGTGCTTCCTTGATTATGATTTAAGAAAAAAAATCATCCTGTTTGTTTTGCAGGATGCCGTGCAAAGTTATTGCAATGTAGCTAAAAGACAAAACAAGGATAAGGTCTGTATTCCGATATGTCGTATCTTTGCATATCGTTCAACTTTAAAGAAAAACAGCGTATGTTGGATCCAATCGAAGAGGCATTAGCGGATATAAAGGCCGGTAAGATGGTTATTGTGGTGGATGACGAAGATCGCGAAAACGAAGGGGACTTCATTGCGGCCGCAGAGACCATTACGCCTGAAATCGTTAATTTTATGGCTAAACATGGTCGGGGGCTGATTTGTTCGCCGATTATAGAGGATCGCTGTGATGAACTGGGGCTCGACCTGATGGTGGGGAATAATACGGCGTTGCATCATACGCCGTTTACGATTTCCGTGGATCTGCTGGGTCACGGCTGCACAACCGGTATCTCCGCCCGCGACCGTGCCGAAACGATCCGCGCGCTCAATGATATGAAGACCCAAGCCCGGGAATTGGGCCGGCCGGGACATGTATTTCCGCTAAAGGCCAAAAGAGAAGGGGTGCTTCGCCGGACGGGGCATACCGAAGCGACGATAGACCTGGTCCGTATGGCCGGTTTTGCTTACCCTTATGGCGGTGTCCTGGTAGAGATCATGAATGAAGATGGCACCATGGCGCGGCTCCCGGAGCTGAAAAAAATTGCTAAAAAGTTTGACCTGAAGGTTATCGCGATCCGGGACCTGATCGCTTACCGCATGCAGAAAGAATCGTTGATCAACGAGGAGGTAAGGGTGAAAATGCCTACCATGTACGGTGATTTCGAGCTGATTGCTTTTTCTCAGAAAAATACCAGTGACTTGCATCTGGCCTTAAAAAAAGGAGATTGGAAAGAAGGAGAGCCGGTATTGGTACGGGTGCATTCTTCTTGTTTTACGGGTGATATTCTTCACTCGCTTCGTTGCGATTGCGGTGAACAACTTCAGCGGGCGATGGAAATGGTGGAGGAAGAAGGCAAAGGATTGGTGCTCTACATGAAACAGGAAGGCCGTGGCATTGGGCTTTTGAATAAATTGAAGGCCTATAAATTGCAGGAGGAAGGCCATGATACGGTAGAGGCTAATCTGATGCTTGGTTTTGACATGGATCAGCGGGATTATGGCGTCGGCGCCCAGATCTTAAGGGCTTTGAAAATCACCAAAATGCGGCTGATGACCAATAATCCGAAGAAACGGACCGGACTGAAAGGTTATGGACTGGAGGTTGTCGAAAACGTACCTATTGAAATATGTGCCAATCCCTATAATGAGTTTTATCTCAAGACCAAGCGGGATAAAATGGGCCATGAAATTATGCATAAATCCTGATCCCTTACCCCGTAGGAGGGACGCTCCGAGATTAGTCTACCTTCGGAAGCACCATCTTGGGCATGTCCGAACGGAATACCGGCGGTTTTACAGGGGATATATAGGAGCGCGGAACAAGCAATAAGGTATTGCCTTGCTTGTATATGCTGTTGCCGTCTATCTTCAGGAAATGAGAGCCTAGCTTCGTCGTCTTATACGTAAATCCCTGATAATTAAAATCAGCCGAGAAAGGCATAAAGCTATTGTCCATGAACAAAAGATCGCCAGTATAAGGCTTACGGCATACTTCTTTTTGATAAGAATAAATGGGGAAAAGCGTGTTGAACGTATTGAGATAATCCGGGTGAAAACGATAACTGAAAGAAAGCCCGCTGTACATCTGACCCGCCTTATCCGGATGGTTGGCCGGCGCCGCCTGAGCGAAAAACAGGCTTCCGCAAAGCAGGATGGTCACAATTATACAGGTAAAACTTCTCATTACCGACAAAGATAAGCAAAAAATTAGATTTAACATAAAATTATCACAAAAACTTTGCCGATTTTTCAGCCGGAGGGAAATTCCCACAGGCTGTGTATAAAAAGCATTGGCGGGCATGTTGTTATTTTATACCTTTACCTCCGTAATGTATCAGGAACAATCTTTCGAAGAACAATTCGACGGTCTGAGTGAACTGATTCGTCGTTTTGAAGCTATGCGGCAGGGGAGCACCCACGAATTTATTGATGAGGATTCTTTCGCGCTGATTATTGATTATTACGATGACAAAGAGGAAATGAACCGGGCCATGGAAGCTGCCGAGATAGGGATTCAACAATTTCCTTATTGTGCCGATCTTCAGGTGAAAAAAGCGGCGTTGCTCAATGCAACCGGCCGGTTCGAAAAGGCGCTGATGGTGCTGGAAAATGTACACGCGTTGAATCCCGCCGATATGAACTTATATGTGCATAAAATAGACGCCTTGCTGGGGCTGAACCGCCTGGAAGACGCCTCCCGGGTGATGACCGACAATATTGATCGCTTCAATGGGGAAGAGCGTTCGGACCTGTTGCTGGAATTGAATGAAGTGTTTGATGACTGGGAGGTGTTCGATCCCGCTTTTGATTGCCTGCTTTTATTGCTTCAGGATGATCCCGAAAACGAAGAAGGACTGCAACGTATCGGCTTTTGGGCGGAATATACCGGAAGGATGGAAGAAAGCATCCGGTTGCATAAGCATATTATTGACGAACATCCGTTTAATCCGCAGGCTTGGTTCAACCTGGGATGGGCCTTTCAGGAAATAAAATTATATGAAAAAGCCATTGACGCCTATGAGTATGTGCTGGCGATTGATGAGGATTTTGAGTATGCCTACCGCAACATGGCGGACGCCTTTATCCGTTTGCGCAAGTACGATAAAGCCATTGAGGTCCTACGCACTTTCTTAAAAAGGTCTTCCGCTGACAGTACGATTTACGAGGCCATGGGCTATTGCTATGAAAAGAATAAAAAATTCCGTAAAGCCCGGTCATGTTACCGTAAGGCTATTGAACTGATGCCTGAGGAAGATAACCTGTACTTTCGCATTGGCCATACTTATATGCTGGAAGAAAAATGGGAACGTGCCGTTTCCTTTATAATGGCGGCTAATAAGATGCATTCCGGTAGGGCGGAATACCATCTGAGCCTGGGGAAATGCATGATGCAATTAGGCCTGCAGCAAGCCGCCATCGACCATTTCGTGGAGGCGATCCGCATCCGGCCTACGAGCAGACGCTCGAGGCTTACGCTCATAAAGACATTATACCAGGCGGAACTCTATGCCGAGGCGCTGGACCAGTTGGATAAGGCGGAGGCGGAAACCCGGCACCTGGCGGACTACGACTATTTCCGCAGCGCGATACTGTTGGCCCTGGGAAAAACAAAAGAAGCCTTGTTGCGGCTGGAGATCGCCCTGGCCGAGGCCCCTCGAAAACTGAAGATACTCTCCGGATTGGACCCTGCCATGATGCAACGAAAAGAAGTGGTGGATGTCTTGGTTCGCTTTCGCCGTTATTTGTAAGCACCACCGGGAGACGGGGCGGAATTTGCTGAACCAATTTAGTTCTTACCTTTACACGATTTTTTATACGTCTAATTTTTTAAAACAAAGTTTCGTTATATGAATTTTAACCTTGACCAGATTCCTGACCGCACGGAAAAACCTCGCAAGTATGGTTTGACAATGGTCATGGACAAGGGGCTTAGTATTCCCGATGTAAAAAGTTTTCTTTCTG
>CAYRJM010000013.1:0-52348 GCA_964424665.1 uncultured Chitinophagaceae bacterium
ACCGTCGCAGAAAGTCTGTACATGGTTTTAGGAAAAGAATGCAGACCGCCAAAGGGCGTAAAGTGTTGGCCTCCAGGAGAGCAAAAGGCCGTCATAAACTGACTGTTTCTGATGAGCGGAAACTAAAATAGGCAGATGTCTGGCAGGGCGGAATACATTGAGCTAAAAACACAGATCATGGCTTCCCGTACCTTTCCTAAGAATGAGCATCTGAAAAGCAAAAAACAAATTCAGGCGCTTTTCCATAACGGGAAAGCGTTTTCTGTTTTTCCGTTAAAAGTATATTATCTGATTTATTCCTCCGCGGAAGTAGGTACCGGGCGTGTGGGGTTTTCGGTGCCAACCCGTCATTTTAAAAAAGCCGTTGATAGAAATCGCCTCAAACGCCAGATGCGCGAAACGTATCGATTACAAAAAAAAGAACTCACCGATTTTCTCTGCGATAACCATTTGGACTTAGCCGTATTTTTTGTCTATATTGACAAAAGCCTGGCCGATTACGCCGTGCTACACGAAAAAATGAGCGTGTCTTTAGCGCGGCTGATTAAGCTATTACGCAAGCAATTGCCGACGGATGAAAACAATAAATAAAATATTGGCCCTGCCTTTTATCCTACTTATCAAAATCTATCAATGGGTCCTCTCTCCGTTGACCGGAGGGCATTGCCGCTTTACTCCTACCTGTTCCCAATATGGCGTGGAAGCCTTTAAAAAATATGGGCTGTGGAAAGGGTTCTACCTTACCGCACGTCGTTTACTCGCTTGCCGCCCGGGGGGAAGACACGGGTATGATCCTGTTCCCTGAAAGCGAAAGACATGAACCAGCATTATTTTGTGCAGCCGGCCGTCCGGTTGGAATAAAAGGAAGCTGGCTGTACTATAAGTTTTTCAAAATAAAGTCCGTCATCCGGGTGAATAATTGCAGGCGGGTGTTTCCCCCGTATATGCTGTGATTTTTATTGGGATAATAAGCCTGCTGGAACTGCTTGTTGGCTTGGATCAGCGCTTCACTTAGCATCATGCTGTTTTGAAAATGCACATTGTCGTCCGCTGTCCCGTGGACGAGCAGAAACGGCCCCTTCAACCGGCGGGCATAAGTAATAGGGGAAGTCTTTTCATATCCCTCGGGGTTTTCCTGGGGTGTTCGCATAAAACGTTCCGTGTAAATGTTGTCGTAATATCTCCAATTTGTAACCGGCGCTACGGCAATGGCCGTGTGGAAAATATCAGCGCCGACAGTAATAGCCAGGCAGCTCATTAAGCCGCCGAAGCTCCATCCCCAATGTCCGATACGGGAAGGATCCACATAACTGTAATGATCAATAAGCCATTGTGCGGCGTCCATCTGGTCATGGATTTCCTGCCAGCCTAGATTGAGGTATGTTTCCTTTTTTTTGAACCGAACACCCCGGAAGCCCGTACCGGTATTATCTACACTGATAATGATATATCCTCTTTCGGCAAGCATTTGTTGCCAGAAATTAAAGCCACCCCAGCGGTTAACTACTGTTTGGGAGCCGGGGCCACCATAATTCATGAACAATACGGGATAGGTTTTCGTAGAATCAAAATCAGGAGGATACAACATCATGGCATTCAATTCAACGCCGGCGGCGTTCGGAATTTTAAGAAAAAGACCTTTTGACAATGCATATGCCGCCATTCTTTCCCTGAGGGCGCTATTGTCTTCCAGTTTTCGGATCAACCGGCCCTCTTCATTGTGAATGGAATAAACCGGCGGCGTATTCAATGAAGAATATTCGTCCAGGTAAAAAGTATTGTCTGCATTAAACGTGATATCGTGCCATCCCGGTTTTTCCGTGATCTGTTTTAGCCGGGAACCGTCAAAACGGACCTTGAATAATTGACGGCTCATGGGATCAGGATAGGCTGCTGTAAAATAAAAAAGTTTATTTTTCTGGTCTATTCCCGCTACTTCATCTATGCTCCACTTGCCTTGGGTTAATTTGGCCAGCCGTTTTCCTTCCATATTATACAGATAAGCGTGTTGCCATCCATCCGATTCATTGACAATGATAAAATGTTTACCGTCTTTTAAGAAAAACAGCTCATCAAAAAGCGATTCAGAGATATACCATTTGGCGCTATCCGTATAGATCACCCTGCTGTTGCCCGTGCGGACATCGCCCAGTAACAATTCTAATTTGTTTTGCAGCCGGTTTAAGCGATAGATGCACAGCGTTTGGTTGTCGTGTGTCCATTTTATCCGCGGGATATACTGATCAGTGTTTTCTCCGATATCCATGTTTTGTTTCTCTCCGCTACGCAGATTATACAAATGTATGGTAACAATAGAGTTAGGCTCTCCGGCTTTGGGGTATTTATAGGTGTACAATGTAGGGTAGTTACTCGTATCGCTATAGAAAGGAAGCGTATATAATGGTACCCGTGATTCATTGAAACGGTAATAGGCTATCTGATCACTGTTCGGACTCCATTGAAAAGCTTTGGTAAAGCTAAATTCCTCTTCGTAAACCCAGTCACAGCTTCCGTTGATAATATGATTTTTTTTCCCGTCGGATGTGATCTGTATTTCTTTTCCGGTGGTTAGGTCTTTGTAATAGAGGTTATTTCCTTTGACATAAGCGACCTTTTCCCCATCCGGAGAAAAAGTAGGATGTAAGACAGGTACATCCGTTATCGAGCTTAGCTTTTTCGTCTCTAAATCGAATACATAAGGTACAGTGGTGTAACTTCTTCTGTAAATACGTGTTTTTTTCGTCTCAATGAGCAGCTTGCGTTCATCCCGACTGAATGTATAGTCATTCAACCCGATGTTGTTGCCTGACGGAGTTACCAGATACTCCGCTTCTACCAAAGTGTCTATAGTTTTTCCCGTTTCGAAGCTCTTTTTCAATAAATCGCCTTTCCTACTGATTTCCGTATAAAACCGGCCATCGTTCATGGAGGAAAAGCCCGGGACACTTTGATGATGAAAGGTATACTTCTGATAGAGGTCTGCAACAGTTATTTGCTTATTTTGCGCGAAAGCCAACGCAGGGACAAAAAGGATAAGAAAACAAAATAGTTTTTTAAGCGGATACATTACTAGCAGTCGTTTATATGAATGGAGCGTAAAATCCAGCCGTCGGAAAGGATCGGGATGTAAGCGGCTCCATTTACACTTACATTTTAAAATAATTTTCGTAAATATTTCATGAAAAACACTACGAGACGTTGCCATTGGCCTCGTCTGCCCCTGAAACCCGGTTGTCTTTATTGGTCTGCTGTTCACGCTTCGAACTGCTTAAACACGATAGAACTGTTGTGACCGCCAAAGCCAAACGTATTGCTCATGGAAAAACGGATTGGCTTTTGGAGCGGTTCTTTCAGAACAATATTGAGCTGTTTGGGAATCTCCGGATCTATTTCAGCCGTGTTTATTGTAGGAGGAATAACATTATTTTTGGTAGCAAGAATACTGGCAATAGCTTCTACTGCACCTGCGCCGCCAAGCAGGTGTCCTGTCATGGATTTTGTAGCGCTGATAAACATGTTTCCGGTGTCTTCGCCAAAAACCTTTACAATAGCTTTGGCTTCACTGGGGTCTCCAATGGGTGTGGAGGTGGCATGCGCATTAATATAATCTATTTCTTTAGGGCTGACACCTGCATCTTTGATAGCCAGGCGCATGGAGTGATAAGAACCTAGCCCATCGGGATGAGATCCTGTCATATGGTAAGCATCGGCGGTCATGGCGGCTCCCGCTACTTCACCGTATATGGTAGCGCCGCGTTTTTTGGCGTGTTCTAACTCTTCCAGAATGAGGGCGCCGGCGCCCTCTCCCAACACAAAACCATTACGTGTCGGGTCGAAGGGACGGGAAGCCGTCTCGGGATCCTCGTTGCTGTTGCTGAGGGCTTTCATGGAGGAAAAACCGCCAACGGCGGCCTCAGTGATAGGCGCTTCGGAACCACCGGCAATGATCACGTTGGCCTTACCAAGCCGTAGATAGTTCAGGGCGTCCATAATGGCGGTATTAGAGGTGGAACAGGCTGTTACTACCGCATAGTTAATGCCCATCAACCCGTATCTTATGGAGATCATTCCCGCGGCCATGTTGGAAATAATCTTAGGGACAAAAAACGGGTTAAAACGTGGAACAAAATTGCCTTTGGCATATTCTTTTATTTCTTCTTCAAAGGTTAACATGCCTCCTTGTCCGGATCCCCATATTACCCCGGTATCCAGTGGATCCATTTTTTCAAAGTCCAGTCCGGCGTCTTTAACGGCTTCTTCTACCGCTATAAGCGCGTATTGGACGTAAGGGTCGGTCTTTCGCAACGTGCTTTTATCCAAATAAGCAGACGGATCAAAATCTTTGAGGTCACAGGCGAATCGTGTGCGGAACTGGGAAGCGTCGAAATTCGTAATCGGACGGGCGCCGGATACGCCACGGAGCAAATTGTCCCAATAGGTTTTTACATTATTGCCTAAAGGTGTTAAGGCGCCTAATCCGGTGATGACTACTCTTTTCATAAGTGAGATTTTCCTTTACATTTTTTAATGAATCACAAAAATAGGGAAGTAATTTTATAAAACATGTCGCAAACCCAAAAGTCTTTCGCTTTTGGGATGTAAGATACAAAGATTTCAACCTTGTGAAAAAATAAGTCGTGGAAGCCCTAGTCCACTTGTCTTGAGCAAGTGGTTTATCTTTTTTAGATCAAACAAGTGGGCTTTGCCTTACGCTAAGCCCAAAATAGTTTTGGCTAATGTGATCATATCCGGATCACCCGTATATTTACCCGCTTCATCGGAAAGCTTTACTACCCGGATCCAGTCCTTCCCCTCCGGCCGGGCGGCCGACATCTTAACAACGATATTCAAGGGCTCCAGGCCGACATCATTGGTGAAATTGGTGCCAATTCCAAAGGACATTCCGATTTTATTTCTACAGAAAGCGACGATACGGTCTACCTTGTCAGGATTTAAAGCGTCAGAAAAAATAATCGTTTTGCTTAAAGGGTCGATATTCAACGATTGATAATGTGCAATTGCCTGTCGGGCAAATGTGATAGGATCACCACTATCGTGCCGGACGCCATCAAATAATTTTGAGAACTTTTTATCAAAGCTTTCAAAAAAGACTTTTGAGGTATAGGTGTCAGATAAAGCAATGCCCAGGTCGCCGCGATAGACATTTACCCAATTTTCCAACGCTACTATATTGGCCATTTGAAAGCCAAACCGTGCTGCATGAAACATAAACCATTCGTGGGCGTGGGTACCGATAGGTTTTACACCGGAACTGCGGGCAAGAGCGACATTGCTCGTACCCGTAAAACTACCTTCACCGTACTTTTTTAGCGCATTAACGACCAATTGATGTACTGCAAAGGAATGCCGCCGGCGGGTGCCAAACTCTGCTATTTTTATTCCCATCTTTTTATAATGACTGATCTTGGCTTTGACGATACGAACGACTTTTTCATCCGGGAGCCTTTGCGCTCGTTGAAAGCGGTAGTAGAGTTCACTGATCAATGCCATAAGCGGTACTTCCCATAGAATCGTTCTATACCAAAATCCTTCTATATGTATTTTCAGATCTACCCCCTTCTGCTGAATCTGTACCTCAGCAGGAATATACCGGAAACCACTTAAAAAATCAAGGTAGGTCGGATCAAGATAACCGCATTTTTCCATCAGGTATTGCTTTTCGTCGCCAGTCAACTTAAGATTGGCCATTTTTTCTACCTCGTTTTTTAATGCTGCTGCAAACCCCGGCGGAAATGCATGTTCTCCCCTGTTGATGAACCTATAACTGACCCGTGCATACGGGAAGAGCTTGATTACCGCGTTCTGCATGGTGAATTTATAGAAATCGTTATCCAAAAGGGAAGAAATGATGTTATCTGAAGAGATCATATTCGTGTAATTATTGCCGATGGAAGATAACCAAATATTTGTTATTTTTTTAAATGTTGCCGGTTAGATAAAATACGTTCCCGGTTCCAGGATATTTGTTTTTCAAAGGGCGCTTCCCGGACCGGACAATCCGATAACCGGCAATAGGGGCAACTCCATGGCGGCGTACAGGGATCCGTATGAATGAAGCATTCTACTTCTCTTTTTGGAAAATGCGCATTTAATATTCTTTCTATTTCCTTTACTTCGCGATGAACTTCTAATAAAGTATAATAATACGGAAGCGTAACGTGGCAATCGATATGCAGGTTATTACCAAATTGCTGGATCCGCAGGTTGTGTATATCGATCCATTGCGATTTCCTGTTTTCAGAAAGGATCGAAACGATTTGATCAACTACTTCGAGGTCAGTTTCATCCATCAGCCCGGAGACAGACTTTCTTAATAAAGAATAGCCTTTTGCGATAATCAGAAAACCTATGAGGAGTGAGGCGAGGGGATCCAGCCATTGCCAGCCTGTCGCGCCTATCAATAACAGTACAATAATGATTCCGAGACTCGACCAGGCATCTGTTAAAATGTGTTGCCCATTGCCGCTGATGGTTATAGATGGAAGTCGCTTACCGGAACGTATTAAAAACAATCCCAGCAGCAGATTGGCAGCACCCGTAACGACCAGGATAATTATTCCGTTGTGCAGCCCGGTTAATGTTCTGGGATGAATAAAATAATCAAAGGCTTTATACAATATCAGTAAGCCTGCGATGGTGATCATGCCGCCTTCGAAACCGATAGAGAAAAATTCCACCTTGCCATGACCATAGGGATGGTTTTTATCCCGCGGTTTTGCGGTCAGGTAAACACTGTAGCAGGCAAAAAGTGCGGCTACTACATTGATTATGGATTCCAACGCATCAGAGAGTACGGCAACTGAGTCCGTTTCAAGATAAGCAATAAACTTTGCCGCTGTAATTGCAATGCTTGCAACCAGTGAAATGAAGATATACCGGAATTCTTTATGCTTCAAAAAACAACGGTTTTTAGGTGTCTAAATTAAAATTCCTGCGATTGCCGCGGACATATACGATGCGAGCGTTCCGCAGATCAAGGCTTTGAAACCGAGTCGTGCCAGATCCGTCCGGCGTGAAGGTTCTAATTCCCCTATCCCCCCTACCTGTATGGCGATCGAACTGAAATTAGCAAAGCCACATAGGGCAAAGCTAACGATTACCATTGTTTTGGGCGTGAGTGTTTCTTTTATTTGTGACAGGTCCATATAGGCGACAAATTCATTGATCACCATCTTTGTTCCCAACAGGGCGCCTGCGGCCTGGGCTTCGTGGCCTGGAACACCCATGGCCCGCGCCATGAGGGAGAAAATACTGCCCAATATCTGATTCATGTTCAACGTACTTAGGTTGATACCGATAAAATCCAGTGACAGTCCCAAACCGGCCAGAAAACTGCCTATTCCGCCTAAAAGCCAGTCGGCCAGGGCGATCAGCGCGATAAAGCCAATCAACATAGCGGTTACATTAAGGCCTACACGCAGCCCGTCGCTTGCGCCATGAGAAATAGCGTCCAGTATATTATAGGTGTTTTTCTTGACCTGGAGGGTAACCTCCTTTTTGGTTTCCGATTCTTCCGTTTCCGGCCAGACAATCTTTGAAATAACCAGCGCGCCGGGGGCTGCCATCAGGCTGGCGGCAATCAGGTACTCGGCCGGCACCCCAAGCGCAATGTAGACCGCCATCACCCCGCCGGCTATACAAGCCATGCTCCCTGTCATGGAAGCCAGCAGTTCACTCATGGTCATTCCCTTTAAATACGGCTTGATCAGTATCTGTGCTTCTACCTGTCCAACAAAAGCACTGGAGGCGTTGCTGAGGGCTTCACTCCCACTCACTCCCATGACTTTATACATGAGCCAGGCTACTGCTTTTACAACGCGCTGCATGATCCCCCAATGATAGGCCATGCTCACGAGTACAGCTACAAAGATGATGGTCGGAATAATAGTAAAAAAGAAGATCAGATTATTGGATGGGCCGAATGCTTTTGTCAGCAGGTCTGAGTCGACCAACGGACCAAACACGAAAGCGGCTCCCGCATGAGCCATGTTCAGTACTTGGGTTACTTCTGCCCCTAACCAGCCAAAGATCTGCTTCCCTACGGGGACTTTTAAAATAAAAACAGCCAGCGCTATTTGTATGGCCAGCCCCGACAGCACGACGCGGTAATTGATTCTCCGGCGGTTATTAGACATCAAAAACGCGATCCCTAATATTACTATAATGCCAATTAAGCCGGTGAATCTGCCCATATTATCGGTTTATATGTCGGAGTGTAAAAGCCCCGCCGGCCACCGGCCAGCGGGATGTAAGCGACTTGTTTTACACTCACATTTTGAAAAAACTTTCGGTTGTCTGTCAAACTGCTTTTATAAGGTCCTCTTATTCGTTGGAAACCCGCTCTACACCTATAAATTATAAAAGTAAATAACATTTGCATTTGGTTGATCACATTTTGCCTGCCAAACGATAATAAGGTCTGTTTAGGTCGCCCTGTAAAGCCCAATCGGCACAGGCAACAGCTTTTCCAGCAGACGGTGGCGGCCTCCGGAAGCCTGTTCGTTGTCAACCGTTTTGCTCTTCACTTTTGTAAACTTACAGACCGAAAAGTAAAACATATTTTTGAAATCCGGTTTTATCGGTTAAAAACTTTACTTTTGATGCAATTCATTTTTTTACTTTGAAACGATATTTAACTTTATTTCCTTTTTACAGAATATTCGGGCTGTGCCTTATCCTGCTGGCGGGAAGTGGCTATTCGGTGGTTGCCCAACGTACTTGTGCGACGCCCCTGGCCATCAAACAGGCTATTGAACGAAACCCCGGGTTGTTGAAAAAATATCAAAGTATCCGTGACCAGCCAATGCCGTCTGTTCAGGATAAATCCATCGCCAGAGGCAGGCCGGTAGCCGTTATTCCCGTCGTCGTGCATGTGGTGTTGCAAAATCCGGAAATGGTGACCGATGCGCAGGTCCTTTCTCAGCTAGCCGTTTTAAACGAAGATTATGAACAACTCAATACGGATGCTGCTCAGATTCCCGATGTGTGGAAGCCGATTGCAGGAGATATGAAAATCAGCTTTTGTTTGGCCAGACGTACACCGGATGGCGCCCCTACTAATGGTATTGATCGGGTAAGAACGAACCGGGCCAGTTTTGACGTTTCCTATGCGGCGGCGGAGGTAAAGCATTCTACTACGGGAGGCGCCGACGCGTGGAACACAGACGATTACCTAAATATCTGGGTATGTAATCTGCAGGGCGATAACCTGGGGGTAGGAACCCCTCCGGTCGTGTATCCCAAAGATGAGCAGGGCGTAGTGATCTACTATAAGGCTTTCGGTACGACCGGGGACCTTCTGCCTGATTTTAATAAAGGACGAACCTGTACCCATGAGTTGGGCCATTTTTTTAACCTCCTGCATCTTTGGGGGGCCGGAGACGGCTCCTGTTCACCGGGAGATCATGTGGAGGACACGCCCCCCCAATCTGCTGCCGTATATGGCGATCCTTCTTTTCCGGACTTAGACGACCCCTGCTCTCCCAACTTCCCCGGCATAATGATTAATAATTTCATGGGATATGCGAACGATGCGGTTATGAATATGTTCACCGAGGACCAGGTTACCAGGGCGCAGACCAACCTCTTTGGTACGCGTAGCAGCCTACTTTCTTCCGATGGATGCCAGCCGGTTCAACTTGAAGCAGTGGATGCGAAAATACGCGCGATAACTGCTCCACAGGGGAAATTATGTACCGGACAGGTTACGCCTGTTGTTACGTTGCAAAATTTTGGTAATGAGGAACTTACTAGCGCTACTTTAAATTACACAATAGATGGCTCTGCGGTCAAAACTTTTTCCTGGACCGGAAATTTACAAACCCTGGACAGCATACAGGTCACGCTCCCTGCTTCTGCAATTGGCATCGGCCAGCATCACTTCCGGGCGTATGTTACTGCGCCCAATGGGCAAGAGGACCAGCAACCAGGCAATGATACCTTAACCGCCGTTTTTCATTTGGATCCGCAAGCTGCTGTTCCTTTTGCAGAAGGCTTTGAAGAAAGCAGTTACCCGCCTTCGGGATGGACGATCAGCAACCCCGACCAGCAGTTTACCTGGCAGAAGACCTCCCAGGCCGCGCACTCCGGCAGCTACTCGGTAATGATGAAAAATTTTGATTATCAGTCCAACGGACCGGTAGATGAACTGGTATCTCCTGTTTTTGATGTGCATAATGCGGACTCCGCCTTTTTGTTTTTCGATGTGGCAGCCGCCGTTCAATCAGATCCTAATGGAAATAACCGGTATTGGGATACTTTAGAAGTGCTGATCAGTTACGATTGCGGCCAAACCGGTACAACGGTTTATAAAAAATGGGGGAGCCAATTGATTAGTGTTGCTACCCCTGTTACCCGGGAATTTATTCCTGGTTCAACGGACTGGAGACGCGATTCTGTAAACCTGACGCCTTATATCGGGAAAGGAGCATTTCGGATTATCTTCCGGAACATCACGAATTTTGAAAACAATATTTATCTGGATGACATCGCCGTGATTACAAGACCCGTCAATCCGGTTTTACAACAGGAAAAAGTGATTATTGTTCCCAACCCGGTTTCCGGTATGCTGCACGTCCAATTTCTTTCTCCGCCTCCTGATTTGCAGGCGGTGTCTATTTACAATGCGGCGGGGCAGCTGATCATGCAAAAAACAGCTTCCGCCATTAATAGCGCTAACCGCATTATGTTTGATTTGACAAATGTTCCCAGTGGGGTGTATTTTGTTAAGCTGTCCTACACGAGCAAAGACATGGTGCGAAAAATCATTAAAGTGGATGGCGACCGCTGACCGTTAGTTTTCCTCGCTCAAAACTTTTTCCGCGCTGGGTAAATGCTGCGCTGATTCTCCTTAAGGAAAATCTCCCCTTATTCTGCCAGTAGTCCGTTTACAATCGCATTAAATTCCGCTTTGTATTTTGTATAATATTTTCCGGTAGCCGGTCCGTTGAAGCCCGTATGAATTTTACGAACATAGCCCGCCTTGTCTACGAAAATGGTTGTTGGAAAAACATGAATTTCTTCGGGTAATCCCGGGAAAATCTTCTCCGTCAATTGAGCGTCTCCAACGGCCACTCCTGAATACAATACCGGATACTGTAAATCAAATCTTTCCAAAAAAGAAGATACCGCTTCTTTGGATTGCTGATAATCCGCTGTACGCTCAAATGCTACGGCAATGATTTCTACGCCCCGCTGCTTGTTTTCGTTGTAAAACCTGCTCAAGTATTTCGTCTCATCCATGCAGTTAGGACACCACGAACCTAAAATCTGGATAACCACGACCTTGTTTTCATAGGCGCTATCCTGCAAAGAAACCAGTCTTCCGCTGCGAAAGTCTTTCAGCGTGAAGTTGGTCTTGACCTGCCCCTGAGGAATATTTTGAACGGCATAAGCCGCTGGCAACTCATCGTAGTTCTTACGTTCGGCCTGCCAGGGGCCGGCCGGACGATTAATAGCGTAAATTTTCCCGTCTGTCAACCGGTTGCTGTCCACGCGTGCGGTGAACTTGAGGGCATGACAGCCATCAAAACCGGTTAACTTTAAAGTATCCCCGCTCACCACACCTTGTAGATAGCGATAATCACCAACAGGAGTCAGAAATGTTCCCGTTACCTTGCCTCCCTCCTGCTCAAATAAACCGATCGCTTTAAAAATGCTGCCGTCCGCCCGATGGAAAGACGTAGCCCAACTGCCCTCTACATTGTACTTCGCTTTTGCATAGGTGGGTAAACGAAGACTGTCCCCTGGAACAGCCTTAAAAGGCATTTTTGCCAGACGGGTGCCATAGTTTTTTATCCAGGTTCCCTCCAGGCTACCATCTTTTTTAATGCGGGCCGTGAAATGAGAACCAAAAAACGGCATCTGGATAAACACAGAATCTCCATTTATCCGGATGCTGTCCACTCTGAGGTGTTCGCTGGCATTGAATACGTAAATAACAGGACTGCCTGCAGTATCTCCCACTTTAAAGTTAAAAACGACATTATGCCCATCTGCTCTTTGGAGGGTGGCGCGCCAGATGCCCTTTTGTAATTGCGGTTGATGCTCGGTACACTTGCTTAAAGTGAATAGCAATGCCGACAACAGCAAGCCGATCATAGCTCTTTTTCTGATTTTTTTCATTCGTTTATTTTTTTAATCGTCGGATGGGGACTCTGCATATAACCGTTCCACCCTGTAGAAGTGATTTATCACAGTTCGTTTGATTGTTCCTTTCGTTAATATGATCCGCAAGTTTCCTTTTAATTTTTATCAAACCATAATTGGGTAGTTAATAAATCAGAACCCTGTTTGCCGACGGCCTGTAGATAGCTTTCCTTATTTAAAGATTGTTCGGTTCCCGGATAAATAAAACGTAAGGGCATTTTTCCGTTAAGCACGCCGGCCTTAGCGGGTTGGAGTTGGGGATAATCCAGGCGGCGCCATTCTGCAAAAGCTTCTAGCCCCTGACCAAACAGTGCGATCCATTTTTGTACGCCAATAGATTTTTTATAGTTCTCGGGGTCGTACTTTACTTGGGGTTGCTCCAGATATTCAGCAATAGCGGCCTCAGTGACGGCATATTGTTTTAACGCAGCAGCAACAGCCGCTTTATATAATTTTTCGGGATGTTCATTGGTTAAGTGTCTTGCGGCTGCTTCGGCTCTGTCGAACAGCACTTCCGCATAACTCATAATGACGGCTGGCGCATGGGCCGCCGTAAAATAGCTTCCTGGTTTGGAGGTCTTATAAAAGCCCAGGTTGCTGGCGTCTCCCGCTAGAAGCCCATTGGGAATACCTACATAGGTCTGCGGTGTAGGCTCCTGGGTAGGTGCTGCATAAACCGGCAAACGCGGATCATTTAAGGCGAACAACTTGTCTACAATCGTTTTGCTGATCCTGTAATCATCCCGGGTCAGAAATTGTTCATAAAGGGGATTGTCGTTAGGTGCATCTTCATAGACCAACTGAGCCGTTTCCGCATTGCTGCTGATATAATTATTCCCATTGCTTTTAATGTCCGAGAGAACGGCTTTTGCCTTTTGGGGTGCTTTGTCAGCCATGCGAAGGGCAATGCGTAAACGGAGCGAGTTCGCTAACTTCTTCCATAAGGAGATATCTCCTCCATAAATAATATCCCCTTCCACGGCTTTACCTTGAGGGTCCAATAGGGCTTGTGCTTTTTTCAGGTCGGATAATAGCCCTTCGTAAACGACGTGCTGCGCATCGTACTTTGGATCCGGATGCTGATCTATTTGAATGGCCTGACTGTAAGGTATTGCACCGTACGCATCTGTTAACAGACAAAAATTCCACGATCTCAATATGAGCGCGATTCCTCTGTAATTGTTGTTGTCTTTTTTCTCGCCCAGTGCAATAATTTTATTCAGATTTACGATACTTCCAGCATACAGCGTTGTCCATAGCCCCTGAAAGCTGCTGCTAGTGAATATATAGCGATCTTCCTCGGTATATTGAATAGCCGCCCAGTATTGAACAAATAGGTTGGACGGATTGGTTTCGCTCACATTCCAATAAGCATCCGTTGCCGTCTTGATAGCTCCCGTTAACAGGTAAGCGGATTGCGGATTTTCTACCGCATTCGGGTTTTTATTTATATCCGCCAGTTCGTTTTTACAGGCAGTTGTGCCCACGATGATAAGCAGACCTGCGATAAACAGATGTCTTTGATTAAAGTTCATTACAGATGTATTTTAAGTTTAAAATTTGAGATTAATATTAACGCCTATGCTGCGTACAGAAGGAATGGCGAAATGTTCCAAACCCTGCGCATTTCCGGTGTTAAAGGCGTTTTCCGGATCTATATTCGGCGTATGCTTACTGATAATCCAAAGGTTCCTGCCCACTAAAGCCACCGATGCATGCTGCAGTCCTATTCGTTTTATAAAGTTAAACGGCAGTTGATATCCCAGCTTTACTTCTCTCAGTTTTACATAAGAAGCGTCATACACATACTCTTCATCTACGTTTCTGATGGTTTTATAATAATCTTGCGCTGCAATGATAATATCGTTCTTTTTTCCATTGGAAAAAACGCCTTTGGCTATAATACCATCTTCATGAACAGTAGCACCACCGGGCGCTGAATTGCTCCCTGCAGGCAGCGCTACAGCCTGCTTACTGTTGTCATTACCCGGATAGTAATAAAGTAGTCCGCCATGAGCTGCATCCCTGCCTGGCAGCGTAGAAGCTAATACACCGGTAAATTGTCCATACCTGTTGGTTACTGAAAAGAGCGACCCCCCAACATGTGCGTCCACCAGAAAGCTTAGGTGAAAACTTTTCCAGGAAAAGCTGTTGTTGATGCTTCCGAGCCAATCTGGCGTATACTGGCCCAAATACTTTTTATCCGGACTAACTACCGGCCTACCGCTGGCGTCTATAATGATCTGTCCTTTGTCATTTCTTTCATAAGCGGTGCCGAATAACATCCCATAGGGTTTGTCAATGGCGGCCAACACCTGCACCGTTCCTTCCGAACCCAAGACATAACTTTTTTTCTTCCCGGCTTTATCTACTCTAACGACTTTACTGTGGTTAGAGGAATAATTAATCATCATGTCCCAGGTAAACGTTTCGGTACGTAGTGGCTGTACATTTAGTTGAACCTCTATCCCCTTATTGTTAATTTTTCCACCGTTAATCAATTCTTTCTCATAACCGGTGGAAGGGCTCACATCTACAGCCAGAATTTGGTTATAACTATTCATGTTATAGAGGCTCACATCCAGGTGTACCCGGTTGTCAAAAAACCTTCCTTCAACGCCTGCTTCAACCGACCTGGTTTCTTCCGGTTTTAAGTTTGGATTTAAATTGGTAGTTGCCGCATTCAATTGGGGGTTGCCTTTGAAAGGAGTAGAAAAATTATAAGTGTTGATCAATTGATAAGCGCTGGTAGCTTTCCCTACCTGCGACCATCCTCCGCGCAGTTTTATAAAGTTAACCTGCTTACTGGTTATGTCTAAGGCTTCACTCAATATGAAACTGCCGTTAACAGAGGGGTAGAAATAAGACTGGCTTTCAATAGGCAAAGAAGAAGACCAGTCATTACGCGCCGTGAGGTTTAAATAGGCATAACGCTTAAAGCCTATCTGTGCAGAGCCGAACAAACTATATGTTTTTAATTTTGAATAGTAGTTCGACGAAATCAGCGGAACCCTTGAATTATTCAGCGTATATACGCCGGCTATGGCAAGCTTTGGTGCCATCTGATTGTTATTTTCCAAAGTATTGGTACGTATATTTCCGCCTCCCATCACATCGAGGTTGATATTCTGGTTTAAATCGTGCGTGTAGTTGAACCTGGCAGAGGTATTGTTCTCATCAACGATATAGACCTCTTCCTGGTAGGAGCCATAGGGCGTGCCTTTGGTACCGTAAGCCACTTTCATCTTCCGTTTATCGGTATACCGGTCGTTTCCCGTGCGGAAAGAGAATTGTAATTCTTCCGTGACGTCGTATTTTAAGTTGACACTTCCTAGCAGACGGTTTCTTGTTTGAGAAGCGGTATTGTTATAGGATACAAAATAAGGGTTGCTGTAATACAGATTGTTCCAGTTAATTGACTTGCCTGCTTTATAGAATTCATAAAGCTTATCCATACTGACCTGGCGTCCGAACCAGGTGAATTGCAATAACGGACTTGAGGATCTGTAGTGACTTCCTCCCGGTAAGTTAGGCGCATCTCTTCTGATGTAATTCGCCATTACATCCAAAGACAGATTGGGTAGGATAGTATAACCGGCATGCACGGAAAATGAGTTCCTCTGCTGCGAAGTATTGGGCAAAATACCGCGTTGGGACATGTTATTATAGGAAAACCGAAAGTTATAGTTATCACCGGATCCCGCAACGGAAATACCGTTGTTGAATTTATAACCTGTTTTGAAAAATTTTTTCACATTATCCGGATGAGGAACAAAAGGAACGGGCTCCCCATTGGAATAAAATTGAGGAATAAGACGACCGTCCATGGGGGGTCCCCAGCTTTCATCTACACCATCATTGATTCCTCCCCCTTTGCCGTCGACATATTTAAATTTTCCCTGTGATCCCTGTCCGAATACATTTTGGTAGGTAGGCAAAACCAGAGGAGTGGAGACGGTAGTATTCGAGTTAAGCGTTACGCCAAGCCCATTTACCTTGCTTCCGTCTTTGGTTTGGATCAGGATAACCCCGTTGGCGGCCCGGGAGCCGTATAAGGCGGCAGCATTAGGGCCTTTCAATACCGATATTGATGCAATATCGGCCGGATTAATGTCGGCAATTGCATTGGTAAAGTCGCGCGTCGCTTCGGTACCGGATCCCATAATCCCTGAAAACTGTGAATTATCTACCGGCACGCCGTCAATAACAAACAAAGGTTGATTGTTTCCTGATATAGAGGTTTCTCCTCTTATAATAATCCGGGAAGAACCCATTCCACCCTGGGAATTGGTCACCCTGACACCTGCGATCTTTCCGGACAGCGCATTGACTAAGTTGGGTTCTTTGGCTTCGTTAATGTCTTTTGAGTCTAACGCCTGAACCGAGTAACCCAAAGATTTTTTTTCTTTGGAAATGTTCAGCGCAGTAACAACAAGCTCGTTTAATGCGTTAGTGGTTTTATCCAGCTTAATAACCAGGCCGGAAGTAGCCTGAGTTACTTTTACTTCTTTGGGCTGGTAGCCCAATATAGAAATGCTGAGCACGGCATTCTTCTTAACGGTGAGCTTAAATTGCCCTTCTCCACCGCTGACAGTACCTTGGTGGGTGCCTTTGACTGCTATGCTAGCTCCTGGCAACGGAAATCCTTGCTGATTCTCGACGGTGCCTCCTATTTCAATAGTTTGCGCAGCGCTTATCCCTGTACTGCACAGAAATATTAGCAAGGTAAAAACTCCATATAGTTGTGACATTCTATTAAAATTTAACGGTTATAATTCTTTTTAGATTAAACGTAAACACGTTATGCGTTTAAGCACTTCTTCCCCGCTCCGGTTAATTGGTAACCGGTTAACTGATAATAAACTATGTTAGGAAGAAAGCGTAGCTTCAGACAATGCTGTCCGATGCCGGGTAATACATTTTTCTTTACGGGCAAAAGCCCATGCAGGGTTTTTTAGAAAAAAGCTGAAGCATCCGTTTTCGCATTTGATATACGGCAAAACAAAAAACCGATCGGTGAAAAGGTTGTTGTGAAGAAGAAAAATAATGATAGGTTTTCACTTTTAAACGCTTATTTGGTTTATGAAGTGCAAAGGTAAAGTAAAAGTCTATAAAGTCAATAGGATATATGTGATTATTTAAAAAAAATAATTTTATCCTTTATTTTTTTATTTCCCCGAAAACTTTATGTACCTTTCCGTTGGAATGATTTAAGTGCTGCTCGGTCTGTTAGTTCTTCTTTCCTATTATTGACTGTTAGTCGAATAAACACTTTTGAGAATGGAACACGATACCGGATCTAATCTGTTGTGGCCCTTTCTGGTCTATGGAATTGCAGTCGTATTATTGGTTTGTGGTATGTTGCTTCTTTCTCACTTTTTGGGAGAACGCCACAACGAACCCGCGACAGACAAAGTATTCGAATCTGGCGTGAAGGCGACCGGAGATGCGCGGTTCCTGTTTCCAATCCACTTTTACATTATAGCTATGTTCTTCGTCATTTTTGACTTGGAAGCCGTGTTTATCCTGTCATGGGCTATCTCGATCAAAGAGGTAGGCTGGTTAGGTTATGTTAGTGTATTAATCTTTATAGCTGAGTTGGTCGCTGTTCTTATATATGTATGGCGTATAGGCGCGCTTAATTTTGGGCCAAGCGGAAAAAAAATATTAAAAGCATACTATAAAAGAATCAATAAAACGAATCACAATGAAATGGTGGACGACTAAAGTAAATGATCCTACAACGGTGCAAAAGGGGAACAGTTCCTTTGAAGAGACTGTACAGCAATCAGTGGTTTTAACAAAAATGGATGACCTGATTGCGTGGGGAAGAAAGAACTCCATCTGGCCTTTTAACTTCGGACTGTCCTGTTGCTATGTGGAAATGGCAACCAGTATAACCAGTAAATATGATATAGCCCGCTTTGGCGCCGAGGTTATCCGTGGTACGCCCCGGGAAGCGGACATGATGATTATTGCAGGGACCGTCTTTATAAAAATGGCTCCGGTAATCAAGCGATTATATGAACAAATGATGGAACCACGCTGGGTGATCTCGATGGGTTCCTGTGCCAACTCCGGCGGGATGTATGATATTTATAGCGTAGTCCAGGGAGTGGATAAATTTATGCCGGTGGATGTTTACGTTCCGGGTTGCCCCCCTCGTCCTGACGCATTTTTGGAAGGAATAGTGCTTTTGAGAGATCGGGTCGGAAAAGAAAAAAGACCACTGAATTGGGTGATAGGCCCGCAGGGAGTGGTCAGACCCGATAAGCCGTCTATGAAAGACGCAAAGAGAGCCGAGCGGATGAAGATGACAGATATCCGCCCACCGGATGAAGTTTAAGACTGATTTGTCTGAATATAATTTTTTCTGTAACTTTAAGTCTTCATCAATCGTGTGTTTTACAATAGGCCATACCTTTAACTTCGTTAAAAATGTCTGACGTCGTTTCCATATTACAAGAAAAATATACGGATGCCATCCTTGCCATTCAGGAAACGAAAGATGAATTCCCTACCCTATGGATAGCGGCCGATCAGATTATAGCTGTCATGGGCTTTCTTAAAAATAAAATCGAGCAACCCTACAAGATGCTCTATGACCTGACGGCTATAGACGAGCAAGCAAGAATAAATCGTTCCGGACAACCTGAAAGCAGTTTTACGATTGTATACCTGTTGCTCTCTTTTGAAAGAAATGCGTTTATAAGACTGAAGGTCCCCCTGGCTGCTGGACAACTGCAGGCACCTACCCTTACGACGGTATGGCCTGCTGCGAACTGGTATGAGCGCGAAGTATATGATTTGTTTGGTGTTCGCTTCGCGGGGCATCCTGACCTGCGCAGAATATTAATGCCGGTAACCTGGGAAGGTCATCCTTTACAGAAATGCCACCCAGCGAGAGCCACGGAGATGGGGCCTTTTAAATTGCCGGAAGAAAAACAAGAAAAAGAACAGGAAGCCCTGCAATTTAAACCGGAAGAATGGGGATTGGATCAAAAAGTGGGAGACGAAAATCTGATGTTTTTAAATCTCGGTCCGCAACATCCGGGTACCCATGGCGTATTAAGACTGGTGCTGCAATTGGATGGAGAAGATATCGTCCATATAGTACCGGATATCGGATTTCATCACCGGGGAGCGGAAAAGATGGGGGAACGCCAATCATGGCATACCTATATTCCCTATACCGACCGGGTAGAATACCTGGGTGGTGTTATGAATAATTTCCCTTATGTCATGACGGTTGAAAAACTGGCCGGTATTGAGGTCCCGGACCGGGCAAAGATGATTCGTATCATGATGAGTGAGCTTTTCAGGATCTCCAGCCATCTGGTGTGGTACGGTACGTTTGCGCAGGATCTTGGCATGATGACGCCCGTATTTTTAATGTTTAACGACAGAGAAAAAGTACTGGATATTGTAGCGGCCGTCTGCGGTGACCGCATGCACCCTAATTGGTTTCGTATAGGGGGGGTGACGCAGGACCTGCCAAAAGGATGGGAAAAATTGATACGGGATTTTATTGATTATTTCCCCAAAAGACTGAAGGAATACGACAAGATGGTGATGAAAAACCGGATCTTCAAAGCGCGTACAGTGGGGATTGGTGTTTATACTACCGAAGAAGCCATTGAATGGGGGGTTACCGGTCCGGGGCTCCGGGCCACAGGATTTGAATGGGATTTCAGGAAGAAGCAACCCTATTCGGCCTATGATCAACTTGAATTCGATATTCCTACCGGTAAAAACGGGGACGCTTATGACCGGGCAAAAGTACGGGTAGAAGAAATGCGACAAAGCCTCCGCATTATTGAACAATGCCTGCATAATATGCCCGAGGGTCCGTATAAATCCCATCATCCCTTGGCTACTCCCCCTGACAAGAAATATACAATGCATCATATAGAAACGCTGATCAACCATTTTCTAAATGTAACCTGGGGGCCGGTAATACCGGAGGGAGAAGCGTTTTGTGGTGTGGAGGCTACCAAAGGTCACAATGGTTATTATCTGATTAGTGACGGCAATACCACTTCTTATCGAACACGGATAAGGACACCCTCATTTCCGCATTTACAATTTGTACCAGAGATCAGTCATGGATATACAATACCGGATCTGATGGCGATTTTGGGAAGTGTGGACTATGTGTTGTCGGATGTAGACCGGTAAAAGCTTTTGATTATGGCAGAGACTAAATTATTAACAGACGAACAGGTTGCGGATATCCGGAAGTTATATGCACATTTTCCGGTAAAAAGTGCTGCTTGTATAGAAGGGCTGAAATATATACAGGACATACACCGCTGGGTGTCGGATGATTTGGTAAAAGAACTTGGGGAAATCTTAGATATGTCGCCCGATGCCATTGACAGCGTGGCTACATATTATAACCTCATTTTTCGCCAGCCGGTAGGCCGGCATGTGATTCTGGTATGTGACAGCGTAAGTTGCTGGGTCATGGGATACGAAGAAATTATTGATCACCTGAAAAAAAAATTAGGCATAGAATATGGCGAGACTACCGAGGATGGCCGCTTCACCCTGCTGCCCATTTGTTGTCTGGGAACCTGCGACCGTGCACCGGCATTAATGATAGACGAAGAGTTGCATCGTGATCTAACTGTGGATGAACTGGATGAGTTATTGGAAAGTTATCAATAAAGGTTGACGCACAAGGAAACCAACACTTTTCTTTGATGTTAACAATAAAAGAAATGATTATAAAAATAAGCAGAACGAACAATTTCGACAGGATGACATCTTGACTAAAGTTCAATCCTCATGTTTGAAGCATACAACCAAAATGGAAAAACCACTAACACAACATATTAAAACCGATGGTTCCAGGCTAACGCTGAAGGAATATGAACAAGTGGGCGGCTATCAGGGGTTGCGGAAGGCGCTGAAGATGAGCCGTAAGGAGGTTACTGAACTGGTAAAGGATTCCGGACTTCGCGGGCGTGGTGGAGCCGGTTTTGCGACGGGATTAAAATGGAGTCTGGTACCTATGGGAGAAGATGTGCCCAGACCTAAATATATCGTGGCCAACGGAGATGAGATGGAACCGGGTACCTTCAAGGACCGCTTGCTGTTGGAAGGAAATCCTCATCAGTTGATAGAGGGAATGATTATAGGGGCTTATGCAATAGATGCCAGCTTTAGTTATATTTTTCTCAGATGGGCCTATCATAACGCTGCTAAAGCCATTGTACAATCTATTGAAGAAGCTTACGCGGCAGGCTATCTCGGTAATAACATCTTAGGGACGAATTTTAATTTGGAGATGTCATTGCATACCAGCGTCGGTCGTTATATGTGCGGAGAGGAAACGGCCCTGTTGAATGCCCTGGAAGGTAAGCGAGCCAATCCACGATCCAAACCACCGTTTCCCGTTGTTAGTGGTTTATTTGGAAAGGCTACCGTGGCGAACAATATTGAAACCTTGAGCAATGTACCGCATATTCTCAATCATGGAGCGGAGTGGTTCATGCAATTAAGCCTTACCGGTGAAGGCGGTACAAAGTTATATGGAGCCAGCGGTAAAGTGAAAAAACCCGGCTTATGGGAGCTACCTCTCGGGACCCCGTTTCGGGAGATCCTGGAAGTACATGCGGGGGGCATGAGCGATGGCTTTAAATTCAAAGGAGCGTTGCCAGGAGGCGGATCCACAGATTTCCTTACCGCTGAGCATCTGGATGTCCCGATGGATTATACCCATGTATCTAAAGTGGGGAGCAGGATGGGGACCGGTACTATTATTGTTTTGGACGATAAGACATGCGTAGTCGGGATGGTACGCAATCTGGAACACTTTTTTGCACAGGAGTCCTGTGGTTGGTGTACGCCCTGCCGGGAAGGCCTCCCCTGGACGGAAAAACTGCTCACTGCAATTGAAGAAGGAGAAGGGCGGATGGAGGATTTGGATATTTTGTCCGGCCAAACAAAATACATGGGGCCAGGCCGTACCTTTTGTGCCCTGGCTCCGGGAGCGATGGAGCCTTTACAAAGCGCACTTAAGCATTTTAGAGAAGATTTTGAACGACATATTCGCGAACATAGATGTCCCTGGAAATAAAAAGTTATGGCTAAGATATTCATAGATGGTAAGGAGTATGAAGTGGATGGCAGCCAGAACCTGCTAGCCGCCAGCCTGTCGCTCGGGTTGAACCTCCCTTATTTTTGCTGGCATCCTGCAATGCATTCGGTGGGCGCCTGCCGGCAATGTGCCATTATTAAATACCGGGATGAAAATGATACGCAGGGCCGGATTACAATGGCGTGTATGGAGCCGGCTTCCGAAGGTACACGCATCGCTATAGAAGCGCCCGACGCGCGTAAGTTCCGGGCAGAAAATATTGAATCACTAATGATCAACCATCCGCACGATTGTCCCGTTTGCGATGAAGGGGGAGAATGCCATCTGCAGGATATGACGGTGATGACCGGCCACAACTACCGCCGTTACCGGTTTAAAAAGCGTACGCATGTTAACCAGTATCTGGGTCCTTTTATTAATCATGAAATGAACCGATGCATCCAATGTTACCGTTGTGTAAGGTTTTATAATGATTATGCCGGAGGGAACGACTTCAGCGTTTTTGCGGCTCACGATAATGTTTATTTTGGCCGCTTTGAGGCCGGTGTATTGGAAAGTGAGTTTAGTGGCAACTTGGTAGAAGTCTGCCCTACCGGTGTTTTTACAGATAAAACATTAAAAAAACATTACACCCGGAAATGGGACCTGACTAACGCACCTTCGGTTTGTCACGGCTGCAGCCTGGGGTGCAACATTATTGCCAGCGAGCGATATGGCGGGCTCCGCAGGATATTGAGCAGATACAATGGGGATGTAAACGGTTACTTTATATGTGACCGCGGAAGGTTTGGATATGAATATGTAAACAGTGACAGAAGGATACTTCATGCGTTAAAAAAACAGGAAGGAGCCTTTCAGGGCGTAGACAGCCAGACGGCGATTAATGACCTCAAAGCGCTGACCGCTCCTGGAAAAAAACTAATTGGAATAGGGTCGCCGAGGGCCTCTCTCGAATCAAATTTTCTATTGCGGGAACTGGTAGGTGCCGACCACTTTTATGCAGGTATAGCCCGACAGGAAGGCCATTTATTAAAAGAAATCGTTGGAATTTTACAACGTGGTAAAGTAAAAACCCCTTCGCTTAAGGAAACGGAAACTTATGACGCCGTATTTATTTTAGGGGAAGATGTAACGAATACTGCGCCAATGCTTGCGCTTTCCTTGCGTCAGGCGGCAAAAAATAAACCGGCAGAGAAGGCCGCCGCTTTGAATATCGACTACTGGAAAGACGCTTCTATCCGGGAGGTGGTTCAGGGAGAAACGGGGCCCGTATATGTGGCAGGAACCTATGTCACAAAATTAGAACAAATAGCTACAAGAACTTATCATGCTCACCCTGATGAGCTGGCCCGGCTGGGAAATGCTGTTGCGCATGCGGTCAATAATACCGTACAAGCCGTTGAAGTGGATCAGGAGACCGCGGCGCTAGCAGCTGAAATCGCAGGAGCCCTTTTAGCGGCAAAAAAACCTTTAGTCGTTTCCGGCACCGGCGCCTGCAATGTGGCGGTTATTCAGGCGGCGGCAAATGTGGCCTATGCCTTGAAGGATAAAGAAAAAGATAGCGGCCTGGTTTATACCGTTCCCGAAGTTAATTCTATGGGCCTGGCACTTATGGCGGAAAAATGGCTGGAGGACGCGTTTCAGCAAGTGGCGGATGAGGCCCCGGACGCCGCGATTGTACTGGAAAATGATCTTTATCATCGAATAGAACGTAAGCGGGTAGACGAATTTTTCCAACAGAATAGGCATACTATCGTACTGGAATCATTAGCCAATGATACGGGCGAAAAAGCAGCCTATGTACTTCCTGCCGGTACTTTTGCGGAGTCCGACGGTACGGTCATCAATAACGAAGGAAGGGCGCAGCGCTTTTACCAGGTGCATGTACCGAAAAACGATTCCAGAAGCAGTTGGAAATGGCTGGATGCTATCAGACAGGAAAATGGCCCGCGCACGCTCGATCGGGTCGTGCAAGACCTGATCGCAGTATTTCCCGAATGGAAAATTATAGAAGATGTCGCTCCTCCGGCAGGATTTAGAAAAGGAACCCAAAAAATACCTCGTGAGCCGCACCGTTATAGTGGCCGAACCGCAATGAATGCCCATGTCAAGGTAAGTGAAGAGAAACCCGCTGTAGATAAAGACTCCGCGCTTTCCTATACGATGGAAGGCTATCAGGGGCAGCCGCCCTCCGCTATTGTGCCCTTCTACTGGTCGCCGGGATGGAATTCGGTGCAGGCCATGAACAAATACCAGATAGAAGTAGGCGGACCTTTACATGATGGTAACCCGGGTAAACGGCTATTTGTGGAGTCCGAAAATGCGAATACTGCCTATTTTAAACAGATCCCCGGCCCGTTTACGCCAAAAGAGGGGGAATGGTATGCGGTTCCATTATATCATATTTATGGATCCGATGAGTTGACTGCGCAAAGCCCTGCCATAAAAGAAAGGATACCCGAACCTTATATTGCACTAAATGATAAAGACGCTGAAATGGCGGGTTTTGCCGAAGGAAGCCACATTGAAATGGAGTACGGGGGGAAATCTTATCAACTTCCGGTTATTTTAGAGACTGGGTTGCCGAGGGGCATCGTGGGGATCCCTAAAGGCCTGGAAGCGACATCGGGTATTTGTTTTCCTTTTTGGACCAGACTAAATCGTTCGAAAAATGAGTGAGACGCTAAAATTCATATTGATCATTGTAGGGGTATTGCTCGTATTGCTCACCATTGCGGCAGGTCTCATCTACGTAGAGCGAAGGATGCTCGCGGCATGGCAGGATCGCTATGGTCCCAACAGAACAGGGCCTTTCGGTTTGTTACAGGTAATGGCGGACATGATCAAAATATTTTTTAAGGAAGACTGGATACCCACTTTTGTAGATCGCAAAGTCTTTGTCATAGCGCCTACGATCGTTATGATTGCGATATTGATGAGTTTTGCCGTAGTCCCTTTTACCCCGATGATCGGAGTAGTTAACCTGAATATCGGACTGCTTTTTTTTCTGGCCATGTCTTCTCTGGGAGCCTATAGTATTGTTTTGGCTGGTTGGGCGTCCAACAATAAATATTCGTTACTGGGAGGAATCCGGGGGGCTGCCCAGATGATTTCCTATGAAGTCTTTATGGGGTTATCCTTAATGGGTGTAGTGATTATGGCAGGGTCCTTTAATTTGCGGGATATTGTATTAGCTCAAGAAAAGATCTGGTTTTTTATACCACAATTCGTTGGTTTTGTCATCTTTTTTATTGCCGGTATTGCAGAAACCCATCGCCTGCCTTTTGATATCCCTGAAGCGGAGAGTGAGTTGATAGCAGGTTATCACTCCGAATACTCAGGAATGAAATTCGGGATGTTTTTTGTAGGAGAGTATTTAGGGATCACGCTCATCTCTGCCCTTACAGTAACCTTGTTCTTTGGGGGATGGCTGGGACCTGATTTTTTACCTCCCGTGGTTTGGTTTTTGATCAAAATGTTCTTTTTTATACTGGTTTTTATCTTGCTGCGCGCGGCATTGCCGCGGCCGAGATATGACCAGTTGATGGCCTATGGATGGAAAATTCTGTTGCCTTTATCTTTATTAAACCTCTTGGTGACAGGCGCAATTGTTTTATATTATGCACATTAAAATGAAGAGATATGTTGAGTAGTTTAAGATCGATGTGGCTTACTTTCCTGCATATGTTCCATAAGCGGGTAACGGTTCAGTATCCGGAGAAAAAAGCGTATCTGCCTCCCCGCTGGCGGGGAAGAATCGTGCTGACCAGAGATCCTGACCATCAGGAGCGCTGTGTTGCATGCTATCTGTGTGCTTCTGTTTGCCCGGTAGATTGCATCTCCTTGCAGGCCACTGAAGACGAGAATGGCAGGAGGTATCCGGAGTTTTTCCGAATTAATTTTTCGCGTTGTATCTTTTGTGGGTTATGCGAAGAAGCCTGCCCTACGTATTCTATTCAACTTATTCCTGACTTTGAGATGGGAGAATATGACCGGCAGAACCTGGTTTACGAGAAAGAAGATCTGCTGATTGACGGACAGGGAAAACAACACGGTTATAATTTCTATCGAGTAGCCGGGCTGGATGTAGGCGTGAAAGGAAAAGGCGAAGGAGAAAATGAAGATCCACCGGTGGACATAAGAAGACTGATCCCATAGTTCAAGTGTTAGCGGGGAGATGATGACACAAACGTATTAAACCGGTTAATAACGGTGAAAGTTAAATGATGGCGATATGCCTTAAGTCAACAAGCCATCAGAGTCGAATAGGCGGTTAATTGCTCAATTATGAACGTAATATTTTACATAGCAGCTATTGTCGCGGTCGTTGCAACGGCCTTAGTGATTACAGGTAAAAACCCCGTTCATGCCCTATTGTATCTTATTGTTTCGTTGCTGGCCGTTTCTGTTATTTTCTTTCTTTTGGGAGCTCCATTTATGGCTGCATTGGAAGTGATCGTTTACGCGGGAGCTATTATGGTGTTGTTTGTCTTCGTTATTATGATGTTGAATCTGGGGGAGGAAGCTGTGAGAAAGGAGAAAGCATGGCTTCGGCCAAAGGCGTGGGTTGGTCCGGGTATTTTATGCCTCATTTTATTGGCTGAACTAATTTACGTTTTTTATTCTTCTGATTTTTCCAGAGGGACCACTGGTGTGATCGGACCGAAGCAGGTAGGAATAGCCTTGTTCGGACCGTATGTATTAGCTGTGGAATTGACGGCCATGCTCCTGATGGCCGGCATTGTAGGGGCCTATCATATTGGCAGGGAAAAGAAAAGAGAATACCATCGCTACTTGAAAAAAACGGAAGAAAAAACAGAAGAAAAGGAGGAGGCCGTATGATAGATGTTCCCATGCATATTGAACTGTTGCTGGCGGCCATTTTATTTTTATTGGGGCTGCTTGGTGTTTTGATACGCCGAAACGTTATCCTCGTACTTATGTCCGCGGAAGTAATGTTGAATGCGGCCGGCCTTGCATTTGTTGTGGCAGGTTCGCATTGGATGCAGGTAGAAGGACAGGTTATGTTTATTTTTATTCTTGCCATGGCCGCCGCTGAAGTTTCTGTAGGGCTTGCCCTCATTTTGCAAATGCATCGGCAGCACAAGACCGTTGATTCCGCTGTACTCAACGAGTTAAAGGATGCAAATGAGGAGCGTAAGAATTTTTATTGAATATAAGACAAGAACCGCTTAAGTAATTAAAGGTTATGACAGTTTTTGAACTTCTTTGGCTTATACCCGCTTTGCCCTTGTTCAGTTTTTTGATCCTGGCCATTTTCGGATTGAATATGAACAGGAAAGCCGTTGCCGTAATAGGATGTGCAACCGTTGGACTGTCTGCTTTACTGACTATCTGGATGGGTATTCTGTTTTTGAATGCGCCACCAGAGGGGAATTTTTATCAACAAACGTTATGGACATGGTTTGATGTCGCAGGCCTCTCCCCTTCCATAACGCTTTATTTGGATCCTTTATCGCTTATCTTCACTTTTGTTGTAACCTTTGTCAGCTTTCTTATTCATTGGTACTCCACCGAATTTATGAAAGGGGATAACGGATATTCGCGGTTTTTTGCTTATATGAACCTGTTTGTCTTTTCGATGTTGGTACTTGTGCTGGCGGATAATCTTTTATTATTATACCTGGGCTGGGAAGGCGTTGGACTATGCAGTTTTTTGCTGATCGGCTTTTGGTATAAAGACGAATACAATTGCTATGCGGCCCGTAAAGCTTTTATTGTTACCCGGATTGGAGATGTGGCTATGATCATCGGCTTGTTCTTGCTAGTCAAGAATTTTAATACCCTGAATATAAACGAGATTTTAACCCGGGCACCTGAGGTATGGTCACCGGGTGCCTCCGGCGTTTTTTGGGCTGCGATTCTTTTGTTAGGAGGCGCCTTAGGTAAATCTGCGCAACTTCCGCTGCAAACTTGGTTGCCCGATGCGATGGCGGGTCCTACTCCGGTCAGCGCTTTAATACATGCGGCGACGATGGTTACTGCAGGCGTTTATCTTATTGCCAGAACGCATGTTTTGTATGAGCTGGCACCAGTCGTACAGCTTTTGGTCGCTATTATCGGTGCAGCCACTTTGGTTATTGCAGGATGTAGTGCGCTGGTACAAAGGGACATCAAACGTGTCCTGGCCTATTCGACCGTCAGCCAGATCGGTTATATGTTTTTAGCCTTGGGGGTGGGTGCTTGGTCGGCTGCAGTCTTCCATTTTATGATACACGCTTTTTTCAAAGCGCTGTTGTTCCTGGCGGCAGGAGCGGTTATTCTGGCTATGCATCATGAGCATGATATGTTCAAGATGGGCGGCCTCAAGAAAAAGCTGCCGGTTGTTTTCTGGACCTTCCTTTTCGGAGCCGGCGCCCTCGCCGCCATACCGCTGGTTACCGCAGGTTTTTATAGCAAGGATCAGATTTTGTTTTTTGCAATGGCATCTGTTAAAGGAAGCTTCTGGTTGTGGCTGGCCGGATATGTCGGCGCTTTTTTAACCGCTGTTTATACCTTTCGAATGGTATTTATTACCTTCTATGGAAGACAAAAGACGAAAGTACATTACCGTCCGAAAGGGAGCATTAAAACGCCGCTCATTGTCCTCGGTGTTTTATCCCTAATAGCCGGATTTGTGGAAATACCGCATTCCTGGGGAGATTTTACCCCCTTCTCTGATTTTGTGACCACCGCCCTTCCCCAGGTGCAGTTGGTTGAAGGCATGGAAAGCAGTGAAACAATGTTACAAATTATTACTGCTATCATTGCTTTGGTAGGGGTATATCTCGCCTGGCAGTTTTGGCTTAGAAAACCACAGCCGGTTTACCGGGTTAAGACGACAGGGCTTGGTAAAGGGATTTATCAATTCTTATACAAAGGGTGGATGTTTGATCAACTCTTTGAGGCGGTGTTTGTTCGACCGGTAGTCTGGTTGTCGAAGATAGATAAACACGATTTTGTGGATCGTATATACTCGAAAATAGGTGCGTTGAATCTATTGTTGAATAAATCGTTCAGCCGAACGCAAAACGGTTATCTCCGTTGGTACGTGTTCGGAATTGCTTTTGGTGTTGTAATGGCTGTAACAATTATTTTATTCTTATGATATTAGTTGATCTCATAATTATTCTCATGCTGGGAGGCTTCCTCTCCTGGTTAGTAAGCAAATGGCATGCTTCTTCCGGCAGGTGGGTCGCCTTTATGACAGTGGTGATCGATTTTATCCTCTCTATTGTCTTATGGATACAGCATGAGGGTCAGGTAAACGTATTGGAAAAAGGCCAGTGGATCAAAGACTTTAAGGTTAAATGGATACCTGAATTGGGAATAAGCTTCCATCTGGCGATGGATGGACTGAGCCTGATTATGATTGTACTTACCCTTTTTGTCGGGGCACTCTCTATATTGGCTTCCTGGAAAGAGATTAAAGAAAGATCCGGTTTCTTTCATTTCAATATCTTATGGTTACTTGCCGGCATTGTTGGTGTGTTTCTTTCCATGGATCTGCTTCTGTTTTATTTCTTTTGGGAGGTAATGTTAATCCCGATGTTTTTTATCCTGGGAATATGGGGATATGAAAAGCGGAAATATGCAAGTATCAAGTTCTTTATATTTACCCAGCTGAGCGGGCTGTTGATGTTGTTGGCCATATTGGGGCTGTATTTTGTCCACGGCAACAATACCGGCACTTATACTTTTGACTACTTTGCGTTATTGGGAACGTCTATGCCTGCGCAGCTGGCTTTCTGGCTGATGTGTGGATTCTTAATTGCGTTTGTTGTCAAATTACCTTCACTCCCTTTCCATAGCTGGCTACCCGATGCCTACACACAGTCCCCTACTGCAGGCAGTGTGATTCTGGCGGGCCTGATGACTAAAACCGCAGCGTATGGAATGTTGCGGTTTGTACTTCCTCTTTTTCCGGATGCTGCCAGATCTATAGCCCCATTGGCTATTATTCTGGGTGTAGCCGGGGTGCTGTATGGCGCAAAACTGGCGTATGCTCAGCATGATTTGAAGCGGTTGATCGCCTTTTCCAGCCTCAGCCACATGGGCTTTATTATGATTGGTGTTTTTTCATTTGAAGTTTTGGCCTATCAGGGGACGGTGATGGAAATGGTTACTCATGGTATCAGCATCAGTGCACTGTTTATCATTGCCGGAGCCTTACAGGCGAGGACTAAATCCAGGGACATGGCGGTAACAGGAGGCTTTTGGGATCAAATGCCCCGAATGGGCGGGATTACGCTTATTTTCGTACTGGCTTCTCTTGGTTTGCCGGGATTAGGAAACTTTATCGCAGAATTTTTAATCCTGGCGGGTGCTTTTCAAGTGGGTGCGGTTTGGGCTATTTTGGCCGCCGTAGGCTTGATTGCTTCCATGATCTACTCATTGGTGATCCTGCAAAAAGTGTTTCAAGGGGATAAAAAGCACACGGACGGGACACTGACGGATTTTTCTCCCAGAGAATTAATTACAATGGCTTGTTTGATTGTTGTTATCTTTTGGTTAGGTTTTTTTCCGCAAAAGATAATCAGTACGGTACAACCGGTATTCGATCAACTGGAGCAGCAGATAAATGGAAAAAAAGATAATTCGGATCGCGGAAAATCGGTCGCCACTGCAGATCTTCTTCGTTACGAGCATCACCTTAAAGAGACGGACTATGATGATGAAGGAATAATAAGATCTACTGCAGATAATCAAAAAGGAGGTACAAAATGATCAAGTTTGAAGACCTGCATTTACTCCTGCCGCAGATTATTCTTGTCGTTGCCGCGATCATTGCTATGCTTTCCATAGCCGTAAAAAGAAGTCACTCTTTTGTTCACAAATTTACTTTGCTGGCACTGATCGTGGCTTTTGCCTCGATGACTTATATTCGTCCGGAACGCCGGCAACTCGCTTCTCTGTTTATTGTCGACGGCTTTAGTCTTTTTTTTACCGGGCTGATCCTTGTTGCTGTATTTTTTGTTACGCTTATTTCGTTCCCTTATTTCAGAAGAAGAAATATTGAAAAAGAAGAATATTATGTCCTGCTGTTGCTTTCCACGCTGGGAGCCATTACAATGGTGATCAGCAACAATTTTATTTCCTTTTTCCTGTCACTGGAACTGTTGAGTGTTTCCCTTTACGCATTGATTGCATATTTAAAACATCAGACTTCAGGCATAGAAGCCGGAATCAAGTATCTTATACTGGCCGCTGTATCCTCTGCCATCCTTTTGTTTGGTATAGCGCTGATTTATGCACAAACAGGGACCCTGGAATTGGATAAGATAGCCGGCTCACTAAGCGGTGGATTTTATAAAGACGTTGTGTTTGCCACAGGTATTGCATTGGTTATCGCAGGAATCGGCTTTAAGATGGCATTGGTACCATTTCATTTATGGACACCGGATATATACGCAGGCGCGCCTGCTCCTGTATCTGCTTACATAGCTACAGTTTCAAAAGGGAGTGTATTTGCTTTCTTGCTGCGGTTATTTATGGAAGTGAATGGGCCAGGGCATAATGCTGTGTGGATTGTTTTTGCCGTTATTGCTATGGGGTCTATGCTTATTGGGAACTGGTTGGCTTTGCGACAGCACAATATAAAACGTTTACTGGCTTACTCCTCTATCGGGCACCTGGGATATCTTATCGTAGCCCTTCTTGCCATGACTACGGCAGGTATGCATGCTGCTATTTTCTACCTGGTTACTTATTTCATCAGCATGTTGGCTGCATTTGGGATTATCAGTTACGTTTCGGGGGAAGAAAAAGAAGCGTTTACCCTGGAAGCGTATCGTGGATTGTTCTGGCAAAGACCTTGGCTGGCCGTTTTATTTACGGCGGTAATGTTATCTTTGGCAGGTATTCCTATAACAGCCGGATTTATAGGGAAGTTCTACCTCTTACTCTCTGGAGTTGGTTCGGGGCTTTGGCTGCTTACGATCGTACTGGTGACTTCCAGTTCTATTGGCTTGTTTTATTATCTTCGGGTTGTTGTAGTCATGTTTTCCCGCAGAGAAGGCGGGTACAAAATGGAAACAGGCAGTGCTTCGGTATCTGCAGGGATAGCATTAGTGGTTTTATTTGTTCTGCTGTTGTGGTTCGGGTTGTTGCCGAATGGATTAATGCATTATATCCATGAACTTGTTGGTATTATGCAAATCCAGTAAAATCCAGTAGAGACGGTGAAGGGCCTCACAACATGTACTTAGAAGAATAAATCAAGACCCAGATACAATTTGTCAAAAGATCCTAACACAATATTTAGTCGCTTACATGCCACAGACTAAAATCCATGGGTTTTACGCTCCGTTAAAAAAAATCAATATGATACTTATCGCAAGAAGAAAATCGTACAACTGCCATTTTCTAGTGATACTTACAAATATCAATCCTGGTAAGGCTAATTCAAAAGCTTTAAACACAATAAATAGTCCCCTGGATTTATAAACAGAATAGGGGCTAAAATTCACTCACCCAAAGGGAAATGATCCTGGGCAAAATATAGCATGCTTAATGTCAAGAATAGTCGTATAGAGAAAAAGGCCGGAATTAAAGTAATGGTAACTGCAGTCAATATCCTTTTCCAATTCATGGGGAGCTTATTTTATGACGCTAAAAATTGTTGTGGGAGTGTTTTGTATCCCTGTCTGAACATTCGCAGGGTACTTTACCTGCAAATAGACTTTCCCATTACCTAACTGGTTATTTATAAAATATCCCTAAAGTCGCTAATCCCCGAACCACAACCCATGCAATCCCGGTTTCTCAAATTCCATAACGAGGCTAGGAAACGGCATTCAAAAACATAGGCTAATAAGCGTAGATAACTTCCAGGTCGTATTCCTTCAACCGTTCTTTGGTTTTTTCCCACCTTTTTGTAAAGCCCAGCATGAAACCACCTCCTCCTGCACCACAGAGTTTTAAAAAGTAGTCGCCGTGGTCAAGGCCTTCAGCCACTTTCCGTTGAAGCGGGACTGGGAAAAAGTCTTCCATTTCGTTTAATTGAAACGAACTTAGATTATACAGTGACTGATAGAGTTCCTGGGGCTTGTTTTGGAGTAAATAATGAATAGCTTCGTTGTTATTATGAATAACATGCGCTCTGAATTTTTCTCTAAAATCTGCTTTATTATGCAACTCGTTAAACTTGTCCATCATGGTAGAAGTAGAACGGGCAAATTTTGTGTTGAGCAGAAAAATAACGTTATTCTCATTGTTGAATTGACGAGGCGGCAACTTCGTTGTGATGATGTCTCTGGAATTTTTATACAGAATCGGTTCATTTAATATGATACTTAGTGGATCCAGCCCGGAACTTACCCCATGGAAATAAGACTCTAACCTTCCCAGTCCGTCCTTAAGTTGATTTAACTTTTGAAGTGTAAGAAATTTTAAATCGTCTTTCAGGTTCTTAGCTTTTTTGAGATAGCGTAAAAAAATAGCCGCTACTAACGCACCGGAACTCCCAACTCCATATCCTTGTGGAATATTGCTGCTGAAAAACAACCCCTCGTTCAGCTCTTTCTCAAACTGTTTAACTTCCAGGATAAAGTCTTCATCCATGTGTTTTTCGACAAATTCATAGAATTTCTTCAGGAACTTATTGGACTGTAAGGCGAACTTCTTGTTATCTGCAGCCTCATAGAAGTCTAACCGGCCTTTATATCGGTCACATGGAATGACTAATGCCATGCCATTTTGCAAAACCGCATATTCGCCAAAAAGCAGGACTTTTGAATTGAATTGTTCCATATTGATTATCTTAAAAAACGGTCCCCCCTACTCCGGCATGATCGTAGATCGCGGATTTTACGCTTATCTGCTTCAAAAAAGAATGTACGTCGTTTTGTATGGATTCCGGATAAAGCAAATGTACATTCGGACCGGCATCCAGTGTAAAGCAAAGCGGTAGGTTGGTATCTTCTCTAAACTGGGTTATTTGTTCAATGACTTCCACGGTTTGGGGTTTTATCAGAAAATAGTAATCCTGAGAGGTCATCATCATCGCATGCAAAGATAAGGCTTCTCGCTCGGTGATGGAAATAAACGTATCAAAATCTCCGCTTTTTAAGGCCGCAATCATGGCTAAACAGTGTTTGTTGGCTTGATTAAACCGGGCGCTGGCAAATGGATGGTCCTTCATTAAGGCGTGCCCCCTGCTGCTGGATACCTTTTTAGGGGCATCCTCAATGATCAAAATGGCGTCTCTCATCCTTTGAAAGTTACGGTGTATCTCATGAACAGGAATAGCATATTCGTCACTGCTTTCCTCGATGACACCGAGTCGTCCCCAAAGGGCGAATGGGCCATAAAAACAACGACAGGCACTGCCACTGCCCAGGCGGGCCAGATAACTGGCTTGCCGGGTAAAATCCGATTTGGAAGAGCCGTTGGCTTTTAGGAGCGCTGCTGCTATGGCGGCAAAAGCGGACGCTGAGGAGGCAATACCGGCGGAATGTGGAAAGCTGTTGTTGGATTCCATCCGGAGCGAATAATGATCCAACAGGTGGGTGTATGCGCTTTGGCGGGTCATGTATTTTAATATCCTTTGCCGGAATACTTCGTTCGGTTGCCCGTTAAAGTAATATTCCAGGGCTGGACCTTGGGTGTTTTTTTCCGTACAATATAGCCTTACTTCTGTAAATGCCTGGCTCAGTGTCATGCTCACGGAGGCGTTGCACGGCAACTGGTCACCATGCTTTCCCCAGTATTTTACCAGTGCAATGTTGGAAGGAAACCGGGCCGTAATAGATTTATTGGCTGTCATTTGATCAGTTCTTTGTAGGTAAAGACAGGGCTTTTGTGTTTTGTCTCAAAGTATTTGCGGGCGATCGTTGTGTCTCGGCATGTGGCCATGACGAAGTCACCACCCCAAGCCCCTAAGGATTTTACAGAATATCGATAATCGCTAAAATACGTTTCCTGAACCGGTTTTTGTCCGGTAATGTCGGATAATAATGATTCGCTTTCTGCTATCAGGTGTTCCCATCCCTCAATCTGTGAGCTCTGGGCCGCTTGCTTTACTATTTTGTTCATCTGTTCAATTTGAGCATTGCTTGTTCTGTGCTTATTAAAACGGCTGACTTCCACGCTACTGTTTTGTTTCTTCCCGGTATAAACAAACAGGAGATTGTCGGTAATTGCTTTGGGTAGCCTGATGTCTTTTATCTTTTTTTTCTCAATTGAATACAGAAACGGCTGATTGGCGGTACTAGCGGCAATATCATAGCCAGATCCGCCAAATGATTCCCTCAGGAGCAGATAAGGGTCTATCCCTGACCACTGGCTCAACAGCGAAATAAGTGTTGAGCTGGTTCCCAGGCCAAACTGCCGGCAGAAATTCAGATTAAATTTGAAAGACAGCGCGCTCATCGGGATTTCAGAGCGGCTCTTCCGGATAAATAACAGCAAGTTTTGAATGCGTTTTGCCTTTTCCTCGTCAGTAGTCCGTATAATATCCAAAGTTGCAGAAAAATAAATTTCAAGCCAGCAGACTTCAAATTCGAAACAACGCCATAAAATGCCATTTTCGGGGCCCCTGCTGACAAGCAGCGATTGTCCAACTGAAAGCGGAATTGCCAGGCACTGGGAACCCTTTAAAACCAGGTATTCTCCAAACAGTAGTAACTTTCCCGATGCCCGGCATCTGAATTTGCTCATGTCAATAACTGGCTACCCGTTTCACATTCCACTTTTCAGCCAATTGTCGTACGGCCGAAACAGAAACAACTTTATCTTTAAAATAAGCAATGGCTTCCGCTGTCCTGCTTTCAGGAATTTGGAGTTGCTTCAAAATATTTAATAGATGCATCTTCATATGGCCTTTTTGAATTCCGACGGTTACCAGTGACTTGACGGCTGAAAAATTATTGGCAAGCCCTATAGCGGCCGCTATTCCCATGAGTTCTCTGGCGGTAGGGTATCCCAAAAGTTCCAGACTTAATTTAACCAATGGATGGAGGTTGGTGAGGCCGCCGACCACGCCAAGAGAAAAGGGGATTTCTAAAATAAAACGAAAGATATTATCGGATCGTTCCACCCGCGTTAATGGAAGGTAACGGCCTGTTTGGGAGGCATAAGCATGCCCGCAGGCTTCCACGGCGCGGAAGTCGTTTCCTGTGGCTAGTACCACTGCGTCTACGCCATTGAAGACCCCTTTATTATGCGTAGTCGCCCGAAAGGGGTCCAGTTCTGCCACCCGCACCCCGAGATAAAACCTTCTCGCAAATTCTTCGCCCGTCATACCGGGGACAATATCATCGAGTTGATCGAAGCTGGCTTCTACGCTACACTTAACGCGGCAATTGGGAGTCAGGTTAGACAGGATACACATAATGATCTCTAAGCCATCGTCCGAAAATTCTTGTTGTGCCGCGTGCCATTGTTTGAAAGTGGATGCAAATTGCTCCAGGCACGAATTGATAAAATTGGCGCCCATTGATTCTACGGTTTCAAACGTGCCGAATAATTGCATGAGTCCCGGTTCCTGTTCGCTCAGGTCTTTAAGCTGGATGTCCAGGATACCTCCGCCGCGTTTGATCATATTTTCTGTAATATCAAAGCAGTCTCTTATAAGCCGTTCCTTTAATTCCGGGAAACGGTTATAAAGAATTGTTTTGTCATCTTTCCATATGAAATGTACCTGGCCTACCTTTTCTGTGTTAATAACTTTTGTAGTGAATCCGCCTCTGGTAAACCAGAGCTTTGCACTGCTGGAAGCCGCTGCAATAACAGAGCTTTCTTCAATGACCATAGGAACCATATAAGTAGTCCCGTTGACCATAACGTTGGGACAAATACCGTAGGGCAATGGGAAGTTTGTAATGGTGTTTTCACTGAATTCCTCTAATAATTTTTGAACTTTTGGGTCTGTGTGATGGAAACTTTTAAAAATATTTAGCGCGTTTTGGCGGTTGGAATGATGCTTCGTAACCAGGCCTAGTTTTTCGTCCCTGCTTTTTTTGGAAAAACCATGAATGATTTCATTATTTTTCATGTTAAGACTTTTTTACGGTTAAAAAAGAACGAGCCAGTAACAATCCTTCGATTTGAAATTGGATAAATTCATCTAATGCTTCTTGCGATTCCTTTGCGTATTTTAAAAATTCGGATGCCTGGCCGTATAAGGCATTTATCTCAGATCGCTGAATATAATAGTAGCCATCCAGAAAATTTTTAACGCCCCCGCTGATAATAAGGGTAGGGCATTTTATTTGTCTGTTAAGTCGTGAAATAAGCGTGTTGCTAAGGGCTAACATCTCCTCCGCTGAATGTCCGACATGTACAAATGGCATGAGGTATTTGCTCTTGAGCTTGTTTCTATATAATTCCACTTTGGAGAAGTTAGTGCCCCCATTGGCAGCAAATTCTATGGCGACTAACGGCAGTCGCAGCAATGCTTTCATACTCTCATAACCAAACCCCTGTCCTACTTCTTTTACAATTAAGGGGAGGTTGACAGCCTTTAAAAACCGTTTTATGGTTTCTATCGGAGGCGATGTAATACGGTCTCCTTCAGGCTGCATCCACTCCTGAAGGGGGTTGACATGAATGATAACCCCATCTGCTCGGAGTTCACTGACCAGTTTTTCTATTTGCGCAAGTGATTTGCTGTGAACTAATTTTTCAATCTGTGCGATACCAAAATTGAGGTAGAAAGGTACCTCATTGCCTAAAACAGGCCGCAAATTGAAGTCGTTTATCTTTTCGGGGGATTCCAGCGCTTTCCGGGTAGATCCTATACCCATCCCTAGTCCGAACTTCGCAGCGGATCTAGCCAGCCTGCAATTGATTTCATTTGTCTGGGTTGTTCCGCCGGTCATGCTGGATATCCAGATAGGGTAATTTACCGTCTTGTTTCCAATTTTTACGGGCCATTTTGCCCCCTGATCGGGATGCGCTGCCATCATGGGTTCGTAATAAAAACGCGGATCGATCATATCATTCTGTGACGCCAGGGCTAAGGCAACATGACTGTCTTTTCTTGATTCCATTCCGGCCGCTACCGTCTCTGTTTTTAATTTGTTGCGATTCATAAAAGGAATTAGATACTGCTCTTTTTTTCTAAGCCTCCATTTACTGAAAACTACCTGATTTGCAAAAACAAATGTACGTTTAAAATAGGCATATACCTAAAATGACCCATTTATCCTTAAAGTTCACCACTCCATCAACAGGCAAGGCCCGTGCAAGTCTCCGGAAGAAAATTGTACACGAAGGGAGACGTTTAAAAAAGACTTAACTTTGAGCTATTAAGTAATTACTAAATTGGCTATAGATGTACAGCGTACCCGAGGAAATAAGGGCTTTCAGAGGTGTACAGTGGTTTTTTTTCTCCCCGCTTTTTTTCACTTTATTTTCCTGTACTATGAAAACGAAAGTAGACCTGATTGTCCGCAATGCCGTTGTTTATACGGTAGATACTTCTTTTAGCGTTGCGCAGGCTTTTGCCGTTAAAGACGCACGAATTACAGCTGTTGGTACCGATGAAACGATTCTTGGTAAATATGATGCGCCAAAAGTGGTCGATCTGCAGGGTGCACCGGTCTACCCTGGCTTTATGGATGCGCATGCACACTTTTTCCTTTATGGCCGATCATTGCAATCCGTGAATCTTGAAGGAACACAAAGTTGGGAGGAGGTGATCAAACGGGTGCAGACTTTTGCGCAAAAGAATACTTTTCCCTGGATTATTGGCAGAGGATGGGACCAAAATGACTGGTCGGTTCAGACGTTTCCAGATAATAAAAAACTAAATGAGTTGTTTTCGCATACACCGGTGTTCCTTACCCGCATAGACGGTCATGCAGCCATTGCCAACGAGGCCGCGTTGGATATCGCTGGCCTCCACGCTGGACAGACTGTTTCGGGTGGGGAGATAATAGCAAGGGACGATGAACTAACAGGAGTGTTAGTGGACAATGCCATAGATTTGGTTAGTCAAAAAATTCCTTCATTAACCGCGACCCAAAAAGTAAAATGCCTCCTGGATGCCCAAAAAAAATGCTTTTCGGTTGGGCTGACTACCATCGATGATTGCGGATTAGATAAAGGTATGATCGACCTGATCGATAGCCTGCAAAAAGCGGGAAGACTAAAAATGCGGCTGTATGTGATGATTGCCGATAGACCGGAAAATTACGAATATTATCTCAAGACGGGGCCTTATAAGACCAACCGGCTCAATGTAAGCGCCTTTAAATTATTTGCAGATGGCGCTTTGGGCTCCCGGGGGGCCTGCCTGCTGGAGCCGTATTCAGATCGACCGGGCTGGAACGGCTTTTTGTTGAAGAAACCAGCATATTTTGATAGTATCGCCGAGTTGTTGATCAATTCTGACTTTCAAATGTGCACACATGCCATTGGCGATTCTGCTAATCGCATGATCTTGGACGCCTATGCCCGTGTCTTAAAAGGGAAAAACGACCGCAGATGGCGAATAGAACATGCTCAAATATTAAACCTTGATGACATCAAGCGCTTTGGTGTTTATAACATTATTCCGTCGGTCCAACCGACACATGCTACTTCTGACATGTACTGGGCAGCGGAAAGGCTGGGTAAGGAACGGTTGCAGGGCGCTTACGCCAATAAGGCGTTATTGGAACAGAATGGCTGGATCCCTTTGGGCACAGATTTTCCCGTAGAAGGAATTAACCCGATGAAAACCTTTTACGCGGCGGTTACCAGAAGAGACAGTAGCGGTTATCCAGAAGGTGGTTTCCTTCCCCAGAATGCACTCACGCGTAAAGAGGCGCTTCGCGGCATGACCGTCTGGGTGGCCAGAGCTAATTTTGAAGAAAAGGAAAAAGGCAGTATCGAACCCGGTAAATTTGCAGATTTTGTAGTCATGGATCGCGACATTATGAAAGTGCCTATCGCGGAGGTTTTAAAGGCAAAAGTAGAAGCAACTTATCTTGGAGGAGAACTGATGTATAGTCGCTGAGAAAGCTTATCTTTCTTCCTTGCGTTTTTCCCTTCGTATTCCTTCCAGTACGTCGGTATGTGTGAGAATCTTGCGTTCCCCTGCCAGGGCTTTCAAACAGGCATATTGCATTACGTTGATAATTGCCGCACCACTGATTTCATAGTCAGCAGCTAGTTGAAGCAAGGGTAGTTCTTCATATTTTATAGATACAGGTAAAGACTGTTCCCATAATTTTAACCTTTCCGCTGCATTTGGCAGCGGGAAGTGAACAACCGCATCGAAACGACGCAGGAAAGCCGTGTCAATATTGCTTTTAAAGTTAGATGCAAGGATAATCAGGCCCGGAAAGTCTTCGATACGCTGAAGTAAAAATGCCGTTTCCTGATTGGCGTATTTATCATGAGCGTTTTGTACGTTCGTGCGCTTACCAAATAAGGCATCGGCTTCGTCAAAAAACAGCATCCAATCCTTATGATGTGCCCGGCTAAAAACTTTGTCTAGGTTTTTCTCCGTTTCACCGATATATTTAGATACGATCTGCGAAAGGTCAATCCGGTATACGTCTCTCTTGAACTCTTTTCCCATTAAGGTCGCCGTTAAAGTCTTTCCCGTTCCCGGAGGTCCGTAGAATAATGCCCGGTAACCCGAAGCGATCTTACGTGACAGGTTGGTATCTTTTTCTAAAATCCGATGGTAGTAGAGCCAGCGCTTAATATCTTCCATCTGTTCGGCGGTATAAGGATGCAGCACAAGGTCGTTCCACTTCATTTTGGTCGTAACCAGTTTGGCGGGGAAATCCGGACTAAAGTCAGGTCGTCCAAAAGAACCGGTGAAAAAATACTCCGCATATTCCTCTGATAATAAGATCCGACCGCTTAGTTTAGGCTCGCCGGGTGCGACCTGCTCAAGGGATAATACATCCTCTTTTGAGAAATAATGAGTTTTAGAAAAAATCGCCCGTAATTTTTTCTTTACTTGAAAAGGTTCTCCAGGCAACAAAAACGCCGCGGTTTCAGCAGTTGGCATCATGCCACGATGGTGCTGCCCCTTGGCTCCTCCGATCTCAGGCAGGTCCCCGCCCTGGGGAAAGAGCTTCAGAATGATCGCCTCAAAAAAGTTTGCCTGAAGATGAGGCGCCATAGCGAGTAATAAGATAATACGTTCGGAAAGATCCGGCCGAAATTTGATTAGAAAATCATCGTATGCGGAGGCTCGAGCTACTGCACGGGAGAAGGGGGGCTCAGAAGGTTCGGGCTTGTCCTCCTGAGCTAAAACCGTTGGTCTGAGCTGCTCGGTTACCCAAAATTTTAGCGCTTCCATGTCCTGCCGAAGTGTGTGTGATTGAACCGGAGCGGCTGGTATAGCTTTATTTTTTTCCATATGGATTAGTCCTGCGTTACAATTGATCAAGGTCAATCAGCGTATTTGCCAGCGTGTTCGTGATGGGTTGTCCGGTACGTTCTTCGATGAAAAGCCACTGCCCTGCTGGATTGATTTCCAGGAAAATATACCGGCCATCTGAAGTCCGACGATAATCAATCGCACCATAAACGAGACCAAGTGTTTTCATGAGGTTAAAAATCTGGCTTTGGACTTCGTCCGGCAGGGTAATAGGCCGGATATCCGCGTTGTTATAGTTCATTCGAAAATCGACCGGATAATCCCCGGTGCGGATGTCAATTTCGGCAGCGAAGATATGATTACCGACAACGGTTACCCGAATATCCATGCCTTTTATCAGGGCTTGAAAAATGACGGGTGCAAAACGAACGGCCTCTATTTGCCGGAGTTCCGCTGCACCGATTAGCCGCGTTTCCCGCCAAGCCTGCGGAGTACCTGTAAAGGCTTTGGTAACCGTATTATCCTTTCCGTGTTTTCTGATGAAAGCACGGGCAGCTGCCGGTGCATTCGTAACAAGGGTATCGGGTAGATCGATCCGGAGCCGTTCTGCTGTACGAAGTTGAAAAACTTTTCGATGGGCGAGATCATCGTGCTCAGGTACATTTATCCACTGTGCATCGAGCAGGCCGGGCAAACCGCCAAATACTTCGCAAGCCTCAGCTATGGCAAACTTTCGGTAAGGCAGATAAGTAATTTCTTCGGGGATACGGAAAGATTGAGGGCGTCGCCACCAAACCGCCCCTACGGTGTTTAAGTCGAGGTCGCCCCACTGTATATCGTGTACAGTTTTGGCTTGGTTGGTACCAAATTCCAAACTAATCAACGATTTTTCCGGAAAACGCGAAAAGTCCAGTAGAAAGGGTATATGTCCCTGTTGTTGAAGGTTTTGGGCGACCCGTTGCGTATGCGCATCTTCAGGATGTGAAATTATTAGAATCATCGGTTTACTTATACCTCGTACATGGGTCTATTGATAGGAAGGTTGATACTTCTTACCCTTTCACTGGACTATCCTCTATTTTTCTTCCGACGTTCGAGCGCCTGTAAATATTGACGAGCCTGTTCGATTTGCCGGTCAAGTTCTTGCTGTTCGTAGCCACTTCCCTGTTGCTGTTGTTCTTCCAAACGGCTGGCTTCTGTCGCGTGGTGTGGCGTAGCCAGTGTAAAGGGTGCTGATCCCCCCGGGCTTTGGGTAACGGGATCACGTGGATTGATCCCGCCGATTCCTTCCTGTAAGGTCGGCATAACACTTTCCTGTAGCGTACCTCCTCCCTCAAAAATGGTTTCGACCAAGGTGTCGTTAGCAGGTAATTTGACATCGTCAACGGCTTTAAACGTTACAGGACCATCCAGCCAGGGAATCTTGTGGTCGATCCACGCGAGTGTAGCCGGATCAGTCCAGGGATTCTTCGCGTCGATCCACGCTGCTGTGGGCATCACCCCCGCCGTACACACATGTACATTGAGCGCACCCAAAACTGCACTAATCGGGTTTGCTACCCCAAATGATCCGTCAGAGGAACCGGCAAAATATAATCCGATGACCTCATTGCTTTCATTAACAACAACCGACCCGGAATCGCCATGGTCACCAAACTTGCTGCTTTGCGATGAATCCACCGCAATGCCAATCTGATTAGTTAAAGTTACCGTTCCCAGGCCGTCGCCGTAGTCTATGGGGATGGACAATGACAGGTCATCGATGAAGCCATGGGTAAGTTCAGTTGTTCTGCCCCGCTTCCTCACTTGTTCCTCAAGAACAGCTGTTGCTGTCCCGCTTATGTTACCGATCTCCGTGATGCGGCAATTGTGATTGCGGTTAGTGATCTTTGCTACGGCACAATCCACCTGTCCTCCCAGCACTGCCCGTGATAGTTTTCCGACGACGTCGCCGGGACAACTGCCTCCATCGACACGGCCAGGCTGAGCCATGGAATCCCCCGTACTCCAGCCGTTGTCAATACACATGACATGGAAGTTGCTTAACATCATTGGCTCATCGGTATCGTTATCCTCGACCACCAAGCCCAGTGTGCCAACATAGATATAGCCGTTGACGGCTCGGCATGGTCCAACACTAATCCCACCAGTAAGGGGGTCGTAGGTTCCTGTATCAACATGCAATTGAATATCCTCCAGGGCTACGGCCGCCGGATGGAGTTCGAATTCCATTTCAATTACATCGGTAGGTATCCCGTTGATGTTGTCGGGGACGATTTGCCCCTTTGGGAGTTTGGTTTTTGGAACTTTCTTCTTCACGTAAACGCGAATAGAAGAAATTCCGGTACGGTTTCCTTTGGTGATTTTTTCCCCTACGCCCACCCCGGTTACATTATTAAGGGTTAGCAACTCCTTTTCAACAGCTGCTTTTGCTCTGCGGATTTTAGGATCAATTGTCATGGATGCGGCTTTTGAAGTGAACTAATTAGCGAAATCCGGTGGAAAAGGTCTTCTTGCCGGCCTCCCCGTTTAAGGATATTCAAAAGTAACCTTTATATGAATGGCATTTTTTTATTATTTCAGTTTTTATTGGGTAATAAAATGAGGCGCTATTTTAAAGGAGTACTTTAAAATCAATTAATTATGTGATCATTTGTATTTTTTAAGGAGGATAAATTGGGTTATATCGACATAAAAATAATTAACTAAAATATTAGGAGTCTATCGTGTCGGGGTGCTTTGTCAATGGCTATTATTCTCTACTTTCTCTAAAAATTCATCCGCTAGTTTTTGATAGTCTTCCGCCCCATGTGACCGGATATCAAAACTAAAAATGTCTACTCCGGCCTCCTGGGCTTTAGCCAGCTGGATATTACTTCTGATCCGGCTGCGAAAAGTCCTTTCACCAAATTCCTTTTCCAACTCCCGGTATACCTGCCGGTTCATGACCCTGCGTTCATCATAACGCGTCAAAATATACCCCAAAATTTCCAGATCTTTATTTAATTTGCTTTTAATGGATTTGAAGTGATGCATAAAGCTGCGCAATCCTTTTAAAGGAAGGAATTCCGCCTGCAGGGGCATTAAAATGAAATTACTTGCCACCAGGGCATTTACAGTGAGCATGCCAATAGAAGGCGGACAATCAATAAATGTAAAATCATATTGATTTTTTAGGTTCTCCAGCATCCAGCTAAAGACCTGCTCGCGGCCGTACACACTGACCAGTTCTACCTCTGCGCCCGCCAACTCTATAGAGGAGGGTACCAGGGATAAGCCCGACTGGGTCTGTTTAACGGCGTCTTGCAATTTACTACTTTTACCCGCTATTTCTTTCTTTAATTCGGTGAAAAGATTTCTGTCGGGCTCTTCCAAAATACCCAGTGATTGAGAAAGGTTAGCCTGCGGGTCCGCATCCACTAACAAAACCGTTTTCCCTTTGCGCTGTAAAGCTGCAGCAAGATTGATTGCAGTGGTAGTTTTACCAGAGCCTCCCTTTTGAATAGCAATTGATATTACTGACATAGTTTGTGAGCGTTAATCGTTAAAATATAATAATGTTTTTTCCCATACACACAGCCCGACGGATTGTCCCAATTGTTGACCTTCTATATCTGCTCTGGCAAAATAAATTCCACCATATAGACCTGCCCTGCCTGCTTCTTTTGCTGCTTCGGTAAATGTGCCCCACTCTAAGCTGATGTCCCTACCGGGGGTAAGGCCTTTTTCAATTTGAGAACTACCTCGCTCTATGACAGTATACCCCCTGAACCGATCACTTCCGATATAACGTTGTAAGATCACAGCAGCAGCACGGCTGGCGGTGCTGTATGGGGAAACATACCCTGGAACCGGAGGTGTGCCGATGAAGGGACGCCAATCTTCTCCTTTTATTGTCCGCGTTCCTTTATTAGGTCCGGCCCATGTGGTTATTTCTTTGTTGCCGTATAACGCGCGGATGATGCCAATCGGGGTTTCGGCATCATAAAACCGAAGGCAGTCCCAACAGGCAATAGATGCATCGAACAACGCATTGGCCAATGCAAACAGCAGCTTTATACAATCATCATTTTCGTAGCTGTTGTCCTTAGCCACAAATTGGGCAATTTCAAACCAGTGACAGACAAGCGACTCCCGCAGATCACCGCTCCAGTATTCTGCTGTAGCTTTTTGCTCATCTGTTAATTTAGCGCTCGCTTGTAATATTTCCCGGACCTGCTCTTTAAATTGCGGTTGATTGTGCTTATAAGGAGGCGGTGGCCTGAAGCGAGCATTATAACCCAGGGCGAAAGATTTGACTAAACCCCAATGGGCCGTCATAAAATTTTCCGGTGCAGACTTGTGGGTGTCGTTAAAACCAGTATAATCAGACCATCGGGGTGAGCACAAAGTGCCGTCGGCATTTGCGCCATCTCCGGCATGGTATTCAATGACCATCTTTGCCGCAAGGTTACCAATTCCCTGTGCTTTTGCAATATCTAATGAAGTATCTGCCGGATCATAATTCAGGCTAAGCATCATGTCGCGAAACACAGTTTTCTTCTGAGCGGGTAAGCTTAATGTGAACAGTTCTGTCAATACATGGAAAGCGGCATGACTAAGTGCCTTTTGCTTGTTATTATCGGTAGCGGTCCGGTCACTTTTCTTTTTAACATATGCCGCCGTATGGGTACTTATCGCCTTACTGTCATAAACCGACCAGGCATTAAACATCGCCGTATGCAGCATGGCTAATGCTCTTGCTGCTATCGGAAAGGGGGTATGGCTAGCGGCAGTGGCATCCAGCGCGAGTTGGTTCCACCGGAGCGCTACCGGTATTTTTAAATCAACTGACATAGGTATTTGACTTTACATCATTTCAAAATATGCTTCAGGAGATGCTAATCTCCCTTTCTGCCTTTTAAGCCCGTTCACGGTACGATTGATAACAGCTTGATACGCCACTTTTAGCCTGCAAAAGAATCGAGCATTTTATCTGAAAAAAATTCGGCCGTAGCACATAAAGCCATATTTGCCTTTTAACAACGGTGCGGATTTTTTTCTCCCGCGCCGTCGGATATTTAATGTAAACTGTTTCAGATAGACGCTGCCAGAAGAGCGAGTTCCTAGCGACTTTGTTTCTTTTAACCGGTCTCCTGAATCCAAAACAGCAAGATGCATCCGGCTCTTTACCGGATCAGCCTCCGGACACGGATTGTTCAACCTCTCGACAGTATCCCTTAGAGGGCTTTTTCTTCTGTATTTGTGTCAAGTACACGACAAAATAATAATGGCATATTAATAGATTTAAAATGTTAAATATCTTCGATAAGATGATAATAGCTAGATCCGGTAATATTGATATCTCCTATGTAAACATCCGGTCCGTGAAAAGTTAAGACCAGGTAGCGCATTTTTCCTTCATAAGGATGATTATAGGGTTCAGTAGAGATGGAGAAAGAGACCGTTTTTTTTTCATCACCAATACTAAAAAGGAGACGGTTCCCTTCTAGCTCGAAACCAAACGACAATTGAATAATTACCTCGCCCGCTTTTTCTTCCTCGTATGCTCCCTGGTTATTCATAAAAAAAGTAAGTATGCTCGCATCAGGATATGACATAGGTGAATTTACCCATCTTCTACAGATCAAATGAACGTCTTTTTGTATATCTTCCTTTTTTTGCAAGTAATCAAGCGCATTTTCCATGAGCTGTTTTTCGATGTGACCCTGTTTGTTTTGTTTCTGAAATATTTTTTTCGTTTCAAAAAAAGGGAACTTTTTAAGTGTATTTAGGATCTCGTATTTTACGGAGACAGAATCCGGCTCAGATAGAAGAGAAACGAGAAAATTACGGATGAAGTCGTCGTCGTATTTGCCCAGCATTCTTACGGCATACGCTTTATTTTGTACTGATTTTTCTTCCCGGACGATCTTTATCATTTCCTCCCGAGATATTCGGTAGTAAAAAGGTTTAAGCGATTTCATGGCCCATAACCGTACTGGAGCTGAAGTGCTATGCAAGGCTTTTAAATAAACTGGTATAGCTTCTTCACGCCCTATTTTATTGAGTGCTATGAGCGCAGCGACTTTTATATCGGCATTATACTTTTCAAATCCATTGGCTATTGCTTTTACACTTGCGCTTCCTCCTGCATTTCCCAGGGCAGCAATTGTCATTTTCAGCATTAAATTTTTTGGTGATTTTATTTTTAGAAACTTAAGTAAAACTTTTTCTGTCTCCGCATCAGGCATGCTGCCCAGTTTGCGTATGATGATTTTCTGTGAAACCAAGTCGTCTTCCTGTAATATATTTTCAAGTATCGGAAGGATCTCCACTACGTTTTGTGGTGCTAATAATCGAAGGATCGCATGCCTCAAGTTGCCGTTGCCATTTTCCAACAATTCATTGACAAATCGCCTGTTGTCTTTTTCTTGCAGTAAGCGCCGGATTAAATGGTTCCGCATAGCGTCGTTGCTATCTTTTATCCGGTCAGACAATGCTTGTAAGCTGTTATATTGTTTTTTATCCTTATCCATCAATGCTTTATCTAAATCTTAAGAATAACCATCTTTTTAAAAACCGCAGTGGTTTCACATCGGGCCTGTTTAAAACCTCCACACCCGAACCGGTAAACATGACCTGGTGAATACGTGGATTTCGGCTGAGGCTACCCCATAGTGGTCCCCTGATTATGTCAAATTCTTCCCAATGGGGCAAGGTGCCTTTCCTTGCTTGCTTTTTATTATAGGCTACAAAATCTTTCCAGTTTTTAAAAGGACGGCCCGTATCTGGATTAACGGGCATATTCTGCGGCTGGCTTTTTGTACTACGGAAAAATAAAATTTCTGCTATCTCTTCATTCCAGGGCCTGTCCGGTATAGGGAAGGTAATTACTCCCCACCCTTTTTTACCCAGCGAGTGTCGGATAGCCCAGTCACGCGTGAGTCGCCAGTTGTCTTTTGTATGCGTGTAAAATCCTTGCCCGAAATCCACACGTCCTGTAGCAGTAATATCTACTGTCCTTAGCGTCTCTACTGTGTCATAATCCGTTCCATGGTGGTAGATATGGCTATAAGAAGGCATAGGAGGCGGCACTTCCTGCCGGTCTTTTACATATTGCCGGGCCTTCTTATACCTTTCGCTGTATTCTTTCTGCCGTTGCGGGTTAAGCCTGCCTAACGTTTCGTAGTGGTTTGTCAGCCCTTGAAAACGTTTCTCCATGTCGTTGGCTCGCGTAATAAGTCCCGTCTGATCTGCATGTTCTATTTCCCAAAGGTAAGCTTCCACTTCATGCACTTCAACCACTTCCTCCTGGCGCCCACCCTTGTCAATGGGTATGAATTCTTCAGGTTCCCTTTGCTGTTGCTGTTGAAGAACATGCCGATATTGGTGAATAATAGAAGAGACAAGCAGTTGTATACTTTGGAAAGCAGGCGTATATATTTCCATGCGGGAAGGGCCGTTTGGTAAATAGTCGCCCGTGGCCGGATCAAGCCGGTAATTCGTCCGGGTAAAGCCGACGCCGGCGTTCATGCTGGCTATATACCGGTGGTCAAAAAGCAACGGATTGACATGGCCGCTCTCAATAAGATCACTCATGACAATTTCCAGAGCTGAAGCATACTGTTTGTTCTTGATCAAAGTAGTCGCTTTACGGAAAGTGGCGGCGCTAATTAAGGGGACTTCCCTGCTGGCGGGACCCCCTGCTACTCTGATCGACAAATGCGGCGCTCGCCAGTCGGAGCTTGAATAGCCGATCTCATTACAACAATAACACTCAAAGATACTGATCGTTACGTCCTCCCGGGTATCCTCATCTGTTGCGGTACAATGCCAGGTGCGGCCAGGTCCCAAGTCACAAGCGCTGATTTTTCCTGCAGGGAAGTCTTGGTGTGGTTTACAATTTCTAAAATTTTTATAGCCGTTCTCCAGTCCCCATAAAGCCAGTACTTCATCTCTGTCTGCGCCTTCATCCGTACAATCGATAAATCCGGGATGTTGTTCTTTGCATTCATTTTGCGCTGTGCCGCTACTGATTTGTTCTGCGTTATCGGCAAAGTACATCTTCATGTCGTAGGGCGGCAAGCCGGCTATCCACGCAATACAATTTCCAGCCAGATTATTGCAGGCGCATTCTATATTAGCAGCCATGTGCCAGGGCATAAGGAGTGCCCACCGGCCCGTTTCTCCTTTTGCATCGGCAGCCCAGTCGTAGGCCGCATCATGTTCTCTGCAACCGGTATTGGAATTACAGTCTTCCAGGTTGGTATATTGCCATGTTTCGCCGGTGATCGGATCTGTATAGATATAAATTGCGTGATGTTCGCAGGTCGCACAATCCGGACCACAGGCGCCCCGGCAGACAGCCGAGCTGGCTATGGCCGGGTCTCGTTTGTAAACTGTCATAGGCCCGGGTAATAGCGGGCCTGGCCCGTAAAGCCCCCCGTGACCCGTACCGGACCAATCCCAGGTGCCCCCATTTTGTGAAGGCAGCCAACCCATTAGGTCGAGAAGGCTGCATATCTTTTTTATTATCGGGCAATCATCCGAAAATCCGCCCGGATCTATAATCCCGGGAATCTGATCAATTGGGAGGTTATCCAGGGAAGGATGATTCATCGTAAAATTAAAAGATGGCATGTTCCCCGGATTAATCGTAAGATTGCCGGATACCCCAACTGCGGCTGCTATCGATCCAAACCAATGATAAGGTTCCCAGTAAATGCGACAAATGTTTTTGTCTTTAATGTTTAGTTGGGCATAAGCGCCCGCGAAGAGTGCTGCGCCAAGGTTTAATTCCAGTTGGGCAGCTCCTGTAAAGGTAATGGCACCACCGCTGTATGCCAGTCCGCCGCCTAAGGTCAGCTTGCCAGCTCCCGCCCCCAGGACTTTTCCGGCTAATCCACCTTCGCCTCCAATTACCGGAATTGAAATCGGGACCAAGATGGGACCTACCGGTATAACCGTCATTAAACCTAAATTGGCTTTTATCCCTCCACGCAATTCCGCACCGAGTAGCGCCGCGGCTGAGGCACTCACACTGCCACTAACGTCGATGTCACCTATCAACGGATTAAAAGGAATTTGTATGTGGCCATTTTCGAGACAGAAAGGACCGATTTGTAATTGGAGTTCCGGTACGAGAGTGCCTGCTACCCCCACATCCCCTGAAATAAAGACATCGGGAGCAATCGGGAACCGAAGCACCGGAACCAGAAACTCTTTTTTAATTGACCCCAAATCGGGGCTAAATAGCCTGGCAGGAATGGGACATACCCTGGGTAATGTGACCTCAATTCCTGCGGGCGATATCCGGATTATACCACCGAGTGCCGTAGCCAACTTCCGTGCCAGTCGCAAGGCTTCTGAACCAACTTCATAGATCTCCCGCGCAGGCCAGGTCACCGCGTCGAATGCCAAGCCTGCGGCGGTTTTTACACCGCTGATACTGAAGTCCGTTTCGTAATCTGTGCCGGGTATGGAAAACCCCTGTATTACGGGTTCACCTTTATTGGAAACTTTATTTGTGTAGCTATGGATTCTGTTATTTGTGCCTGCCTGTTGCACTGTGTGGGTCAGCTCATGGGCCAGCAAATGCTTGCCGGTAGTGCTGCTTGTATCAAACTTTCCTGCATTAAAATAAATATCGTTCCCATGCGTGAAAGCCTGTGCATGCAGTGCTTTATTCATTTCCACTGCAGTGCTATCGGTGTGTAACCGTACGTTGGAAAAATCTGTGCCAAATGAATGTTCCATCTGCTCGCGGGTGGTCGCCGGCAGCGGACTGCCTTTCCCTTTGGAAGCATTCAGATGGTCCTCAATCTGCAATGGCATTCGCGCCAAAGTAGGGCTTTCTGACCTGGCTTGCAACTTTTGTTTCTCTTCTTTTTCGCATGCGGCACATTTTCGTTGGATGCGGTTTTGTTTTTTTTCTTCTTCTTCACAATGTGTACATTTTCGTTGGATAGACGGGGTCGCCAGACGCCGGACTACTTTATCAGCAACCTGGTCGGCTTCCCGTTCGTATTTGTCACCAGGGGCGTTTATTTCCAGCTTAAAATGAATACCCGGCAGGTTAATAAAGGTGCCCGCCGGCATTCCATACTGCCGCTCCATTTGTTCGTTCAGCGTAGGAAAGTCCCGCACTAGTGCAGCATCTATTGCCAGCGGGGTGGTCGTATTCGCTAACCACGCATTCCAATCATCTTCGGGAGGGCTCACTCCCAGCGTATGCAGTAAACTTCCAGCGATAGTATTTTTAAAAATGGAACCCAACTGCAAATTTTTATAGAATAGATATTGGTGTTTCCACAACTCCCCTGTTGACCTGCCGTATAAGGACGGGTTAAGTCCGCGGTTTAATATGGCCTGGTTCATACCTAAATAATCAATGGGTGCACTACCGCTAAAATGGTTAAGGGGAGGTAGCGAAAAATCCATGGAAGGCAGGTAAGGCAATGGGGATTCCTCCTCACGGTTCGGCTCCTCCTGACGTTGAATTTTTGATCGTCCGCCTGCAGCCTGCCTGGACTGTCGTACTAAAGCCTCCGGCTCGTTCTCTTGCCGCTTTTCCTCCGCAGCACAGCCGTTGCACTTGGCCTGTATTAAAGGAGTGATGCGATTTACTAACGGTTTTGTCTGAACGGCTGTTTCGGTTATTGACCGTTCCTCAGGCGATAGGAGTCGTTGCACCACGCGATCTGCCATCCCGTCTGCTTCTTTCTCATATTTATCATCAGGCTGGCCGATGGTTAAGCTGTTCGCCGGCAAGGCCCGTCTTTGTAAAATACTTTTTTTATGGACTGAATTATGGGAGGAAGAGCTAA
>CAYRJM010000014.1:0-52027 GCA_964424665.1 uncultured Chitinophagaceae bacterium
CCTTGTTGAATAAATTTCCTTCTTTGCATAATTCAGATTTTGGGCCTAAAATAAGAAATTAAGATGGTTTAGCGGGTATACGAATTTGAACCAATTTGTTACATTTGCTTCAAATTTTACTGCTAACTAACCATTTTGAGCAAATAGCTATGGCTAAAAAACAGGAACAGGATCTTTTTAACGCCTACGACGAAAGATCGATCATTTCATTGGATTGGAAGGAACACATCCGCCTTCGTCCCGGGATGTATATCGGAAAACTCGGGGACGGAAGCAGCCAGGATGACGGGATTTATGTATTACTAAAAGAAGTAATAGATAACGCCATCGATGAGTTTACCATGGGATTTGGGAAAAACATCGACATCACCATTACGGAACATGAGGTGACCGTAAGAGATTACGGGCGGGGTATTCCGCTCGGAAAAGTGGTGGAGGTAGTCAGCAAGATCAATACCGGGGCGAAATACGACAGCAAGGTCTTTCAGAAATCTGTAGGACTCAACGGCGTGGGAACAAAGGCAGTAAACGCCCTGTCTTCTTATTTTAAGATCCGTTCCGTACGGGAAGGCAAAGCCAAGGCCGTAGAATTTGAAAGAGGGCATATCCTCAAAGATCATAAGATTCAAAAATGCGATGAACCTAACGGTACTGAAGTTATTTTTACGCCCGATAAGCAGATTTTTAAGAATTACCGTTTTCGCCCGGAATATCCCATCCTTCAAATTCAGAATTACTGCTATCTCAATTCCGGGCTGACCATAAAATTAAATGGCAAGAGATATTACTCCAAGAACGGACTGCTCGACCTGTTGCAAGATAAAGTAAACGAGGAAGAGCTAAGATATCCCATCATTCATCTGCAGGGAGACGATATTGAAGTTGCCATCACGCATACCAACGAATATGGAGAGGATTACTACACTTTTGTCAATGGGCAGCATACCACCCAAAACGGTACACACCTTTCAGCCTTCAGGGAGTTATACGTAAAGACCGTTCGGGACTTTTTCAGGCATTCCAACGGAGGGAAAAAGAAAGACTATGAAGCTACCGATATTCGTGCTTCGATTTGTGCAGCGCTGTCCATACGCATACAGGAGCCCGTGTTTGAATCACAAACCAAAACAAAACTGGGTTCCGCCAACGTTTATGAAGGTGGCCCTTCTTTAAAAAGCTTTATCGGTGAATTTCTCACCCGTGAGCTGGATAACTACCTGCACAAAAATCCGGATACTGCCGAGGCGCTCAAAAAGCGGATTGAGCAAAATGAAAGAGAAAGAAAGGACATGGCCGGTGTAAAAAAACTGGCGAATGAAAGGGCTAAAAAAGCCAATCTAAGAAACCGGAAGTTACGCGATTGTCACATCCATTACAATGACGAAAGCGGCAGCAAGAAAGAAAAAGAAGCGCTAGAAGAAAAGAAACTGAAGACAATGTTGTTCATCACAGAAGGTGATTCGGCCAGCGGCTCCATCACTAAATCGCGCAATGTGGAAACACAAGCGGTCTTCAGCCTTCGCGGAAAACCATTGAACAGTTATGGACTGAAAAAGAAAATTGTTTATGAAAATGAAGAATTTAACCTTTTGCAGCACGCCTTGAACATTGAGGAAGGATTGGATGGATTGCGTTATAACCAGATCATCATCGCCACGGATGCCGATGTGGATGGAATGCATATCCGCCTGCTGATGCTGACGTTCTTCCTTCAATTTTTTCCTGACCTGGTTAAAAACGGTCATGTTTATATCCTGGAAACGCCCCTGTTTCGTGTGCGTAATAAAAAGGAAACGATTTATTGCTATGATGAAGAGGAAAAGCAGGCTGCCATAGAAAAACTGAAAGGCAAACCGGAAATAACCCGTTTTAAAGGGCTGGGAGAAATATCTCCGCAAGAATTTGGAAATTTTATCGGGGACGACATCCGCTTACAGCCCGTAATCATCAATAAAGACAATACCCTGCCCAAACTACTGTCTTACTACATGGGAAAAAACACCCCGGAGCGACAAAAGTTTATTATTGAAAGTCTTAGAGTAGAAAAAGACCTGGTGGAAGAAGTTGTATAGAAAAAACCATTAAGAAATCACAGCGCGTTAAGCGAAAACGCATTTGTTGTTGATTTCTTAATGGCTATTGATCGTTTGCGCTATATCACTTTGTTGCGGCTAAAGCAGCATCATAGTCCGGTTCTTGGGTAACTTCCGGCACCTGTTCGGTATATACAATTTTACCGTTCGCGTCGGTGACGATCACCGCGCGGCTCAGCAGCCCTTTCAACGGGCCATCCGTCATCTGAACACCATATTGTTCGCCAAAGTCACTTCTATAGTCGGACAGCATAACGACGTTTTCTATCCCCTCGGCACCGCAAAATTGTTTCTGGGCAAAAGGAAGATCTTTGGAGATACACAGCACTGTCGCGTTATTGGCCTCCGCGGCCTTCTTATTAAAATTACGAACGGAATTCGCACAAACACCGGTATTTACGCTTGGGAAGATATTTAAAATCAACTTCTTCCCGGAGAAGTCAGCCTGTGATTTTTCAGACAAGTCTGTTGCCACTAATGTAAAATCCTTCAAATCTGCTCCTTTTTCGGGAAGATTGCCGATCGTGTGTACGTCATCACCATGAAATTTAATGGTAGCCATAATTAATAGATTATTTTTAAATGAGATAAACTTGTATAATACTACAATAAAACGACAGTTTTGTTGAACCTGTCTGTTTTTTTATTTCTTGTCATCCACTAACTGCAGGTTTTCGAGGCACGCATTGATCTGTTTCATTTCCTCATCAGTCAATCGGATATTTGCGGCGCCTGCATTTTGTACAGCCTGTTCCCGGTTTCTTGCTCCGGCCAACGCCACCGTAATGCCGGGTTGATGGATAGTCCAGCAGAGGACCAGCTGTGCAAGCGTGGCCTGGCGGTCTTCAGCGATCGGTCTGATTTTTTCCAGGAAAACGTTGATACGCCTGATGTTTTCGGGCTGGAAATATTTGGAGGTAGCCCTGTGGTCGCCTTTGTTGAACTGGTGTTCGGGCGTAAACTTACCCGTTAGTATACCGCGCTGCATAGGACTGTATGCCAGAATACTCATCTGATGCTCCTGACAATAAGGAACGACTTGTTTTTCGTAATCCCGTTGCAGCATGCTATAGGGGATCTGGTTGCTCACAAGTGCAAGTGTTTTCTCCGCTTCTATCAATTGAGACACATTGTAATTACAAACAGCTGCTTCCCGGATCTTTCCCTGCTCCTTCAACAAAATCAGCGCTTCCATCGTTTCTTCAATCGGGGTAGTAGGATCGGGCCAATGAATTTGAAACAAATCAATATAATCAGTACGAAGCCTTTTTAAGCTTTGCTCACATTCGTAGCGCACGCCTTCTTTGCCCGCGTACTTATTTACCCGAAGTGTTTTGCCGTTGTTGTCCTGGGTATCGGCATGCAGTTCACCACGATCCGTGTCCCACCGCAACCCGAACTTAGTAAACAGCTGTATCTTATCGCGCTGTTTTCCTTTGAGGGCTTCTCCTACGATCTGTTCACTTAGTCCAAATCCATATACCGGCGCGGTATCAATGGAAGTAATCCCCTGATCAAGGCCGGCATGAATGGCGTCAATCGCTTCTTTCATATCGGTACCTCCCCACATCCAACCCCCTATCGCCCATGCACCAAAAGTAATTGCCGAAACTTTCAAATCTGATTTCCCTAAAGTCCTGTATTCCATAATCGCTTGCTTTAACAAAGAACGTAATCATAAAATCATACGTCCTCATCGAGTTAATAGTTTTTAAAGGTATAACCTACCGTAAGGCTGAACGCCTTATTTCTCTGATAATGATCATGATCGCCGCGGCGGGCGATATTCATCAGGCCGACATCGGCAAAGGCACTGACATTTATTCCATTAGTTAGTTCAAAGCCCAATTGCACATTTATACCGGCATCCATGCGTTTTAAATCCCCATATTTGAATAGATCGGCCTCGGCGCCACTTTCATCGGAAGACCGGGTTTGTTTAGCAGAAATCCCATAAGCCACATAGGGGCCCAGACCGGCGATCCACGAACCGTTTCCTCCCGGCATGGCCGGCATAAACAACACGTCCATAGGCAAACTGACATAATTAAATTTTGACTTGATCCTGCTGCCATCGGCAACCTGCATACTCCCGCCTTTGCCCTGGTACAACAAAGCAGGCTGAAAAGCCAGTTTTTCCGAAAGCGGAACCATAGCATATACTCCTCCGGTCCACCCGACGATTAAATCGGAGGTAGACTTAGCCTTGCCAAATTTAGTTGTGGTGCTGGCAATATCAGGGCCCGCCTTTATGCCAAAAGATATTTGCGCGTTCGCCGTTGTCGCAATAAACAGAACTGAAAGAAAAATAAACAGGGCTCTCCTCATTTTACTGGCTTTTAAAAAACAAATGTAAACGGATTTCTGTTTTAATCCCAAAAAGAGTTTAAATAAGTGAGCGTAAAACCCGTCCCTTCGCATTGGAGATAGGTACGGGCTGCGGTCATCGCATACCAATCCGTCGTGGTCCTACCTATTAAGCCTGCCGTCTTGTTTAAGGTTTGCTGCCTGTTTAGGGTATGTCTCACATTTTGTTAAGTTCCGGATACACCGTTTTCATCGAAGTGGTTTAGCTTCTATTTTTTTTGGAATAAGGCGTTCAAAACGTCATAATGAACTATTAAATTTTTAGTTTTATAGTTCTCAGCCAGCTGCATCAATGCTTTAAATGCTTCTTTTTCAGAAGGCTTTGGCCCCTTATTTTCCCAATACTGAATTATAGCCTTATATCCTTCCGGCATCCTCACTTCGAATGGATTATTCGTTCCGATTTTCTTTAGCGGCCACCAACTCCAGCCAATATGGTAGTCTTCCATCAAGTTCACCGCATCGCTGTACCATTCGTTGTCGTTTTCGCCGGCCTCCCCCAACCATAAAGGGACGTTGTACGCTTTACGGATGTCCAGGTATGGTTGAATGGAAGCAACCGTATTCTTATTCCAGTATTTATGAAAGCTCACCACCAGGTTATCGTCCCAGGGCGGCAAGATACCATCATAATTGTTCGCCCATCCGTTTCCTTCGATAAAAATAATATGATTAGTATCCACGGCACGGATAGCCTTGGTAATATTTACCAGCAGTTTTCTCAGCGGCGCGTTGCTCGTATCCCTCGTCCCGTGGTCATCTTTGTCATCGGGATGAACAAAGGACCAGTTGGTTTCATTCAACAGATCATAACCACCAATCCATTTTTCATTTTTGTACCGGTAAGCCAGTTTCTTCCAAAGCGCAATTGTTTTTTGCCGGTTGGCTGCGCTCTGCCACAAAGAAGGCTTGGTAGGATCGCGATCAGCGATCGGCAGATCATGCCCCTGCCCGCCGGGCGCCGCATGCAAATCAAGAACTAAATAGATGCTGTCGTTCGTACACCATTTTAAGAGGCTGTCCGTTAAAAGGAATCCTTTTTTCAGCCAGGTATTCTCTCCCCGCACCGGCTCCTCCTCCACCGGCAGGGTAAACAAGTTATAGTGCATGGGTAACCGGACGGAATTGAACCCCCATGCTTTCAAAGAATCTACATCGGACTTTTGCATGCCGTTTTTCAGCCATGCGGCGTAAAACCGCTTGGTTTTGTCCGCCCCAACCAGTGCCTGAATGTTAGATCGGATATCGTGTTGATTCCGGGCTGCTTTTGAAAGTCTAAGCATATAAGGTTCTTGCAGCATCCAACCACCCAGCCCGATACCCCTGAGCAAGACTTCCTTATCATTGACGATTTGTTTACCCTTGGCACGAAGATAACCGCCTTGTATTCCCAACATATATTGCCACACCTCCTTAAATACAGGAGATAAAGTAGAGCCATGAGGATTCTTGGTTTTCATTCCGGTGACTAAAATATGGGCGTCTCCTTGTACGGGTTTTCCGGGATACACCGTCGCGGTATCTGCAGGAACACCCTGAATCAGTCTTGTACAATTGGCAATCTGGTAGTGTACGTTAAAGGGATCTTTAAGGTGCAAAAAGGCATAGTACCTGTTTTCAGGCGTAGCACTTTTGCGAGACAACCAGGGGGAAGGTTCCTGCAGGTCTTCCAGATAATCCTGCGGACCTGAAAAAATCAGCACTCTGCTCAGTGGAAACATCTTCCCGAGCATAGCAGCATGACCGGAACCCTGGGAATGTCCACCCACTATAATCCTATGCCAGGCAGGTCGCCCACTTTCTAAAAATTTATTCCATCCCCCCGATTTATCGTGCCGGGCAAGGTATTGCAGAAATGCCGTAAACCGATTTAAGATGCTATTGACGCTATCTACCTGCGTTTTTTCGCTCAATGGTTCTCCGGTAATAATTTCCTTACGAAAACGATAAGAGCAACTGCTGTCTTTGCTGTGTGCACATATCGTGGATATTACATTGTTTTTATAATCAATACTTACAACATGATAGCCCCAACTGGCAAAAACACGGTCCATAGCAAGCATATCCGTAGCACTTCCTCCGGTTCCCTGTATCATCAATATCAACTTATCCTTTTGGTAGACGGCCGGATCATATAACGCGATGTTCGGGCTATGTACCTGTTCAATTTCCGTATCAATCTGCGCAGGAGGTGCTTCAATCAGTTTGAGCTGGGCAGAAAGACTAAGACAATTTAAAAAGAAAGCGCCAGATAATAGAAAAATAAGCGTTGTAAAGCGAGTTAAAAACATAAGCGTTTATTACATAATTACTGCCCAACCACTAAAGATGATTGGGCTTCGGGTTTCAACGGATGTGCTACCTGAGTAGTCTGATTTATTCTCCACCTTTGTAACCGACCGTCCCGGCCGGTGTATTTTTAATGCTTCCTTTAGGATATTGATGCCCGCATTTTCATCCCTATCTAAGTGATGTCTATTCTTGCAAGTCCATTCCCGAATTGAAAGACTTAAGTCTTGGTTTATCCAACCGCAGACGTTGCACGTCTTTGACGAGGGGCAGAACGCAAATTGAAGCGCTTGGCTGTCTACTTCTTTTAGCCCCCCGCCCCCCTCTTGTTTCTTTAACTTGGCCACTGTGGCTGTCTGTGTATGGTATTTGTCAGACTTTTTGTTTGAGAGATACTGTTGCTTACGCTCATTCAAAAAGTGGTCGTAAACAAAACGGGTGCAACCAAAATGTTTTTCCAGGAGTGTTTCCTGCGCTTTGTTCGGCATCGACCTAAAACGACATGTCCTGCCGACTGTTTTCATTGATGCAAATATGTAAACTACCCACCTTTTTCAACGTCAGTCTCATCACACAAATTTACAGAATATTTCTTATACAAGAAAATATTATTTACCTTTAAACAGCCTTGGCGTGTCGCTTACCTTCCACCGAGCCTATCGGCATCAGTGGGTTTCACGCGCCATATTATAAATGCAGGAAAGGATATAGGAAAGCAAAGCATAAGCCTATTGGCGGTTTCACAGGCTGCCTCCAACATGAAGCAAACGGGATGAAGCGTTACTGTCAGGTAAATCCGTTATTTCCACTGCCTGTTGGCTTGCCGTGTGTGGAATAGCGCCTCTGGTTTACAAGCCTCCTCTTATTCCCACACATAGGTTCCTACTGCGCCGCCATCCAGGGTTGCCGTCACGTTTTTTCCTGCAAAAGCAATATTAAAAACCTGCCTGCTATCGCCTTCATTCAGCACGATTAATACCTTTTTCCCATCCGGTGTCTTAAAAGCTACATTGGGCAATCCATCTATAAGATTACTGGCTATTCTAACAGAGCCTGGCCGCACAAACTTGGATGCTTGCGCAATGATATAGTAAGATACATTCCTGCTAATGTCACTTCCAATCGTCAACGCCCCTTTACAAGTACTGCAACCACCTGGTGTATGAGGCTGATAATTGGGATCGGACGCGAGGTTCCATTCCAACACGTTTTTACTCCAGTTTCGGGTAGCCCCTATAATCAGATGCTTCACATGCCATATTAAATCAGTGGAAAAATTCCCGGTACTACTCGTATACTGCTCTGTAAAATACACATTTTTTTCGGGAAAGGCATGATGAACCTTAGACATAGCTGCTATTTGCCCGGCATACAAATGAAAAGCAGAACCATCGATATACTTCCGCGCGTCTTTATCCTTTAAAACCGTAAGGGGATACTGCGGCTTATCACAGTTATGGTCGTAGATAATGATTTTAGTCTTAATACCAGCTTTTGCGAAAGCCGGTCCTAAATAGTTTTTAATGAACAGCGCTTCCTCGTCCGCAGAAAATTCCATGCTTGGATTGTTATCAGGATTAAGCGGCTCATTTTGCGGCGTAATCGCATCAATTGAAATACCGTTTGCCTGCATGGCCTTAATGTATTTCACAAAATACTGGGCATATTCATCATAATACTGCTTTTTCAAGGTCCCGCCTACAGAACTGCCGTTTGTCTTCATCCACACCGGCGCAGTCCACGGCGATCCCATTATTTTTAGCTCAGGATTTATAGCTAAAACTTCTTTAAGCAGGGGAATAAGATTGGACTTATCCGGTCCCAGGTCAAAATATTGTAAGGTAGTATCGGTTTGTCCCGCCGGGATGTCATCATAGGTAAACACGCTTCTACTCAGGTCTGAGGCGCCTATGCTCACACGCAGATAGCTGAGACCGATAAAAGTACTGTCTTTGGCAAACAGCTCCTGCAGTAGCGCTGCTCGTTGCTCAGCCGCTAAATTATTAATAAGATAGGCGCTTCCTCCCGTTAAGCAATAACCAAATCCGGCAATAGACTGATAGGTTACTGACGGATCTACTTTAATCGTCGGATAGCTGTTTGATTGTCGGGTAAATACCATCGGGGTGCTTTGTCGCTCAAACAGTACACTTTGATCTCCTTTTGTTAACCAAAGCTGAACATCCGACGCTGCAGCCGGTGGCGCATTCTGAACCGTATCATCCGGCGGCGTTACCGGTGGCTGCGTAGGCGACGTTGTTTTACCACAGCCTATGTTTAACCACACCAAAAGCAACACAATGCTTCCTCCCGCTTTACGAAAAACTTCATTCATCATGATGATTTTTTTGATCACACAAGAATTTTAAATTAATATGGAAGCGTTCAAACGCCTGTCTTTCCGGTTTAAGCCGGCGGAAGAAAAAAAAGGGACGCCTGCTTTACTTACAAACACAACAAGCGTTTCGATGCCGGCACAATCTTTCTTTATTTAGCTCCTTTTAATTTTCCTGAAACACCCGCACATAATCTACGAACATCCTTTGCGGAAAATCTGTGGTATTATCCGGTGGACCGGGCCAGTTGCCACCAACAGCCACATTAAAGATAAAAAAGAAAGGTTTATCGAACGGATAAATACCTCCTGACAGATCTGATCTGGCCGCTTTTGCATAAGGCATATCATCTACCAGAATCTGCAAAGAATCCTGTCGCCACAATAAACTAAAGACATGAAACCTATCTGAAAAATCACCTGACGAAAGGCTGTAATTATTGTTAAAAGTACTTTCACCATTCGTACCTTTCCAATGTAAAGAACCTACGACACGAGAAGGAAACTTACCAATAACTTCCATAATATCGATCTCACCGCATGCCGGCCAGCCGGCAGAAGAAATGTTATTGCCCAGCATCCATAGCGCGGGCCATAGCCCCTTATCTACTGGAAGTTTAGCCCGTATATCTATCCGTCCGTAAGTAAACGCTCGCTTCCCCTGTGTGGTGATCCTGGCAGAAGTATACCCGCTACCGTTATATTGTTCCTTACGGGCCTCTATCACTAAATTGCCAGCGGACAAAAAAACATTTTGTGTTCGCGAAGTATAATACTCCAACTCATTGTTTCCCCATCCGTTACTGCCGGTCCCTGTTTCATAATTCCAGTCCGTCTCATTGAGTTTCTTATCGTTAAACTCATCATGCCATACCAAATGATAACCGGCATAGCTTTCAGGGGTCCGATAACCCTTGTCGTCCGTCGGCAGATAAGTGCCATTATTAATAATCATTCCGGCCGCCTCAGCATCTCCCAATTTACCGTTTACCGGATCGCTTAGTTTTAAATAAAAGACCTGGTCAGGCTGTCGTAAGCTGTCACCGACGATTTCGATGTCTACCGTCAATTCTGTTTGGCCGGGATTAAAAACCAGTGTTTGCGATTTGCTTATATAATCTTCCGTTGCTTTTGCGCTGCCGTCTTCGGTGAAGCATTGTACGGTTACCTGCTTATCAGATGCATTGGACAACTCCACATAAAACCGGCAGAAAGCCGCAGTGGTTTTTCTGTTTACTACAGCATCCTCAACCGAAAGCACAGGCAGTTTATCTTCCGGAACCGTTTTACCGCCCTCCTCTTTCGCGCAGGAAAATAAAATCAACAAACCGAAAAAACTGACAACTAATGGCATTTTATTCATATTAAAATCATTGTTTTAATAAGAACGTAATGTAAAAGTCCACCAGGTGGCGCTTTGCGGATCACTGCTTTCATTTATCGTGAGCGTCAATAGATCGTAACCCGACTTATGTTCCATTCCGATAATATCGTAAGTAATAGATTCTACGGGGGCCGACTTGTTGTCGGCGCCATTGGTTACTCTCGCCAACCCGATATGGGCTCCGGTACCTGTTACTTTGAGTTGTCCGTATTCCGGCTTCACACCGGCATCGGGAATAATCGTGTAATGAAAGGTTCCCGAAGCCCACGGCTTTTGTGTAGCCGTAAGGTCGGCATTGACGCCACAGGAATTGTTGGAAAGCCCCAGATAATCTTCGGAAAAATAATCGCCCTTATTGTCATAGTTCATGGTTCCTTCCGCGTCAAAATGAAAGGTCCACTCGTCATTGAAATCACAAGCTCGTCCACCGGAAACCTCTGCGGCACCATTGCCCCACCATGTTCCAGCTCCCGGATCCGGGCCCACCATTTCCGCATAAGCTGCCGGGTTTAATCGCCACGTTTTCTGAGAGCAGCCAGCGATAAACCCCTGAACGGTACCCTGGCAAGCATCGGGGTCATTTTGATCGATGGTTATCGATTTACTGACCGAATCAATACCGCCATGGGCTACGGCGGCAAGTGTAATCGTATAAGTACCCTTAAAAATAAAATTAAACGTAACAGAGTCTCCTTCCGCTTTCATTCCATTTGAAGTACTCCAATAGGGTATAGAAGGCATATTTGTTTTGTTGACCAAAGTAACCCTATTGGCATCTTTAGCCTGAACTACAGCAAAAGAAGCTTCCGGTAAGGCGCCCAAAGACGCGTTAACGTCATCACCGGTACAGGCACTAAAAAAGCAGGCAGCTATACAACTTATAGCCAATCCTATATATGTAATATTATTCAAGTATCTCATGATTTATAAATATTATGGTTATACCGTTAAACAGCAATATGCGTCAGGCATAGGGATCCGGAAACTATTAATTGTACCCCGGGTTTTGTTTCAACTTGGTGTTATCCAATTCCACCTGTGGTATGGGTAAGATTTCATTCACACCGGCTTTAAACCCTTTAAACGCCAACACCTGCGCCGCGCGGCCGGTACGGACCAGATCAAACCATCGGTGTCCTTCGGTAGCCAGCTCCATTCTACGCTCATGATAAATATTTTCCAGCGTAGCGGCTACGGGAGGCAAACCAACCCGGGCGCGCACTGCGTTCAGGTAATGGGCCGCTTTATTCCTGTCACCGCCGGCGCGCACCAGGGCTTCCGCCTCCATCAAATAAGTATCCGCCAGTCGGATTTCAATATAATCGTTAGGAAAATTCAGTTCTATCTGTCCGGTGGTTGACGCATACTTGGCCAGCGGGGCGTATTTTTCAATAAAATAACCGGTATTGTCATAGCCGGCTATATAGCTTCTTCCCGGCTCCGCATTGACAATGCTGTCAATATCGGCTACGGTGTAGGGATACCTGGGATCAGCCTTCATAGCTTCTGCAAAGGAGGGAATAACGGGGTTAAAGCTCCACCCGCCGGACCAGTATTTGGGACCGCTGTAACTCCGCGGGCCTACCATCTGAACATAAATATTGGCATCATAATTTGGCCAGGTGTCCCAACTTGCATTCTGCGCCTGCGTATGCGGAATTTCAAAAACCGACTCTGCGTTAAATTTATTATCAGGACTAAAGATATCGGAGAAATTCGGGAGCAGATGATAAGCCGGAGCGGTGTTGACATTTTCCAAAATATCGGCAGCCTCCTGCATCCTGCTGTTATCGTCCGGTCCGGCCTGATACATGATCGCTTTAGCAAGGAATGCCCTGGCGGCTCCTTTGGTGGCACGCCCTCTTTCGTTAACCGGTAAAGGCGCCGCAGGAAGGTCCGGAATGGCCGCCTTGAAGTCCTGTTCTATCAGTGCATAAACAGAATCCGGCGACGCCTGAATCTGGTTATACCGTTCATCTGTCGTAATGGGTTTTGTCGTCAGTACGACATTTTTAAACAACCGAACCAGCCAAAAATAATAGTAGCCTCTTAAAAAATGGGCTTCGGCAATGTATCTCTTCTTCGCGGCGGCATCCATATTCTCGATCCCGGAGATTTTTTGTAAAAGCAAGTTTGCACGATAAATACCGGTATAGCTTCTGTCCCAAAAACCGGCCTGAGGTCCGACAACGCTGGTAAGACTGTAGGAATTCCAGGCCTGCCATCCGGCCATATCCCCCGAACCTCCCCCACCAGCATAACATTCATCTGCCGCGCTGTTTAAGGGTCCCAACAAGGGGATATACGTATTATCGTTCCCGCCAACCTGCCAGCCTACCGGATCGTAAGTGGCGACTAAGGCAGCAAACGCCTGATCAGGTGTCGAATAATAGTTGGATTCTAACTGCAACCCTTTGGGTTCTACATCTAAAAAGTGCTGACTACAGGAACTCCATAGCAGACCTCCTGCCAGCAGGATCACATATAAAAATAATTTTTTCATCTTCAATATTTTTTTGGATTAAAAGGAAACATCCAGTCCGAACATATAGGAGCGGGCTTGCGGGTATACGCCCCGGTCAACACCATAGCTACTGCCGCCGATTTCAGGATCATAACCATCATAGTTGGTAAAGGTGATCAGGTTATGTGCTCCGATATATATCCGGGTATCCTGCAACCCTATGGATTTGGTAAGGTGCTCGGGCAAGGTATATCCCAATTGCAACAACTTGATCCTAAAGTAAGAACCATCGGACAGATAAAAAGAAGAAGGTTTCTTAAAATTACCATTGGGATCCCCATCAACGAGTCGGGGATAATCAGAAGAAGTACCCGGCCCGGTCCATCTGCCTAAGGCGTCGGTGGTATAGTTGGCCGTTGCTATATCCAGTCGTCTTAAGGCTTGAAAAACTTTATTTCCCTGTACGCCCTGGCCGAACACTGTAATATCAAACCTATTCCAGTTGGCAACGGCGGTAACACCAAAAGTCCAATGTGGCGTAGGGTCGCCGAGATAAGTACGATCGTCATCGGTAATCTCACCGTCGTCATTCAAATCCGCCCACCTGAAGTCCCCCGGTTTCGCTTCCGGTTGAATCAGTTCACCGGATTTATTCACGTAGGCCTCCACTTCAGCTTCGGTTTGAAAAATGCCTTTACTGACAAAACCATAAAAAACATTGATGGGTCGTCCTACCACTGTGCGGCTGATTTGCCCGGTAGAAATATTCTGGACTGTTTGCCCTGAAATAAAATCCTGCAGGCCGATGTCGGTTATGGTATTTTTAACATAAGAGGCGTTGGCGTTTATTTTCAGCCCAACAGCCCCCACTTGTTTTTGATAACCGGCTTCTACTTCAATGCCCTTGTCTTCAAGGCTGGCGACATTCCCAAAGGGCTGCCCGGTAGCGCCCACATAGCCGGGAATCCTTACCTGCCTCAACATACCGGTCGTCTTCTTCTTATAAACGTCTACCGCCAGGGTAAAGTCATTGAACAAATTGGCATCGAAGCCTATATCCAACTGGCTGGTCTGCTCCCATCTGAGATCCGGGTTGGCTGGCGCGTTGGGGCTATAACCCGAATAAACGGTACCGGGACCGAAAACATAGTTCCTTCCCCCGCCAATAGTCGACACATATTGAAAGTCACTAAGCGACTGGTCATTCCCGTTGATGCCGTAAGACCCCCTTATTTTCAGGTAGTTCAGCACCTCGTTAGGTGCCCAAAAACCCTCCAGAGAGGGAACCCAGCCTAAGGAAACCGAAGGGAAAGAGCCGTACCTGTAGTTGCTCCCAAACCTGGAAGAGCCGTCTACCCGCAAAATACCGGTTACCAGGTATTTGTCCATATAATTATAGCTCAGGCGGCCAAAATAGGACTGCAGGCGGTAGGGCTGATTCTCAAACCCTCCGGCGATACGATGGTCAGTGGGCACTTGAAAGTTCATGGACCCGTCCGCAAAGTTATCCGCCGGAATACCCTGGTAAACCCCGTTTACCCCCGATGCATTGTTCGCCTGCGCGCTGGTACCTACCAATACCTTCAGGTGGTGAGGACCGAAATCATGCGTATAAGATAATGTGTTGTCCCAATTCCATATCAACCCCTGATTATTCGCCCTGTAAAAAGAAGTATTTCCGGTATTGCTTACCGTAGGGCTTAGGTAATAAATCGGGGTAAAGCTCTCGCTACCGTAAAAGGCCAGCTTGGCGCCGATACTTGAACGAAAGGTCAATCCCCGGATCGGACCTATTTCCACATAGGCATTTCCGACAATGTTGTGCGACCAGCCATAGTTGCCTAGTTGCGTTTGAATGTAAGCCAATGGGTTGGTCATTTCCTGCCCCACTATGGAAGAAATACCGTAGGGCTGTCCTTGGGCGTTTCTTACTACCGGATTTTCGCTATAAGGATTTTTGTCGGCAACCTCGGGGTCAGTAACCACGACGGGCGTAATAGGATCCAGGTTAATGGCAGAACTTAAGGGTCCGCCAAACTCGCTGTTGGTGTTGAGGCTTCCTTTGTTCTTGATATAGGAGTAGCCCAGGTTTTCACCAAAAGTCAACCAGTCTTTTACGCGCAGCGTCGTATTCAGCCTCGCGGTAAATCTTTTATAATGCGAAATCGGGGTAGCCACGATTCCTTCCTGGTTGTAATAACCAAATGACGTGTAATAGGTTGCTTTTTCACTGCCGCCGCTGATGCTCAGCTGATGATTTTGGATTTTGGCAGAATGGTTAAAGAGGGTGGATTGCCAATCGGTACCTGCCCCGAGTGCCCGCGGATCCGGGTAAATTATGCCTTTCCCTCCGGCCACGGAAGATTCGTTTCTAAGCGTGGCATATTCCGCGGCGGTAAGCAGATCAAGTGTTTTAGCCGGTTCCTGAATACCGTAGTAACCACTGTAATGCACCTTCATTTCACCCGCCTTACCTTTCTTGGTCGTAATCAAAATTACTCCGCTTGCCGCCCGCGTTCCATAAATAGCGGCAGAAGCGGCATCTTTCAATACTTGTATTGACGCAATATCGCTTTGGTTCAAATAGTCAATTCCGCCTATATCCACCGGTACACCATCGACGATATACAAAGGGTCGCTGTTATTGATGGAGGTCGTTCCACGGATTCGAACAGTCGCCTCCGCACCCGGACGACCGGAACTTGCCGCTATGGTAAGGCCGGAAGTCCTGCCCTGTAAAGATTGTTCTACACGCATCACCGGCATATGCTCCAGTTGATCGGCATCAATAGAAGAAATAGCGCCAGTGACTTCGCTTTTTTTCTTCGATCCATAGCCGATAACAACCAGTTCGTTAAGCCCTGTACTGGCAGGCTCTAACGTGACCGTAACACGGCTTTGCCCCTTAATAGTCACTTCCTTGGTCTTAAACCCCAGCGAAGAAAAAACCAAAACAGCGTTATCGGGAATATCAATGGTAAAATATCCGTTGGCATCCGTAACCGTTCCAACAGAAGTTCCTTTCATCCTGACGGTCACACCGGCCAGAGGTGCTCCTGCTTGATCCTCTACAACGCCCGTGAGATGAATGGCCTTTATCTCATGATTTTTAGCGGCGATGACGATCAGGTGTTTCCCGATCACTTTATAGGTCAGCGGGGTACCGTGCAACATTTGCCGTACAATATCGATTACCTTGGAATGCCGTGCCTTTACATCCACCCGCATGTCGGGCGAAAGCAATGCATCATTATACAAAAAACGGTAGTCACTTTTCTGTTCAATAACCTGCAATGCCTTGCTGATCTCTACCTGTTGCAGATCAAGGGAAAGCATGTTTTCCTGTGAGTATCCTGTGGCGGACACCTGCATAAAACCAATAAAAAGCAAAAGTGTTGTTAGTTTCATATACAACAATGCTGTTTGTAAACTTTTTTCAGTGAAAAAGTTGTCACTCAACAGATTTTTTTTCATACCTTTAAGTCGGTTTATGAGTTAAAAAATATGGAAAACCACACCTGGCGGAAAATCTGTATGCACATGAGCTGATTTTCCGAGCAATTGGTTTTTCAAGTTTAATTTTGATTCTGTTGGCGCAGAATCTTTAAAATGAACCATTTCGGGGAAATGTTACAGTTTAACTTTGGCGGTTCAGCAACAAATCCTTCCTAAGTAGGCTGACGGCATTTCCCTTTTTAAATTTTTGTAAGCTATGTTTTCATGACCGGTTTTTTTAATGATGAACAATTATATTATTGAATACTCGATATATATACTTCATCGCCATTTACGCGGTAATTAAACGGTGCCGTTATTTTCAATGCTTTTAACGCCTGTTCCAAGGACTCGTTTTTAAATATACCCGTAAATTTATACTGTTTAACCTGGCTGTCTGTAAAGTTGATGTTCACGTTGTACCAACGCTCCATTTGCCGGGCCAGTTGAGGGAAAGCCTCACTTCTGAAGGCCAGCTTATTGTCTACCCAGGAAGTTTCCACGATCGTGCTATCTTCGGGCATCACCGTCACGGGGTTTACGGTATATCCATTTTTTGATTGGGCCAAACCTTTATTTACCCGGTTCCCGGCGATCATCATCGCGTTATTAACAACCGTTAGCGTCTGATGTGGCTTTAAACGTACTTTCTTTTTGGGCTGGTTGGCAAAAGACACCTCTATAGCACCCCTGATCAGCGTCGCCTGAATAGTGGGATCCGAAGGATACGATTTAATATCAAACGCGGTTCCCAACACTTTTACATTGATTTTTCCGGCATGAATAATAAAGGGATGGTCGGCATCGTGGGCTACCTCAAAATAAGCTTCCCCCACCAGAACAACCGCTCTGCTTTCTTTTCCGAACTTTCGATTATTATAGGTCAGGTTACTTCCAGAATTAAGCCACACCAACGTACCATCCGGAAGTACGACCTTAGATTTTGATCCGTAACTGGTAGATACCTGGCTCATAACCCCCTCGGAGACTATCGCGGCAGAAGGATCCATGGAAAAACGGCCTCCTGAAAAATAAAAAAAGGCGGCACAACCAACCAACACCAACGCGACTGCCGCTACTGCCCATTTATTTCTTGGCCAGAATCCGTACCGCAGGGGCGGCAATTCCTCCACGTCATCTTTTTCGGGTAGCTGAAGTTGTTGTCTTAATTTTTGAAAACGGGCCGCTATCCTTTCATCGGCCTGAGCAGGTTCCTTTAACCGCCACCATTCTGAAAGCATACCAAAAGCGTATTGCTTTTCCGGGTGACTTTTCAGATAGGTTTCCAGTTCGCTTACTTCCTCAGCAGTAGCTTCGCCGGAGAGTTTTCTGGTAATCAAATTCCAAATATGTGTTTGTTCTTCCACCCGTCGCAGTTATTGTCTACTAAATATAGACAGTGGAAAGCGGAAACATCCGTAAAAGAAAATATTTTTTTTATAAAAGTGGAGCGTAAGACCCACTGATGCCGATAGGCTCGGTGGGAGGTAAGCGACAAAAACATTTGACAATTAAAAATAAAAAATGTAGCAGTAACCCTGGTTGTGGGATGCACTCGGCGTATAAACAAAAACGGGATGAGGCCTTGCCATTAGGTAAGTCTACGGCCCCCGAAGCCCAACCCATCGGTTTAGCTGTGGGTGGGTAGTTCACCAGGTAGCAGAAGTAGTATAAAGCGTGATGGCCGCCGCCAGTTTCTTTGTGGCTATGGTCATTTGGGTGTCCACCGTACGGGGAGAGATGCCCAAAATTTCCGCTACCTCACGGTACTTCATGCCTTCTTCTCTGACCAGTTTAAAGATTACCTTGCATTTGGGCGGCAGGCTGTCCACGGCCTTATTAATGCGGTCAGCCATTTCGCGGGTCATCAGCACACTTTCGGGGGTCGTTTGAAACGCTTGAATATTCTCCGGGTAGGATTCAAAATAGGAAAGCACGTTCCGGCTCTTCCATTCCAGAAAATTTAAGGCCCGGTTGCGTATGGCAATAAAAAGGTAAACCTGTAGATTTCGTATGCCTGCAGCACTTTCCCGCTTTTCCCAAAGCTTTATAAATACATCGGCTACTATTTCCTCCGCGGTTTCCCGTTGTTTGGTAAAAGAAATAGCAAAATGCAACAGTTTTTTGTAGAAATACATATAGAGCGCCTCAAAGGCCTTTGTATCATCATACTCAGCCAGTTGCTTCTGAAGCACTATAATTTCTTCGGGTTGCATAAAAATGTTTCGATATAAGCTTCCGTAAAGGTAACAAAAATCAGCTAATATCCGGCATATAAACAGCCACCGGCAATTCCAGTGTGAATTTCTTTTTAAGGCCCCGCACAAGCAAACCGGCGCCAGCCCGCTGTTATTCCGTCATCCGGTACATCCGCTGCAGGAGGAGGCAGGATACCTGGAAACATCGATGGATTTCTCGGATTTATACTGCCGGGACACCCTGATCCTTCGGGTACTATATCCTCCGTTTTTTACTTCCCGGTGTTGCTGACCGTTAAGCCTTGACCATGAACATAAAATAAACCGCCCCCAACACGCATACAAACGATGCGATATAATTCCATCTCAGCGGTTCCTTTAAATACAATACGGCGAAAACAGAAAAAACCAATAACGTGATTACCTCCTGGATCATTTTCAACTGATATCCGTTAAACCCCTCTTCAAAGCCTATACGGTTAGCCGGAACCTGAAAGCAATATTCAAAAAAAGCGATCCCCCAACTAATAACAATGACTTTCCATAGCGGTACATTTTCAAATTTGAGATGGCCATACCAGGCAATAGTCATAAAAATATTCGAACAACATAACAATAGTATAGTGCGCATAATTTTAGTTTAGTTGTAATAAGGCAAAGACTATACAGAGAAGCTCCGGTAAAAGTAGTTTATTTTCCAAATTATTGCTTCAATTAGACCGCAGGAAAATGGAAGCAGCCGCCTCTGGCAATAGAGATTCGCGGGGCATTCACCAGAGGAGAGACAAACTTCAAAAACCGACGATAAACGTGGAGGCGCTATTTTATTCCCTGCCTAGGCTTTACCCTACTTTGGCCCGCGCGGTTTGAAGAAAACATGTATTGCCGCCGGGATTATTTAGTATCTGGGGCAACCTGAGATTATAATTTTCGCGTTGCCAAAATATTTTACGCGCCTTTTTAACCTCCTATTATATGGGTGGCTTGGAAAGTCTGCACCTAATTTGTAGGTTTGTTCGACAAAATCAACGAGGTGAGATCAAAACACACCATTTTATTTTTAGCCTGCATCGGATTATGGGTTGGTTCCTGCAAATCGGGAAAAAAAAAGGCTTCTGAATCGCAGGCACATGCCGGGTCTCCGGCTACGAAAATGACTACCGATAGCATGGCCTATTGCAGTCCCGGTAGTAAAACAGCCTACCTGGTAAACGACACCGGACAATCAGCGAAAATTCCTCAGGGCAAGGCGTCTCACGAAGGGATGGTATGGATTAAAGGGGGCGCTTTTATGATGGGCGCCACAGACAATGAAGGCCGGCCGGACGAGTACCCTGCGCATCAAGTAAAAGTAAATGGCTTTTGGATGGACCAGCATGAAGTGACCAACGGGCAATTCAGAAAGTTTGTGGAAGCGACAGGCTACGTGACTATCGCCGAAAGGAAACCGGACTGGGAAGAAATGAAAAAGCAGCTTCCCCCAGGTACGCCTAAGCCCCCGGACAGCGTCCTTGTACCAGGGTCCCTGGTCTTTTCCCCTCCCGATCACGCGGTTCCTTTAAACAATCCCGCCCGTTGGTGGGAATGGGTACCGGGAGCGAACTGGAAACATCCTAAAGGTCCCGGTAGCGATATCAAGGGGAAGGACAACTATCCGGTCATACAAGTCGCCTGGGAAGACGCGAAAGCTTATGCCAAATGGGCCGGGAAACGGTTGCCTACGGAGGCCGAATGGGAATACGCAGCACGGGGTGGGTTGATTGATAATAAGTACCCCTGGGGAAATGAGAATCCGGAACAGGGAAAACCCAAAGCCAATACCTGGCAGGGCAATTTTCCCAATGTCAATACTGACTGGGACCGCTTTATCGCTTTGGCTCCTGTAAAATCCTTTGCACCAAACGGTTATGGCCTTTACGACATGGCCGGAAATGTGTGGGAGTGGTGTGCCGATTGGTACGATGCCAATTATTATAAAACCCTGGCGGGAAAGTTAACCGACAACCCGAATGGACCGGGGAAAAGCAATGACCCTATGTCGCCTACTATCCCTGTGCGTGTCATACGAGGGGGATCATTTATGTGTAATAAATCCTATTGCAAAGGGTATCGGGTCACGTCACGTATGATGAGTTCACCCGACTCCGGATTGGAAAACCTTGGGTTTCGTTGTGTGACCTCTGAGTGACAATGAGCGGTATACCGGTATCGGGATCGCGACTTACCGAATGGCAACGCCTCTTTCGCTTTTTTATTTTTAGCGCGCGCCTGCCATGCCCCGCTCCGATGCCGATTACACAAAATTTGGTTGCCCCAATGGGAAAATTATTGATGTTTTTACGTAAAACGTTTTCCGAATAACGATACGCTATTATCAAAAACCTTACTGCAAACCCGAAAAAATGATGCCTAAATGTAAGGACAAGTTACCTACTCTTCCCAACGATGTTTATGCCCGACCAATAAATTATTACTCGCCATTTAATCTCATTATTTCATTTATTAAAAAAATCACTCATGAAAACACTGATTAGTTCCCTGGTTATCCTGGTACTATCGGGCATGCTCTTCAGTTGCCACAATGGCCGCAAAAATCAAAACGGCCAAAGCAACGAAGACCGTTCTGTTGCAACAACATTACCGAAGCCTGATCACATCATCATCGTCATTGAAGAAAACCATGGCTATGATCAGATCATCCACTCCCCCATGGCTCCTTACATCAACCAACTCGCCGAAGAAGGCGCTTTGTTTACGAATTCACACGGGATTACCCATCCCAGCCAGCCCAATTACATCGCCCTTTTCTCCGGTGATCTGCAGGGCGTAAAAGGCGATGAATGCCTGGCTAAAATTAAGAACACGCCTTATACCACCCCCAATATGGGCGCTGCATTGATCGCCAAGGGCCTGACTTTTGACGGATACGCGCAAACGCTTCCGGCAGACACATTTCTGGCTTGTTACTATGGTAAAAGCGAACTCAACGGAGGCTCACTGTATGGCCGCAAACACTGTCCCTGGGTGAACTGGATCGGAGACGGTAAAAATCAAATGCCCGTGAGCGTTAACCATCCGATGAGCGAATTCCCCGCGGATTTCAACAACTTACCTACGGTCGCTTATGTGATTCCCGATATGGATCATGACATGCACAACGATCCTTCGGATTCTACCATGATCACCAAAGCGGACACCTGGCTAAAAGAAAATGTCGGTCAATACATCGATTGGGCAAAAACACACAACAGCTTATTTATTCTGACTTTCGATGAAGACGACTTCACCCCTAAAAACAGGATTCCAACGATATTCGTAGGGGAAATGGTAAAGCCCGGTGAATATGCTGATTCTATCAACCACTATAACGTCCTTCGTACCATAGAAGGCATGTACGATCTGGCCCATTCGGGCGCGGCCACCGAAAAGCCGATTACTCAGGTTTGGAAATAAACGGCACTATTTTTCTAAGCTTATCCTGGCCACAACGGGGAAGTGATCTGAGTAGGGTTTGCGAGGAATATAGAAATCGTTTACCTGAAAGGAAGGAGAAACAAAGATATAATCGATACGCAGTGTAGGGGAGATTTTAGAATAGGTTCTGCCGATACCTGAACCTTTTTCAAGAAAAGCATCCTTCAGATCTCCCCGCACGGTAAAATACGTATACGAATTGGGCGGATCGTTAAAATCCCCGCAAACCACTACCGGGTAAGGGCTTTGCTGAATAGCTTTTCGCAATACTTCTGCCTGTTCTGCCCTTTTGATAAACGCTTTTTGCAATTTGTAGGCGATTTTTTTAGAAGCGACCAGGCTGCTGTCCTGCTGTTGTTTAATCTTTTCAATATTCTGGATATCCTCCTGCGAAAGATAAATAGACTGTAAATGGGCGGTAAATACCCGAAAGGTATCTTCCGCCTTTTCTATATCTGCATATACCGCTAATTCTTTACTGCTGTTTTTCATGAGATCAATCTTCGCTGCCTGTATGATGGGATACCGGGAGAAAAGAATAACGCCGGAATGATTATTTTCGTAGTTCTGGTCACTGCTGAAATAACGATACGGCAACCCTAATCTTTTTGACAAGTAGCTCTTGTTATCATAATCGTGTGGATTTTCAGACGTGTAGAACTCCTGGAGGCAAAGAATATCAGGGTCCTGTCCGGCGATAAGATCGATTATCTGGCTTCGGAGGCGGGCATTGGCTTTCGCCGTACTGTCGAAGTTTTTAAAATAACGAACATTATAACTCATCACCGTTATTCCATCTGCCCCCTGGTTCGCCTGTTTTGTATCAAAAAAGTTAAAGGCGAAAAATACAGCGATGAATTTCCAGCAAATAACAATGGTCACCAGCCCGAAAAAAGAATATTGATAGTGAAAGATCAGCCAGAAAATAATAAAGCCTGCAACCAGAAAAAACATGAAAGGGAAGGCCAATCCTAATAAACCCAAGGGCCAGTGGTCACCAGGAGACAGGCTGGGTACGGCATAACAGGTAAATATAAATATCAGCAAAATGAGGATATTTATACCCAAAAGCAACCTTCTTACAAATTTTTTTAATGCCTTCACAAAATTGCTGCACTTAGCCTTTTCTATTTTTCATGGCTTGCCTTGATCAGGATTTCCTTCTCCTCTGCTGTCAAGGACTGGATACCGTTGCTGCTGATTTTATCCAACAGCTCATCGATCTTGTTCTCTGTAATAGGTCCCACCCGTTTATACGGTTTGTGGTAACCCCCACTCCCTTTGCCGGACTGTTCCCGGTGGACGTAAACTTCATCTTTAGGCTCGAAAAGATGTGAAAGCCTATATACGATGGTGTTCAGAAAGCCTCCCGGATCATACCCTTTTTTAATTCTATAGCCGAAATAGACGCCTAACAAGAGCCCCCCTGCGTTGGCGGCCAGGTAACCATAAAGTACGCTTCCCTCCTTTCCCAGAAAACAAAGCGCCAGGTAAACAAGGGTAATGACGTACAGCGGAATCCCTCCTGCCAACATGGGGAAGACCCTGAATTTGGGAACCAGCATAGTCGTACAGACAACGATCGCCATCACGCTGGCAGAAGCACCGATATTGACGGAGGTGGCCACTGCCTGGGCGTTTTGCAAAACGGGAATAAAGGAAAAAGCAAGGACGAAAAATGCCGCTCCTACCAATCCACCCAAGACATACAGAGAAACAATAATGCGTGAACCATACAGGCCCTGTATCAATTCTCCGTATCCCCAAAGCCATACCATACAACTTAGCAACAACCAGAAGTCCGTGTGTACAAACATGTAGGTAAGAACGGTCCACGGGTGGGTGAGCAATTTCACGGGATCAGCCGGTAAAAGCGCCCAGGGGATTACTTGGGAAGCAAATGCATCTTCTGGCGCCTGGGTGATCATGTAGACCATTTTAACGAAAAATAGTGCCGCAAAAATCACTAGATTTATCAGCACCAGACGAATGACAATATTCTCCTTGTCTCCGAGAGAGAATTTTTTTAGCGGACGATATTGTTCAGCAAGCGCTCCCATATTGGTGTTCAATATTTCGAATTAGAACCATAAATTTAACAAAAAAAATAGATTTCAGTTTAATCGCTTAATAGCGATGCGGACCAATCCCTTTCTTTTGCCATATTTTCATTAAAATATAGCCGAAAAGCGCTCCGCCCAGGTGGGCAAAATGCGCTACGTTATCTCCGGGATTTCGCTGGAATCCCATGTACAGTTCAATGGCGATGTATCCGATAACAAACCATTTCGCCTTTATCGGGACAAAGAAGTAAAGATAGATCAGGCTGTTGGGGAACATCACTCCGAAAGCGACCAGCAACCCAAAAATTGCCCCCGAGGCACCTAACACCGGCTCATATAAAAACCTGGCGACCTGAATATTGGTGTGTTGTACAACAAAAGGATTGATGCCAACGGCATAACCAAAAACGTCGCTGCCGGGAAGCTGGTGAAATTCTATGGTTTGCGCACCCAAAAAACAAAAAGCCGCCCCTATACCACAGATCATGTAAAATATCAAAAAGCGTTTCGGTCCCCACACGTTCTCTAGTACCGCGCCAAACATCCACAAGGCAAACATATTGAAGAAAATATGACCGAAGCCGCCATGCATGAACATGCTTGTTACGATCTGAAACGGCTGAAACAGGTCCGACTGCCAATAGTGGAGGGCAAAGACTTCTTCCAGGGGATAATTAAAAACACTGCTGCTCACCCATTGCGCAATAAAAACCAATATATTGATAATCAATAGATTCTTAACTACAGTGGGTAGTATGCTGTAACCACGTGGCTGAAATTGAGTCATAGTTTAGTTAACGGTTATTGAGTAAAGTAAATGTGAAGATTTCATAATTGAGCGCCTTTTAGCAATTGTCTAAACTAACTACTCCTTCCTTCGTTCCAGCATCACGACATTCTCGATATGATGCGTATGCGGAAAAAGATCGACCGGCTGTACGGCCTTTACAACGTATTTTTCAGATAAGGCCAGGAGATCCCTTGCCTGAGTTGCCGGGTTGCAACTGACATATACGATTTTAGGAGCAGCTATTTCCATCAGTTTTGCTACCAGTTTGTTATGCATGCCCGCACGGGGAGGGTCGGTTATAACAACATCGGGTCTGCCATTTAGATTAAAAAAATCATCGTTACAAACCTCAAGTACATCCCCCTCATAGAATGTAGCATTCTTGATACCATTCAAATCCGCATTTTGCTTTGCATGGCGGACCGCCTCCCCTATGAGTTCTACTCCGACAACGCTTTTAGCATTATCCGACAAATAAATGCCAATACTGCCGGTGCCACAGTACAAATCATAAACCACCTCCTGCCCGGTGAGCCCCGCAAATCTCTTCGCCACATCGTACAATACTTCCGCCTGGCGCGTATTGGTTTGAAAAAAGGATTTGGGGCCGATCCTAAAAGTATATTTCCCGAGTTTTTCCCTGATGTAACCCGGACCTTCATATACAACGGGCTCCAGGTCGTGGATACTGTCATTTTTCTTGTCATTGATCGTATACAGCAGAGTGGTGAGCCCGGGAAAAGACTTTTTCAAATGCGCCATTATTTTTTCCAGGTGTTCGGACTCGCTCCGCACACAAAGATTGACCATGACTTCCCCGAGGGTAGAAATGCGGATGATAAGGTTCCGCAGCCAGCCGGTGTGCGCCCTGAGGTCGTAAAAGGCATAATTATTCTCCTGGGCAAAACGACGGACCTCGTTTCTTATCGCATTGGAAGGTTCCTGCTGCAGATAACAGGTTTCGATATCCAGTATTTTATCAAACATTTTGGGGATATGAAAGCCCAGCGCATTTCTTTGTTCCCAGCCTTTCGCTTCAATCTCTTCAGCCGTCAGATAAGCCTTGTTACTAAAAGTAAATTCCAGCTTATTGCGATAATTCTTAGTTGTCGCCGCACCAAGAATAGGATTTATTTCAGGCAGGTCAAGTTTACCGATGTGGGCTAAAGTATCTTCAACCTGCTGTTGTTTATATTGAAGTTGCTTTTCATATGGCAGCATTTGCCATTTGCACCCTCCGCACCAGTCAAAATGCTGACAAAAAGGCGTTACGCGCTGCGGCGAATAAGACTGAAAAGCCGTCACTTTGCCGGCGGCCCAGTCTTTTTTATTCTTAAACAACCGCACATCCACCACATCCCCCGGCACAGCCCCTCCTTCGATAAATACTACTTTCCCGTCTATGCGCGAAAGGGATTTACCTTCCGCAGCATAATCGGTGACGGGGACCATCTCGAGTACCACCTTTTTGCGTTTGCGACTCATGTCGCAAAGGTAAGGTTTCGTATCCATTCTGTTTGGAATAGCGGGCAGAATCCCTAAAAATTAAAACAATTACCATAAAAATTTCACAATGTCCGTGGTATTTAGGATTTTTGGGGCCAAATTGACATGAAGAAGTGCCTGTTATTACCCTAACATCAGATATTGGATTAGAAGATTATTTGGTCGGCGCCATAAAAGGGATGCTGCTGCAATCATGTCCCGCCCATCAGGTGATAGATATCTCTCATTCTATTATCCCTTTCAACTTTCCGCAAGCCAGCTACATCTGCAGAAGCGCTATTCCCTGGTTCCCCGAAGACACCTGCCACTTTATTCTGGTCAATTTATTTGTAAAAGACCCTTCGCCCTTCCTGCTATGCAGGCACAAGGGACGTCTTTATTTTTGTGCGAACAATGGCTTATTGCCTATGATCCTCGATGAAGAACCAGAGGAATCCTATGAGATCACCAACAGCGTCAATATGCACACCCTGGATGTGGTACACCGTTTTGCGGAAACAGCGCATGCGCTGCATGAGGGGATGCAACCGGAACAGTTGGGGCCTCCGGTAGAAAAAATCGTCGTACAGAATCCTTTAAAACCTATTGTCCGCAATGATTATATCGAAGGACAAATTATTTATATTGACCGGTTCGAAAATGTGATTGTCAACATTACCCGTTCTCTCTTTGAAAGCTCCCGCAGAGGACGGCATTTTAAGATCTACGTTATGCGCGACGACTTCATTACCCGGATCCATGACAACTATACGGATGTTAGGGAAGGCGGTAAAGTGGCCCTTTTCAATACGGCCGGCTACCTGGAAATAGCGATCAACAAGGGGAACGCGGCGGGGCTATTCGGATTGCAAAGCTATTCACAGGAAGCCCACGCTGCAGATATGAATTTTCAAAAGCATCTATTTTATCAAACCGTGCGAATCTATTTCGAATAATCAGGAATCCCGCTGCTTTTAACCGATTTAATCAAATAGTCTGATTTACTTTTTATATTTTTGTCCGAACTTTAAACAAGCCGCATGAATTTTAAGAAGACCAATAACATTACCGGATGGATCGTAGCCATTATTGCCTGTTTTGTTTATATTTCTACGAGGGAAGCCAGTGCGAGTTTTTGGGACTGTGGAGAGTTCATCTCCTGTGCGTACAAGTTGCAGGTTCCCCACCCCCCCGGTGCCCCGTTTTATCTGTTATTGACCCGTCTTGTCATTATTCTGACCGGTGCCGGTCCGGATGCTGCAGCGGGAAGCGCCAACCTTCTTTCGGCCATTTCCAGTGGCATGACCATTCTTTTCCTCTTCTGGACTATCACGCATTTTGCTAAAAAGCTGATGGTTAAAAAAGAGCAGGACATCACCGGCGAAAAGTTGATCGCGATCATGGCAGCAGGCGTCGTTGGCGCACTGGCTTTCACTTTTTCAGACTCTTTTTGGTTTTCCGCTGTAGAAGGCGAAGTGTATGCCTTGTCCTCCTTGTTTACCGCACTCATTTTTTGGGCCGCGCTCAAGTGGGAAAGCCAGGCCCATGAACCCCACGCCGACCGTTGGATCGTGTTTATTGCTTTTATGATCGGTCTGTCCATCGGCGTGCATTTGCTCTGTATCCTGACCATTCCCGCCATCACCATGCTTTATTATTTTAAAAAATACAATGCAACGAGAAAAGGCGCGTTCTGGATTTTTATTCTCAGTTGTATCATCACGGGCGTGATACAAGTTGTGGTCATTCAATATACCGTTCGGATTGCGGGTTTCTTCGATGTTCTTTTTGTAAATGGGTTTGGACTGCCCTTTAATTCAGGGGCTTATTTCTTTCTGGCCCTGCTTATTGTGTTGATTATCGTCGGCCTTCGCTACTCACACAAGCGTTCCCGTTATTTTTTACATCTGGCTCTTTTGTGTTTTTCTTTTATGCTGATCGGCTATTCTACCTATTTTACAACGCTTATCCGGGCAAACGCCAACCCCTCCATCAACATGAACGACGTGGACGACCCCCAAGCGCTTGTAAGTTACCTGGATCGCAGCCAATACGGATCGCACCCGCTGCTGTATGGCCAGTATTTTACCGCGCGCCCTGTCCGTTATGATGAAGGAGCCAAGATCTATCAAAAGAGCGACAGCCTGGGTAAATACGTCGTAACCGGACATAAGATGTCCGCCGACTACGCTCCGGAAGACGAGCATCTTTTCCCCCGCATCTGGGACACGGGGAATGAGCGCGGGCAAGAAGATTTTTATCGTAACTGGCTGGGACTTTCTCCGCAAGAGGATCCTACCGGCCTGGACAACCTCCAATGGTTTTTCTCCTACCAAATAGACTGGATGTACTGGCGCTACTTTATGTGGAACTTCTCCGGCCGCCAAAACGACATTCAGGGTTTTGGCAATGTAAGAGACGGCAACTGGATTACCGGCGTCTCTTTTATCGACAACGCCAGGTTGGGTGACCAGAGCAAAATGCCCGAAAGCCTTAAAAACAATAAAGCACGTAATACCTTGTTTGCGCTGCCCTTTATCCTCGGACTCATTGGCCTGTTTTTCCAGCTCAACCGAAATAAAAGGGACTGGCTGATCAATTTCCTGCTCTTCTTCTTTACCGGGCTGGCGATCGTCTTTTACCTGAACCAGAATGGTCCGCAACCCAGAGAAAGGGACTACGCTTATGTCGGATCCTTCTACGCTTATGCCGTATGGATCGGACTTGGGGTATTGGGCGTTTACAATTTCTTCAAAAAGAAAATTGCCGGAAAAACGGCAGCAATACTCGCCGGGCTCCTTTGCCTGCTGCTTGTACCCGTTATTATGGGCTTCCAGGAATGGGACGATCACGACCGTTCCACAAAGACGCTTCCCCGCGACGTAGCTGCTGATTATCTACGCTCCTGCAAGCCCAACGCGATCTTATTTACAGAAGGCGATAATGACACCTATCCCCTTTGGTACGCCCAGGAGGTCCAGGGCATTCGTACCGATGTGAGGGTGGTCAACATGAGCCTGCTGGGCGTAGACTGGTACATAGACAACCTGCGCTATAAAGTAAATGATGCCGCACCAGTGCCGATAAGCTGGTCCTCGCAAAAATACAGAGGCGATAACCGCAATTATATCCCTTATGTCGCGCCAAACCAGAAATTACCGGAAAATCAATATTACAGCCTCGATGAGTTAATGGCTTTTATGGGAAGTGATAATGCCGGCTATAAAGTAAGCAATGGTGCGGAAAAAGTAAACTACTTCCCCACGAAAAACATGTTTATCTCGGTAGACAAACAGAAAGCTATCGCCGAAGGCCTGGTACCGACGGAGGATACCGGAAGAATTGTTTCGGAAGTAACCTTCACCATACCATCTAATATCTTATATAAAAACGATATCCTGCTTCTTAATATACTGGCTGCAAACAACTGGAAACGTCCGATATACTTTACCAGTCAGCGCACGCTCATGGATCTCGGACTGGGAGACTACCTGGAAACCGACGGCCTTACCTATCATCTTGTTCCGGTAAAGGACCAGGCACCGCAAAATATTTTCAGCCCGGGAAATGTCAACATAGATTTCATGTATGAGAACCTCATGACTAAATTCAAGTTTGGCGGCGCACAAACCCCCGGCACTTATTTTGATGAGCCCAACCGGCGTATGCTGATGAATATCCGGAACGCTTATTCACAGCTTGGGATCGCCTTAGCAGAAGCGGGTAAAAAGGACAGCGCGCTGGAAGTGCTCAATATGGCGGATGAACATATTTTAAAGACGAACTATCCTTTCGGACTGACGACACCACGAAATATACACAATGTCAGTTCGCTTCAAACCGCCTATGCCTTTTACCTGGCCGGCGACAGTACGCGAGGAGAAGAAATCGCTAACCTGATTATCAAAGACTGCAGAGAACAACTGCAGTATTACAGCAGTTTATCGCCTGAACGAGCGGCTTCATTCCGCCTGGACGCGCAACAGGCACAGCTTATTATTTCACAACTTGAACAGTTTAAGCAGAAATTTGCACCGCTACCAACAGGTGCGGAGTTGCCTGAAACAATAGATTCGACTTTGCCTGGCGACAGCGGGACCGTCAAAGACAATGTCCGCAGGGACACCTAGGCGTTTTTTAAAAATGATGCTATGAAGAAGTGGCGTCCTCTAATATTGGGTGTGTTGCTGCTTTTTCCGTTAACTTTAGCGGGACAGCAGGTAATGAGCCTGAAGGCAGACGGCGCGATTACCCCTGCACTTGCCAATTATCTGCATAGAGGATTGGAGAAAGCCGGGGCTCAGCAGGTTGAAGCCGTCCTCATAGAATTAAATACCCCCGGAGGGCTCCTTCAATCCACCCGCGATATAGTTGGTGATATACTATCGTCGTCCGTTCCCGTAATCGTTTATGTTTACCCCCGCGGCGCTCGTGCGGCTTCCGCCGGTTTGTTTATCACCTTGTCCGCCCATATCGCGGCAATGGCCCCCGGAACCAATATGGGAGCGGCGCATCCCATCGTACTTAACGGCAAATTAGACAGTATTGAAAATGCCAAGGTTACCAATGATGCATTGGCTTTTATTCGCTCCATCGCGGAAAAAAAGCGTAGAAACGCCACCGTGGCCGAAAAAGCCGTAGCCCAGAGCCTGTCATTCACCGAAAAGGAAGCCTTGGACAGCAACCTGATAGATCTGATGGCGGCTACGCCCCGCGATCTGCTCCGAAAAATAGATGGAGATTCCGTTAAAACAGCCGGAGGCGTTGTTATCTTAAAGACCGCCCAAGCCCAGATCCGGGAAGAGCCGATGACTTTTTCCGAAAAGCTGACCGTTCTGCTGTCCGATCCCAACCTGATGTACATCTTGTTTTTGATCGGGCTCTTCGGCGTTTTATTCGAATTCTTTAACCCCGGAGGCATCCTCCCGGGCGTGGTTGGCGTGATCGCCCTTATTTTGGCTTTTTACGCCATGAGTGTTCTGCCGGTCAATTACGCCGGGGTTGCTTTAATCGTTTTTGCCGTTATCCTGTTTATTCTTGAAATAAAAATAATAAGTCATGGAATATTAGCCATAGGTGGAATTATTAGCTTATTTTTGGGAGCGACCATGCTGATTCAAACGCCGGATGGCGCAGAATATTTAGACATTTCCATGAGTATCATTATTACATCTGTAGTCATCGCCTCTGCGATCTTCCTGGCGATTATCTGGATCGGCTTGCATGCGCAACGGGCCAAGGTAAAAACCGGTGAAAACGTTTTTATTGGAAAAACGGGGGTGGCTTTATCCGATTTAAACCCGGAGGGCAACATCCGTATCTACGGAGAAATTTGGAAAGCCGAATCGACAAGTGGCCCCATCGAGAAAGGACAAAAAGTTTTGGTTACGGATTTAAGAGATTTTAAAGTATTCGTAAAACCGGTTCCTCCCGATGCTTAAATAAAAAATTCACTCACCAGACCATTAAATTTTAAAGCCATGACTTCATTTCCTGTTTTTTTAGTAATTCTGCTTCTCTTCATTCTGATCATTCTGTTCAATGCCATTAAGATCCTGAAAGAGTATGAACGAGGCGTCATATTCCGGCTGGGGCGTCTCGTCGGCAATGGAGCTCGCGGACCGGGATTGATCCTGTTGGTTCCGATTATTGACAAGATGGTCCGGGTAAGCCTGCGTACTATTGTCCTGGATGTACCACCACAAGATATTATTACCAGCGATAACGTGTCAATAAAAGTAAATGCGGTAGTCTATTTCAGGGTAGTAACTCCCGACAAAGCGGTCATCGATGTAGAAAATTATTTATTTGCCACATCGCAAATTTCACAAACCACGCTGAGAAGCGTATTGGGACAATCCGAACTGGATGACCTGCTGTCCAAAAGAGATATGATCAACTTGAAACTGCAGGAAATCATAGACGAGCATACCAACCCCTGGGGCATTAAAGTATCCAACGTGGAGGTAAAACAGGTGGATCTTCCTCAGGAAATGCAACGCGCGATGGCCCGGCAAGCGGAAGCGGAAAGAGAAAGGCGTTCAAAGATAATTACCGCCGAAGGGGAATTTCAGGCCTCCCGGCGCTTGGCCGATGCGGCAAAAATACTGGGAGAAGAATCCAGCGCGCTTACCCTGCGCTACCTGCAAACGCTGCAAGTCATCGCTGCGGAAAATAACTCTACCACTATTTTCCCCGTACCGGTCGATCTGCTGACCCCGTTCTTGGAAAAGGGCATGGGGCTTAAAGTCAAGGAAAATAACGAAGGCAGCAACCCGTCGCCAGATGCCTCCTAGAAAAATCGATCTAGACGCCGCTGTTAACGATGCGCTCAATCGTCCTACCGCAGATCAGCCGCTCGCTTTTGCTACGGTCCGGATAAAAAAATGAAACCCGACTGGGTGTTTTTCTTCTGCCAGTTGTCATAACTGTATCAACCGAATATAGACCATGGCAAGCGACAGAATACAACAACTTTTAATCAGGTATTTTAATGAAGAATGTTCTCTTTCAGAGAAAAGAGAACTTGCGCTGTGGATTCACACCCTTGGTAATGAAAAAGAATGGGAAAGACGTCTCCGAGAAATTTGGGAACAATATCAATCCCGCGAAAAGCCAGATGCCGAACGCGTTGCAGAAATCCTAAAAGAAATTGTAGCAGAGGAACAAGAAGAACAACGACAAACAGTTTCGGCTCCTTCCTCCGGCATGTTGAAATGGACGGTAGCCGCTGCAGCTGTAATAGCCGCCTTAATCGTGCTCTCTTTAGTTTATTTCGTACCCAACCCCAACGAGCAGCAATCTCTTACCCAAAAGACGGACAAACAAACGAATGAAATTTTACCCGGGAGCAACAAAGCGACACTCACGTTGGCCAATGGGCAAAAAATCATTCTGGATAGTTTACAAAACGGGATATTGGCAGCCGCTGGAAATCCGCACATTACAAAAGTAAAAAATGGGGTGGTGTCTTTTAAAAAGTCTGAAGACGAAAACCAAATCGCTAAGATCAGTTACAATACCATTTCGACGCCGCGGGGCGGGCAATATCAGATTATCCTGTCCGATGGAAGCAAAATCTGGTTGAATGCGGCTTCTTCTTTACGATTTCCTACTGTTTTTACCGCCGGGAAAAGAGAAATATTTGTGGAAGGAGAGGTATATGCAGAAATCGTCCCAAATAAAGACAATCCTTTTATCGTGCATATCCAAGGACTTTCAGGAGTAAAAAGGGGGATCGTCAAGGTATTGGGAACAAGCTTTAACATCAATGCTTATCGACAAAATGTTCCTGTTAAAGCAACTTTGTTGGACGGGTCGGTAAAGGTAGAATCCAACAACGTAAAAAAAATACTAAAGCCGGGTGAGCAGGCATTGATCCTTCAGGGAGGCATTCAGATACATGAGGACATCGACGCAAATAGCATTATAGCCTGGAAAAACGGACTGTTTGATTTTAGTGGAAATGATATTGAAGAAGTCATGCAACGAATCGCCCGCTGGTATGACGTAGATGTACATTATGTCAATAAACCTTCTGCTCATTTTATGGGAACTATATCGAGAACCGCAAAGGTGTCGGATGTGCTAAAAATGCTCGAAATGACCGGCGCAGTACATTTTAAAATCGAAGGAAAAACGATAACGGTAAAGAAGTAAAACATAGCTGTAATAAACCAAGCGGGTCAGCTATTGCCAATAAAGGGTCAGTGATTTCTAATTTTAACGCTGTCCGGCCAGTATCAGAAAACTACTTAACCCAATAATTTGAAACCTATGGAACCATAACATCGACTAACAAAAACCGGACTTCGGTGGCCCCCGAAATCCGGCTAATTCAGGTAAAATTAAACTGCATGTCAACAATTATTATTTCACCTAAACCCGCCTACCGGTTAGGTAGGCATTACAAAAGTATGAAATTTGTAATTTTACCCCAAAGCGGGGTTGTCCCGGATGAAAAATCGTTATCCGGTGCACCTGTCAGAGCTTTAGCAAGGACAGTTCCGTCTGTCAGAACAGCAGCACAGGCAGGTTTATCAAGAAAACTAATGACAGGGATGAAGCTGACCGTTTTTATTTTGCTCATTGGCCTTACTCAGGTAAGCGCAGAAAGCCTGGCTCAAACAGTAACTATTTCCAGCAACAACATTTCATTGGAAAAAGTTTTTCGCAATATCCAGAAGCAAACAGGATATCACTTTTTATGCACGAAAGAACAGCTTTCCAGTAGCAAAAATGTTGATCTTCATTTAAAGAATGCTCCGCTAAAAGAAGTATTGGAACATGCTTTTAAAGATCAGCCGTTGACCTATCGCATCTTTAAAAAAACCATCATCGTAAAAAATAAGCCCAAAACGCTTACTGGGAAACCGGTGGAGTCCTTGCTGCCGCCACCGGTCCATATTACCGGAACGGTTACGGACTCGGCTACCGGAAGTCCACTTGCAGGCGTAACCATCCAGGTCAAGGGGAATACAATGGGAATGGTTACCGATGCCAAGGGTCAGTTTAGTTTTGACGTGCCCGACGACGCGGTGCTGGTGGTGAGCTACCTTGGCTATAAGACGAAGGAAGTTCCTGTAAATGGGCGAACCAGCATTAATATTTCCCTGGCAGCAGCTACGACAGGACTGAATCAGTTAGTAGTCGTTGGATACGGCGTACAAAAGAAAGAAAGCTTAACCGGATCCCTGGATGTGATAGAAAGCGATGATCTAAAAGATATCACATCCCCTACCGTTGAGAACATGCTCAATGGAAAAGCACCGGGTGTATATGTTGCGCCGGGCTCCGGACAACCCGGCTCCAGGGCCAGCGTGAGGATCCGTGGTCAGGTTACCTTAAGCGGATCGACCAGTCCACTGTGGGTTATTGACGGTGTAATCGTCGGAAAAGATGCCGGCGACCTTAATCCGGCTGATATCGCTTCTATCTCTATACTCAAGGATGCCGCATCAACAGCCATATACGGTTCCCAAGGGGCCAACGGCGTTGTTTTAGTAACCACGAAAGCACCCAAGGATCAGGCGCTATCGGTTAATCTTTCAACTAAGATAGGTTTTAATGAGCTGAACAACGGGAATATGCAAATGATGAGCGGTAGTGAACTATACGACTACTATGCCTCTTTTCAAAACGCCGATGTTATTAGTTTTCCACGCTGGAAACCGGAGCTTAGAAACAGCAATTTTGACTGGTGGGATCTGGCTACAAGAAAAGGACTGACCCAACAGTATAATTTGTCGTTAAATGGCGGCAATGAGGTACTAAGAAATTACCTTTCTTTGGGATATTATAACGAAAAGGGAGCCGTTAAAGGCTATAAATATAAAAAATACAATGTCCGGCTAAATACCGAATATAAGCCCGTTGATTGGTTAACCATTAAAACCACATTAAGTGGGGCCAAAAGAGATGTAAGCGACAGGCAATATTCTGTGACCGCCATGTATTCTAATTTACCGTGGGACAGCCCTTATGATAAAGAAGGAAACCTGGTACCCAATCGATACAGCGGATGGGTCAACAGTGCAGGAACTAATTATCTCTATGATCTACAATGGAATCACGGCGCCAATACGAACTACCAATTGATGGGAATCTTCGGCTTCGATATCCAGTTTACTCATTGGTTGACTTTCTCTTCTGTAAACAGTTACGCACAAGACATCTACGAAATGAGCGGATATGTTGATCCCCGTTCCAGCGGCGGAGAAAGCGTCCAGGGCCGCATCTCTGACTACCGGTCCGAAAATGCAAGACGGTACACCAACCAGCTTCTCCGTTTTGACCAGGACTGGGGAAAACACCATTTAAATGCACTGGCCGGCTACGAATTTACCGACTATCACGCAAAAACGCTGGATGTATCGGGAATCGGATTCATTCCCGGTTTTGAAGTTTTGGATGTGGTTTCAAAACCGGAAAAAACTGATGGGGCGATCAATGAATGGGCCGTACAATCCATATTGTCAAAAGCAAGCTATAATTATGACGACCGCTATTTAGTAGAGGCTTCTTTTCGACGAGATGGCGCTTCCAATTTTGGAGACAGTGCAAAATACGGGAACTTCTTCTCCATTAGCGGGGGATGGAACGTTTCCAGAGAAAACTGGTTTAATGCAAGCTGGGTGGATCATTTAAAACTTCGCGCTTCCTATGGATCGGTTGGAAATCGTCCAAGCGCTTTGTATCCGCAATATAACTTATACTCAGTGTCTTCCAGCTATGATGAGAACCCGGGGGCACTAATCAGCCAGATAGGCAATGAACAACTGACCTGGGAAAAAACGTTTACCTCCGGTGCGGGTGTAGACGCTGATTTGTTGGATAATAGGCTGCATATAACCTTTGACTATTATGTAAAGCATACCAATAACATCTTGTACCGGGTACCGATTTCAGGCTTGACCGGCGTTACAAGTATCTGGCGGAATATCGGAGAAATGAACAATAATGGCATTGAGTTGAATATTGGCACAGATATTATCCGGAAAGACAATTTGCAATGGTCCATAAACGTCAATTTAGGACACAACAGAAATGAACTTACCAAACTATACAAAACAAAGGATGAAAACGGCAACTTTATCGTAAAGCCTATTATTATTGGAGACGGCCTGAATATAGCCGGTTCTGCGCAAAGGCTACTTCTTCCCGGCAAGCCGGTGGATACTTACTACCTCATTGAATGGGCAGGTGTCAACCCCGAAAATGGCGCTCCTATGTGGTATAAAATAACAAAAGATGATGAAGGTCACGTCATTAAGAAAGAAAAAACGGATAATTATGCAGATGCCACTTATACCATGGTCGGGTCTGCTTCTCCGGATATTTTTGGCGGGTTTTCCACTTCGATCGTGTATGAGGACTTTGATTTAAGCGCGCTGTTCGGTTACTCCCTGGGAGGGCAGATCTACAATTATTCCCGGCAGGAGTATGATGCAGATGGTGCTTATACGGACAGAAACCAGATGAGACTTATGGATGGCTGGAGTCGTTGGGAAAAGGCTGGAGATATTGCTACCCACCCTGTGGCCAAGTACAATAACTCAGATCACGGAAACGCCCCTTCAAGCAGGTATTTGGAGGACGGCAGCTATTTAAAGCTGAGATCTTTAACCATTGGCTATAATCTCGAGTTTCCTCAATGGAACATAAAGCACGTGCGCGTTTTCCTATCGGGACAAAATTTACTCACGATAACAAAATATTCTGGGGTTGATCCTGAAATTCCAGTTGATTCGGATGGAACGATTTTGAGTTCCACCGGCCCCGGGGTATATCCGGCTAAGCGCCTGTTCCTGTTTGGATTAAATGTTTCATTTTAATAAGATTGACTGATCATGAAAAAGATATTAATTATATTTATATTTATTGCCGTTATATTGCCTTCGTGTGATATTGACCGCAAACCGTTCGGGTCTATAGACTCCGAACAAATTATTGCTGATCCGGACGCATCCCTGCAATCTCTTTTAAACGGAATGTACGCCCAACTTAAAACCTGGTCGGACCCGATGCATCGTCTGGGAGAATACGCAGGAGATAATATTATGATCCGCGGGGCGTCGACCGACGCATTCTATGAGTTTATCACATTTTCCAGGACTCCGAATAATTACAGGCTGACCAGTTTTTGGAATACCAGCTATAAGGCGATTGCACAAGCCTCTAATATTATTAAAATGATTGACGAGGGACAAAGTGAAACAATAGACAATCACCTAGGCGAATGCTATTTCGTACGCGGGTTGATGTATTTTTATCTCACGCGGGCTTTCGGAAGACCCTATTATCAGGACCCCGGGACAAACCTAGGCGTACCCATTGTTAATGGCACCCCTGATGATGTGATCAACCTCCACCTGCCTGACAGGGCAACAGTACAGGCTTGCTATGAACAGTCCATTAATGATTTGAAAAAGGCGGCCTCCCTAATGAATGAAAACAGAGGACCTATATACGCCTCTAAAGAAGCCGCCTGGGCGCTGCTTTCCCGCGTTTACCTGTATATGAGCGGAACGTACGATAACCCCAATACCGAGTTTGCGCAACTGGCCGTAAATTATGCCGACTCTGTAATTAAATCAGGTAAATACGCACTATTAGACAGGCAGGCATTTATGGAATTCAACATCTTCACGCCGGAAGAAAACGAAGAAACTATTTTTGCCATTAAAAGAGTCGCTTCCGAATTTTCTGGCTATGATTTCTATTATACCGTTGGCGGCATGTATGCCAATATTGGTGGCATGGGATGGGGAGAAATGTACGCCAGCGCAAAGTATTTACACCTTTTGAATGAAACGGGACGTAACGACTGGCGTCCCGACTCCTATCACCTGGTAGATGCCAGGGCCGCATTTATTGACCCGCAATATCAAAAAGACGCTGAAACCGGGGAGTATGTAGAAGTGTTCCGCTTTATTAAAAAAGATGACCCCACCCATTTAAATTATGTACAGGCCCCCATAAAACGGTCCGGGAGCACAATCACCTGTACAGATGACGGCGATACCTACACTCTTGTTCCGGTAGATAAGAGCCAGGGTATCTACAAAATAAATTATAAGGACGACAATACCTATATCGGCGTTATTGATTACTTTATTGCATTAAACCGGGTCTATCCCGAGTTTTATATCACAAAGTGCTCGCTTGAAGGCGGCACAGGGACTCAATTGCATTCCCCTGTCATCAGTACATTGGCTGAAGTATATTTAAACCGGGCTGAAGCATACGCTAAGTTGGGACAATACGGCAATGCATTACAGGATTTAAATACAATTCGTACAAGATCCATAGTGGACGGTGGCTATAGTTCATTAGATGCATCCAATGCCCCTGAACGTATAGACAAAGAGCGTCAGCTTGAACTGGCCTTTCAGGCAGAACGCAGTTATGACGTATTCAGAAACGGAGACACCCTCAAGCGGCATTATCCCGGACCGCATAATCAATTCGAGGATATTCTTCCTACCGATTACCGGGTAGTGTATTATATCCCGCAAGATGCTATAAATTCTTACCCGGGAACACTGACCCAAAATCCAACGAAGTAAGAAATAAGATTTAATTTAATAGGAATTGGCAGCATGGGAATGGGTTCGCATTTAATACCGGTAATTACTAGCTGCTGATTCCTATTATTGTTGACAATCAGCTGGTTAATGGCTATTTCATCTCTGCCGCTTTGTACCGTTTTTAAAAGCGCATACCGCCAAAAATCTATTCTATTAAAAATAGTTTTCAATTAATCTGTATTATTTTTAACTTAGCCACTCTTAGATTCTATGAGTGGCTTTTCCATATATAACGACCAGGAGTTGCTCCATCGCATTGCCGATGGCGATCAAAAATCCTTTGATCAACTATTCAGCCAATACCGGGACCGGTTATTTTATTATTTACGGAAAATAACCAAATCCAATGAGATCGCCGAGGAAATAGTGTTGGATGTATTTTTAAAAATGTGGACGGGCCGTGCTATTCTTACTGAAATAGATAACTTTGAAGCCTTCCTTTTCCGGGTAGCCCGCAATAAGGCAATAGATTTTCTGCGAAAAGTAAAAAAAAGCAGGTTCCGGCAAATGGAATTATGGGACCACCTGCAGGCAATGGCCGGCTCTGATACTGCTGACCAGCAATTGCTGCTGGAGGAAACCAGTGCCGCTCTTCAGGAGGCTGTCGAACAGCTCTCACCCCGACGGAAAAAAGTTTTCCAACTCAGCCGGGAAGAAGGGCTCACCTATGAACAAATCGGAAAAAAGCTTCATCTTTCCACACATACGGTACGCAATCACCTTTCGGCCTCATTGCATTTCATCCGGCGGCATCTGGGCGAAGAATTAAGCTGGATTATATTTTTTTCCATCTTGATTGGTACCCCCTGACTTTTGTTACGTCCTTCTTATAAACGGGAAGATATTTCCCTAATGCAACACCGATTTTTTATACGGTTTAAAGAATGCTCATGGCAGAAGACAAAAACGACAGGCTGCAATATCTTTTCCAGCGGTACCTCACCAACAGGATCACCGAAGAAGAGTATACTGAGTTTTGGGAACTACTGCAACAAGGCCATGACAAAGAGACCTTATCAACAGAACTACAGGCACTTTGGGAAAAAACCTTACCAGAGAAAAGATTGATTTCCCCTAAACATTGGGACGAAAAAATGGCCAGGCTGATAAATGAAGCCCCAACAACGCTGCCAGTGACAAAGGCGCATAAAACAAACCGCCAGACAAGCTTTAAATGGCGTGCCTTGGCTGCTGTCGCCTTAGTGATCTTTCTGGTGGGCGGGGGGATTTATCTTTTCCAAAAGACGGCACAAAATAAGATAACCGCCACTGCACCCCCTGCCAAGCAAAAAAAACAAAAAGGACTACAACCCGGCGGAAATAAAGCGACACTCACCCTCTCCAATGGTGCAAGAATCGTACTGGATAGTGCAACAAAAGGAACGATTACCCAACAAGGAAAAACCAACGTAGTTCAACCCGCCAACGGGCAGCTGGCTTATAAACCACTACGAGATATCCGGCTTACTGATGTAGTTTATAACACCTTGAGAACGCCCCGGGGAGGGAAATATCAAATAACCTTACCGGACGGCACAAAAGTATGGCTGAACGCCGCTTCATCGCTGCGTTTCCCAACCGCTTTCCCGGGAAAGAAACGAATGGTGGAAATGACAGGGGAAGCTTATTTTGAGGTAGCGGCAAATGCCACTAAACCGTTCATCGTACTTGTAGACGGAATGACGGTAAACGTACTGGGCACTCATTTTAATATCATGGCCTATGACGATGAACCGGTGGTTAAAACTACTTTACTGGAAGGAGCCATAAAATTAACTCCCCGTTTTCCCAACGGGGACAAACAGGGGATAAAACTCAAGCCCGGGCAGCAGGCCAGACTGAATAAACAAGGGGACATCACAGTATTAAATCAGGTAAAAACCGCGAAAGTCGTCGCCTGGAAAAACAACCTGTTCTGGTTTGAGGAAAATGATATTCATGAAGTGATGAGACAGATTGCCAGATGGTACAATGCGGATGTAGTTATCAAAGGGGATATTCCGCAACACTTTACTGGATCTATTCCCAAGAACGTTAATGTGCTCAGGGTATTTCAGATATTACAGGAAACGGGGAATATGAACTTTAGCATTGACGATCATAAAATCATTGTTACACCTTAAAATTTTATTTATGGGACCATAACTTACTTCTTCTTAACAAAAGCCGGTCTCGAAGGGCAGTGAGACCGGCAGGGCAAACAACCTGTGAGCAGCAAAAGCTGCCCACACGATTATTCACATCAACAACAAAAGTATGTATTTCACAAATCTTTTCAAAAAAAGGTCCTTCTCATGCCTTTTTCGTTCCAAAACTGCTAAAGTCATGCAATTAGCTACAGTGGTATTACTTGTTGCCTGTCTTCAAGTAAGTGCTTCTTCCTATGCACAAAAAGTTACCCTTTCGGGAAATGACATGCCTCTACAAGAGGTCTTTAACCAAGTCAGGAAACAAACAGGTTATAATTTCATTTATGCCAATGAAAATCTGGCTAACGCCGCCAAAGTAACGATTCATGTAAAGAATGCTTCTGTAAAAGAAGTAATGGACATCTCTTTCGCCAACCAGCCGTTGACCTATAAAATAGACGATAAAATCATCATTGTAAAAAAGAAGCCAGTTCCAGCATCCCTATTCCGCATAGAAGTAACCGGGAATGTAACTGATTCAGCAACAGGGCAACCACTGACTGGAGTAACCATTAAAGTAAAAGGCAGTACCATCGGGACGGTTACAGACCCAGATGGAGGGTTTTCTTTAAACGTATCCCCTGATGCAGTGTTGGTCGTAAGCTATCTGGGATACTCTACGAAAGAAATACGTGTAAATGGAAAAACCACTTTAAACATTTCTTTAGCACCGGCAACTACGGGATTAGAACAGATAGTTGTTACGGCGCTAGGCATAGAATCTAAGTCTAGAGAACTGGGATATGCTGTTCAGGAACTTCAGGGAAGCAAGCTTCAGACAGTAAAGGGTGTCAATATAGGCACTTCTTTAACAGGTAAAGTATCGGGATTGGTCATTAAGAATTCCACGGAGTTTGACACCCGGCCTGATATTAGTCTTAGAGGTGAAAGCCCCTTGTTAGTCATTAATGGTGTTCCTTATGAAAATGTAACATTACGAGATATACCTGCAGATAATATCAAAAGCATAAGTGTACTTAAAGGGCCAACGGCTGCTGCGCTATATGGGTCGAGGGGTTCTGATGGCGCTATTATGATTACAACAAAATCAGGGAAAGGCGAAGGTCTATCTATTAATATTAATAGCAACACCATGACTAGATTAGGCTTTTTAAAATTACCTGAAGTGCAAACCGAGTATGGTCATGGGTTGAATGGCCAAATAACGACAGATTACGTGTGGGGGCCCAAATTAGACATTGGTGACAGTGCAAGACAATGGGATCCTATTGATAAGCAATGGAAAATGAGGGCTTTAAAGTCCAGGGGGAAACATAACCTAAAAAATTTTTTACGGACAAGCATTATCACAAACAACAATATTAGTGTAACTCAAAGTGGAGAAAGAGGGTATTTCAGGGCTTCAATCAATCACATTTATAATAGGGGACAATACCCCAATACAAAGCTAAACATTGTGAATTACACGATGAGTGGCGAGTTAAAAATAGGTAATAAATTCAGTCTTGAAAGCCACATGGGATATACGCTTGATAAATCACCTCAAACCTGGGGCCAGGGCTACGGAAGGCAAGGATACCTCTACCAGATCTTAATGTGGACAGGGCCTGATTATGATATTCGTAAATACAGGGATTATTGGGCAGTTCCCAATAAACAACAAAACTGGCTCTATACCGCCTGGTATGATAATCCCTATTTAATAGCATATGAAAAATTAGTTGGGCATACGAACAATAAACTGCGGGCTAGCTTAACAGCCAATTATGAGTTTACCGAAAATCTAAATCTTATGTTCCGTACCGGTTATGATTATTATAAAAATGAGACTACTGTACAAAACCCGGCTGGAATTAATTCAACCAGAGGCGGTTCAGTTGGCAATTCTTTTAGCTGGAATTTCAGTGGAAAAGGAATGTATGGCATGGATCAACTTTGGGGATTTAGTACAAATAATGATTTGATATTAACATATGATAAAACCTTTGGCAAGTTTGGCTTAAATGCTTTGGGGGGCACAAGTGTTTCTTATCACGTAGATCGTGAATTCGGTGCGCAGACTCGAAACGGGCTGGCAATCCCAGGGTGGTACTCCCTGGCCAATGCAGTGCCCTCTACTACTGCAGGAGTAAATTCTATTGAAAATAATTATGGAACATGGCGACAGCAGGTGAACAGTTTATATGGAAAAATTTCCGGCTCATGGAAAGATATGGTTTATCTCAGTGTTACAGGACGTAATGACTGGAGTTCTACGCAGTCTGCAGCACATCGTTCTTATTTTTACCCTTCTGTATCCTCAAGCATTATCCTGTCTCAATTTATTGCTCTACCCAGATATATAAATTTCTGGAAAGTACGGGGTTCATGGACCCAGGGTAAAACACCGGCAGGTATTTATGACAATAACAGAACATTTTCCGTAGGTACTTCATGGGGACTACCTGGTGCAAGTTACCCCGATGGTCTGTCAAGTAGAGCGCTTTTGCCTTCAGCTACGCGCACCTGGGAGGTTGGTACAGCTGCCCAACTGTTTGATCAGCGTTTACATCTTGATGTAGCTTATTTTAGAAAATATTATTACAATCAACAAACCTCAGCTACAATCTCAGGAGCATCTGGATATACAACTACTCTTATTAATACTAATGAGACATATGCTCGAAAAGGATTAGAAATCACAATAGATGGATCCATAATTAAACATAGAAATTTTGAATGGCATTCAATGATCAACTATTCTTTTCAACACAGATATTATGTAAATCTTGATTCTGTTTATTCTCCCGATAACCTTTGGACTAAAAAGGGAAAAAGGCTGGATGTTTTTACTTCCCGTCCCTATTTAAGGGATCCTGAAGGCCATATAATACACAATAATGGCTTCAGGCAATTAAGTGATTATGAAGCCGTAAATGGCTATACTGATCCTGATTTCTCTTTTGGATTTATCAACAACTTCACTTGGGGGCATTTCAATTTTGGCATCAGCATTGACGGACGCATAGGAGGTATAATGTATGCTTATATGTGGAATAAAATGTTTGATACAGGCGCTAACCCAGCGACAGTTAATAAGTGGCGTTATGATGAAGTAGTCAATGGGAAAACGAACTATATAGGAGATGGCGTAAAGGTAATTTCTGGGAAGGCAACTTATGACAAATACGGCCGGATTATCAAAGATACACGAGAGTATGCGCCAAATGATGTCCAGGTGAGCTACCAGGCCTATGCCCAATCGCTTAATGATGAAGGTTGGGAGCATGGTTTGAAGAATCAGTCCTTTGTCAAGCTAAGAGAAATTTCTATTGGATACAATTTCCCTTCAGAATTAATTTCAAAAATCGGATTTAAAACAGCATCAATTTCATTGACCGGCCAGAATGTGATTATGTGGACCAAATTTCCTTTTGCTGATCCTGATGTAGGAGATACAGATTTGAATTCTCCATCGCAAAGGATGCTTGGTTTAAATATAAAAATCGGTCTCTAAGATTGGCATTATTATTTAATAAGAAATAAAATATTAAAAAATGAAAAAGCTATTGAATAAGGTTCTCGTGCTGTTTATTGTATCTTCGTTTTCGATGAGCTGTACAAAAAAATTTGACGAGATAAACACAAACCCTGACAGAGCATCTACAGCAACAGCTGCCTGGTTGGCAACCAATATGCTAACTGAAATAACCTCATCTGACATTGCTTCAACTAAAGGTTTTTGCACCCCATTTATGCTATCAAAGTACGTTATATGGACTGAAAGTCAAGAAGATATCCAATACAATGATATCGATCGCATTGATTTTGACAGGCTCTCGGTGTTGCGCAATGTCCCTATAATGAACCAATATTCGCAATCGGAAGAACCGGAAGTACAAAACTCCTACCGGGCATTGGGTCATTTTATCCGGGCATGGCAGTTTTATCAAGTAACCATGAAAGTGGGAGATATTCCTTATTCTCAAGCCGTAAAAGGAAGATCCGAAGGAATTATTAAACCCCAGTACGATTCCCAGAAAAAGGTCTTTATGGGCATCCTCAATGAATTAGATTCAGCTAATATCCTATTTACCAACGGTGCTTCTTTTGAAGGTGATTTTATTTATAACGGTGACCCAAAGCAATGGCAAAAGCTGGTTAACAGCTTTGAACTGCAGGTTTTGATACAACTGTATAAGAAAACTGATGACCCGGACCTTAAAGTCATCCAACGTTTTCAGGACATTGTAGCAAACCGTCCTCTTATGAGCGATTACAATGATAACTTTGCTGTTAAATATCAGAATGTAGCCGGCTATGCCTATCCCTGGAGCAATACACCCACACAGATAAACTCCTTCGTCATTTATCCCGTTGTTGGTGCAGCACTGATTAAGCCATTAAAAGCTTTGAAAGACCGAAGGCTATTCTATTACACAGAACCGGCAGAAAGCAAGATTGCAGCCGGTTTTTCACCTTCTGATTGGGATGCTTACATACCGGTAAACGCGGCACTCCCTATTGGACAGATCCTAAAGGCTCATTCAGAGGGAAAGTTTTGTGATTTCAATAACCGTTATGTGGATTTATTTAATGCAGAACCTGTTGGCTTATTAAACTATTGGGATGTCCAATTTATTATAGCTGAAGCGGCAGTGAGAGGCTGGCTGCCCTCTTCCTCTGCTGAAGCGTATTATGAGGCAGGGATCAAAGGGTCAATGAATTTTTTAACTCATTATACCCCGGAAAAGTATACACATAACATGGCAATTACTCCCGATTATGTCGATGATTATTTACGAAGAGTGGCATTAACGGGCAATAAGGAAAATAAAATAAAGCAGATTATCACGCAAAAATACCTAGCCGGATTTCTTCAAAATTGTGATTACACGGCGTGGTACACACATAGAAGAACCGGATATCCAGAATTTACCTTAAATCCTGAAACAAACCTCAATATCCCGCATGACAAATTCCCTGCAAGATGGCTATATCCTCAGGATGAATTGGACTATAATTCGCAAAATGTTGCTGAAGCTGTCAACAGGCAATATAATGGAGAAGAGACAACAAATGGGATTATGTGGATTTTGAAATAATCTCTATTTATTGCCTCATTATTTGTAAACTGTTGCTATGAACACAGCTAGCATTAAACCCAAGTTTGAAACAACCTTCCAGGTAGGCAAAATAAGATAATATTATTTTTAGACATATTCTTCTGTCCCTGACCGCTGTACCAGTGGATAAAATATTCCGGCATGATCCATAAACGGGGAGAATAGAAAAAACCACCCGGACCACTGATAGTGAAGGATAAAATAACCGTTTAACCCGCATATGCAGCCATAGCTGCTTTTGACCGGAAAACAGGAAAAGAATTATGGCAATTTTCTACCGGCCCAGCCCTGGTATACACTTCCCCGTATACCCGGAAACAGGCCAGAACGGTTGAGCCTAGCCTGGTATTAAAAGGGAGTACCTTGTTATTTGGTGCTTCAGATGGATGGTGCTATGCGGTAAATGCAAACACAGGCCAATGCCGCTGGAAAACAAACTTAGGAAGTCCTGTCTTTGCCCCAGTTGCCATTTCAGGAAATTTTATTTTTGTAACCGACTATGGCGGTAACGTCTATGCATTCAAGAGTTCAAAATGAATGAGAAATGAAAATATTTCAAAAGGAAGTTGTATTCGTCTTTATTTTGTTGTTTAGCCTGTCCTGCGGGCGCCAAACAAACGATCAGTCTGACCAACACGCTTTTGTTCATACCAATGGATTGCGGCTGGTGGATACGGCCGGACAACCACTTCTATTACGGGGTTTAAACATAATGGATAAGACGGCGTCAGGCGGACATTTTGAAGGACTGAACCGGGCCGCTTTTGACTCTATTCGTTCTTGGGGAATGAATGTAGTGCGGCTGGGGATATTCTGGGAGGGTATAGCGCCTGCGCCTGGCCAAATAGCCCCCTCCTATTTACAACAACTGTCGCAGCATGTTGCCCTGGCTAAAAAGGCCGGATTGTATGTATTATTGGATATGCATCAGGACCTCTATAGTGAAAAATACGGCGGAGACGGCGCTCCCGCCTGGGCTTGCCTGGATGAAGGCAAGCCCCATATTAAAAACGGCAGTTCCTGGGATGACGCCTACTTTTCCAGCCCTGCGATTCAGACAGCCTTTGACAACTTTTGGGCAAATAAGAAATTGGCAGATGGAACAGGCATACAGGATCATTATTGCCAGGCCTGGAAGGCTGTAGCAGAAAGGTTTGCAGACAACCCGACTGTTATTGGCTATGACATCATGAATGAACCTTTTATTGGGAGTCCGATAAAAAAGGTTATGCAAACCTATTTCAAAGTGTTAACAGCTACTTTAAAAAAACGTGATTCCTTCTACATTTCGGGAGAAAAGGAGCTGATGCAGTTGTGGATGTCAGCAGATGGAAGAGCCCACATCATGCAACTACTGGACGACACCACCCTGTTTAAGCAATTAATGGATGCCACAGAACCTATTTATGCCGGTTTTGAGCAAGAAAAACTTCAACCCTTTTATCAAAAAGTATTTACGGCGATTCAAAGTGTAGATACCAATCACCTGATATTTCTTGAACCCAGTGTCAGTGCGAACATCGGCGTAAAAAGCCATCTAAAAAATACTTTTGGCAAACGTATGGTTTATGCTCCACATACGTATGATCTAGTTACGGATACAAAACAACAGGAAAGCTACAGCTCCGGACGCCTCCGTATTATACTGCACCGCCATTCCCAAAAGCAGCAAAAGCTGGAGGTGCCCATGGTTATGGGAGAATGGGGCGCTTTTTATGGGGCAGACCGTGTAGTAATCCCCCAGGCTCAATTCATTTTGCACTATATGGATAGCCTTCAATGTGGAAACATATACTGGGCGTACCAAAAGGACTTAAGGAAAAGAAGCTATTTTCACATTTTATACAACCAATGAAAATTTTAATCCATGAAAAGATCATTCCTTTTAATTTTAGTTTTCCTGCCTTTTATTTCGCTGGCGCAACTCAAAGGTGTAAAGCATGTCATTTTAATCGGGGTCGATGGTCTCGGCGCTGATTACCTTAGGCAAACCGACCATATACCACACATGACATTGATGATGAAGGACGGAAGTTACACAATGCACGCACGCTGTGTACTGCCTTCTTCCAGCGCAGTAAATTGGGCGGCAATGACGATGGGTGCGAACCCTTCCTTAACAGGGTATACCCAATGGGACAGCAAAACGCCCGAGATACCCTCACGGGTAACGGGTAAATACGGCATATTCCCTACCATTTTCGAGATCCTGCGCGATCAAAAACCTCAGGCTGAAATTGGGGTTATTTATTCCTGGTCCGGAATTGGCTATCTATTTCCTCACCAGGTGGTTAATAAAAATGACAACACTAATAACGACAGCCTTACGATGGCACATGGAGTTGAATATATAAAGGCAAAAAAACCCAACTTATTATTTCTTCATTTCGATGAAGTTGACGGAGCCGGCCACAGCATAGGCTGGGGCACCCCTGCCTACTACAAAGCTGTCCGGCAAATAGATGCCTATATAGGGAAAATCATTCAGGCCGTTAAGGATGCCGGAATAATGAAACATACCGTTCTGTTAGTTACATCAGATCATGGTGGGAAAGGTAAAAGTCATGGAGGGAAAAGTATGGAGGAAATGGAAATCCCCTGGATTGTTTATGGCAAAGAGGTCAATAAAGGAGATAAGCTGACAAAAAGCATTATGACTTTTGATACCGCAGCTACCATTGCCTGGATCTTCGGCCTGAAAACACCGCAGGTGTGGATAGGCAGGCCGGTTAAAAGTGCTTTTAAGAAATAAATATCTATATTGCACTCCTTAACTATTCATCTTTTAAAAATTATATGCTCCTATGAAAAAAGGACTTGGATTATTACTGCTCGGCTTTCTCTGCCTGTTTTGCTTCTCTTCCTTTGGGCAAACGGACAAAACAGATTTAGCCATCATTCCCGAGCCCGTAGAAGTAACTGTAAATAGCGGCCGGTTTATATTACCTCAACAGATAACGATAGAATATCCCAAAAACCCGCTACTGGAGGCGACAATTGATTTTTTAAAAGGAAGGCTGACGACACCCACGGGATACCGCGTGATGACCGTAACCAAATCAAGGCCTGACGCTACCATCCGGCTAGTACTGAATAAAACAAAAAATACGGTTATCGGAGACGAGGGCTATCAGTTAGCTGTCACACCGCAACAAATCGTCATTAACGCCAATGAGCCTGCGGGCCTTTTTTACGGCGTACAGTCGATGCTGCAGCTGTTTCCCGCCGCAATTGAACATGATGAACTGGCTAAAGATGTAGTTTGGGACGCTCCTTGCGTCGCCATCACCGACTACCCGCGGTTTGGTTGGCGGGGACTGATGTTTGATGTTTCCCGGCATTTCTTCACGAAGGAGGAAGTCAAACAATTTATTGATAATATGGTAAAGTACAAATACAATTTATTGCATTTGCATCTTACCGATGATCAGGGATGGCGAATAGAAATTAAGGGGCTACCGAAATTAACGGAGGTAGGTGCCTGGAACGTAAAAAAAGTAGGATATTTTAATACTTTTTCTCCTCCTGCTCCTGATGCGCCACGTAATTACGGTGGCTATTATACCCAGGAAGATATAAAAGAACTGGTACAATATGCCAAAGATCGTTTTGTAGATATTTTGCCCGAAATTGATGTTCCCGGCCACAGCCTGGCGGCTGTTGCTGCTTATCCTGAACTTTCCTGCACAGAAGAAGCTCATCAGTATCATGTCAACTCAGGAGAACCTTTTATGGACTGGTCACATGGGGCGCCCCCTATTGCCCTGGTAGACAACACGCTGTGTCCGGCCAATGAAAAGGTGTACGAATTTCTGGATAAAGTAATTACCCAAGTAGCCCAATTATTCCCCTTTGAATACATCCATATGGGAGGAGATGAAGCACCGCACAATTATTGGGAAAAAAATCCCCAGATCAGGGCCCTGATGAAAAAAGAAGGACTGAAAAACATGAAAGAAGTACAGGCTTACTTCACAAAAAGGGTGCAAAAGATCGTTGAATCCAAAGGTAAGAAAATGATAGGATGGGATGAAATATTGGAAGGCGGCCTCCCCGAAGACGTAGCGGTAATGAGCTGGCGGGGAATGAAAGGGGGCATTGAAGCTGCTAAGAAAGGCCATGAAGTAGTGATGAGTCCGACCACCTTCTGTTATCTGGATTATATGCAGGGTGATCCGATCATTGAACCCCATGTATATGCCTCTTTAAGGTTGAGCAAAGCCTATCAGTTCGAACCGCTCCCTGCCGGAATAGACCCCAAATATATAAAAGGAGGCCAGGGTAACTTATGGACGGAACAGATCTACAACATGCGTCACGCGGAATACATGACCTGGCCACGTGGCATTGCCATAGCAGAGGTGCTCTGGTCACCAAGAGATAAACGTAATTGGACTAATTTTTTTGGCAGGCTTGAACAACATTTCAAGCGATTAAAAGCAGGAGATATTAAATATGCGCCAAGTGTATACGATCCTATTTTTAAAGCCAGCCGAACTGCCGATAATAAGTTAAAAATTGAAATGAGTACGGAGATAAAAGGGCTGGATATTCATTATAGCTTCGACAATTCATTTCCGGATCATCACTATCCTGCCTATACCGCTCCGCTAATCGCACCGGAAGACGCAGTCATGCTTAAGGTGATTACTTACCGGGAAGATGAACCTATGGGCAGGATGATCTCTATGCCTATTGAAGAACTGGAGAAGCGAGCAGATAAGAAGTAGAATAGTTTATTACGGAGAGTCTGGTTAAACCGGTGGAACGGATGCCCGCCTTTGACGTTTACCACTGTTAAAGCAGCAGTGTGGTCAAGGAGGGTTCCTCTTAACTTACCATCGTATGAGAACAGTGACGGCAGCTATGCTGTTGTCGCTGAATGACTACAGAAAAAATATAACAACCACAAATGAGGCAATTTATTTTAATCCTTTTAATGGGCCTTTTGTTTTTTAATACGCGGTCCCTTGCACAAACAACAAGCCCAACTGTTACAAAACGGCTCACTCCCATTATGGGCTGGTCCAGTTGGAACAACTTTCGGATTCACATCAATGAAGAACTGATCAAGCAGCAGGCAGATATTATGGTATCCTCTGGGCTGAAAGCGGCCGGTTATGAGTATATCAATATTGACGATGGGTATTTTGGTGGTAGAGATAAAAATGGAAACATAATAGCTCATGCGCAACGTTTTCCGCACGGCATGAAAGCGTTAGCGGATTACATCCATTCCAAAGGGTT
>CAYRJM010000015.1:0-50337 GCA_964424665.1 uncultured Chitinophagaceae bacterium
ATTTATTTTATCTTTGTATTAAACCTTACGATTTGTTTTTTTTATTCAGGAAAAGATACATTTAGAAACATGGCGAAAAAGGAGATCGAAAGAGCGCTCAGTTATGCAGAGGACACAAAGTTTCTTAAGGTGGGAGAGCACATAATCAATGAAATCTCCGAAATCTTTGCCGGCCAGTTCCCCGATAAAAAAGCGGTAGTCGTTGCTGACAAAAACACCTATTCCGTTGCAGGCGCTACGATCAATCAATATTTGTCGGAATCCGGTCTTGCGAGCGAAGCCCCCCTTGTAATTGAGGACCCTGATCTGTATGCCAACTATCGTTTTGTACAGAAGGTGGCTGATTATTTAAAGGGAGGAGAAGCTATTGCTATCGCTGTTGGATCGGGCGTAATAAACGATTTGACCAAAGTGGCCAGTTCCGAATTAGGCCGGCCCTATATGAGCGTTGCGACTGCTGCGTCCATGGATGGGTATGCCGCCTATGGCGCGTCTATTACTAAAGAAGGCGCTAAACAAACGATAGCATGCCCGGCCCCAAAAGCAATCATTGCTGATTTAGCCATTCTCTGCGGCGCCCCTGCAGTTAATAGTGCGTCAGGATATGCGGACCTGTATGCCAAGGTAACCGCCGGGGCTGATTGGATCTTTGCCGACGCTTTGGGCGTTGAGCCTTTAGATAATAGATCCTGGCATGTCGTTCAGGACGGCCTGGAGGAAGCGCTGAAAGATCCGGCTGGCGTTAAAGCGGGAAAGCCCGCTGCGATAGAACCGTTGATTGAAGGGTTAATGCTGGGAGGGTTTGCTATGCAATCGCTTAGATCGAGCAGGCCTGCCTCCGGGGCCGAGCATCAGTTCAGCCATTTATGGGATATGGAGCATCATACCTTCAATGGCAAAATGGCTGACAGGTTCGGACTCTATAAAGACAGGCAGGAGCAGGCCCCCTCTCATGGTTTCAAGGTTGGCATCGGGCTGTTGACGACGACGGCCTTATATGATCGCATACTGGCTACTCCGCTGGATAAATTGGAGGTAAAGCAAGCTGTAGCCCGGTGGAAACCGCTGCAAGAGCAGATCATCGAAGCCCGGGCGATGTTTGAGGATCCGGGCGTAAAAGAATTTGTGGCCGAACAGATAACGGGAAAATTTATCGCCGCTGATGATTTAGAAAAACAATTGATTTTTTTGAAAAACAACTGGACGGAGATCCGGGCCAAACTGAAAAAACAAATCATTCCTTACGAAGAAACGAAGAAACGTTTAATGCTGGCGGGTGCGCCGGTATCCTGTGAACAAATAGGCATTACAAGAAGCCGGTTAAGAGAGAGCTTTTATAAGGCACAGAAGTTAAGGAGCAGGTTTACGGTGTTGGATGTAGGGATCAGAACAGGTTATCTTGATAGATGGATCGATGAGCTGTTCAGTGAGGAGGGTATTTTCTGATAGCTGTTTAACAACAATTTTGGTTCGAAAAATGAATTACCTGAAAGATAGTACGAGTGCGTCCCCTTTTATTTTGGAAAAAATAAGGAAGATCAGACATGTGGTCTTAGATATGGATGGCACGATTTATAATGGGAATACGGTATTTCCATATACCAATAATTTTCTTAAAAGGTTAAGGGCGTCAGGGGTAAGTTATTCGTTCCTTACTAACAATCCTTCAAAGTGTACATCAGACTACCTGATAAAGTTGAAAAGCCTGGGGATTGAAACTTCAGAAGCCGACATATACACTTCCTCACAAGCTACCACTGATTACCTGAAGCAGCATCATCCCGAATGGAAACGATTATTTATTTTAGGCACCCCTAGTATGATAGGGCATTTTGAAAGCAATGGCTTCGTGGCTACAGCAGATTCTCCTGACGACGAACCGGATGCTTTGGTTGTCGGCTTTGACATGAGTCTGACTTATTCCCGCTTGTGCCGTGCGGCCTGGTGGGCTAAGCAAGATAAACCGTATTTCGCTACCAATCCCGACTGGGTTTGTCCGACCGATCAGCGGGAGGTCCTCATTGATTGTGCTTCAATCTATACCTGCATAGAAGCGGCTACCGGACGTAAGCCGGACCAGGTATTGGGAAAGCCACGACCCGAAATGTTGAACGGTATCCTGCAGTCAAAGAAACTCAGGCCCGAAGAGGTGGCAATGGTAGGGGACCGCATTTATACGGACATGAAGATGGCTCATCAGGCCAAAGCGTTTGGCATACTGGTACTTTCCGGCGAGGCGACATTAAGGGATGCTGAACGCGCAGATCCTGAATTGGATTTAATACTCCCTAGCATTGAAGAGTTAGGAAAATTAATTGAAGGCACACGGCCTGTAGCTGTTTTGAACCCACAAGAATCAATATCATGAAGTTTTCGAATCGTTTAGTGATCGGACTTGACTTTGGCACAGATTCACTCAGAGCTGTCCTGATTGATGCCGAAACCGGTAAAGAACTGGCCTTGTCCACAAAGAAATACGAACGATGGACAAAGGGCCTGTTTTGTGATCCTGCAAAATTTCAATTCAGGCAGCATCCGCTGGACTATCTGGAAGCAATGGAGCACGTTATAAAGGATGCTTTAAAAAAAGTACCTGGCGCAAATAATAAAGTGAAAGCAATAGGTGTTGCTACAACCGGCTCAACACCAATAGCTGTTGATAAAGCGGGAACACCCCTGGCCTTAAAGCCGGAATTTTCCGGTTATCCGAACGCCATGTTCGTATTGTGGAAAGATCATACAGCACAAAAAGAATGTGAACAGTTAAATACGATTTCAAAAAAGTGTGAGACGGATTACTTGCGATCCGGACTATGTGGGGATTATTCGACAGAACATTTCTGGGCAAAAGCACTGCATATTTTCAAAGATCCTAAAATACGAGCTGATGCGCATTCATTCGTTGAAGCAAGTGACTGGATCCCGGGAGAACTGACGGGTAATACACAACCTGAAAAGTTAAGAAGAGGGATGGGGATTGCCTCTTCACGTGCGATGTGGAATAAGAACTGGGGCGGCTATCCGCCAAATGCCTTTTTTAAGGCCCTGCATCCCGCTCTGGATGGACTGGTAAAGACATTTGATCCCAAAGCCTATACTTGCGATCAACGGGCAGGTGCTTTATCGGTTAAGTGGGCCGAACGCTTGGGGCTGATGGAGGGTGTGGCGGTTAGCGTCGGCGCCTTAGATTGTCATGCCGGAGCTATTGGCGCAGGCGTAAAGGACAAGGCCATGGTAGAGATCATTGGGACATCAACTTGTGCCATCACGGTTACACCAAGGACTGATCCTGTCAGGACGGTTCCCGGGGTACCCCAACAGGCAGAGGATATGATATTGCCTGGTATGATCGGGTATGAGGGGGGCCAATCGTGCTTCGGAGATTTATATGCATGGTTCAAAAAAATGCTGATGTGGCCATTGCGTAATATCTTGGCCAATTCTACTATTGTAGATGAGCGGACTAAGGAAAAGCTGATCGCCGAAACTTATCAGAAAATGATCCCCACCTTAGCCGTCCAGGCAGAGGCCATCCCTCCGGATGACAGCTTCATTATCGCGACAGATTGGATAAATGGCCGCCGGTCTCCTAATGTGGATTATGATTTAAAAGGGACAGTCGCCGGATTAACCCTTTCCAGTTCCGCTCCGCTGGTGTATAAGTCATTGGTAGAAGCTACGGCATATGGTGCCAAGGCTTTCGTTGATCAGTTTAAAAAAAATGGCGGGCACCTGGAAGAGGTTATTGCTGTCGGTGGAATTTCTCAAAAATCCCCGTATGTGATGCAAGTGCTCTGTGATGTGCTTGGAATGCCGATAAACGTAATCGCGGCCAGCGAAGCATGCGCGCTCGGTGTAGCGATGTGTGCAGCAGTGGTAGCGGGCGTTTATCCCAGTGTGCAGGAAGCACAAAATGCAATGAAGATGGAGGTTGCCGCCGTATACCGCCCCGATACAAACAACAGCGATCACTATGGTAAGGAGTATAAAAAATACCGGAAGTTGGAAGAGGTAAAAAGGTTGATAAATTAGGCTGTTGCCATGCAAGAAAAAACAACCAAGTAAAATGTTAAGTTATGGAAAATAAAAGAATAGCAATCGGATGCGATAATGCAGCCTATGACATGAAAAAGGCTTTAAAACAGCATTTGGAAGAAAAAGGGTACCAAGTGGTAGACTACGGCGTAGAAGCCGGAGACGATACGATGTATCCGGATGTCGCGTTTAAAGTCGCTGAACAAGTCGCTGACAAGAAATTCGAACGGGCGGTTTTGCTATGCGGTACGGGACTTGGCGTATGTATGTGTGCCAATAAAATAGCCGGTGTCCGGGCCGCAGTATGTCACGATCCCTATTCCGCGGAAAGAGCCAGGAAAAGCAACAACGCCCAGATCATATGTTTTGGTGAGCGTGTGATTGGCATCGAGCTGGCAAAAAGTCTTTTGGACATCTGGCTGGAAAGCGAGTTTCAGGGAGGAAGATCTAAGCCCAAAGTGGATAGGATTTGTGAATACGAACGACAAGTGTCAAAGAAATAACATAAGCCAGGGCCACACTTTTTTACACGCCTATTATAGGTCATACAAAACAAATATCACATGGTAAATCTTCAAGAAACGCAATCCCCTTCACAGAATTCTTTATTGGCTCGCGTAGGCATTCCCCCTACATTGGGCTGGGGATATCTTGGCATTTTGATCTTTATGATGGGAGATGGCCTCGAATTGGGATGGCTTAGTCCTTATCTGGTGGATAAAGGATTAAGTATCCAGCAATCCGCCACCTTGTATACGGTCTACGGAATCACGATTGCCATTTCATCCTGGTTTTCAGGTGTTTTATCGGAGGGATTTGGAGTCCGGAAAACAATGCTTTTAGGATTGATCTTTTACTTTCTTGGGACGATCGGTTTTGTTGGATTTGGGGTTCCTCAACTCCACTACGGGGTTATGCTGTTTACTTATGCATTACGGGGCTTTGGCTACCCGTTGTTTGCCTATTCTTTTTTAGTCTGGATCACTTACAGAAGCCCTCAGAAAAAACTGGGCGCCGCCGTAGGGTGGTTCTGGTTTGTCTTTACCGGTGGATTGAGCGTGTTGGGCGCCTATTATTCCAGCTGGGCTATTCAGCATTTGGGACACATCGATACCTTGTGGAGCGCGTTGATTTGGGTGTTGGTGGGAGCCTTTTTTGCGTTGGTTCTAAACAGGGATAAGTTTCATGTAAAAAAAAGAGACATGAACGCGAAGTTGCAGGAACTTGTGAAAGGGCTGACTATTTTGAAAGAAGAGCCGAAGGTTTTGTTGGGGGGTATTGTACGGGTGATCAATACTTCAGGCCAATTTGGATTTCCTGTCTTCCTTCCTATTTATATGGCCGGTTATGGGATCTCTACCGCTCAATGGTTGCAGATATGGGGAACGATGTTCACCAGCAATATTGTGTTTAATCTCATATTTGGTTTTGTGGGAGATAAACTGGGCTGGAGAAACACCGTGATGTGGTTTGGCGGCGTTGGCTGTGGGATAGGAACACTCTTGCTTTATTATGCGCCACAGGTAGTGGGCGATAATTTTTGGCTGATTTTGCTACCGGGTATTCTGTGGGGTGCGTGCCTGGCAGGGTATGTACCGCTTTCTGCGTTAATGCCTTCTTTAGTAAAAAAGGATAAAGGTGCGGCCATGGCTATTTTAAACCTGGGCGCCGGACTCTCTGTTTTTGCCGGGCCGGCTATTGTCGGACTTTTTATCGGTGTAGTTGGTAGTGCGGGTGTAATGTGGATACTGGCTATCCTGTATTTTGTCAGCGCCATCTTAACAAGGTTTATTACCCTTCCCGGCAACGCAAAAACTGCACATCACGTATCTTCCGATACGAGTGAAAAGAAGATAATCGTCTGATGGAGAGGAAAGACGAAAGACTGGCCAGAGATCATCCGGATCGAAGCGGGTCGCTATTGTCCTATTGGCGTTAACCCTTGTACAATCTTTAATTATTTAACTGTATAACCATTTAATAACATAACCATATAATGAAGATATTAATAACGGCTCCCTACAACGATCGGGAACGTAAGATTCTGGAGGAGAATTTCGGAGAAACTATTTACCGTCCTTGGAAACCCAACGGACGAGCCTATAATGAGGAGGAATTAATAGGGCTATTGCAAGACACACAGGCAGATGCTTTAATTACAGAACACGACAGTGTAACTAAAAAGGTGATAGATGCATTTGAAGGCTTGCATTTTATAGGGGTTTGCCGCGGAACGCCGTCAAATGTCGATATCAAAGCGGCGTCTGAACATAATATCCCGGTTTTTTATACACCTGCCCGCAATGCGCAGGCAGTGGCGGAAATGTTCCTGGCCAACGTTATTTCTTTGATGCGTAATACGCTTCCTGCCGTTGGCTGGCTGGAAGGCGAATCCTGGAAAGCAGGCGCGCATGATTCTTATTTGCAATTTAAAGGAAATGAACTGGCCGGGAAGACAATTGGAATGATCGGATTCGGGGCAATAGGGCGGCGAATCGCAGAAATGGTTAAAAATTTTCCTTGCAGGGTTGTTTTTTATGACCCTTATGTGGACGCCTGTGATGATGCCTGCCAAAAAGTGTCTTTAGAAGAGGCTTTTGCATTAGCTGATATTGTATCCGTTCATCTTCCGGCTAACAAGGAAACCAAAAACATGATCAACGAATCCTTATTTTCGAAAATGAAAACGGAGGCTATTTTTGTCAATACCTCCAGAGCGATGGTAGTGAAACGGGAGGACTTGTTAAACGCGTTAAATAATAAAACGATAAAAGGCGCTATTTTGGACGTGTTCGATTCGGAGCCCCCCGACGAGTTGGATTATAGGCTTATTCATTTGCCTCAGGTATTAGCGACCCCTCACATCGCGGGAGCTACCCATGAAGTAGAGGATCATCATGCCGATATAATGAACCGGAATTTATTAAACTGGTACGTAGGACACAATGAAAAAGAAAGTTTTGTGGCTAATTTGGATAAAGTCACTGCGTAAGCTGGTAAACGATATTAAATAATTTCAGATGAAACAGATTTTCTTTCTGCAACTTATTGCTTTGTTGTGCGCAATGGGGTGTAGGACCCAGAACCATACCGCAGCGAATTTGCCCGATGCTGTTTCTACAGGTAAACAGGGAGATTTTCATATACAGGGTATCGCGGTGGATAAAAAAAACGGGTTCATCTATTGTTCGTTTACCGACAAGTTAATCAAAATGGATCTGTCTGGTCGTTTGGTAGGTAGTGTAACCGGTTTTGTTGGGCATCTGGGCGATCTGGTTTTCGATCCTCAGACGAATAAAGTATATGGGTCGCTGGAGTTTAAGAACGACAAGATAGGTAAAGGTATCAGTAAAGAGCTCGGACTGGAAAACCGCAGTAGTATAAACTTCTATATCGCTGTTTTTGATGCTGCGCAAATTATAAAACCGGATATGAACGCAGAGGATGAAGAACTGTTACAAACGGTTTATCTCAAAGAAGTAGTTGAGGATTATAAAGCTAAGGTGAAACTGGGAGAACGGTTGGTTAAGCATAGATTTGGTTGTTCCGGTATTGATGGGGTGACACTGGGTCCCGCATTCGGCAGTACGGATGATAATAGATATCTATATGTTGCTTACGGAATTTATGGAGATACCACCAGGGACGATAATGACTACCAGGTACTATTGCAGTACGACGTTGCCAATTGGGGACGGCTGGGAAAAAAACTTTCTCAGGACAATCCGCATCATTCAGGTCCGGGAAAGCCATTGAACAAATATTTTGTTAGAACGGGCAATACCCGGTATGGGATTCAAAACCTGGCCTATGATCCTTATACCGGTAATTTTTTTGCCGCAGTATATCGAGGTGCCAAATCTCAGTTTCCCAACTATAGTTTATTTGTCATTGACGGACATCGTAAACCAGAGACCTCCACCATGATTTCTGGCGATAAAACCATGTCTATAGAAACCTTATCGTTGGTACAAAAGGGATTGAAGGATGCTACAACCGGCATTCGAGGCTGGAATTTTAAATGGGGAGCTACCGGAATGTTCCCTTTAGGCCAGGGATTGTTCTATATTTCACATAATAAGAAGACACAAGATGGGCAACAATCTGCTATGTTGTATAAGTACAAATGGATAGGGAACGATAAACAGGCCTTCGAATTGGTCAAACCGGATTAAAAAAGGAGTAGCCGGCATACCGGTGAAACCAGAAGGCCAGGTCCGTTAATAACTAAAGGGAAAACTAATATGAAAGCGTATTTAATAATAGATATCGGTACAGGAAATGTTCGCGTTGCGTTAGTAGAAACCACTGGAGGTTTGCTATGGGTGGGACGGGATGATGTTCATTACAGGGAAGATGGAAAGACCGAAGATGCTTTATATTTTGAACCAGATCTGTTATGGGGGCAGATTGTAACACTTATCAAAGCGGCGCTTCTGGAAAATCGGGGTGTCGATATTGTTGCAATAACGTCAAGTAGCCAGCGGGAAGGCGTTGTGCTTGTAGACCATAGTGGAGCATCAGTGGTCGGCTTTCCTAACCATGACCATCGCGGAAGGGCGCTGGAGGATCTGATTGAAGATAAAGATATGGTTTATAAACTAACGGGACGTTATCCCACTTCTCTTTTTTCCGCTTTGAAAGTAGTTGCTTACCGGGAAAAGTACCCTGAAGAATGGAGACAGGTAGATTGCTTCATGAGTATCAGCGATTGGGCGCAGTATAGACTCTGTGGTGTGAAGGGTTATGAGCACGCGCAGGCATCCGAGACGTTATTGTATGATGTGGAAAATAAGCGTTGGTCGGATCAATTGCTTTCCGTTTTTAAAATAGAACAATCAAAAGTGCCCCCCCTGCTTTTTTCGGGAACAAGGCTAGGGACCTTAAAGAAAGAAGTTGCCGGGCAATTAGGCCTGGATCCGAATATTCCTGTTTTTGTGGGCGGGGCTGACACCCAGTTGGCGGTGAAAAGTACACGTCCGGATACCGGGGATGTGGTCATCGTTTCCGGAACAACTACTCCGCTTGTTAAAATAGGGGACCACTATGAACTGGATGATCAGCAACGTTCCTGGACCAACAGTCATCTGAATAAAGAGCAGTATATCCTCGAAACCAACTGTGGGGTTACCGGCTTGAACTATCAGCGCATCAAATCCATATTTTATCCCAACGATTCTTATGAGACTATGGAGGCTGAAATGGATAAAATAAAGGAACCCGCCAGCTTCGCGTGTCTGGGGTCTTTATTGGCTGACGACCGACAGGTGGTTACGCGAGGCGGATTTTTATTTAATGTACCGGTAATGACAGAGCTGTCAAGAGCGGACTTCGCCTTTGCAGCGCTTTGGGATATAGCCTGCAGCATAAAGGCGAATTTTGATTGCTTAGTGGATATCTCCGGATATGATCGCGACTACCTTTGGTGTTGCGGAGGCGGGTTTCAAAGCCGTCTTTTACGTACGTTTGTTTCAGGGTTGATCCAAAAAAAATTATTGTTTAGAAGCGGATATCAACAGGCTTCTGTATCAGGCGCTGCGGTGGTTTGTAGTGAACGTTTAGGCAATTACGAAGAATTGGATGATACTGTTGAAGTGGTCCGGCCCAAGGTAAGCGAACACTACCGCTTTTGGTATGAAAAATGGAGAGAAACAAGAGAGGCATTAAAGAGGCCGTTGAATGTAAAATAAAAAAACTGAAAATGAGACGTCGTTATTTTATCGGTATCTTCCTGTCGTTATTAATAGGAAGTTCTACGGTCGTAGCACAGCGTGCGGGAACAAAAGAGAAAATTAAAGTGGCCTGCGTCGGCAATAGCATCACCTATGGGTTCGGGATCAAGAACCGCGACAGCCTCAGCTATCCTGCACAATTGCAACGTATGCTGGGGAGTGATTTTAACGTGCGGAACTTTGGGGTAAGTGGAAGAACACTCCTAAAAAAAGGAGACCATCCTTATTGGCAGGAAGCGGCCTTTCAACAGGTACAACAGTGGAACCCGGACGTAATAATACTTATGTTGGGAACCAATGATACCAAACCCTGGAACTGGAAACATGGGGCGGCCTTTGCTACAGACTATAAGAACATGCTGGAAGTATTTAAGAACCTGCCCGCTCGTCCCGAGGTTTGGGCCGCACTACCGGTGCCTGTTTTTCATAAGAACAAGTACCAGATAAGAGATAGCATTATAAAGATAGAGATTCCGATAATTCGCAAGGTCGCGCGCCAACAGCAAGTCCATATCCTAAATTTACATCGCGCCTTAAGGCCTTACGGAAAATACTTCTTCGACGGCGTACATCCGGATAAAACCGGGGCCTATTACCTGGCCAAGGCAGTAAATAAAAGGATAAACGCCCGGGGCGTTTATCAGAACAAAAAATAACCTTAAAAACGATAGAACAGCGCAGCAATGGAAGCATATTTTCTAGGGATCGATATTGGGACGCAAGGAGCCAGAGCGGTATTGGTCGATTCCGGTGGCATGTTAATTAATGAACAAAGTAAAGCTTTCTACTTAAGTAACACATCCAGAGAAGAGCAGTCCCCGGGGGAATGGTGGGACGCCTGCCTGCAGATAATGAAAAAATTACTGGTCAGCGTGCCGGCACATATCGACCTGGATAAACTAAAAGCTATCGCTGTAACTTCTACTTCCGGGACGATGATCCCTCTGGATCAACAAAGCCGACCGCTACACAATGCATTAATGTATAGCGATAAAAGAGCTGCGGAAGTGGCTCCGCTCTGCAAAGAAGTGGCCTTGCAATACTTTGGAAGCCGGCCGGCTTATACCGGTTTTAATGCCTCCAGCGGCTTGTGCAAAATGGTTTGGTATGTAAAGCATTTTCCGGAAAAAAATACCCGCATAGCTAAGTGGGCACATGCGGCTGATTTCATTACTGGCAAATTGAGTGGTCGATTCGGTATCTCCGATGAGACCAACGCGCTAAAGTCGGGGTATGATATTTTCTCCGGAACCTGGCCGGATTATTTGTACCAAAAGCTTCCACTTAAAAAGAACTGGCTCCCCAACGTCGTACCCGCCGGTACACCGGTTGGTAGCTTGACGGCCGAACTAACGGAAGAACTGGGATTGAAACGGCCGGTAAAAGTAGTAGCGGGTATGACCGATGGCTGCGCTTCGCAAATAGCCTCGGGTGCGGTAAGAGTGGGAGATTGGAATACAACCATAGGAACGACCATGGTAATTAAAGGCGTGACGAAAGAACCGCTTATTGACCCGGAAGGAAGACTGTACAATCATAAACATCCCGGCGGGCTTTATATGCCGGGAGGGGCGGGTAATACCGGGGCGGATTGGATCTCGCTGGGCTTTAAAGAGGACTTAGCCGTTTTGTCGCAAGAAGCCGGGAAATATGTGCCGTCAGGTTTTATATCCTGGCCCCTGAGAACCGACGGAGAACGTTTCCCGATTATAGCGCCGCAGGCGCGTGGTTTCGAGCCGGAAGGACTTTCCCGCCAACAGCGGTTTGTCGCCAATATGGAAGGAGTGGCTTACCTGGAGAGATACGCTTATGAAATGATCGAAGGGCTTTCCGGTGAAACAGTGCAAGCGATCTATACCGCCGGCGGCGGTAGTAAAAGCGATATCTGGTTAAAGATCAGAAGCAATGTGTTGAATTTACCGATATATAAGATGAAATATGTTTCAGGCGCGGTAGGCGCGGCGATCCTGGCGGCATCTAAGACCCATTTCGATTCTTTACAAGAGGCTGTAGAAGCATTAACGCAAAGGGAAACGGTGGTTTGTCCTGAACAATCGCTTGCCGACAACTACAACGAGTATTACAATCAGTTTGTAAGAAAGCTAAAAGAAAAAAAGTATATTAGCTGAGGGACTAAATTATAATCAATTATATGCTTACAATTTATTTGCTCCGACATGGAGAGACCCGTTGGAATGCTGAAGGGAATAAATATTGTGGAAGAACGGACCTTCCGTTAACGGAAAAAGGCATCGACCAGGCTGAATCAGTACATCGAAAGTTGAAAGGGATAACCTTTGATGCCTGTTATTCTTCTCCCTTAAAACGTTCCCTGCATACGGCGCGGATTGTTTCCGGAAGATCTGATGTTACGACCGACTCCCGTTTACAGGAAGTCGACTTCGGCCTGTGGGAAGGTAAACCTAAAGAAGTATTTATTCCGGAAAACAAAGCGCTCTGGCAATCCTGGATCACCGATCCAACCAATGTACAAGCCGGGGCGACGGGGGAAACAGCAGGGCAGGTGGTGAACCGGGTCGACTCGTTTTTTCAATCCCTGGTAGCAGATAGACAGGGCCAAACCATTTTAGTAACAGGGCATAACGGCGTAAACAGGCTTTTCCTTTCTTATAAGCTGGAAATGCCGTTAAAAAATTATCAAAAGTTCTATCTCGACAACGCTTCGGTAACCATTTTTACATTGGATGACAAGGGGGCTATGATTCTCCGTTCATTGAATAAGTAAATAGGTTAGATGTTATCGTTTTGTTATCGAAATGACTTTCGTAAAGTTTCGATTTTAATCTTTCAAAACTATTTTTAACTTTACCCTCATTATGGATACACGCAGAAATTTTCTTAAAAAAGCCATGTTGTTTTCCGGAGCTACCGGCGTGTCAGGAATGATGCCGGAATCTATCCGAAAAGCATTGGCCATCGACCCGGAAGCGGGAAGTACTTACCTGGACGCGGAACACGTCGTTATCCTCATGCAGGAAAACCGGTCTTTTGACCATTGTTTTGGCACCTTGAGAGGTGTTCGAGGCTTCAATGATCCGAGAGCGATTACGCTGCCCAACGGTAATGCCGTATGGCTGCAAAGCTTTAAATCCGGCGAAACTTACGCTCCTTTTCGTTTTAACATCAAAGACACCAAGGCGACCTGGATGGGGTCGATACCGCATTCACGCGCCAGCCAGGTCGATGCCAACAACTATGGGAAATACGACAATTGGATGGAAGCTAAACGCTCCGGCCATAAAAAATATCGTTCCATGCCACTCGTATTGGGGCATTATAATCGGGAAGACCTGCCCTTCAACTATTCCATGGCCGATGCGTTTACCATTTGCGATCACAACTTCTGTTCCGGGATGACCAGTACGTGGCCTAACCGGCTTTATCTTTGGTCGGGAACGATAAAAGGGGAGAAAAGCGGTGAGGCTAAGGCCTATGTGAGAAATGATATTCCTTACGGCGAAGCCCATTGGAAAACGTTTCCCGAAAGGCTGGAGGAGCACGGCGTTTCCTGGAAGGTCTATCAAAATGACCTTAGTGCAGGCGGCGGGCTGACCGGCGATCAGCGCTCGTGGCTTTCCAACTTCGGCTGTAATCCCCTGGAGTTTCTGTCCCAGTATAATGTCCGCTTTTTTTCAAGGTATGTAGATAGTTTAAAAAGAAGAGCGGATAAACTGCCCGGACAAATAGCAGAAGTGGAAAAGAAATTCCAATCAATGTCTCCCGGGGATAAGGATTATAAAAAACTAAAAGTTGAGATTGCCAAGAAAAAAGAAGTACTTGAAGATACCAAAGACCAGCTTCAAAAATGGAGCAAAGAAAATTTCGAGAAACTTTCTCCTTTCCAGAAAAATCTCTATAATAAAGCCTTTTCAACGAATGAAGGGGACCCATATTACCATGACCTGGAAACACTGAAGTACGAAGATGAGGGAGAAGAGCGGGAAGTTCTTATCCCGAAAGGAGATGTGTTGTACCAGTTTCGCAAAGACGTTGATTCCGGCAGCCTCCCGACGGTATCCTGGCTGGTCCCGTCGCAAAATCTTTCAGATCACCCGAGTGCCCCCTGGTACGGCGCCTGGTTTACTTCCGAGATCCTGGACATACTGACCAAAAATCCGGAAGTATGGAAGAAAACCATTTTTATTCTTACTTACGATGAAAATGATGGTTACTTTGACCATGTCCCGCCTTACGTAGCCCCGGATCCTGATGACCCGGCTACGGGAAAATGTTCACCGGGGGTAAATACTACCGGTGTGGAATTTACGCGCCGCGAGCAGGAAATACAAGAAGGCGTCCGGAAAAGCAGAGCACGTACGGGCCCAATCGGGTTGGGTTTTCGGGTGCCTATGATCGTAGCTTCCCCCTGGAGCAGAGGTGGTAAGGTCTGTTCGGAAATTTTTGACCATACTTCTACCTTGCAATTTTTGGAGCACTTTCTCCATAAGAAATATAAAAAGGATGTTCGGCAAACAAACATAAGCGCCTGGAGAAGAACCGTCTGTGGTGACCTTACGAACGTTTTCGATCGCTTTGATCCGGATAAGAAGAACGCGGTAGATTTTCTGAAAATGAACGCCTTTGTGGAGAAAATATACAATGCCAAGTTTAAAAAAGCACCGCGGAACTTTAAACTATTAAGCGCACAGGAAATAGCGGCATTTAATAAAAACCCGCTTACCTCTCCATTGATGAGCCACCAGGAAGAAGGCGTTCGGGTGGCCCGCCCGCTTCCCTATCAACTGCATGCGGAAGGGGGGCTAAGTGCAGATAAAAAAAGTTTTCGGTTAAAGATGCGCGCGGGAAACGACTTTTTTGGAGAAAAATCAGCAGGCGCTCCCTTTAAGGTGTACGCGCCTGGTAAATATAAAATAACCAAGGCTACTTATAAAGATAAAAGCACAGGTGTTTATGAAGCGGCTCGTTCATGGGATTTTGCCGTTACTTCCGGCCAGGCGTTGGAAGAAGAGTGGCCGTTGAGCCGGTTTGAAGATAATCGATATTACCTGCGGGTGTATGGACCGAATGGTTTTTTCCGCGAATTTAACGGCGATCAGAACGACCCGGCCCTGCGGTTAAAATGTGAATACCAGCGCTCTCGTTTATTAAAAACGTTGCCTACCGGAAATATTGTGCTGGAAATAACCAATGAAGATAAAGATCATGCCGTTGATATATTGATTGCCGATGAGTCCTATAAAAATAAACCGGTTAAAAGACAGGTGGCGGAAGGAGCGTCAGCATCGGTAATCTTAGATTTGAAAAAATCATCCGGATGGTATGATTTTACGATCCGGGTAAACGGTAAAAATAATTTTAGCCGCCGTTATGCAGGACATGTTGAAACCGGGAAGGAAAGTATCAGTGACCCCCTTATGGGACGTATATGAAAGGCTTACCACCAAGAGGATGCATCGTCGATGGGCCACTTTCTCCTGCAAGAAATGACCGCTTACCGTTTTCGTTTTAATAAGATATGGGGAGACTTTCCCACATGTTAAAGCAGAAGGATGGCGCGCCGCGACGAATAAAAACAGTCCGATCTTTCCGGTTGCTGCAAAAAAGCCGACTAGCCTGAAAGGAGATAAACAAAATTAATAGATCAGATAAATCCAAATGAATACAATGAAAACGACTTCTTATTTTCTCACAATCGTTTCTGTTTTAGTTTTTTTAACGGCCTGCAGTGACCCGGTAAATACGTTTGATAAACAGGCCCATCGGGGTGGACGGGCATTAATGCCGGAGAACACCATTGCTTCAGAGAAGATGGCCGTTGATTACAATTGCACGCTTGAGATGGATCTGCAAATGTCGAAAGATAAAAAAATTGTGGTGTCTCATGACGCTTATATGAATGCCCTCTTCTGTCTGACGCCAGAGGGGGACACCATGACCAAAAAAGATGGGCGGAGCCGGTTGCTCTTTAACATGCCTTATGACAGCATTGCAAAATATGACGTCGGCATCAAGCCCCACCCGGATTTTCCGGACCAAAAGAAAATACATGCCGTAAAACCATTGCTCAGCGTATTGATAGATTCGGTAGAGGCTTATGCCGGACGGCAGGGAAAAAAACCTCATTATAACATAGAGATCAAATCAAATCAGAAATCAGACGGCGTCCATTATTCCAGCCTGGAAGCCTTTGTAGATTCTTCGATGGGTATTATCACGCGAAAAGGGATTGCGGATCGCACCATGATACAGTCTTTTGATGAACGCGCTTTGAGAATGGTACATCAGAAATGGCCGGATGTCCAGGTGTCTTATTTAGTGGGAGCCAGCGAGAAAGACAGCGTAGAAGGCTATATAAAGACTTTAGGGTTTAAGCCAGATATTTTCAGCCCGAACTATCATCTTGTGACGGCTGAAAGGGTAAAAGCCTTTCATGAAAAAGGAATAAAAGTAATCCCCTGGACACCCAATACGGTTGAAGAAATGCAAAAACTGAAAGATATGGGTGTGGATGGGGAGATTACCGATTATCCAAATCTGTATGCGGAACTAAAGTGATTTAAATAACAGGTTCAAATGAAAAACTTCATCCTTGTATTACTGCTGTGTGCGGCAGCGCAACCCGCGCTTTCGCAGAAAAATATAACCTGGTGGAACCCCGAAAGCGGCGATTCTGCCGTCATTGAAGGACAGGGCTGGCAGGAAGGACTGGCTCATTTTTATGATCGCCTCCCGGCTAGGGCAGAAGAAAAAGTCCGTAAGGCGGTGTGGTCGCTTTCTCACGAGACTGCCGGGTTAAAGGTCAGGTTTCGTACGCGGGCTACAGACATATATGTTCGTTATATGGTAGGGGAAAAAAGAGCGATGTCACATATGCCTGCTACGGGCGCCAGTGGCGTGGACCTTTATGCGTTGGATAAAGACGGTAATTGGCAATGGAGTGCAGGGAAGTTTAATTTTGGGGATACGATTACCTATCACTTTTCTTCTTTGCCTGATGATTACGTAAAAGAATATCACCTGTATCTGCCACTTTATAATAATGTGGAATGGCTGGAAGTCGGGGTGCCGGATAGCGCGAAGCTGACCCCGCTACCACTTAGTCCCAATAAACCTGTTGTTGTATATGGTACGTCGATCGCGCAGGGCGCTTGTGCTTCCCGCCCGGGAATGGCCTGGACGGCCATTCTGGGAAGAAGGTTACATCGTCCGGTGATCAATTTAGCATTTTCCGGAAATGGGCGTCTGGAACAGCCGGTGGCGGACTTGCTGACAGAACTGGATCCGGAAATTTATGTGGTGGATTGTTTACCTAATATGACGCGCTTCCCGGACGATACCATAAAGAACCGCTTATTACAAACCGTTCAAGCTTTAAAAACAAAGAAACCTGAGGTTCCTGTACTGATCGTAGAGGATGCAGACGGAACGGTGGATGAATTGGATGAACATAGAAACTCCGAGTATGACCGTGTTAACAGGATAGCTAAAGGGGTATTCGCCCAACTGAAGTCAGCGGGAATGAACGACATTTACTTATTGACCGATGAGGCTATAGGGCTGGACAGGGAAAGTACGGTAGACGGCGTACACCCGAATGATTACGGGATGGTGCTGTACGCGAACGCCTATGAAAAAATAATTCGGAAAATCCTGCATCAGCCTGCCGGAGCGTATTCAACCACACGACCCGTAAAACAGTATCGGAGCAAAAACTATGATTGGAATTATAGACATCTAAGAGAACTGAAGATGAATAAATCCAACCCGCCGGAAATTGTGTTTCTCGGGAACTCAATTACGCACTATTGGGGAGGAGAACCGGAGTTTAGTAAAACACAAAGAGGAGAGGACTCCTGGAAAAAATATTTTACGCCCCACGGGGTGCGGAATTTGGGCTTTTCCTGGGACCGGATAGAAAATGTGTTATGGCGCGTATATCATGGGGAACTGGATGGTTACCGGGCAAAGCAGGTCCTAATCAATATCGGCACCAACAACCTCGCGTACAACTCCGACAAGGAGATAATAGCCGGACTTAAACTGTTGATCGAAGCGGTAAAACAAAGGCAACCGCAGGCTGAAATTTTAATGATTGGCATTTATCCGCGTAAAGGAGGCGAAAGAAGAGTGACGGAGCTGAATCAAAAAATTGTTCGGTTATGTGGTATGGAGGATGTGGCTTATACGGATCCGGGGGTGAACTTACTGGATGAACATGGAAAAGTTATTGAATCGCTTTTTCAGGACGGCAGGCTGCATCCCAACGGCAAAGGCTACCGGATACTGGCGAAAGCGCTGGCACCTTATCTGAAATAATATAGGCGCAAGTTTTTTATCGCTGGCATTTTACTAAATGATTTCAGGAAGGTCAATAGGAACTTATGGCGTAGCGAAAAGGAGGCATGCCGCCATATTGTATACACAAATCCTTATATGAGCAAGCATATTATTTGTAATATACCGGTGGATATTGTCTCTTTAAATGATGGCCCGAAGAAGACCACCTGGCGCTATAAACGAAGCGCTGTTTTTTTAAAGCGTATGAATAACAGGATAGAAGAAAATAAAAGTGGCCACGTAATATTTTAATATCTTTAATGATCAGTTTGACGCGGCGTCAGATCACAGGTAGAAGCTTGTTGAATTCCTGTTTGTATTCGTAGGGTGACTTTTGCTTTATCGCCTTAAACTGGTGATTAAAATGAGAAATGCTGTTATAGCCGCAGGAGTAGGAGACCTCGGTGATGCTCATGTCTTCTTCGATCAATAAGCGGCAGGCGTTGCCGATTCTTACTTCCATTAGAAACTGAATATACGTCTTTTTTGTTTTATCTCTAAAAAATCTGGAAAAGGAATGTTTGCTCATGTGGATAAGCGAGGCCACGTCTTCTATTGATATGGAAGTATGGAAATTATTGAAGGTATATTCGATTACGGCGCTTATTCTGGCATTGTCAATGTTACTGGAATGGTAGGTAAATCCACTGGAAACCAGTATTTCGTATTCATCCCTGTCTGCCATTAACTGCAGGATCGTCAATAGATCGATAAATCTTCTTCCCGGGCTTACATGCAACATATTATTCAATATCCTTTGGGCATCAACTCTGGTTTGTCCCGTCAATTTGAGTCCCCGGTTGGATAAGTCCAGGATGCCTTTAATCCCATTGGTTTCAGGAAGTGACAGGAAAGAACCCAGTATTTCCTTAAGGAATAATACGGCGATAATCTCTCCGGGTTCCGGACATTGGTCATTCAGGTACTTCTTTTCATGGCGATAGGCGTGGGGAAGGTTGGGGCCCATAAGGATGACATCACCGCTTTCGAATGGCCCGTTATAATCACCTATAAGCCAAGTGCCGCTACTCCTGTTGATACAGACGATCTCATAGTCGGGATGATAATGCCAATCGGTACGGATGTTACTACCTTTATCTTTTCTAAGAACAAAAGAATGTTCCGGCTGGGGGAGGGATTTGCGTAAAGTTGGCTTCATGTCGACATGTTTTGTGTTGATTACAAAAAGAAAACATTAACGTAAATATAAATAAATATCCGGATTATATCTGTGTCAGCTCAAATATGACAAATTATTGCTTGAATACAGTAAGGGTTTTTGCTAATTGTTCTCGACGATTGGGGCTGGCTTGAAAAAGCTTCAATACAACAACATTTTGCCAGAATAATGAAAGGGTTTAGCATGTCCCGCTTTTAAATTTGCCGGTAGAAAGTAAGAAGAACGCGCGTTAATGAGACTAAATTGAAGAATATGACCGATAACAAATCAGTCCTTTTAAATTTTTTTGAAGACAATGTTGTCTTTAGCAATTGCCGCCGTTTTAAACAGACCGCAAGCGCATCAACACAACTGGAGGTGGGTAAATCCATAGTGCATTGGGACATAGATTGAGAACACTTCATCCGGTAAAGCAGCAGGTAAGGCCCCTCGTGTAAAGGCATAAAAACCCGGATGAAAAACGACTAACCATATTTATCACAAAAAGTAAATAAACCACAATGCATTTCAACAGAGAAAAATACGGAAGGATACTTATTCCAATGGTAACTCCTTTTAAAGAAGATCAAAGTCTTGATTTGGACAAAGCACATTCCCTGGCCGGTTTTTTGGCTGATTCGGGACGGGCAGACACCCTTATTTTATGTGGCACTACCGGAGAATTTGCTACCATGACTTTCGATGAGCGAATCGCTTTATTCCAAACGGTTCAGGAAGCTGTTGGTGGAGAAATTCCGCTTATCGCAGGAGTGGGATGCGCGTCTACGGTAGAGACTATGAAACTGGCAAAAAAGACGCAGGATATGGGCTATGAAGCCGTAATGATTATCGCGCCTTATTTTTCTAAGCCTAATCAGGAGCAAATCTATGAGCACTTTAGATTGGTGGCTGAGGCAATAGATGTCAGTGTGATACTTTATAATATTCCTATCTTTACCGGTATAAACATTGACCCGGAAACACTTTCGAGGCTGGCGGAGATAGATAACATAGTAGCCATAAAAGACGAGGCCGAACTGAATCCCAAACAGGTTACCGCTTACCTGAACAGTACACCGGAGGACTTCATTATCTATAATGGTGACGATACGATGATCCTCGAAACTTTTGCACAAGGGGGAGGCAAGCGCATCGGTGGTGTGGTGAGTGGAGCTTCTCATTTGCTAGGTCATGAGATCAGACAGATGATAGAGGACTTCCTTTCCGGGAAGGTACAAAAGGCTGCAGATATGCAACGACGTATTTTTCCCTTATTGCGAATTATGGGGCAAAACAGACGTACTAATCCGGTAGCTTTGTGGAAAGAAGCCATGAAGCTGGGCGGACTCGACGGAGGCATTCCCAGACTGCCGTTTACAGAGGGAACAAAACAGGAGATTGCGGAGATAGAAAAAGTTATGCGGACACTGGATTTGATCAAAATGGAAAATGCCTGATATGAATACCGAACACTTGACGGGCATGATACCGCCTCTGGTTGTGCCTTTTACCAAAGAAGGCAGCCTGGATGAAGCAGCGTTTAGGAATGAACTTCGGTATTTACTGAACAGCGGCATAGATGGAGTAAGTTCGGGAGGAAGTACGGGCGAAGGCGCCTTGTTAACGGATTATGAACTGAAACGATGCCTGGAACTGATCAATGAAGAAAACCATAATAATCTGCCGGTATACGCGGGCATTATCCGTAATTCAACCCGCGATGTTATTAAAGCGGGTATGGATGCCCGCGCATTAGGCGCAAGCGCTTTATTGGTGACCCCTGTTTTTTATTATGGCGCTACGGAAGCGGAAAATTTTTTGTTTTACAAGGAAATTTGTGAAAAAGTACAACTTCCTGTAATTATTTATAATGTCGTACCCACTAATATTATTAGTCCTTCTTTATTTGAGAAGATTAATGAAATCGAGTGGATTGTAGGGATTAAGCAAGTTGATCCTGTGCGGCTGGCCGAGATTGCAGCGGTAAATAACGGAAGGTATAAGGTGTATGCCGCTTGCGACCACTTATTGTATAGCAGCTATGTCGCTGGGGCGTGTGGGGCTATTTCCGCGTTGATTACCGTCGCTCCGCATTTATGTATACAACAGTGGAAGGCGTTTAAGCGTGGCGATCAGCAAAAAGCCATGCAACTGCAGAAGAAATTGCTGCCGTTGGTTACTTCTTATTTTGAGGTGCCTTTTCCCGAAAAAATCAAAACTTTATTACATTTACAGGGTCGCAGTGTGGGTTATCCGTTAAAGCCTATGCAGTTAGTAGACACTTCGATGCAGCGAAAGATGAAGGCAGCCTTAACAAACGCAGGTCTAAAGTTAAACGAAGTGATGTGAAGGCGCACCCTGTTTCAAAAACAATGCTATGGTAACAGGCCTGATCTTTATGTTGTTTTTTACGGCACTAACCATTTACTCTATATGGAAGAATAAACTGGTTGGTCTTCGATTTACGTTTATGACGCTTGTTTTTGGCATAGCTGCATTTACGTTTCCCACAGCTTTTATTTCCTGGGGTGATTTTGAATTAAGCAAAACCATTTCACCACTGGTGCAACTCATTCTTTTCGGAATGGGGATGACGCTTACCTTTGAGGATTTTAGGCTTGTGTTAAAAACGCCCAAAGCCATATTTATAGGTGTATTCCTGCAATATTTGATCATGCCGATATCCGGCTTTTTGTTCGCTTATCTTTTTGGTCTGACCGGAGCTATCGCGGCGGGGGTTATTCTTATCGGATCCTGCCCGGGAGGAGTAAGTTCTAATGTTTTAGTTTATATCGCCAAAGCCAACGTTGCCTTATCGGTGGCTATGACAACAATCTCTACTTTAATCTCGCCAATTACCACGCCGCTTGCCATGAAGATTCTGGCGGGTTCTTATGTCAAAATTGACGCGATGGATATGATGTTTTCTATTCTTAAGATGATCATCGCACCGTTGATACTTGGGTTGCTTATTCACCATTTTCTGCCCGCAGTGGCCAAGAAAATAGTTAAAGGGTTACCTGCTTTAGCAATGCTCGCCATTTGCATAATAATTGCTGTTACCATTGCTATGTCAAGAAATGATATTCTTGCCGTCGGCCTGGCGCTGTTTGGTGCGGTAGTCTGTCATAATGCGGTAGGTTTTGCACTTGGCTATTATGGAGCAAGGGTCAGTGGGCTTAAGAAAAACGATGCGCGAACAGTAGCTATAGAAGTGGGTATTCAGAATGGAGGCATGGCCACAGGGTTAGCGTTTAATGTATTAAAAAGCGCTCAGGCCGCGTTAGGCTCCGCGGTCTTTGGTCCATGGAGTGCTATTTCCGGTACGGCGCTGGCATCCGGGTGGAGGCAAAGTAAGGAGAAACAAACAATTCAAGAAGCACCCAAAAAACAACCGGAAGAAGCAGTTGTCTAAAGGAATTAAGTATGTGATAAAGGAAAAAACGGCAGTCTTGCGGAGGATCGTGGGCTTTCTGACCTCATTTTTTCCGTCCGGCTACGGTGCTTTTGCCGACACCAATAACGATACCAAGACCTACAGCATATCCAAGGCGGCGAGGCCCGAACGATCCCGACTAACCGATATGGTAGCATGCATCGAGTGAATAATAATGCGCGAGCTTGCTTTAGGCGCCGACGGTATCTACCGGAGCTTTCGCGTTCATGATCTTTTTATAGGCCTTGATAAATACAGCGCCGAGGTTTTCCTGCGGAGGGATATAATCCTGGAACAATTGATAATAATGGGGCGAGCCTTTGAAGTGGTTATTCAGATTTCCCCATATCTGCTCCCACCTCAGGTCTTTCCCTTCGCGGATATTTCGTTCAATAGCACGGATAATGGGCTCGTTCACTGCTGTCGCCCCCGTTTGTTTTGAAGTGATAATCTGTGCATTTGGAGCTACATTCAATACGCTAGCCAGGCTGTTGTATCCGCCACAGGAGCCCAGCATCACCAGTTTGGCGGAACTCTGTAATTGCTCTATGGAGGCTTTTACATGGTAACTGTGCCCTCGGTGTATAAACACGGTGGGGTTGATTTTGTGCTCGTCCAGATAAGCCTGAAGCGCCCGCATCCCTTCTTCATCTTCAGTTGCCATAGGCTTCTTGGCAAAAATAGTGATCGGTTCTCCCCGGTTAGATGTTATTTTAACCCAGTATTTTTCATTGTCTATGTTCCAGTCGTTATTTCTGAAACTGGACATAAAACTGCGAAAAGAAGCAAAGCCGTCTTTATCGCCATAAAAGAAGACCTCCTGATAGACCATGCCTTCGCTATTGGTCAGCGCTTCGTACGGTATATAATCAAGCGGCGGTAAGTTGAGTTTGCTGGCCATACGGTCAGCCCAATCCCCGGCCTCGCTGTGAGAATTTTTTGTATTGAACAACGTAGCCAACAGCCCATAGATGACTTTACCTCTTTCGTTGTTCTCATTCACCATCCTTTGAAAGTTGAGGTTCACCTGCTGCTGCAGGCTGTTCAACAGAATCGTGTCATCAATACTGCCAAAGGCGTCAGCCACGTCTACCGCGTCTTCCAGGCCGGTACTGTTTTCCAGGCCTGTGACAAATTTGCGCATGAGTAAGCTGGCATTGGCGGGTTTCATTGTTTCCAAAAAAGGATCGAGGGTATTGTAGGCGGCCGAGAGCGTAATAAATTTTCTGAAGTGATCAAAAACCAGCGAAACAAGGAATTTGTCGCCTCTGGGTGGGTCCATGCGGCCCATCATACGCTGGTACAGGCCCACGAAACTGGAAGTATAAATTTCTTCCTGGCCGTTGACCAGGACATAGTAGATTTCTTGCGGCGTAAGCTTGTTAGATATCGCGAAGCGCACGCGATCCGGGCTTTCGTGCAGTTCGTTGACCATACGGATATAACGCATGGCTCTCCTTTTTACATTGTGTTCCATGGATTTCAGGCCGACGGGATGCTCCCCTGAGATAGCCCGTTTGTTCATATCCATCAGTGTTTGTACCGACAACTTGTAAAAAGCGTCTTCGTCAGTAGCAACTTTTTCCAATTCGGGGACCGAATAAGTGCCGTCAACGATATAATCCACAAAGGGCAATAAACGAATCGCCTGATCAGAAGCACCGATTTTTACAATGGCCTGAACCAGAGAATCCGGATTGTGCCGTATTTTACGTCCGAGGACCGTGAAAGAAGTAGCATAATTGTAGACATGCACCGGATAAGTCCGTGCTATTTTAGCGACAATGGAGTCTACAAAGGGAGCGTCAACAAGATCGGGATAATATTGGTTCAGGGTATTAAGGAAGTTTTCCGGATGCTCCTTGGCATATAGACGCAGTAAATAAGAACGGGCTTTGTTATAGCCATAATTCTGGGAAAATTGCCGCACGTTGATCGCTGCGATCTCGTAGGGGATATTTTGTACGAATGGCGCGATACTTTCTCCTTTCCGGTCCGCCTCCAGCATTTTAGCGAAATTGTCAATCAGTTTAGGGGCTGCATCGAGTTTCAGTATGCCAGCTTCCCGCTTGCGGTTGTATTCCTGCAGCATTTGATGGATGCTGTTTAGATAGAGAATCTTATGCCTTTTATCTTCGGATGACCCTTCCACGGAGGCCCGCATTTGGTTTACCTGGTCAAAAATGGCCCGGGTCGTATGGCTGTTCAGTGCTTCTTCTTCGGAAATTTTCACCTGGTGGTCTTTTTTCCCGTCAAACTCGTCAGCAACTTGCTGGGCTTGTGATATCTTATCGTGCCAGATCTGCAAATAAATTGGAATGAGGATACCGGAGGTATCCCTATCGGGTAGTTGTTGAATAGAGGCCCGAGCGGACGTGTATACTATGGAAAAACTGATCATACACCCGATCCATGAGAGAATAAAAAACTTCTTCATCCTTAAATATTATCTGTTTAATACTTAACTGACTGATTTACTGCAAATTTATAGCCATATTTTCAAATCACCGACTTTAAAGGATTTAAAGGAGACTTATTTACAGGAATTTAACACTATTTCAGGTTTTCATCCGTCCTGGTGATCGCCCTGATCGAAGGCCTTCCGCGGCCGATGCCCGAAAAGTACTTTCTCTTTTGCCAAACGTTATTATTTGACCGGAGTGGTAAAAAATAGCTATTATTGTGCGGTAATTAGAAAACCAGCCTGAAAACACATGAACCCGGAGGATATAAAGATATTGATTGTTGACGACGAACCTGATATTTGCGAAATTATCCGTTACAACCTTCAGAGGGAAGGTTTTCAAACTGCGACGGCCCATGACGGCTCTAATGCCCTATACGTGGCCAAGGCCTTTTTGCCGGATTTGATTCTGCTGGATATTATGATGCCGGAAAAAGACGGTATTGAAACGCTAAAAGACCTCCGTAAACACAGCAAATTAAAGCATATCGCAGTGATTTTCCTTACCGCGATAGGAAGTGAAACCGCTCAGGTGGAGGGCCTCAATATTGGTGCAGACGATTACATCGTCAAACCCATCAAACCTCGTCTGCTGCTTAGTCGCATCCAGGCTGTGCTGCGCAGGACCGTTCATTCGGGATCCGGTCAGGCGACCTTAAATGTTGGCTCGCTGCTTATTGACAGGGGGCGGTTTTTGGTCTACTATCAAGATAAAGCGGTCACGCTGGCGAAAAAGGAGTTTGAACTGCTTGAGTTGCTGGCAGGGGACCCCGGGCGTGTTTTTCTTCGCGATGAGATATTGCATAAGGTGTGGGGAACAGAAGTTATTGTGGGGGACCGTACTATTGATGTCCATGTCCGGAAGATCCGGAAAAAAATACAGGCTAATATCATTCAGACGGTAAAGGGGGTAGGATATAAGCTGGAAGTAAGTGCGTAAGCCGCTCGTTTGGAAGCTCGTCATTAATGGGTTATATTTGGAAAAAAGTGGCCGGTATGTTACAAAATAAAAATGCTACCCCCGGGATCCTGGCGGCATACAATGCGCTTATCCTCGGTGCGGTATGTGCGGTGATAAGCCTCTTCTGGCAGCCCAGATGGGAAGTGGCTCTCGGTATTTTCATTGTTACTTTTTTAATTACCTACGCCTTATTCTTCTATTCCCTTCAGCAATTCATTTACAGAAAGATAAAACTGATTTACAAGATCATATATCAGACAAAAGCCACGCCCCGGGAGGATTATTTTAATAAACATGTGTTGCCGCAAAAATCCCTGGAGGAGGTCAGCAGGGATGTAGAGCAGTGGGCTACGGAGAAACGTAACGAGATAGCCATGCTGGAGCGGAATGAAAAGTACCGGAAGGAGTTTTTATACAATCTTTCTCATGAGCTAAAGACACCTGTTTTTGCGATTCAGGGGTATATGCACACCCTACTGGAGGGCGCTTTGGAGGACGAAAAAGTGAATCGGCAGTTTTTAGAAAATGCGGTGAAAAATATCGACCGGTTGAGCAGCCTGATCAGTGATCTGGATGAAATTACCGAAATAGAGCGGGGAAAATTGCGGCTGCACAAACAAAGCTTCATTATCCAGGAGGAAACTAAAGAAGTTTTCCAGACCTTGGCCGCTAAAGCGCAAGGGCGGCAAATAACTTTCTCCGTAAAAAAAGGCTGTGAAGCGCCTTTGAAGGTTTATGCAGACAGGGACAAAATTCACCGGGTACTCCTTAACCTGGTAGATAACGCCATCAAATATGGAAAAACGGGAGGTCATGTGATTGCCAGTTTTTACGACCTCGACGGCAAGCAGGTCCTTACGGAAATATCCGACGACGGCGCCGGGATGAGCAAAGATCATTTGAACCGGGTTTTTGAAAGGTTTTACCGGACAGATAAGGGAAGAGACCGAAACATTGGCGGCTCTGGGCTGGGCCTGGCCATTGTTAAACACTTGATAGAAGCACATGATCAGACGATTCATGTACGTAGCATGCCCAAGGTGGGGACTACTTTTGGATTTACGCTTCCCAAGGGAAATTAAAAAGTAGCAGCCGGATTCATTTAGTTATTAACAATTAGATTTTATTCCTTAATTCCCGAATCTGTTTTTTATTTTTGTGCCTGTAATAAATACCCAATTATGAACTTTAACAGCGTAGTCAAGTTTTTTCTTCCCAGAGACAAAGTATTTTTTGTGCTTTTTGAGCAGGTGTCCAACAACCTGGAAGAAATGTCCACCCTACTGATAGAAGGGGTTAATCAAAGTAATCCCGAAAAACAAAAAGAGTTATTTAAACGAATAGCAGACCTTGAACATGCCAACGACGACACCACACATAAGATTTTTGTTGAATTAGGTCAGAACTTTATCACGCCTTTCGACCGGGAAGATATCCACAACCTCGCTTCTACGCTGGATGACATTGCTGATTATATTCACGGCGCTTCCAAAAGAATGCTGCTCTATAAGTTCTTTGAGATCAATGAAAGTGTTTCCGCCCTCTGCGAGGTCATTTATAAGTCCACTGTAGAGGTTAAAAAGGCGATACATGAGTTGAGGAATATGACGAACCTGAGAAATATTACCGAGGCCTGCGTACGGATCAACAGCCTGGAGAACCATGCCGACGATATTTATGACAGTATGGTGGCCCGGCTTTTTGAAAGTGAGGAGGATCCGCTTCGTATTATCGTGTTAAAAGAAATACTGCAATCGCTGGAGACAGCTACTGATAAATGCGAGGATGTTGCCAATGTTTTAGAGTCTATTATTATTAAATACGCTTAATCTCCTTTTCCTTATCTACAGTTGACCGAATATGACTTTACTTCTTGTTATTATAGCCCTGGCAATAATCTTTGATCTCATAAATGGGTTTCATGATTCGGCGAATTCCATTGCTACTATTGTTTCGACAAAAGTCCTGACGCCCTTTCAGGCGGTATTGTGGGCCGCCTTCTTTAATTTTATGGCTTATTGGATCTTTGACTTAAATGTGGCCGATACAGTAGCTAAGGTCGCACATACCCTTCAGATTAATTTATGGGTGATCCTCTGCGGCATTCTGGCAGCAATAACGTGGAATTTGCTGACCTGGTGGCTGGGCATACCATCCAGTTCGTCCCATACACTCATCGGCGGTTTTGCCGGTGCTGCTGTAGCCCATGGCGGATTCAGCGTGGTCAATCTAACGGTAATGCTAAAGGTAGGGGCATTTATATTTCTGGCCCCACTTATTGGAATGATCATTTCTATGATCCTGTCTTTGATTATCATTCAGTTATGTAAAAGGTCAAGTTATTCCAAGACGGAACATTCGTTTAAATATTTGCAACTGCTGTCCTCGGCGGCGCTGAGCCTGGGACATGGGGGCAATGACGCGCAAAAAACCATGGGTATCATCGCGGCGGCTGTCGTGGTTTATATTCTCAATATTCACGGTAACCCATATTCTGTACCCGACTGGATCCACATTGACTATATATTGCGGGATGGGAAGATCCATATCCAGAACCTCCCGGAATGGATTCCGTTTGCCTGTTATTTCGCGATGGGCCTGGGGACGATGATGGGCGGTTGGCGAATCGTCAAGACCATGGGAACCCGGATTACCAAAGTAACGCCATTTGAAGGGGTAGGAGCAGAAATGGGCGGAGCCATAACCCTTTTTATCACCGAAACGTTAGGTATACCGGTAAGTACGACGCATACCATTACCGGCTCTATCATTGGCGTGGGCGCTACTAAACGCTTATCGGCGGTGCGCTGGGGAGTGACCTACAGCCTGCTGTGGGCGTGGATACTGACTATTCCGGTGAGCGCTGTACTGGCTGCCGGGCTTTACTGGCTTACTTCCCTGCTGTATTAGCGAAAATCTTAAGGCTGTTTTTTAAAATCCTTCATCGGGCGCTTAAAAGGGCGCGTCGTCTGAATCATCAAACGACATGTCATTCATACGGGAACCTTTTTGGATGTACAGATGCGGACCGCCATCTGTAGGGGCATCGCCGCCTCCGCCATTATAGCCGCCATACCCGCCGTCTTGGTCTTGGTTGTCTATTTCTTCGAAACGTTGGATGTCCAGCTGGGCTCTGAAATTCAAGGTGGCTAATTTACCGTTTCTGTGTTTGGCGATTTTTATCTGGGTGAGCCCTTTGATGGATTCGCCCATTTCATTGACGTCCTGGTCGTGGTATTCCGGCCGGTACAGAAACAGGACCATATCGGCATCCTGTTCAATAGCACCGGATTCCCGAAGGTCACTCAGCATCGGCATCTTGTTCGTATCCCGGCGACGCTCTACTTCACGACTTAATTGAGAAAGCGCGATTATGGGTAATTCCAGTTCTTTCGCCAAGGCCTTCAGATCTCTGGAGATTTTGCTGATCTCTTGTTCCCTGTTGCTGTTGCGGTCGTTGCCCCCGGTCATGAGCTGAAGGTAGTCGATGATGACAAGGCCCAGGCCGTTTTTATGCTTCAGCCGGCGACATTTTGCCCGTAGTTCAAACATGTTGAGGGCGGGCGTGTCGTCCAGGAAAACCTTCCTTTCGGACAGCGGCTCAATACCTTTTACCATCAACTGTTTCATCTCGTAGTCTTCCATTTTACCGGACGAAATTCGTTCCAGCAAAACTTCGGATTCCATGGAAAGCATACGTTGGACGATCTGTCCGGCAGACATTTCCAGGGAAAAGATGGCAGTCGGCGTAGGCTTTATCGGGTCTCTGGAGGCACGCAAAGCCAGATTAAGCGCGAAGGCGGTTTTCCCGACGGAAGGCCGGGCCGCCAGGATGACCAGATCGGTCGGCTGCCAGCCGCGCGTTATGCTGTCCAGGTTGGGATAACCGGACGGGACGCCGCTTATGTCCTCTTTGCTTTCCCGAAGTGTTTCTATTCGTTCAAGCGTTTGCTTCAGCACGTCCCCGATATTGGTATAGTTTTTTCGTAAATGGGTATCGGTGATCTCATACAATTTCCTTTCTGCGGTATCCATCAGGTCGAAAACGTCTGTCGAATCTTCAAAAGCTTCCTTGATGATCTCTCCGGAGATACGAATCAGTTCCCGCTGGATAAATTTCTGAAGCACGATGCGGGCATGCGCTTCCATGTTGGCCGTAGAAGCTACCATGTTGGTCAGCCGGGTAAGGTAATAAGGACCGCCAACCATCTCCAGGTCTCCATTGGTTTTCAATTCTTCGGCGACCGTCAACAAGTCTATCGGCATGGACTTGTCCGACAATTCTTTCATGGATCGGAAAATGCGCTGATGTGATTCTACATAAAAACATTCCGGCCGTAATACTTCAACCGCCGTATCAAAGGCGCCTCTTTCCAGCATGATGGCTCCCAATACAGCTTCTTCTAAATCTTTGGCCTGTGGAGGGATTTTACCGTAAACTAAGGAGGAAATATCTGAATTTTTTCTTCTTACATTAACATCTTTTTTGAGGTTTGAGAGTTCCATACTTTGACAAAAAATAAGATTTTATGTTGCAAAATGCTTTCTATAAAAATTGTGAGGCGCTGTTTTTCTCCGTAACCGATCCAAAAGGAGAATTGTTTGAAAAAAGGCCGAAGGCGAAAGTACCTCTAATTTTTTACTTTCTTCCCGCCCGTTAGCAAAATATTTGTTAGCATAGGATCACAGCATTTCCACTGTAAAAGTACAACAATAGCACCACAATTAGCAGGATATTCACCCTGTTTTCCACATTTTAGGAGAAAGTACACCGTTTATTCACCTGAAGATGTGAATAACGAATAATTGGAGCGCCTTTTGTAGGGAGAACCAAGAAGCCGGCTTCTGGCAATAAGCGGGAGGCCGGGCTTGCCCTGTTTTTTAGCCGATATCACATTATTTGCATTTACGAAAGAATATAAGTGCGATGGCTAAGACAAATTATAAAACCATAGATGAATACCAAAACGCGTTCTCGCAGGAGGTGCGTGAGCGGTTGCAACAAATCCGAATGACGGTCAGAGAGGTAGTGCCCGAAGCGGAGGAGACAATCAGCTTTCAAATACCGGCCTTTAAATACAAAGGCTATCTGATCTATTATTCCGCCTATATCATGCACATCTCATTGGCGAGTCCCTGGAGCGACCTTTTTCTCAAAGAATTTGAACCGGAGCTGAAAAATCTAAGGGTGAGCAAATCGGCGATCCAGTTCCCCAATAAGGAGGAATTGCCGCTGGATCTGATAAGACGGATAATCGAATTCCGGAAAAAGGAAAATGAAACGCAGAAGTAGGGTTCCCGTGAAACCCCATTATTCATCCATGCCTTCAAGTAGCTTTACTTCGCCTATAGCTGCCCCGGCTATCCCTTTGACCGACCCATACAGATGGGTCGTATTCAACAACACTTTTTCCAGTTGCTTTTCTCTTTCCTTCCATATTTTTTCCATCTGGAGCCGCTCTTTATTAATGCTGTTCTTCATCTGGACGAAACCTTCCATGATCGCTTCCACCTGTTGGTGGAATTCGTTGCCGGTCAGATAGTCATAGAGCATTTGCATTTTGTCTCCCTTGTTTTCCTGGCTTTTCAAGGCCTGGGATACTTTTATCAACCCGTCCCGCAGCACGTGGGTGAGTCCGACGACTTCACGAAAACCACAGATCCAGATACCGTTGCGGGTCCCAAAATGATCCATGTCTTTGGGCATAGCCTGCGTAACGATGACGGCGATGTCCGCGCCGGTATGTCGCATGTCGGCTTTTAATTTTTCGATCCAGGCTGCTGAAAAACTTTGGGTTCGCTTGCTCTCGAAGATGATCTTGCCGCAGGGGCGACCCAGGTGATTTCTGACCTCCTGCATGCAGTCGGCACCGCGAATCCCTTTCCCTACTTCTGTAATCACATCATAGGGAAAAGCCGAATTCAGCATCTCTTCCAATGCGATCTCCTGCACCTCTCCCTGCAATTGCATAGAGCCCTGCTCACTTTTACGCTTCATCTCTTCTATGAGTTTTTTCATTTGCGCAATCTGATGCTCCTTTTCTTTTAGCTTCAATTCGCCGGCTTCATGAGCACGCTTAAGCGCCAGCCGTTCAATTTCTTCCTGCCGTCGCATCAGTTCTTTTTTGAGCTGCAGTTCCATTTCGTCCTTTTGGTTTTTGAGCTGCTGCTGCAATTGCAGGATTTGCAATTCTTTTTCCCGTGAAAGTTTCAATTTCTCTTCATTATCGGCCAGGGACTGTTCTAATACTTTTACCTTATTTTCATAATCGCCCGCAATAGTTTTGCGCAATTGTTGCTGAAGCTCTTCGTGCAACTTCTGGCGTTCTTTGGCGAGACGTTCCTGGAATAATTCGTTCTCCCTGCCCTTTTTCGCGTTAAACTCCTTTTGCTGTGCTTCCAGGGCAACCCGTTCTTTCATCAACTGATTCATTGACTCCTGATGGCGCTTTTCGTATTGTTCTTTCAAGGCTTTCTCTACGTCTTCTGTCAATACGTTCTCCAGGTCAAATACGGACCGGCAGTGCGGACAGGTAATGGGCGTACTCATGCGTTTTTGTCTTTTAGTTGTAAATTTAGCCAATCTCTGGCGTGTTAAAAATTTTTTTTGTTATGCCACAAGAAGGAAAAAATAGTATGGAAATTATCCGGGGAGATATCACCCGTCTACAGGTGGATGCCGTGGTAAATGCTGCCAACAGCAGCCTGTTGGGCGGAGGCGGGGTAGACGGAGCGATTCACCGGGCCGCCGGGCCGAAGCTCTTGGAAGAATGCAAAACACTCGGTGGCTGCCCGACGGGAGAAGCCAAACTAACCGCCGGTTATAACCTGCCTGCAAAGCACGTGATCCATACGGTGGGTCCCGTGTGGCATGGGGGCCATAAAAATGAGGCGGAATTGCTCGGGAACTGCTATCGCAACAGCCTGCAGCTGGCAGCCGACCACCGGTTGCGCACCATAGCTTTCCCTGCTATCAGTACGGGAGTTTACGGTTATCCCTTTGACCAGGCCGCCCGGATCTCGCTTTTGACTACCGGCGATTTCCTCCAGCGCCACGACCTCCCTCAACAGGTGACTTTCGTATTGTTCAGCCACAAGGATTTTAAACGGTTTACCGAAATATTCGACGGATTATTTTCCGGGTAATCAGGAAACTAGACCCGTAGCAGGAAGAGTAGTCCCCGCACTTTATTCTGATTTTTTCTTTATTTTTGACAGGCTAATCAATTTTTCACATTAATATTACAGCTATGTTAGACAAAATTCTGAGCCTGGTACGGGAAAACGCACAAGATGTCGTTATGAATAACCCTGACATTCCGGAAGACAAGAAAGAAGGCGTTATCCAGGAAGCGGCTTCTTCCATTTTTGAGGGCGTTAAAAAGGAAACTTCCGGCGGCGGATTACAAAACATCATCTCCTCTTTCGCCGGTGGAGGAGGAAGCGGAGCCATTGGCGGTATTATTGACAGTGTCAAAGGTTCCTTCGTGCAGAACCTGGTCGGAAAACTGGGCCTCGATAGTGGAAAAGCTTCGGGCATTGCCGCTACGTTGATTCCATTAGTGATTAACAAGCTGTTTAACAAGACCGCCGATCCCAATGACGATAGTTTTAATGTGCAGGATCTGCTTTCTACCTTCTCCGGTAAATCCGGTGAAGAAGGAGGGATCATGGGGGCTGTGAAAGGACTTTTCTGAGTCCATCCGGTCGCTGTGTCGTTTTACGATAAAATTTATTACAGGGAAAGACGACTGGTCTGTTTTGTGCAGTAGTAAGGGACTGTGTCAGAACTACGGCGGGCATGGCTGTAAACCTCTTTTTCGCAGGGAGGCCTACCGCTATCTACCTGGTCGCCCCGGGTTTACTTGGGGGCTCTCCTGTAAAGGACAAATGCCAGGATACCGAAGATGATGTTGGGTATCCAGACGGCAATAAGCGGATTAAGCGTTCCCTTTACAGAAAAAGTGGTCGAGAATTGCATGAATACGATGTAGGCTGCGCTGATCACTATGCCGATTGCCAGATGCAGCCCACTGCCTCCGCGTACTTTGCGGGACGCGATAATCACGCCTATTAGCGTGAGGATGATGACCGAGAAGGCGGAAGCCGTCCGGCGGTGTTTTTCCACATACAGATAATTCAATCCACCGGTGCTGCGGAGTTTCTGGTGACGGATGTATTCGTTCAGCTCTTTGGTGGTCATCGCTTCGATCAAATCGGCGTTGCTTTGGAGGTCCTTGGGGGTGATGTTGAGTTTCAGGAGCGTATCCCGGACTTCAGTTACCGCTACCTGGTTGGTGTCCAGTTCCCGTATCACGGCCCTTCCCGTTTCCCACCCGTCTTTTGTAGAATCCCACGTGATGGTGCGGCTCTGCAGGCGGGAAAGCAGTTTTTGCCCATCGATCGTTTCCAGCACAAAACCCGTCCCGTAATGGTCTGCGGAATAATAGTTGCTCATCGTAATGTATCGCAGCGTGTCAATCCGCATATGCAGGTTGCGTAAGACCACATTTTCCTTCTTGTCGTGGATATAGGTATCTTCAAATTTGACCCGGACCTCATTGGCGTTGGGAATGAGACTCTGATTGGCAAGGCCCAGCAGGAGCGCCAGCAAGATTCCCCCTACCCAATAGGCGCGCAGAAAACGATGATAGCTGACCCCTGTACTCAAAATGGCAATGATCTCCGAGCGGTAAGCCAATTTGGAAGTGAAAAAAATTACGGCGATAAAAATAAACAACGGAAACAAAAGCGCCAGAATATGCGGAATAAAGCCGATGTAGTAATGCGTGGCGATATAGGAAGCAGTGAGCCCGTGCTTAATAAAATCATCGATCTTTTCGGTAATATCAATCACTACGGAAAGTACCGCGAAAATGAGAATTGCAAAGAAGAAAGTCCCCAGGAATTTTTTCAGTATGTACCAGTCGAGCTTTTTCATTCAGTCTGCAAGGTAAAGAGGTTTCAGAAGAATTTAAATACGGGTTTTCATTTTAGGGATAAGCCTATCTTTCCACTGGACAAAAGTGCCGTTACGGATATGCCGCCTTGCCTGCCGGACCAGATTCAAATAAAAGCAAAGGTTGTGGCTGCTGGCCAGTTGAAGGGCAAGGAGTTCCTTGGCCAGAAACAAGTGCCGCAGGTAAGCCTTAGAATATTCACGGCTGGCCGTGCAGGGGGTATCCGTATCTATCGGGCTAAAATCCTCCGCCCATTTTTTGTTTTTAATATTTATCACGCCCTCTTCGGTAAAAAGCATGCCGTTTCTTCCGTTGCGGGTAGGCATCACGCAATCGAACATGTCTATCCCAAGGGTGATGCACTCCAGTAGATCCCAGGGAGTGCCCACGCCCATCAGGTAGCGGGGCTTGTCTTCCGGGAGAATGGTACAGCAGATATCCGTCATCTCATACATCAACTCGGGTGGCTCCCCTACACTTACCCCCCCTATGGCGTTGCCGGCGCAGTCCCGCTCGGCTATGGCTTCTGCGGAAAGTACCCTGAGGTCTTTGTATACCCCCCCCTGGACAATGGGGAATAACGTTTGTTCATACCCGTAACAGGGCGGGAGCTGTTGTAATTCAGTGACGCAGCGGTCCAGCCACCGATGGGTGCGTTCCGTAGATTCTTTCACGTAGCGGTGTTCCGCGGGATAGGGGGGGCATTCGTCAAAAGCCATAATGATGTCCGCACCGATGCGCCGTTGTATTTGCATAACTTTTTCGGGGGTAAACAGATGCCTGGAACCATCGATGTGGGATTGAAAAACGACGCCTGCTTCTTTTATCTTTCTGTTGGCCGCCAGGGAAAATACCTGGAAACCACCGCTATCCGTTAAGATAGACTGATTCCATCCATTGAAACCATGAAGCCCGCCGGCTTTCTCAAGGATATCCAGCCCCGGACGCAGGTACAGATGGTAGGTATTGCCCAGAATGATCGGTGCTTTTACTTCCTGTTGCAGCAATTGCCGGCTCACGCCTTTAACACTTCCGACCGTACCTACCGGCATGAAGACCGGGGTCTCTACCTCACCGTGAGCGGTATTCAGTTTGCCGGCGCGGGCCTTGCTGTGGGGATCTTTTTGAATTAAGCTGAATTGCATGGGTTTATTTCTGTAAACCGGCAAATTTACCGGAAATCACGCTTTTGAGGCCGAATAAATGCGGGGGAAAGGCTAATTTATCGTTAAAGACTGCTAATTTTGCCCGTAAATATGGAACTTTCATTTTTACGAATTATCTGGTATGCGTTTATTGTAGTTGCCGGAATTCAGGTATTATACTACCTGTTTTTTTTCAGTCGCCTGGCATTTTATCGAAGCAAAGCTAAAGAAGAACAACCCCTTCCTGCCCTGTCTGTAGTCATTTGCGCGAAAGATGAAGAGCGTAATTTGACCCGCAACCTGCCGGCGATATTACAACAGCGCTATCCGGACCTGCCGGAGGAGGAACAGAAATTCGAAGTGATCGTGGTCAATGATAATTCGCGGGATGACACTTTGTATTATTTGCGCGAGGTAGAGCCGGGGTACCCGCATTTCAGGTTCATTAACCTGACCCAGGAAGCAAAAGGTATTCCCGGGAAAAAATACCCGCTGACCGTAGGCATAAAAGGGGCCGCCCACGATATCGTCGTCCTCACGGATGCGGATTGTAAACCGGCGGATCGCCATTGGTTATACCACATGGGCAACGGATTTGCCGGCGGAAAAGAAATTGTCTTAGGCTATGGCGCTTATGAAACTCGTCCGGGATTGCTGAACCGGGTGATCCGCTTTGAAACTTTTTTCAGCGCGTTACAGTATTTATCGTTCGCCTTAGCCGGTATTCCCTACATGGGGGTTGGCCGCAACCTGGCCTACAAGAAAGCTTTATTCTTCCGCCATAAAGGCTTCTTAACCCATATGAATATCCCCTCCGGTGATGATGATCTGTTTATCAATGCCGCCGCCACGGGAAAGAATACCAGCGTGGTAGTAGACAAAGCGGCTATTACTTATTCCAAGCCCAAGCAAAGCTGGAGCGCCTGGTACCGCCAGAAAACCCGCCATATGTCCACCGGCAGACACTATAGACTCAAGCATCGTCTGCTGCTCGGGTTATTTTCCTCCTCTTTGTTTTTATATTATCCCCTGTTTATTGCAGCGCTTTTTTATGCCCCTTTTTGGTCCACGACCTGGCTGGTTTTCGGTATAAAACTGCTTATTCAACTCATTATATGGGCGCTGAGCCTGAAGAAACTGCATGAGAAAGGGCTGTTTTGGTATTGTCTTCCCTTTGAGATACTGATGAGTATATATTATATTGTTTTTATCCCGGCAGTAATGTTAAAACCTAAAAGACGTTGGAATTAATTCATAAATATTTCCCGGAGCTGTCCGAGCAGCAGTACGAGCAATTTGCCGCTTTGTCCCCACTATATACCCAGTGGAATGCACACATCAATGTGATCTCGCGGCGCGATCTGTCGAACTTATACGAAAAGCACGTATTGCACAGCCTGAGCATCGCTAAAGCGGTCTGTTTTCCCGCCGGCAGTACGGTAATGGACCTGGGTACGGGAGGGGGATTTCCGGGTATTCCGCTGGCGATTTTATTTCCGGAGGTACACTTTCATCTGGTGGACTCCATTGGTAAAAAGATCAAAGTAGTAGAGGCCGTCGGTGACGCTTTGCATTTGTCTAATTTAAGCTCCGCGCATAGCCGGGCGGAAGACGTCCGACGTCCGCCTTTTGATTTTATCGTGACCCGGGCGGTAGCTCCGTTGAAAAAACTCTGCGGCTGGAGCTGGCCCCATTTGAAAACAAACAGCGGGCGGCGGCAATCGGCGTTGATCTGCCTGAAAGGCGGGGACCTCTCGGCCGAAATTGCTGACAGCGGATGCCGGCCGCAGCTGTATCCCGTCAATAATTATTTTGAAGAACCTTATTTTTCTGAAAAGTATGTGCTGGTGGTGAATAGATGAATGTAAAAGATTGTAATTTTGTCCGCATGGCTGAAAAAATTCTCATCATCGATTTTGGTTCGCAGTATACCCAACTCATTGCCCGAAAGATAAGGGCATGCAATGTCTATTGTGAAATTCATCCCTGCCTGCGGCCCGTTCCCATGGACGCTGATATCAAAGGGATTATTCTTTCCGGAAGTCCGTTCTCCGTAAATGATCCGAAGGCGCCCAAGCTGGATATAGCCGCCCTTTTGGAAAGGGTGCCGGTATTAGGGGTGTGTTATGGGGCGCAATTGGCGGCAAAAAGCTTCGGTGGAGAAGTAGCGCGCAGCCGGCACCGCGAATATGGTCGCGCCAAAATGATCCAGAATGGACGGGATCCTTTATTTGAAAGCATGTCTGAAAACAGTCAGGTGTGGATGAGTCATGGTGATTCTATTATCAGCCTGCCGGAGCATTTTAAAACCATAGCGACCACAGAAGCTATTCCGATAGCCGCTTTCAGTGGGAACGGCAACAGTGCTTTCCCGTTTTATGGTTTGCAGTTTCATCCCGAAGTATATCACTCTACCGAAGGGCTCACGCTATTGAAAAATTTCCTGGTAAATATCTGCCAATGTTCGCAGGACTGGACCCCGGAGGCTTTCGTCAGTGAAACCATCAAGCAGATACGCCAAACCGTTGGCCGGCAGAAAGTGATCATGGCGCTAAGCGGAGGAGTAGATTCTACCGTTGCGGCAAGTCTGATCCAGGAAGCGGTGGGGAACCAACTTACGGCGGTTTTTGTCGATAACGGGCTTTTAAGAAAAGAGGAATTCAATCAGGTCCTGGATTCGTATCTCCGTATGGGACTGAATGTGATCGGTATTGACGCCAAGGAGCGATTCTATGAGGCCTTATACGGGGTGAAAGACCCGGAGAAGAAAAGAAAGATTATCGGCGGCCTGTTTATCGATATCTTCCAGGAGGAAGCGGGAAAGATCAAAGGGGCCGCGTTTTTGGGACAGGGAACCATTTATCCCGACGTGATTGAGTCTGTTTCCGTCAACGGGCCTTCGGCCACCATTAAATCCCACCATAATGTCGGGGGACTGCCGGAAAAAATGCACCTGAAACTCATAGAGCCGTTGCGCAATTTATTTAAGGATGAAGTCCGGAAAATGGGGAAGGAGATCGATGTGGCCGACGCTTTTCTGAAAAGGCACCCCTTCCCGGGACCCGGCTTAGGCATCCGTATTTTGGGCGGTATAACAGCTGAAAAGGTCCATCTGCTGCAGGAGGCGGATGCTATTTTTATAGAGAAGTTGAAAGAAAAAGGGCTTTATGACGAGGTGTGGCAGGCCGGCGCCATTCTGCTGCCCGTACAAAGTGTAGGCGTGATGGGCGACGAGCGCACTTATGAATACACGGTGGCCTTGAGAGCGGTTACTTCTACCGACGGAATGACGGCAGATTGGGCACATCTGCCTTATGATTTCCTCTCGGAAGTGTCCAATACGATTATTAATCGCGTGTCCGGAATCAACAGGGTGGTTTATGACATCAGTTCAAAGCCGCCGGCAACGATAGAATGGGAATAATTTTTGCGCTATTGAGCATTGCTTGTGTCGCAGGGCCTGCAGGACAGGATATGCTAAAAAAATAACCAGATGAATAAAACAGCAGCTTTTTTACTGATAATCGGCCTTTCCTCGGTCCTTTCTTCCTGTTTTTTATTCAAAAAAACGCAGGGGCCGCAGCTGCCACAGCCGCCCGATAAAGTGGAAGAAGGGCCACAACTGCCGGAAAAAGAAAAGAACAAGGAAGAAGCTCCCTTTGACGTAAATGTATTTGGTGAGAAGAATAAACAAAAGGTTTACGATGTAGCCTTGTTTGTGCCGCTGGCCATTGATGATGTGCTCAATGATTCCGGTTTTGCCGTTGGCGCAAATAAACGGTTGCCTTCCGCTACTTTAGATGGACTGAGTTTTTATGAAGGCGCGTTGATGGCGCTGGATAGCCTGCGTGAGCAGAATATCCCGATCCGGTTACATGTGTACGACAGCCGTTCGGGTAGCGAGCCGCTGGGCCGGTTGCTCCATAGCGGGAAAGTGGACTCAACGGACCTGATCATCGGCGCGGTAAAAGGAGATGCGTTTAAAACAATAGCCAATTTCTCAAAGGAACGGCAGATCAACTTTGTCTCGGCCACGTATCCCAATGATGGCGGCGTTGCGAACAATCCCTTTTTGATTATTGTAAACAGCACCCTGCGTATTCATTGCACGGCCATTCAAAGTTTTGCCCAACAAAAGTTCAGCAATAAAAAAATTACGGCGATCTATTACGACAATGCGCAGGGAAAGCAAAACCTTCGATATCTTCAACAGGCCTATCAAAAGATGAACTATGGCCGCAAAGTTCCTATTGACGCCTTTGAATGGACCAATGCGACAGCCATAGAAAGCCTGGTCGGACAGTTGGAAAAAGGAAAGACCAACGTGGTTATTCTGACCACTCTTTATCCGGATGTATCCTTGAATATTATCGCCCAGTTGGTTCCCTATGCGGAGGAGTACCAGATCAATGTCGTGGGTATGCCCACATTGAGAGGGTTAGGAGAATTGCAAGAAAAGAAATACGCCGGTATTACATTGTTCTACAGTTCCGTATTTCCGTATGAAAACCTGGCAGATTATCCGGCTATGAAACAGATGATGTGGCGCTATTTCAATCAATATCATGCGCGTCCTTCCAACGAGGCGTTGAATGGATACGAGACGATGTTTTATTTCGGGCATCTCCTGGATAGACAGGGACGTTACTTCAACTCGGATATCAACCGTTCTTCCGGCCAGCTAATGACCGAATTTAACTTCCAGCCGATTTATCATTCGGATCAAGCCGACCCCCCGGATTATTTTGAAAATACACGCATCTATTTTATGCGGGAGCGGGATGGTAAAATCAGCCCGGCCAGTTGAAGCCTGTATTCCGGAGCATAAAGGCTGCCCGTCTTTAGCAGGTCGAGGGACCCTATCGCTGTGCTTTCATTTTGTCGCCTGATATGCTTTTAGCAGCGGTAAGATTCTACCCACAGGCAGCGCTTTGACCGTATGTCCTTTGTAACCGCTCATATCGGTAGCCATGAACAATGAATTATAAATGGCTTCTTCCGTGGCCTCTACCGTAGCCAGAAACAGGGGCGACATCTGATCATTGCTTAAGCGGGGAACCTCCTGTACCGGCTGTTCGGCGTGGTAGGGAACCCGTACTTCCGGATCTACGGAAAAAGCAATCGAATAATCTCCGCTCCCATTGGAAGAAAAAGAGCCGACTTTGCCGAGGGCCAGGAATGAGCGTTTGGCCATGCGCTTCAGGTTCCTGGCGGAGAGTGGGGCGTCCGTGGCAATAATGATCATGCAAGAGCCGTCTACCTTATAGTCCGTCTCGCCCGACATATAATAGTTGTTTAGTGCCCTCCCTATGGGTGCACCTGCAATGGAAAGTATGCCGCCAAAATTGGTTTGTACCAGCACACCAACGGTATATCCGCCTTTTGAAGCGGGTAATACGCGCGAAGAAGTGCCAATCCCGCCCTTAAAGCCCATGCAAATCGTCCCTGTGCCGGCGCCGACGTTACCTTCAGCTACCGGCCCTGAATGTGCCCGGTGAAGGGCGGCTTTCAGGTCTTTTGCGCCAACATGCCTGCCCCGGATGTCATTGAGATAGCCGTCATTGGTTTCCCCCACCACGGCGTTTACGGAGCGTACATTTTCGTTTCCCGGCCGGTGAAGCACATAATCAAGGAGGGCATTCGCCACTATGGGTACGTTCAAGGTGTTGGTCAATGCGATCGGCGTTTCCAGGTTGCCCAATTCTTCAATCTGTGTAGCGCCCATTAATTTTCCAAAGCCGTTGCCGACATATACGGCTGCCGGTACTTTCGCCTGAAAGATATTTCCATCGTGGGGTAGGATTACGGTTACGCCCGTTCGTACACTATCTCCTTGTATCAGCGTCGCCTGTCCCACTTTGACCCCCGCTACGTCAGTAATGGCGTTCCACTTCCCCGGTTGAAGAATACCGGGCTGTATACCATAGTACCTTAGACGGTGCCGCTCAGGCGCTTTATTTTGTGCGCGGGCGACGGACAAAAATAAACCGGTCAATAGCAGGCCCATGAGTAGTGTTCTTTTCATCACTGTTCGTTTTTGGTGATCACAAATATCCTTCCTTACGCGGTATTGATTCCTACGTTTGTGCCCCTTCTTTTGGCTCACGCGCTTTGTCTTACCGATCCTCCGGCCGACCTTCTTCCGTTAGGCGGATGGAAGCATCGAAAGCGTCATCGGCCTGTAAAGCATCAAGCGCGTAAGCTTGCTTTTTTGTTTTTTCGTACCAGGAAATAATATATCGGTATTCCCAGGACGACGATAATTAGCCCCGGCCAGGTATAAAGCGGACGATAGATAATCAAGGCCGCGCAGATACCAATAGCCAAAAGGATATATATTGCGGGTAACACCGGATACCCCGGGGCTTTATAAATGCGTTCATGGTCAGGCATCTTCTTCCTAAGAATAAAAATGCCGATTATGGTGAGCATATAAAAAAGCACCTCAACAAATATTACATAACTCAACAGGTCGCTGTACCGGCCTGACAGGCAAAGCAGCGATGCCCATATGCATTGAATCCATATGCCGTAGGCCGGGACACTGTGCTTATTTAACTTGCCGACCTTGGGAAAGAATAACTTATGTTGTGCCATGCTGTAATAAACCCTGGGTCCGCTGAGAATCAATCCGTTGTCGCTCCCAAAAGTAGATACCATGATCAAAGCGGCAAGCGCCAGGGCGCCAAAAGAACCGAAAATAGCCGTAGCGGCTACGGCAGCTACCCGGTCCGCTTCGGCAAAGGCGATATCATGCATAGACAGTACGCTCATGTACATCGCGTTGCATAGCAAATAGATGATGGTGACCAACAGGGTCCCCAACAATAAACTGCGACCGACATTCTTACGGGGGTTTTTTACCTCGGCGGCTACGTAAGTCACATTATTCCATCCGGTATTGGTAAAAAGCGAGCCCACCATCGCCACGCCGACAAGTCCTATGATGTCGATGCCGTGTGCAGGAATAGCGTCCGTGTATCCTACTACGGTATTGCCTTTTCGTATGACGTCATGATGGAATAGGGCCCATGGATCGGACCAGTTGGCGGTCCATAGCTCCGTATTGGCCCCCAGCCAAAACCCAAAAAGAATTAAAGAAAAAAGCGCCAGTACTTTGGCTACCGTAAATATCCCCTGTATCAGTTTCCCTTTGTTTACGCCCTTGGAATTGATAAAGCTTAATAAAACGATTAATAAAATGGCTATTCCCTGGGAAACTGAAATATTAAAGCTTCCGGTAGTTAGCAAAAAATGGTTTTCGCCCAGCGCGGGAAAGATGAAAGCCAGGTATTTCGAAAAGGCTACCGCTACCGCCGCGATGGACCCGCACTGGATAACGGCGAAAAAGGCCCAGCCGTACAAAAAACCGACCAATGGATTATAGGAATTTCGCAGATAGACATACTGGCCTCCTGCATGAGGAAATAATGCGGCCAACTCCCCATAACACAGCGCGCCGATAATGGTCATAAAGGCGGCGATGATCCACACGAGGGATACCCAGCCTGCGCCTCCTACGGTTCGCGTGATTTCCGCGCTGGTAAGGAATATGCCGGAGCCGATAACAATACCGGTTACCAGCATGACCCCGTCAAATAATCCGAGGGAACGGTTGAACTGCTGTTCACCGGCTGCGCCGGCGGGTTTTACTTTGGTTTCTTTCAGATCCATGTGTTTCTATTTTATAGCGTAATTTTCCGAGCCTGGTGCCTGAAGACAGGTTACAGATATCCTTCCTTTGTAGAATAGAAAGGCCTTGCGCTACATTTTACCACATCAAAGCTGTAACCGGAGTGCTTCCGGCTGTTTTGCGTTAGGGCGTTAAAAGGCGGACTGCTTCCGCCCCCTCTTTTTTTGACCAAAGTACTAATGATTTTTAATGATATACAATTATTTTTGCTTTCATGTCGTCATTGTCTGTGGCTGTTTTTCTTTTGATCCAGATATGGATGTCGTGCGGGGCGGTCTCATTGCCGCCAAAAAAAGGATAAAGCAGGTATCCTTTCGCTGCTAAACCCGCACTTTCACGAGGAAAGCGCGTCTGATTGCCGTTGACTTTAAAAATAGAATGGCTGTCGGAGATTATAATACCACAATTTACTTTTTCTCCGATGGCTATATTTTCTAATTTGCGTCAACGCCTAACCCCCTTATTGTACAGGTCGGTAAACAATTGCAGGGAATGATCGTGCCAGCGCCAGCCAAAGCGCGCACTATAATGATGGTGTCCTTCATTGTTGTCGGAAAAGCCGTACAGTTTATTGATGTCAGCCTGGTTTTCCGCATCGCTGGTTGTATAGACGGCTGTACCGTCAAACTGCACCGCAGGTCATTGGCCTGCAATATTGGGCTCCCTGTGGGATAATGTATTTTGTAAAAGACGAAGCAGGGCTGTCGCTGGTAACCGCTCCGGGAAGACTAATTTGATTATTTTTTGCGCACGATATCAGGCGGGCCAGTATCCCCATAGCAAGACTGCGAAAACGGGCATTCCTTTTAGGTTTAAAGCATACTACCTGACTCATTTCATGAATGGCGCAGGACGACTGTGTCCGGTTCTGGCGCGCGAAATTAGGGCGAGGGGACAGTTTTCCAAATATTAGTGATATGGGTCTTACCCGTACTCCGCGCCTGGTTAACATTAATTAAAGATATCCACTGCTTCAGGCGTTTTCTCTGGTGTTATCGGATTGAAATAATAGAGGTGATCTTTTTTATACAAACTGAATTGCTGTTTCAGGCGGGCCAAGAAAGCTTCATAATCTCTGTTTTGAGGCACTGTCCAGGCGGCTTCGGCCAGGGCGGCAATTCGAGGAAACAACAAAAATTCAAGCCTTCTTTCCGACCGTACTTTCTCAGTCCACAAATTAGCCTGCATCCCCAGAATCAGCTGAGGTGCTTTTTCTGCTGCGGGATAGGTATGACCAGAGAAAAGATAAACCTGTTTGAGGGAACTGAAGTCTTTCCCCCAACGCCGTCCCTGTAAATGGGTGCTGTCCTGAACAAAATCAAAGTACAAAGGAATACGGGGGCAAAGCACAACCTGAAATCCTGCCGTTAAGGCTTTGGTCAGTTGTTCAGGTTTATTATGCCGCCACCAAAAAATGATAACACTGTCTTGGGGTATGGCGTCATCCGCCACTTCATCCCATGCCAGTATTTTATCAAAATAGTGAAGTGCGGAATCCGTCATTCTTTTGAAAAAATAATGTTCGACAGCCTGAAGGTCAGTCAGCTTGTTTTTTTGCATCAGGTGTTGAACCGCGGTGTCTTTTTTCCAGCTTTTACTTCCAAAAGACACTTCATCGCCTCCGAGATGTACCATTCCGGCGGGAAATAATACAGCTACTTCTTTTAATATATTAGTTAGGTATTGATAGGTTCCTTCTTTTCCGGGATTGAACGTAAAATCAGCAAAGCGACCTGACCCGCCGCCGCTGTATTGGGGGTAGGCCCGATTAGCAGCGGTAGCATGCCCGGGCATGTCGATTTCCGGAATAACGGTGATGTTCCTTGCCTGGGCATAAGCCACGATTTCGCGAATGTCCTGCTGCGTATAATATTTTGCAGGGGCCAGTGAATCGGAATGATTGCCGATACCGCCCACTAAGGCAAGGCGCGGGTATTGGTTGATCTGTATTCTCCAGCCGGGCTGATCGGTCAAGTGCCAATGAAAGCGATTGAGCTTTAATAGGGCCATTTGATCAAGAATCTCTTTGACGATTCGCTTCCCGAAAAAATGCCTGGACTCATCGAGCATTACGCCACGCCAGGAATATAAGGGCGCATCCTGGATATTCCAGCAGGGCAGGGCCAAGACATCCTGCTGTTTGTCTGAAAACAAAGCGAGCTGAAGCAAAGAAGCTACGCCATTGAATATCCCTTTACTGTCGCCGGCGGAAATCGTGATCATATCGGCTTGCATGTGGATGGTGTAGCCGCCGGAAGTTTTTACACTGTTGTCCTTTTTAAGGAAGATCGCCGGCGCGCCGTTTGCTTTTGAGGCGAGCGGGATACCGGTATAACGCAGCAATTGATTTTTTAAGAAGTAGGCGGCAGCATGGCAAAAAGCGGTATCTTCTGCTATTACGGGCGTTTGACTGCTGATAAGAAACTGAGCGTTTACGGCCTTATAATGCTTAGGTAAGGGAATGATCGGACAAGTTTGCTGACCAAATACGTTTTGGAAAACGAATATGGCAACAACAAGCAAAAAGATTTTTTTAATCATAGGTCCTGTTTTTTGCGAAAAATAATAAAACTTTTCACAGCGTGGTACTGATTCGTTTTTTTTCTGCAATTATCCACGCAAACCTTGCGGATCCGGGCTTCCCCACGCCGGCAGGCCGACGTCGACGCTTTGGGAGGGTATCGCTAGATGGCGGAACGTTTCGCCTAATTGAGTTCGAAGCTTCCTTTCAGTTTTATATCTTCGGAAGAAGCGCCCACGAGTACTTCAAACTTCCCCGGTTCAACTACATAATGCATGTCGCTGTTCCAAAGCGAGAGGTCTTTTGGCGTCAGCGTAAAAGTCACTGTTTTCGTCTGACCCGGCGCTAAGGGTATCCGGTCGAACCCACGTAGTTTCTTTTCATAGGTCGTCACAGAAGAAACGACGTCATGAATATACATTTGCACTACTTCATCTCCCGCCCGCTCGCCGGTGTTGGTGATATCGAAACTTACTTTTATGCGTCCTTGCGTATGGGTCTCCGCAGGCGTGACCTGTAGATTGCTGTATTTAAAAGTCGTGTAACTCAACCCATATCCGAAAGGATAAAGCTTGCCTTTCAACCGGGCGTGTTCGCCAGCATCGGTTTGCGCATTTGGTTTTGTAGGGAAATTCATAGGCAGTTGTCCCACGGACCGGGGGAAGGTAAGTGTCAACTTACCGCCCGGATTATACTTTCCGAACAAAACATCGGCCACGGCAGTCCCGCCATATTCTCCCGGGTACCAGGCTTCTATGATGCCAGGTACATGCTGCTTGACCCAATTGAAGCTAATGGGTTGAGCATTGATAAAGACGACAATCACAGGCGTGCCTGTAGCGTGCACGGCTTTGATCAGGTCTAGCTGGTGCCCGGGTAACGCTAAGGAAGTGCGGGATTTATTTTCCCCCGCGGTTTTGGTATTGCCGCCCATGACAAGTACAGCGACATCAGATTCTCCGGCGATCGCAACAGCCGAATCTATCATGGCTGTTGTTTCCTCTGTCGGCGGGCGGGGAAGTACCTCGCTTTCCGGCCAATATTCATCCACAAGGTTACAGCCTTTGGAGTAGCGAACCTTTATTTTACGCCCTGCCTCGTTTTGAATGCCTTCCAGTATGGTAACCGGATCTACACCCTGTGGACCGTAATGGGTGCCGCTATAAGAGGCGTTGTTGGCGTTGGGGCCGATAACGGCAATAGAAGAAATGTTCCTGTTCAGCGGTAAAATGCTGTTTTTTTGCCCCCGTAAAGTGTCATTTTTTAACAGAACAATACATTCACGAGAAGCCCGCAGGGCTACTTTCTGATGTTCTGGATTGTTGACGATCCGAACGGACTGTTCCGCGTTTTTGATGTAGGGATCATCAAATAACCCAAGCCAGAATTTTACACGCAAGATATCAGCAACTCTTTTATTGAGTATTTCTTTCGATATTTTTCCTTCCCGTACTGCTTTGCGTAAAGGCATGATCATTGTTTCCGGACTGCTGAAATTGGTGCGAACGTTCAAACCGGCGTTTACCGCCTGTATAACGGCATCCTCCCGGTCTTTTGCTACATGATGCTTCGAAAACAGATATTCCATGGCATCGCTGTCGGATACGACGTAACCATTAAAACCAAACTGCTGCCGTAGCTTTTCAGTAAGCCAGTGGTAGCTGCCTATGACGGGTACGCCGTCATAATCGTTATAAGAAGCCATCACGCCCAGGGCGTTAGCGTTTTCTACGACCTCCCTGAATGGGTATAATAATAAAGTGAGCGCTTCTCTTAATGGAATCTGCGGATCGGTGCGTGCCATGCCTTCACGGGCGCCAAAGTTAGCACTGTAAAACGCGTAGTGTTTTAACGTAGAGACAACAGTGTGGTCTTTTTGCAACCCGCTGGCCATCGCTGTACCCAGCTGGGCAACAAGAAAAGGAGCCTCTCCATAGGACTCTTCAAGCCGGCCCCAACGCTGGTCTCTGGCAACATCCAGAATAGGCGCATACACATTGGTATAGCCCATCGCTCGCGCTTCCTTGCCGGTAATGATTCCTATTTGATGCACTAGATCCTTATCCCACGTATTCCCCAAAGCCAGCTGAGTGGGGAAATCTGTCGTGCCATAGGCCTCTACGCCACGAATGCCTTCGTCGGTAAAGTCCACCGGGATACCCAGCCTGGTTTCTTCTATAAAGAATTCCTGTGTTTTATTCATCGCCCACACATGCGCTTTGATGTCTTTGACGATCGCAAGATCGGGTGTAGGCTTCCCCCAGCCGATAAAGCCATTCAGGTGTTCGTCAATATTGCCGATGCCGTCTTTCCATATCTTGTTCTTCCATTCCGGCGTGGGCAAGGAGTCTTGTAAAACCCGGTGCCAGCCGTATAAGGTAGCCATCTGACAGGTTTTTTCCTCGAGGGTCATTTGGGAAAGTAAATCGCTGATTCGTTTTTCTACAGGCTCAGACGGATCCTCATAGATATCTTTCCGGCCATTTTTGTTGAGGTCTATCCAGTTACTATGGTAGATGGATCCCATCGCAGGTTGAAAGGTTTGCGCCTGCGCCTGTATTAAGGAAAAAGCAATAAATAACGTTAACAGTGTCGGTGTTTTCCGGTACATCAGTTTAGTTTTGGTAAAGGTTGAAAATTAATTTGATAATTTCCTTTTAGTTTACGCGATTTATTGGCAAAAACAATTTTATGAAGTTTTTGACCCCAGGATTGTTTCAGAGAAGGATCTTCCAGGAGTTTGGTCTCTACTGAAACATTAAATCTTTGGGAAGAATAACCAATCCTGAGTCCTTGATGATGAACGCTGTCTTTTAGTATGAGCTGATCTTCTTCTACTTTAACCTCCATCGGGGTGATCAAAGAAAGGCTTGCGGGACTTTTGAAAGCGCTTAACACATAGTTTTCCGTCAACGTTATTATTGAATCTTTAAATGTCAGGGTGCGGACCCATGATCTCACGGCGGCTTCAGCTGGATACGCTTCCGCGATGTCCATCGTAATCTTCGTATCATTTTCTGATGGGGCATAGCGGACCTTGGTTGCCCGGAACTTACTGCCGGCATGCTGCATCACGCCATTAATCGTTGGTAAATTATGCCATGCCGACTGCATAGTGAAAATCTTATATCGATTCCCGCTAAAAGTCTGCCGGGTATAGGTGCCGACACCAATATCAATGATAGCAGGTCTGCCGTTTACATAGATAATAAAATTGCCCACATCATTGTGGTTGTGACTTTCTCCGTTTGTCCCGCCTTTTGCAGACAAAAACAATCCTTCTGAGGAACCCGCTGTGTTACGGATAGTCAGTACTTCTGAATCAGGCAGCCATATTTTTTTGATCAAAGGCTGATGAGGAGAAACGGTCCTGAGTGCGGGGAAAATGTGGAGATAATTTATAAATTTCTGCAGATTGCCTTTGTATTTCAATAGGTAACGGGTAGGGTTGCCGTCTGCCTTGGCGAAATAGGCCGCGAATTGTTTCATGGTATCATTCTCACAAGCTTCTCCAAATGCAAAGACCGAAGCAATATCCGGAACCGTTGTAGGATGAGCGTCTCCATAATTTACAAAATAGTTTTTGTCGATGTTCATCCTGTAGATGTATCTCCCCATATTGCAGAGCAGTGGATGATTGGTCACATCGATACGGCCCCGGGTAGCTTTGTCCAGTAAGTCCAGATAAGAGATCAACGCTCCTCCGGCGACACTCCAGTAGGAAGGCCCTTCGTCACATCCTCCGTCTGCCGGATATTGATTAATAAAATGATCAGTGCTTTGCATCGTTTTGTAGACCGTCTTGGTCATTTTACGCTTATCTTTCTCCGTAAGCAGGCTGGTCAGCAGAACGTTGCCATTGACCCAGGGGTTCCAGTTATTAACACGCTGACCCTGGAATCCCATCCACCA
>CAYRJM010000016.1:0-45202 GCA_964424665.1 uncultured Chitinophagaceae bacterium
TATTTAAAAAAATAGATTTTGATGTAGTACTTTGCGATATCAAAATGCCGAAGCTTGATGGCATGCAGTTTTTGGAGGAAAGCCGCGAGGTCAATCCCGATGTTCCGATAATAATGGTGTCCGGGCATGGGAATATAGATACGGCTGTGGAAGCAGTAAAAAAAGGGGCCTATGACTATATCGCTAAACCACCGGATCTGAATCGGATTTTGATCACCATAAAAAATGCGCTTGATAAAAGTACATTGACCATTGAAACAAAGACATTGCGCAAAAAAGTATCAAAGGTGCACGAAATGATTGGAAAATCTAAACCGCTGCAGCGTATCCATAAAACAATCGACAAGGTAGCACCTACCGACGCGCGTGTATTAATTACCGGAGCAAATGGCGTGGGCAAGGAGTTGGTGGCCAGATGGATACATGATAAAAGCGGCCGCAACAATTCTCCTTTAATAGAAGTTAATTGCGCAGCCATCCCAAGTGAACTTATCGAGAGTGAATTATTCGGGCATGAGAAAGGTTCTTTTACCTCCGCAGTTAAACAGCGGATTGGTAAATTTGAACAAGCCGACGGCGGCACCCTGTTCTTGGATGAGGTAGGCGACATGAGCCTCAGTGCCCAGGCGAAAGTATTACGCGCCCTGCAGGAAGGAAAGATCACCCGTGTGGGAGGAGACAAGGAGATAAATGTAGATGTTCGCGTGATAGCGGCTACGAACAAGGACTTGCTACAGGAGATTGAAGACAATAATTTCCGCCTGGATCTGTACCACCGGTTAAGTGTTATTATTATCCATGTCCCTTCGCTAAAAGAGCGGAAAGAGGATATTCCCTTGCTAGCGAATCATTTTATGGAGGAAATCTGTAAAGATTACGGTATTGCGCCGAAAAAATTCGAGCGGGAAGCAATAAAAGCACTGGAAGAACATGGGTGGTCGGGCAATGTCCGTGAATTGCGAAATGTGGTGGAAAGGCTGATCATCCTATCGGATAAAAAGGTTACGCATTCCGATGTAATGGCTTATGTCGTACCGCAAAAGCCCTGATGGTATGACGCGAATGCGGTCGCCTCAAAAAATAGTCAATGCTAAAGCTTATCGTTGTCGATCAACCGGCTAAGTGGGACATCGAAATTCCCGGAGCAAAAATTATTTCCGCAGGTGAATACCTCAACGATGTAGGCGGCCTCAAGCAAAAAAATGTCCGGGTGTTTAACCTTTCGGACGAATACAAGTATCAGTCGAGCGGATATTATGTTTCCCTCGTGGCGGAAGCCCGGGGACACCGCCCTAGTCCGGACGTTAAAAACATTATTGATTTCAAACAGCAATCTTTAACCAAAATTTTATCCGGTGACCTGGATACTGTCATTAATAAATCGCTGAAGAACCTCACGGGAGATCACTTCAAATTGAGTGTTTACTTCGGAAAAAATACGGAAAATAAATACAATGACCTGGCCAAGGAATTGCACAAGCTATTTCGTGCACCCCTGCTCCGGGCTAATTTCATCAAATCAAAGCGTGGATGGGAATTAAGAAGCATCAAGACAATCGCCCTTAAAGATGTGCCCAAATATCACCTTGCCCTTATGAAGGAATATGCCCGGGAATTTCTGAGCAAAAAACGCTATTACACTTCCAAAGGGCATAAGTTTCAATACGATCTCGGGATATTGGTTGATCCGGATGATCCCGCCCCCGCCTCGAACAGGCAGGCACTTCAAAAATTCATTGAGGTAGGGGAAAAGTTGGGTTTTTATGTAGAATTGATTGAAGAAAACGACTATAACCGTTTATCTACTTTTGATGCTTTGTTCGTAAGGATGAATACGCATGTAAAAAATTTTTCCTACAAATTTGTTCGAAAGGCTGAATCGGAAGGTTTGGCGATCGTTGATCATGCTGAAAATATCCTTAAGTGCGGAAACAAGGTATACATGGCCGAAGTGCTTCGTACAGCGAACCTGCCCATCCCCAAGTCTTACATTCTTCACCGGGACAATTGGAAGGACTATTATGACACGCTTAAGTTTCCCTGTATTCTTAAACTACCGGACTCGTCTTTTTCTTTTGGCGTGAAGAAAGTAGGGAACAAGCAGGAACTGGAAAACATGCTCACCGCTATGTTCAGTGAGTCGGATCTGGTTATTGTTCAGGAATATATTTATACCGACTACGATTGGCGCGTGGCCATATTAGACAACAGCCCGCTTTTTGCCTGCAAGTATTATATGGCTAAAGGGCACTGGCAAATTTATAACTGGGAAAGCAAAATAGCTGATGACCAGAGTGGTCTTGCCGATACTTTTGATATAAAGAATGTTCCCGAACCTATTATAGAGATGGCCCTGAAAACCGCGGCTTTAATTAATAAAAAGGGTTTATTCGGGGTAGATTTAAAAGAGATCAATGGGAGGATTTTCGTAATTGAAGTCAATGACAATCCCAATATAGATTTTGGTTGCGAAGACCTTGTACTTAAGGATGAGTTGTATAGCAGAATCTTAATGGCTTTTAAACAACGCATAGAAGAAAAGTTTAATGCAAAGAATGGGCGCCACTTTTAAATATCGGCTCTTTGAAGCCTTCGGTGTCGAGTTGGAATACATGGTCGTGGATCGGGATACGCTGAAGGTCAAACCTATCGTTGATCGTTTATTGTATGATTTTTCCGGGAACTATTCGGGAAATTACGAAAATGGAAGCATTGACTGGTCTAACGAATTAGTTGCGCATGTTTTAGAGTTAAAGGTTCATCAGCCTGTTTCTTCCTTATCGTCGTCAGGCGATGATTTTGCCCAAAACATCCGGCAGGTCAATCAGCATCTGGAAAAATACAATGCCATGCTTCTTCCGGGGGCGATGCACCCGACTTTTAATCCCTTAACAGAAACGACGCTATGGAAGCATGACAGCAATGAAATCTATAGCTTGTATAACCGCGTGTTTGACTGCCGGGGGCATGGCTGGTCAAACCTCCAGAGTACGCACCTTAATCTGCCTTTTTCTGATGCGGACGAATTCGCCCGCCTGCATGCGGCTGTCCGGGTGATTCTGCCACTTATTCCCGGCATTGCTGCTTCCTCGCCAATTACAGATGGGAAGTTAAGGGCCTATCAGGACAGCAGGATGTGGTACTATCTCAACAATCAAAAACGCATTCCTTCCCTGATGGGGAAATTAATTCCCGAGCCTGTTTATACCCGGGAAGATTATTTCCGACAGGTGTTCCAGCCGATTGTAAATGATTTTATACCTTTTGATCCGGCCGGGATCATGAAGCCCTACTTTCTGAATTCCAGAGGCGCTATCGCCCGGTTTGACCGGGCTGCGATTGAGATACGGGTGATGGATGTTCAGGAATGCCCCAAGGCTGATCTTTGTATTGTTCAAATCATCGTTGCTTTATTAAAAACATTGTGTGATGTTGAAAAGGACAAGATGGAACACATCAAGCAGATGGATACCGACCTGCTTTGTCGTATTTTTAAAAAAGCGATTCAGTATGGCGGGAATTGTCTGATTGAAGAAAAAGATTATCTTGCTTTATTCGGCTGTACCACTAGTGCTGTTCGTATAAATGATTTGTGGACCAGGCTATTGGATACAGCAATTGAACTGGAGGATAAAGAAAGGGAAACAGCACGCCATGTCTTGAAGATTGGTACGCTCAGCAGCCGGATTGCCCGACAGTTCAATAAGGGTAAAAGCATCACTGCTATATATAGGACTTTAGCGAACTGCGCTCAGGAAAACGAATGGTTTGAAGGATAGCGATGGGACGGGAGAGGAAATTTCGGCAGCACCGGCATAGCTTTCTTTCTATATCCCCCATATTATTTTAGATGATCATACCGGGGTTGCCCCTTGTTAAGCGCTGCTGTGAATAATTGTTTATGTCAAGTCCCGAAAAACATTTGGTTAGTCGATTGCGAGGGTTCCTCTATACCCCCTGAGAAAATCTTCAACCTTCATGCGTTTTTTGCCGGCAGGTTGAATCTCTTTTACCACGATCAGGCCGTCGCCGCAGGCTATCTTTAAATAGGACTGATGATCTGTTAGTACATTGTCCGGCGCATCTATTCCGGAGGTTTCTTCTTTTTCTGCCCGGAGTATTTTCATCGTCTGCCCGTTTACTATTGTCCATGCTCCGGGGTACGGACTTAACCCGCGTATGAGGTTATAAACGCTGCGCAGATCTTTATTCCAATCGATCTTGCAGTCCGCCCGGAATAGCTTAGGCGCGCCGTGAAGCGGTTCTTCTTCAGATACACGCTGCGGCTTATAATCCGCCGTACTGTTTTGTATCTTATTCACGCTGTTGAGCAAAAGTCGGGCGCCCGCTTTCATTAATTTGTCGTGCAGTTCCCCGGCGGTCTCATCGGGTTCAATAGGCACCTTTTGCTGCTCAATGAGCTGTCCGGTATCTATTTCATGCCGGAGCTTGAAGGTAGTGACGCCGGTTTCGGTTTCTCCGTTTATAATAGCCCAGTTGATAGGGGCGGCACCACGGTATTGCGGTAGAAGGGAGGCATGAAGGTTAATCGTTCCCTTGGGTGGCATAGCCCAGACTATTTCAGGAAGCATTCTGAAAGCTACTACAACCTGGAGATCGGTATTTAAGGCCTTTAAGGCTTCTATAAACTCCGGGTTTTTTAGTTTTAAAGGTTGCAGAACAGGGATACCCTGAGCGACAGCGTATTTTTTTACCGCGCTTTCTCGCATCTTCAAGCCCCTTCCCGCTGGCTTATCGGGCGTGGTAACGACTGCTACTATATTAAATCCCTGTTCCACCAAGGCCGCAAGGGAGGGCACCGCAAAATCGGGCGTTCCCATGAAAACAATCCGCATGATCAGTGCTTTAAAAAACGAAAATATTTATTTTGTCGTAAAGTCAGGATAAAGCAGGTATTTTTTTCTTATTTTTTTAAATTCCTCCAGCTTGGGCTGCCAGCTTTCCCGGATCCGTTCCTCGCTCCATCCGTCCTTAATCTGTTGCATCAGGGTTTTGGTTCCCGCCAGCGTGTTAAAGTACGAACGGAAAAAATTTTCTTTATCAGGGAACAGTTCATAGGCTTTCATGACCCATCGGAGTTGAATGTGATGACCGGCTTTTTTTAAAGCGGTTTGCGCATCGGTGGCTACAAGAAAACCATAACATTCTTTGCCTTCCAGCTTAGGATGCTCCGCCCCTGGCATACTGACGGGCGTAAAAGCGTAGAGGCTGTCAGGAAAGGCGGGATAGCCGAACAGTTGAAAAGGATGCGGTGTTCCCCTGCCTACGCTGCATTTGGTGCCTTCAAAGAAACACAACGAAGGGTATAGGTAAACGGAGGCCATGTTTGGCAGGTTAGGAGACGGCTTGACCGGAAGGGCGTATAAACTGTCGTGGGTATAATTGAGACACTTTACCACGGTCAAATCCGGTTGTAGTTCAGGATCGTTCAGCCAATGTTCGCCGATCAACATTTCGGCGTACTCGCCGATGGTCATTCCATACACAATAGGAATAGGTTGCATCCCGACGCCGGACTTCAGTTCTTTTTCCAGCACCGGCCCGGCGACATAAAACCCGTTCGGATTCGGTCGGTCTAAGATAATGAAGGGCTTATTGTTTTCTGCGGCTGCTTCCATAAAACGCTGCATGGAACTGATGTAGGTGTAAAACCGGGTACCTACATCCTGAATGTCAAACATCATCACATCCACATCTGTCAATTCCTCAGGCGTCGGTTTATTGTGGTTTCCATACAAGGAAATGATGGGTATTCCGGTTTTTTTATCCACTGCATTTTCGACGCTGGCGCCTGCGCTGGCTGTCCCCCGGAAACCATGTTCCGGTCCGAATATTTTAACGATCTTTATTCCAAGGCTGAGAAGCGTATCTACCAGATGCGTATTGTTTTTACCGATAACGGCTGTCTGGTTGGTTAAAATAGCCACACGTTTTCCTTTTAACAAGGGAAGGTATTGGTCAAAACGGGCGGCGCCAACAGTAATGGCGGAATCGGGCGTTTTTGTCGTGGTCGAAGAATGGTTATTCGCCTGGCCACCGGCACAACCGAGGCCTAAAAACATAAACAACGCAAGAAGTATTCTCATAGTTTCGATTTATTTAAAGGGTAAATATAGTTATTTTTAGTTTGGAGACAAGGTCTGCCTGCAGCCCGGCCGTGTTTGGCGCTTTTATGGGATTTGTCGCTGCTTCCGACCGTACATCAGAAACGAAGTGTCAGACCGTCATCAGGTTGCATCCGCGCAAATCACTCTGGTCTCGCCTGCCGAGGACTTCGAAGCTGCCGTCTGCGTACAGAACCCCGATGTCGTCAGTTGCAATAAATCCACAGGTATCCCGGTTGGCCAGATCGGTTATGTTGATCAGTCCGCGGGCTGTATTTCCCGGTTCCGGCATAGGGATACGTGATAAGGGATCATCCATTTCCCGCAGGCTGATGCGCATCCAGGGCGGGCACCGAAAAATACCGCCGCCCTTGGAGTAAGCCTGACTCAAAAGCTCGGTCATGCCATATTCGGAGTGAACGCTGTTTATCCCCAGTTTTTTCCTGAGAAAGTCATGGACCTCCTTCCTGGTCCATTCTTCACGGCGGCCTTTCATACCTCCTGTTTCCATGACAATCGTATGGGACAATCGCATGGGATGCTTTTCGGCGAAATCTAACAATCCGAAAGTGACGCCGATCAGCAACGTTTTCCGACCGGCCGCTTCGAGCCGGAGAAGGGTTTGGTATAATTTTTCATGTTCATTCAGATAAAAGCCGCTTTCTTTTTTTCCGCTTTGGCGTATCAGGTCTTGCACCATATACACCAATGAAGCGTTTTTCCGCTCCAGATAGGAGGGAAGCAGCCCGATGACAGTATAATCGTCTATGGCTCCGTAAAAAAGGGAAAATGCGGCGCGGAAACAGCGCGCATAAAGTGCGGGAGATTTTATCAGACACCGGCTGGGGACCATTTGGGTAGTACCGCTGCTCTCAAAGACCAGTGCCGGGGCAAAATCCCCGGTTTTTACTTCGTGGGTTTTAAAAAAACCAATCGGCAGGCAGGGGATGGCGGCCGACTCCTTTATTCGTTGGGGGGCAATCTGCAGCGCCTGGAGATATTGCCGGTATAGCGGATTGTGCTCGTATTGAAAATAAAACAAGGAAAGCGCTAAATGATCAAAATCAACGTTAGGTTTAAAAAGAGAATTGGCGAATTCAGCGGTGGAGAACATTTTTAACCTTAAATTTGTTTTTTTAGATTGCCGGAATCCGAACTTTTACCGGATTAAGGACGAAATTACGGCTTTTCATCTGGGCGGAAGAAAAAAATAAAGCATCAAATTAATTGCATAGTATCATGAATAAATGTCAAGTCTTTGTGGTCGTTTTAATAGGCGTTTTAGGCTTCACTTCTTGCGGAAAGGAGAGCAGTTTCCCCTCTACCCCTGATCTGAAATATAAAGGGATCAGTCCCAAGAGCCTGTCGACTGCCGAAACAGTGGCGATTACCTGTAGCTTCAGAGATAAGGAAGGGGATATACAGAATACGATGTGGTTCAAGGTCTACAACCTGACTATTCCGGATAACTCCACCCCGGTATTTGCCAAGTACGACGTTCCTCAGTTCCCCGAGCAAAAGAATATGGAAGGAGATATTACCCTTATTTTAAAGCCGACACAGGACTTCTCCGTGGGCACGCCCGAAGGAGGGGGGGCTGATTCTGTTTACTTTGAATTATTCTTAAAAGATCGCGCCGGTCACATCAGCGACACCATCAGGACCGATACGATATACGTGCATCATTAATGCTGAGAACGGTTGATAAAGGATATTTCTTCTCCATTGGGCGAAACGCTGAATACTCGGTAACCCGATGCCCTTAATTTCCGGATGACATCCTTAGACTTTTTGATGCCAATGTTGGAAAATCGGTGATGGAATTCGACCAACAACTGCTGAGCGGGAATTTTCTCCGCTAGCAGGTTATCCAATACCCCGTATTCGGACCCTTCGATATCGAGTTTGAGCAGGTCTATATGATCATGTCCCAGCTCCGCCATGATAGTAGAGAGGCGTTTTACCGGGACCTTTATGGGAGCGGTATGATAAAGGCCTTCGATGCTCGTATGTGAAACATGATCTTTTATCTGCGGCGCGAAAAACCGTTCTTCGCCATCATGGGCGGCGATACCTACCGGATAAAAGGTAAACTTTTCCGGCAGGTCGTTTTGTTTTGCGATCCAGTCGATGCTTTTGGGAGTGGGGTCAAAAGCGTGGACGACCGAACCGTAGCGTTCAATAACGGCAAGGTCAAAGGAAATATCAAGCCCGACCCCAAAGGAATAAACAATACTTTGTTCTTTGAGCGTTTCCGGATAAAATGTCCAGGAGGCACCCCTGTTGCCTTTGTGAACCGTGGGTAAGTTAATGTCTTTACGCAGGTAAAAATCTTTTCCAGCCAGTACTTTTCTGAGCCGCAGAAGACGGGTCAATCCTTCAGATCGCTTCATTGTTGTAGGGTTTTGATAAGGAACCGCCTTCTAAGGCGCTTTCATAGTCTTTAATTCTTTTTCTCGCAATCGCCGCCCAGCTAAAATGTTGTTCTACTTTTTTCCGGCCGGTTTCCGCCATTTCCGCCCGCTCACTGGTATCGGCCAACTTCAGTATCTTCTCAGCGAGATCCCGGTGGTTGTTCTCTTCATATAAAAAGCCGTTGCCTTGCACTCTTTCTTTCACCTCAATCTTATCGCTGAGAATTAGCGGCAACCCGCAGGCGGCAGCATCCAACTGACTCATGGATTCTTGCCGTGGCCAAACGCCGATGTCGGCAGCACGGTAAAAGTCGGGAAGCGCGGTTACCTTTACGAATTCATGCACGCTGCAGCCGCCGGTCGATGCTATCGCATTTACATCACCGGGAGAGCCACTTCCGACAAACAAACCTTTGACATGACTGGCGCCTTGTTTGTGCAAGTACTCAATGGCCTTGGCCAGGCACTGTGGATTTTTATCTCCTGTAAACCGTCCGGTATAGATGCAAACGATATCATTTGCCGTAAAACCCCATTTTTTCCGCAGTTGTATTTTGCTTGCGCGTTGATCGGCTGTGGCGGCCGGGAAAAAAAGGGAGGTATCCACGCCAAGGGACTGGACCGTTATTTTGTTTGCAGAGACATAAAAGTAATCGGTGGATATCTTGGCGACATCTTTTCCTATGGGATAATGCCTTTCGGTGATTCGATCAATCTGGCGTAGTTTGGCGGGAAACCCGAGTAACCTATATTTCAGCCGGGTTCTGAGATTATGCATATCAAAGACTGAAGCGTGAATATGGCTTTCTGTAAAGAATTTTGTTCCCATTTTTTCCGCCGTTATTGCCGCTTCATAACAACTTAAACTATATATGTTAAATACTTGTATAATGTCGGGGCGGAGTTCCTGTAACCGCGCAGGCAATCCCTTCATCCGTATCACTTTCTTTAACAGTATTCTTGGCATTAAAGGCAGGCGATGCAGGGTATACCCGTCAATTTCTTTTACGACGGGCGCCACTATATTCGGACCGATAAAGGGTTCGTATGTTTTTTTGTAGGAAGGAGAGCTAAAGTATATTTGTGCGGTAGAAGCAATAACATGCACTTCATGACCCAGTTTTGCTACAGCCTTAGGCAGAAAGTTTTCCGAATATCCCATGTTTTCGGAATACATCTCGGTAATAAACACTATTTTCAAAGGTCGATCCATAGGGTACGCATAAAACCATTCTTAACGGATTATTCCTGTCGCCAGCCCCTTGCCGACAGGAATGATACCTTCTACAATGATGTGGTCTGTTTGTTGCCATCTTTGTAAAAAATCCAGTTCCCCGTCCCGGAACGCGTCGTCGGTAAACCAGCGTGCTTTGGACGTCATGTAAGGCAACATCGCGTCCATGACCGCGCTGCGGCATCCGGGTTTTCCTGAAGGTCCGTCAATCACAAGCCAGTCGGCTTTGTCCTGGCCCAATATTTTTTCCAGTACATCAGCATCCACTTGATAGCGGTCGAACTGATCAAGCGGGGCATACAAAACATGCGCAAAGGAAGAAAGGCCATGCTTGTTTAATAGCTCTTCTACTCTTGTTTTTTCTTGATCATCCTGCTCGAGGGAAATAACCCGGCCATCGGGTTGGTGCAGCTGAAAGTAACGGGCATGGATAAGGGTGCTTGTTCCTGATCCGCTCTCGATAATGATACGGGGCCTTTCTTCCTGCAGTCTTTGCCAGAGCACCATGATGGATGCCTTATCTAGCGCCCAATCTCCTAAAAGAACGCCCGAAAGCATGTCTTTGAGCGCCCGCACAGGCAGGTCTTCCCCCCGGGTCTTTAAGACTCTTTTCGATGCAATAAGGATATCGTCTTTGGTGGAAAACCGCTTAAGAGCACGCCTTTTATCCAGCCAGTAGGCTAAGGCTACCGGTTGGTTGCCATGTACTTTCCCAATTTTAGCGTTTTGGTAGGGAATATAATTCCTGATCAGGAAATTTTTAAGTCCGTTTAGCATCTTAATTAAAATAGAACAACAATAGGGCCAATTGATCTGACCGGTTATCCGGAGGAATCCATCTGCCGGTGTACAAAAGTACAGCAATATTCAATTTTATTCCCTATAAACCCCTAAATTTGGCGTTTTGTAAACAGAAGCGCCTTTTTCAATATGGGTATTGTCCGGAAACAAAGCATTCAGTCCTCCCTCTTCATGTATATTGGCTTTGCTGTGGGTGCGTTTAATTTGTGGTTGTTGCCCCATATACTCACTACCGAACAGTTTGGATTGGCCCGGGTTATGATCCACGTTTGCACCCTGCTTGCCGGAGTATGCAGCCTCGGTATTCAACCGGTGATCACCCGTTTTTACCCGTATTACGATGATTTGGGGAAAAAGCACAAAACGGATTTTCTCACCTGGACTTTTCTTATAGCGCTGGCGGGATTTCTGCTCATGGTGGTAGCTACTTTGATTTTTAAGGATCTGATCATCCGGAAGTTTAAAGGAAATGCCGCCTTCTTTTTGGACTATTTTTACCTTATTTATCCCTTTACCTTATTTATCCTGCTTTTTGGTTTGTTGGAGCGGGTGGCGTGGAGCAGGCAGTTTACGGTATTAAGCAGCTTCTTGAGAGAAACGGGGGTACGGCTGTTTACCTCTTTGATCGTCATCGCGCTCGCCTTGCACTGGCTCGGTTTTACGGGATTCCTTACGCTGTACAGTTTGCAATTCTCCGTGGTGTTCTTTATCCTTTTTTATTTTCTTTTTATTCGCAAGGATACGGGATTCGTTTTTACGATCAGCACGACTACCCGCCGGCTATACAAGCAGATGGGCTGGTATGCGCTTTTTATTTTTGGTGGAAGTGTTTTTATCCTCTTTGAACAGTCCTTCAATACCATTTTATTAGGCAGTCAGAAAAGCCTGTCCACTGCAGGGGTTTTTGATATTGCTTTTTTCATAGCTACCCTGGTGCTGGTGCCGAAGCGGAGTATGCAGAGCGCGGCTTCTGCCACGATCGCCCGTGCCTGGAAAGAACGGGACATGGGCCGTATTGACCGGGTATATAAAAAATCTGCCGCTACGCTGCTTATTGCCGGGTTACTGATCTTTGGACTTATATGGCTTAATCTGGATGATATTTTTATGCTATATAAACCGGAATACAGCGCGGGGAAATATGTGGTGTTTTTTGTCGGTCTCGCCAATCTGACGGACCTCGGAACCGGCCTGAATTACGATATCCTGATCAACTCAAAGATCTGGCGTACCAACTTCGTGCTCAACGTCCTGCTGATCATTTTATTTCTTTTGGTCACTTATTTTATGGTATCTGCTTTGGGAATGATGGGGTCCGCTTATTCTATATTACTGTCTATCGCCGTCTATAACCTGGCCCGTTGCGGGCTGATCTGGTGGAAATATAAACTGCAACCCTTTTCCGTAAAGACGCTTTTTATCCTTTTCGGTGCGCTGACCGCTTATTTCGCTACGGTCTTTCTTTTGCCGGAAACAACACTGGTTTTTGTAAATATTGTGCTCAGAAGTGTTGTCTTCGTCCTTATTTTCGGAGGTATTGTGGTCGCGGCGAGGCTTTCTGATGATGTGACGGATTTGTATGGGATGCTGAAGCAGCGGTTCCGCTAAATTTTGTATGCTATCGATAGGGGCAACTGGGTTATGGAAGCAGACACACGGCCGCTTTATCGCCCTACGGTGTTTTCTCGATGAGCGCGGGCTTGGCCATCCGGAAGGCAAAGGGTGAAACTGTTTGTAATGCTCCCCGGCCCGCGTCTTAAAATGTTTACTGAAAAGGATGCGTGCAGGTTCAACGAAGGGGAAAGATGCAGCAGCTCATTCCAGATAGGCTCCTTCGAGTGCTCCCCCTTCAATATCGACCACTACGTTTTCGTGCAGGGTGGTGGAAAGCCGGTAGCCGGTATAGTCGACTGAAACCGGGAAAGACTTGTGCATGCGGTCAATGAGTACCGCCGTTTGGACTTTTTTAGGCAGATTGGTCATAAACGAACGCATGGCGTAAAACATCGTCCTTCCTGAATTGGCCACATCATCGATCACGATAATGCATTTCCCATTGCAGTCTAACTCCTTTTTCAGCATGGCGTCCAAAGGGCGGGCTTTGTTTAGCGCGATTTCCACTAAAGTAATCTGAAAAGGCGTAATGGACTGCAGGTTGGATTGAAGCACCTGGGCAACGATGGAACCCCTGTCGGCAATCCCCGCCAGAATGATCTCCTTTTCGGCTACGTTGTTTTCATATATTTCATAAGCCATGCGTAACATCTTCCGCGCGATAGCGGCCTTATCAAGAATGAGGGAAGCATGTTCGTGAATGGGTGGGTGTGTCATAATCTCAACATTTTATTTTTCTATCAGGATAATTTTCACTTAATTAGCTGAATAATTGGATGTAATGCAATATCTTCAGCAGGGTTTATTCATCGTATTATTTCTTATTTCAATAGTCGTTTTCGTCCGAAAGGTAAGACAAATCAGAAGAAATATACTACTGGGTAAAGATCTTGAAATAACCGATCATAAAAAAGCGCGCTGGCGGAATGTTTTGCTTCTGGCGCTGGGGCAAAAGAAGATGTTCCGGAACTGGATACCAGCCGTATTGCACTTCTTCGTCTATGCGGGATTTATCATAATAAACATCGAAATTCTTGAAATTATTCTTGACGGTCTGACGGGGAGCCACCGGCTGTTTTATCCCGCCCTCGGACACTTGTATAACGTATTGATCGGTTGTTTTGAAGTGCTGGCTGTTTTAGTGATTGTTGGTTGTGTTATATTTCTTATCCGACGTAATATTTTGAAGGTCCGGCGCTTTGAGAACAGCGAAATGACGGCCTGGCCAAAATCCGACGCCAATTATATTCTGATTATGGAAATCATTTTGATGCTCCTGTTTTTAACCATGAATACGGCTGACCAGGCCCTGCAATGGCATCAGGCTCCGGATTATGTACAAACAGGTCCGTTTTGGATCAGTTCCCTGCTTGTTCCGCTTTTCGAACCCTTGTCGAGTCCTGCTTTGATGTGGGTGGAGCGGGGTGCGTGGTGGTTCCATATAACGGGGATCTTATTTTTTATGAATTACCTGCCTTACTCCAAGCATTTTCATATCATCCTGGCTTTCCCTAATGCGTATTACACGGCCCTGACCCCTAACGGGAAAATGCATAACATGCCGGAGATACAAAGGGAAGTTAAACTGATGATGGAGCCCGGAGAGGAAGCGGGAGAAGCGGAGCCGCCGGCAAATTTTGGCGCAAAGGATGTAACGGATCTCAGCTGGAAAAACCTGATGGATGCCTATACCTGTACGGAGTGCGGCCGTTGTACCGCGGCTTGTCCGGCCAATCAAACCGGAAAACTGCTGTCACCAAGGAAAATTATGATGGATACCCGGGACCGGGCGGAGGAGATAGGGAAAATAATCAATAAAAAAGGATCTTTTTCCGGAGACAATAAAAGCCTTTTATATGATTACATAACGGAAGAAGAGTTGCGCGCCTGTACGACCTGCAACGCCTGTGTGGAAGAATGCCCGGTAAGCATCAATCCGCTGGACATTATCCTGGAACTGCGCAGGCACCTCGTGATGGATGAAGCCAGCGCACCGGCCGAATGGAATCAGATGTTCACCAATATCGAAACGAATGCGGCGCCCTGGAAGTTTCCGGCGGATGACCGGGGAAAGTGGAAGGATAGTTAAATGTCGGTAGCCGCCCACTTGGAAATGGGATATGATGATAATTGGTATAGTACGCCTTCAGGACGTTGGTAAGCCAATCAAAAGAGGCGTTAATTTCTTGCAGCGGCACAGGCAAACTGATTGTGTATGTCTCGAATTGTAGAATGAAAACAGGATATGGACGATAAGATGAACCAAGTAAAAACAATGGCTGAACTTGCAGCCGAAGGCCAGCCGCCGGAGATCCTTTTTTGGGTGGGATGTGCCGGAAGTTTTGATCAGCGCGCCCAAAAGATCACGAAGGCTTTCACGCTTATTCTGCAAAAAGCGGATATTTCTTTTGCGATCCTTGGTAAGGAAGAAGGATGTACGGGTGACCCTGCCCGGCGGGCGGGCAACGAATTGCTTTTTCAGATGATGGCTTTTCAGAATATTCAGACACTCAATAATTACAGCATTAAAAAGATTGTGACGACTTGTCCACACTGCTTTAATACCTTGAAAAATGAATACCCGGAATTAGGCGGGCATTATGAAGTGGTTCATCATGCGGTCTTTTTGCAGCAATTAATTGACGCGGGGAGGATCCGGATGCGGGAAGGACACGCCTTTAAGGGGCAGAAGATCACCTACCATGATTCCTGTTATCTGGGCCGGGCGAATGGCATTTACGAAGCTCCCAGGAAAGTATTGCAATCGCTGGACTCCGAACTAGCGGAAATGAAGAACTGCAGAAGTCGCGGCTTATGTTGCGGCGCGGGTGGCGCCCAAATGTGGAAGGAAGAGGAAAAAGGAAATACGAGGGTCAATTACAAACGCACAGAGCAGGCCATAGCCACAGGGGCCAATATCGTTGCTTCCAACTGCCCTTTTTGTATGACGATGCTAACAGACGGGGTGAAAGAAAAAGAACGTGAAGCGGATATGCAGGTGCTGGACATCGCGGAACTGGTGGCAGCGAGCATGCAGTGAAACCCCAACGCGAGCAGGCAAGAAACCACCTGCATTTAAGGAGAGGACGACACAATGCGTTGCAGCCATTCTTTGGCCAGTCCGGGCCAGGTCTTTCCTGCCGGATTGTTTTGCCTCAGCCCGTAACCGTGTCCGCCGTCGGGATAAAGGTGCATTTCCACCGGGATCTTATTTATTCTCAGCGCATCAGCCATAACGAGGCTGCTATGGGCGTACGGGTCGTCAGCCGTTTGAAAAATGAACATGGGCGGGGTGGTGCTGTCTATCTTTAATTCGGGCGTTAAGGTGAGATTCGGGCCTTTGTCCAGATAGGCGGGGTAAATGAGCAGTGCAAAATCAGGCCGGGCGGAAACCCGGTCTGCGGCATCGGTAACCGGATAAAGCGATTTGCTGTATTGCGTGGACAGCCTGGCACTGAGACTGCCGCCGGCGGAAAACCCCATAACACCTATTTTATCCGGTTGCAGGCGCCATTTAGAAGCTTGCTTGCGGATCAGCCGTATGGCGCGTTGCGCGTCTTGCAGCGCGCCTTTTTCTTTATCGGGAACCCGGTATTGCAGCACAAAAGCAGTTATCCCAAACGAGTTAAGCCAATGGGCAATTTCATAACCTTCCATGTCAATGGCCAGGATCTGGTAGCCACCCCCTGGGCAGACTAAAACGGCTGCGCCGTTTGCCGCTGCTTCCGGACGAAAAACGGTCATGACCGGATCGGTTACGTCCGTTAAGCGGGTTACGTTTTTTTTATGGTTGGGCGTAACTACGGCAGGATGTTTAGCTGCTTTTTCTCCCGGTACTGCTTGCGGCCATAGATGGATAACCGTGCTGTCTTGCCCGGATACGAGCGTATTATAGCCTATGGTCGACATGAGGAATAACAAGGTTATTTTGTACATTAATGCCAATTTTAAACTTTTTCTTTAGGCAAATATACAACTCTTGACATCAAGCATTCATCTTTTCCTCCAGCGCCATATATTGTTCAAAGACCGTTTCATATTGGACCTCAGATCGCTCTAGCTTTTGGCTGGCTTCATTATACGCTTTTTCTGTATCCTGAAATTTCTGTTTGTCCGCATAAGTATCCGGTAAAGCAAGACGTTGTTCTAAGGCTATTTTCTCCCTTTTTAGCTGGTTGATTTGCTTTTCCAGTTGTTCAAATTTTTTCTTTTGTTTCTGCCATTCCCTTTTGACATGCTTATCTATTGCGCCCTCTCCGGAACTTGGTGCGGCAGCTTTCGGCGGGCCCGCGGGCGGGTTGTCGACAAGAGCCGGGAGGGCAGCGGATTCCGCTTCGTTTTCTTCCTGCTGTTGCTTCCAGCGCTCCCATTCCCGGTAAGTGCCATTGAATACTTTAATCTCATGATCACGGATTTCCCAGATCTTGTTTGCTGTTTTGCTGATGAAATACCGGTCATGTGAAACCAACACATAACTGCCTTCGTATTGGTTGAGGGCCTCCACCAGCCGTTCAACGGATTGCATATCCAGGTGGTTGGTGGGCTCGTCCAGCAAAAGGAAGTTGGCTTTGCTGATGATGGTCTTGGCCAGCGCAACACGCGCCTTTTCTCCGCCGGAGAGTACTTTTATCTTCTTGAATACATCATCGCCTGAAAACAAAAAACAGCCCAGCAGTCCCCGCAATTCCTGATCCAGATATCCGCTGCCGCAGTGCTGCAATTCAGTGAGCAGGTCATTGTCCAGATGCAGTGCTTCCAGCTGGTGTTGGGCGTAGAAACTGGGCGCGACGTTATGCCCGGGCGTTCTTTTCCCGGCAAAGGATTCCACTCCGGCGATGATCCTGAGCAGTGTAGATTTGCCTGTGCCATTGGCGCCGATCAGCGCAATGCGATCTCCGCGTTCAATAAAGGCGCCGGTGTTTTCCAGGACTACCTGCTCGCCGTAGCGCTTGGTGATATCTTCCAGGGTGCATAATATCTTCCCGGGCTGATGACCAATGTTAAAGCGAATCTTTATTTTTTCCGGTCCGCTGCCCACTTCTTCTACCCGGTCTAATTTTTCAAGCCGTTTCATGGCACTTTGTGCCTGGGCGGCTTTAGTCGCTTTTGCCCGGAAGCGTTCGATAAAGCGCTCCTGCTGGCGGATATATTCCTGTTGATTTTCATAAGCCCGTTGTTGTTGTTCTATCCGGAGCGCCTTTTCCTGTTCATAAAAACTGTAATTGCCCGAATATAGATCAATTTGTTGCTGGTAGAGTTCGGCGATTTTGGTCACCATGCGGTCCAGGAAAAAACGATCATGAGAGGTAATTATGACCGTCCCCTTGTATTTTTGCAAATAACGTTCCAGCCATTCAATGGAAGGCAAGTCCAGGTGGTTGGTGGGCTCGTCGAGCATCAGGACCTCAGGCTGTTGTAACATCATCTTGGCCAGCAACACCCGCATGCGCCAGCCTCCGGAAAATTCATTATAAGGCCGGTGTAAATCAGCGGTTTTAAAGCCAAGCCCTTCGAGCATGGCTTCGGTTTTATGCTGCAGGTTGTAGCCATCCAGCGCTTCAAACTCTTGTTGAAGCTGACTGTACGCCTGTAATAAGCGGTCACTATGGTCTTCTGCCATCTTTTCTGCCAGCCGTTCCATTTCTTTTTCGATGAACAACGCCCTTTCAAAAGCGGTCATAGCTACGTGCAAGATAGCGTCCGTACTCTCAAAACTGAGCAGGTCCTGATTGAAAAAGCCGACGGAAATATCGCCCGCGCGTTCCACACTACCCTCGGATACCGAATACTCCCGGTTAATAATGCGCAGCAGTGTGGATTTTCCCGCCCCATTTACGCCTATTAGTCCGATACGTTCATTGGGCATGATATGCCAATCAGCATCCTTGAGGATAGTATGGGCGCCAAACTCAAAAGTAACATGATTAACAGCAATTAACATTCTTTCGCTTTTTTAACAGCTGCAAAAGTAAGATTTCTTGTAGTGGATACCTTATCTTTGCTTTAAATTGAGAAAACTAAATATTCTTTACATGAAAGCATTAAGTTTATTGTTAGCCGGGTTCGGTTTGTTGTTTACAACTGCATGCAATTCAGGAAATAGCCGGGCGGATGGGCAAGAGACGGCAGCGGAAGACAGTACATTGATAAAGATGGAGGTGGAAGTTTCCAAGACAATGGCTGCCAGGATGGATTCCTTATTACAGGCCTACTACCGGTTAAAAGACGCCCTGGTGGAATCAGATTCCGTTGCTGCGATGAAAGCCGCCGGTATCATGTTAAACAAGGCCAATATGATTCCATTACAGGAGGTGAAGGACTCTGCCGGTAGAGAGCAGGTTAAAATGGAGATCACCGGCCTGCGCAGCCTCCTTTCCGAACTTCAGCAAAGCAACTCACTGGCGAAAATGCGTTCAAATTTTGAATTGATCTCCGGAACCACTTACAGGATGATAAAGGGGGTAGGCTTAAGAAATATTACGGTTTACCGCACGTACTGTCCGATGGCTTTTGACGATAAAGGCGCTTTCTGGCTAAGTAATTCTTCCACTATACGTAATCCGTATTTCGGTCATGAAATGATCAATTGCGGCTTTGTAAAGGAAACGCTGCAATTCTAAGGCTTTTCAACTGTTTGCTCCGGAAATCCGTAACTTGTGGATTGAATGGATTATTTGAAAAAAATCAGTGGAGTAATCCTGCTTCTTACCGGTATTCTTTTAATGGGGGAGCAGGATGTTTTATATGCGCAAACGAGATATGTGCTCAGCGGATATGTTAGCGATTCAGCCAGCGGTGAAATGCTGAGCGGGGCAAGCGTACGCGTGGACCAAGCGAACGTGGGGGCGGTGACCAATACCTACGGGTATTATACCCTGCAATTGCCTGAAGGAAACTACAACGTCCGGATATCCTATCTGGGTTATAAAGATAAGCTTGTGCACATTGATTTAAGCCACTCCCGGCATATAAATATTCGACTTGCCGAGGGAACGTTTCATCAAAAAGAGGTGGTTATTACCGACAGACAGGAAGATGAAAATGTTAGCAGCACCGCCGTGGGCAAAGTGCATCTGCCCATGAAACGTATTGAGAAACTACCAGCCTTATTTGGAGAAATAGACGTGCTTAAAGCGTTGCAATTGTTGCCGGGTGTAAGGTCTGGAGGAGAAGGAACATCAGGTTTGTTTATCCGTGGAGGGGGGCCGGGACAGAACCTGGTTTTGCTTGACGGGGCCCCCGTTTATAACACAGGTCATTTGTTCGGCTTCTTTTCAGTTTTTAATGGGGATGCGGTCAAAGATGTGACGCTGATCAAAGGCGGAATGCCGGCTAATTACGGTGGGCGGTTGTCATCGGTCGTTGACATTTCGATGAAAGAAGGCAACAACAAAGAAATACACGGAAAAGGCGGAATCGGGTTGATCGCTTCCCGTTTCTCCCTCGAGGGCCCGGTAATAAAAAATAAAGCTTCTTTTTTTGTGTCTGCAAGAAGAACATATATCGACGCATTGGTTAAACCTTTCGTCCCTAAAAACAGTTCTTTTCATGGATCGGGTTATTACTTTTACGACCTGAACGCAAAGGTCAATTATATCTTTTCCGATAAGGACCGGCTATTTTTAAGCGGTTACCTGGGGCGGGATCGTTTTAAGTTTGTCAGCAGTGACCAAAATTTTAAGACGACGATACCGTGGGGGAATGAAACCGCCACACTCAGGTGGAACCACCTGTTTAGCAACCGGTTATTTGTTAATACCGAACTTATTTATAACGCCTATAATTTTGCCTTCAACGGGGAACAGCAGGACCTGTTGATAGGCATGCATTCGGGAATAAAAGACCATACTTTCAAAACAAGTTTTTCGTACTTCCTGAATAATGATCATCATATCAAATGGGGAGGCAATTATACTTTTCATAAGTTTATTCCCTCTACCGTTAGCGGAAAATCAAACGAGACCTCTTTCGATGCCGCCAATCCTTTTAAAAAGTATGCCCGGGAGGCCTCGTTGTATCTATTGGATGACTGGCAAATAACAAAACGCCTGCAAATAAACGCCGGCGTCAGGTGGAGTCTTTTTCAACAAGTCGGCCCGTACACGAGTTATACAAGGGACGCGGAAGGAACGGTTACCGACAGCACAGTTTATGGAAAGTCTGCTAAGGTACAATCATATGCTGGCTGGGAACCACGGTTGATCGTTCAATATGCGCTGAAGCATAACAATTCAATTAAGGCATCTATTACCCGTAACTTTCAGTACATTCACCTGGTATCAAGCAATACGACTACGCTACCTACCGACCTCTGGATTCCGAGTACTTCTGTTGTTCGGCCTGAGAAGGCCTGGCAATATTCGTTAGGGTATTATCAGAACTTTCAGAACAATACGTATGAAACCTCCCTGGCGTTTTACTTCAAAAACATGGACAATCAAATCGAATTTGGTGCCGGTTACGTGCCTTCTTTAGAAGACCCCCAAAATAGTCTTGTCTTTGGTGCCTCGCAGGCCTACGGCGCTGAATTGTTTATTCATAAACAAAAAGGCAGGTTGAAGGGATGGCTGGGCTATACGCTCTCCTGGGTATGGCGCCAATTTCCCGACTTAAATGAGGGCGAAAGGTATCCTTCCAGGCAGGACAGACGGCATAATATTAAAATAGTGGCCTCCTATCATCTAAACGACCGCTGGACACTGGCAGGCGATTTTATTTTTCAAACCGGAAACCCGACTACGCTTCCGGAAAAGTTTTATTTTATAGAAGGGGTCTTATCACAGGCTTATGCACATTTGAACACCTACAGGCTCAGGCCGTATCACCGTTTGGATCTATCGGCTACCTATACCCCAAAGCCGAAACCGGGGAGAGCCTTTTCTCATTCCTGGACGTTTTCCATATACAATGCTTACAGCCGGTTGAATCCATACTTTATCTATTTTGATACCAACGGGGCCTACCTGCAAAAAAGCCTCACCATTCAGCCCAAAAAAGTAGCGCTCTTTCCGGTTATTCCTTCCGTTACTTGGAATTTTGAGTTTTAACAGCCCCGTCGTTTGGTGTTATATGGCGTTGTAAACGTTCGGGTGCTCCCGTGTTACGATAAAACAAAAGCAATAGCGATCTTGCCCATGGAAATGGCGGGCCTCGGGGGGCTAACTCACGTTTGGGGAGATAATAGAAAAGCTGCCCGGTATCCCGACAATGAGTTCGATGGAGATGAAATTATCGCCCGTGCACCGAAACGCAGGAGCTGCCGCGTTTGTGGAGGCGCCTCGGCAAAGAAAAAGGATGGAGTAATACGGCAAAAGGCGACGACCAGGACCGTTACCGGATGGGCGAGGCAAGCCGGATCAGGCGGTCGAAAAAGAGCGATATCCGCCATTCCAACCTACAGTATCCTGAACACTCCTTTCGGCGGATGGGGGCTCGACGCCGTTTAAATGTTAGTCTTGGTAAGTCTGTATAATTATGCCCGGTAAATAGTAAAAAGTTAGGATTGTTTTATATTTTCGCATTTTAATTAAAATAATATTGAAATTAACAGAGTTTGGAATCTATTGAAATTACGCTACCGGATGGTTCGGTAAAAAAGTTTGAAGAAGGGGTAACAGGACTGGACATTGCGAAGTCCATCAGCGAAGGGCTGGCCCGCAAGGTTCTGGCGGCTGAAGTGAACGGGCAGATTTGGGACGCGACAAGGCCGATTGAAGAGAATGCGACCGTGAAGCTTTTAACATGGGCTAATGAGGGGGGACAATATGCATTCTGGCATTCTTCGGCTCATTTGTTGGCCGAAGCGTTGGAAGCCGTTTATCCCGGAGTGAAATTTGGCATAGGCCCACCTATTGAAAACGGGTTTTATTATGACATTGATCTCGGGGACCGGCAGATAACGGACGATGATCTGGCACTGTTGGAAAAGAAAATGAAGGAGCTGGCCCGCCAGAAAAATAGTTATGAGCGAAAAAAGGTCTCCAAAAAAGACGCAATCGAATATTTTACAGAAAAAGGCGATCCGTATAAACTGGAACTGATAGAAGGATTGGAAGACGGATCGATCACTTTTTATACCCAGGGGCATTTTACTGACCTTTGCCGCGGCCCCCACATTCCGCATACCGGATTTATTAAAGCGATCAAACTGACGAATATCGCCGGTGCTTACTGGCGGGGAGATGAGCATAACAAAATGCTTACCCGTATTTACGGCATCACTTTTCCGACGCAAAAGCAGCTGGATGCGTACCTCCTGCGGGTAGAAGAGGCCAAAAAACGCGATCACCGCAAACTGGGTAGAGAACTGGCGTTATTTACTTTTTCCGAAAAAGTGGGAGCAGGTCTTCCCATGTGGCTGCCAAAAGGTGCGGAATTAAGAGAGCGACTCCAAAATTTTCTGCAAGATGCCCAGCGAAAGGCCGGATATCAGCCTGTGATAACGCCGCATATCGGCAATAAGAACCTGTACATCACTTCTGGCCATTATGCCAAGTATGGCGCTGACAGTTTCCGCCCGATCTCTACGCCCCAGGAGGGAGAGGAATATATGCTCAAGCCCATGAACTGCCCGCATCACTGTGAACTGTACAAGTCTTCTCCGAAGTCTTATAAAGATTTACCTGTCCGCTACGCCGAATTTGGCACAGTCTACCGTTATGAGCAAAGTGGTGAATTACATGGATTGACGCGGGTTCGAGGGTTCACGCAGGATGATGCGCATTTGTTTTGTCGGCCGGACCAGGTGAAGGAAGAATTCTTGAAGGTAATTGACCTGGTTTTTTATGTGTTTAAGAGCCTCGGCTTTGAAAAGTACACCGCCCAGGTCTCCCTACGGGACAGGGAAGACCGTTCCAAATATATCGGACCGGATGAAAATTGGGATCTGGCTGAACAAGCTATCCTGGAATCTGTTGAAGAAAGGGGACTGGAGGCCAACATCGTATATGGGGAAGCTGCTTTTTACGGGCCGAAGCTTGACTTTATGGTCAGCGACGCGCTGGGTCGGAAATGGCAACTCGGTACGATACAGGTGGATTATAACCTGCCCGAGCGATTTGAACTCGAATATATCGGTGCAGATAACCAGAAGCATCGTCCCGTGATGATCCACCGGGCGCCATTCGGGAGCCTGGAGCGATTTGTCGCCGTACTGATTGAACACTGTGGCGGAAATTTCCCATTATGGCTGACACCTGTTCAGGTAAAGGTATTGCCGATCAGTGATAAATCGGTCGAATATGCAGCTAAAGTAATGGAATTGTTAAAAAAAGCGGACATTCGCGCGGAAATGGATGACCGCAATGAAAAGGTAGGCCGGAAGATAAGGGAAGCGGAATTAATGAAAGTGCCCTATATGTTGGTTATCGGTGAAAAGGAAATCGCGGAAAACAAATGGTCGGTCAGGAAACACCAACATGGCGACTTGGGTAAGCTGTCGCCGGATGAATTTATTCGCATGATTATTGATGAAATAGAGGCTAAAAAAGTTTTTGAATAAAAAAAGTGTAAACCAATTTAAATTTAATGCAAAGAAGAAGATCTAACAAAAGGGTATATCGCAGAAGAAATGAACCCGAACACAGAATTAATGAAAGAATTCGAGTACCAGAAGTAAGAGTTGTAGGTGAAAATGTAGAAAGTGACGTGTATCCTACGGACCGGGCTCGTAAAATGGCGGAAGAACAGGGGTTGGACCTGGTTGAAATATCGCCGAATGCCAAGCCACCGGTTTGCAAAATTATCGACTATAAAAAGTTTCTCTACGAGAAAAAACGCAAGGAAAAAGAGATCAAGGCCAAAAGTGCCAAATCAGAAGTAAAGGAAATACGGTTTACGCCCAATACCGATGAACACGATTTGGAGTTTAAAACGAAACATGCGGAAAAATTTCTCCGTGATGGCAATAAAGTAAAAGCATATGTGCAATTTCGCGGGAGAGCTATCCTTTTTAAGGACAGAGGAGAACTTCTGTTGTTAAAATTTGCCGAAAGCCTGTCAGAGGTTGGTCAACTCGAGAATATGCCGAAAATGGAGGGTAAACGCATGCTTGCTATTTTTGCGCCGAAAGTCACCAAGAAAAAATAGTCCTATCGAATTAAAGTGATGGCTCCTTTTTGCTGAATTTCTCTGTCATCCTTGGTTCTCTTATATTTTACGATCCAGATATAAGTCCCGGCAGGGGAGGCATTGCCCTTCCATCCACTGGAAGGATCGCCGCTTTGAAAGACCATTTTCCCCCACCGGTTAAAGATGCGTATATGGTAGTTGCTGAGACCGAACAGCACCTTGGGTCGGAAGACATCGTTTTGCCCGTCCTTGTTGGGAGAGAATGCGGTGGGAAAAAGCAGTTCATCGCTACAGGGTTCCATAGCAATATGGATCTTATCTTCCGCGACGCCGCAATAGTTGTTTAACGTCACCGTATAAGTTCCGGGCTGCGTTACAATAAAAACAGAATCAGGTGAACCGTTGCTCCACTGATAATCTGTGACATCCGGATAAGTAGCATGTAAACGGAAAGGTTCTCCGTAACAAATCGAAGTATCCCGTCCCAGATTTACCTGGGGTGTTCTTAAGGTATATAGCCTGATGCTGTCTGAGCGGGAACAAGCGTCTTTTCGCACAGTTACCCTGTATAAGCCGCCTGTATCAACTAAAATAGTAGGTGAAGTGCTTCCGGTGTTCCAGAGGTAGCTGGCGTTGGCATTACGAGCGTCTAGGGTGCGTTTTCTTCCTTCACAAATAATGCTGTCTGTCTTGTCAAACGCAATGGTCAAATTGTTTTTCTGAACGGTAACTTGCTTCGTATTGGAGGTCTGGCACCCCCCGGGATTGGTTGCTGCCACGCGATAAATCCCCGACAGTGCCGGGGCGGCTTCACTGAAATGAAGAACTGCTTTATCGGAAGTGAAATGGTCCGGGCCGGTCCACCGGCAGGCGAGTTGTAAGGCCTCCGGTACTTTGATAAATAACGGCTCTCCTTCACAAACCGGACCGTTTGTCAGGATGTCGGGTTTGCGGGGTTGCCATACATTGACCGGAACGGCGCTGGAAGCTATTCGGCAATTGGGTACCTGAATGTTTCCTCTTTCTGCTACCACAATGCGGTACCATCCGGAGTCTTCCATGCGGGCGCTGGGTACGGTATAGGCCAGCGTTTTCGCACCGGCAATGTCCCGCCAACTCGTCGTATCCGGGCCGAACTGCCATTGGTATTCCGGTTGGTGGAAAGCGCCTGGCGGCAAAGAGGCCTGTATCGCTATCTTTTGGCCGATACACGTATTTGGTCCGTTTTGATACATACCGGTGATGGAAGTGGTGAGTGGCGGTCCGCAAATAGAAAATGTGATATCGTCCAGTACCAGGTCATTGCCGTTTCCGCCTTCCGCGTTGTTGAATATTTGAAGGATCACGGAAGAAACGCCGGCCGGGAGGGTAAATTGAATGCCATATTGCTCCCAGGTAGGGCGGGCGTAGCGGGGCAAAAATCCGGTAGCATAGGTCCCGATTATTTCTCGGGAAGTCGGATCCAGGATAACAAATTTCAGATCAGGGTCTTTAGGGCCACCGGCGGTAGGTCTCATCAGGTTGGCCACCCAAACGGAAAAAAAGAAAGAAGTTCCCTGACACAGACCAGTAATCTTTTTCTGGTAAAAAAGACCCGGATCGTAACTCGCGTTGACCAGCATCATGTAGCCGTCGCCGGAGTGGTCTCTCATCTGGTGCCAAGCACCGTTTGGTCGTTCGGTGTGCCCGCGTACTTCCTTACGAATGCCATAGCCGCCGTCTTGTACCGGGGTAGTTGTTTCATAGCGGTAAGTGGTAACGCCTGCCGGGAGCGCATTTCCCATATAGGGGGATGCAGTATTTCCACCGAAATCGTCTTTGTACAATACATAGGGAGTACACTTTGGGGACTGTGCTTGTAAACGAAAACAGAAGAGATCTATTAAAATAATAAGGTAAAAAAGTGTTTTCATGCGCCCTGTAATATTAGGCAATACAAACCTATTTGTCAAAATAATTGGCGTTTGCTTATCCTATATCCGGTATCCGGCCCTCCTTTGTGAACCGGCCTGTCGCGTTATAGCGATGACATGAATTTGAGTTACAGACATTCCGGTGCGCCCGCCAAGCAAGCAAGCAAGTACAATGAAGCACTACAACACAGATTGGATGTAAGTAAGGGCTGAGGCGTCCACGGAATAATAAGGATATATTGCTTAAACGATTATTAAAATTAACCTTTAACCGGGACAGGGAGAAAATATTCTCCTGCTCTATAGAGAAAATAACTTCTTCCTTTTGTGCTATGAAAAAACCGTTCCGTACCTTATGTTTGCAAAAAATTTGAAAAATGGAACTAAGCGGAAAAATAGCGGCTGCCTGGGCAGACCGCAGTCTTTTAAAAGATAAAGAATATGAACAGGCTGTACATGCTGTTATTGAAGAAGTAGATAAAGGACGTCTTCGAACAGCCGAACCTGTAGCCGAGGGGTGGCAGGTCAACGAATGGGTAAAACAGGCTATCCTGATGTATTTCGGCGTGCAAAAGATGGAGACAATCGAACTTCCTCCTTTTGAATTCCGGGATAAAATGAAACTAAAAACCGGTTATGAATCCCTGGGGGTGCGTGTCGTTCCGCATGCGGTAGCACGCTATGGCGCTTATCTGGCTCCGACGGTGGTGATGATGCCCAGTTATGTCAATATTGGTGCTTATGTGGATGAAGGGACGATGGTGGATACCTGGGCTACGGTAGGCTCCTGTGCGCAGATCGGTAAGGGCGTGCACCTGAGTGGCGGGGTAGGAATAGGCGGTGTGCTGGAGCCTTTGCAGGCTGCCCCGGTTATTATAGAAGACGGAGCTTTTATTGGATCCCGCTGTATTGTGGTGGAAGGGGTGAAGGTAGAAAAAGAAGCGGTGCTGGGTGCCAATGTCGTTTTAACCCAATCAACAAAAATTATTGATGTGAGTGGGCCGGAAGCGGTAGAACATAAAGGACGTGTACCAGAAAGAAGCGTGGTTATCCCCGGTACTTACCCCAAAAAGTTCCCTGCCGGAGAATACCCTGTTTCCTGCGCACTGATTATCGGCAAAAGAAAGGCTTCCACGGATAAAAAAACAAGCCTGAACGAAGCTTTAAGGGACTTTAACGTGTCTGTTTAGTCTGTTCGTTCAGCCCATTGGGCCTTGTTGGCCGAGCTAGCCTTTTGCCAGCGATTGAATGATATCATACTTGGTAACGATGTGATATTGCCCGAACTCATTCTGCGTTAGTACAGCGCCGTTGTCTTTGTTAATGTAGGCAGATAATCGCTCCAACGGAGTGGCGTTGTTAACAACCGGAAAAGGGTTGCTCATTACCTCTCTTACGGTTTTATTCTTTATTTCCGGATCGTCTATGATCATGCCGAATAAAGAGCCTTCTGAAATGGAGCCTATCGGCTTTTTGTCTTCCATAACGGGTATATGTTCAATGTCGTACTTTTTCATTTTAGCGACAGCCTCGGTGACCGTATCTTCCGGCCCCAGGTCTACGAGTGGAACACCCTGCCGGGCGTTGATCACGTCCTTCACAGTATGCACATGAATGAATCCGCGTTCGATCATCCAGTGGTCGTTATAGATCTTTCCGACATACCGGCTGCCATGGTCATGAAAAATAAGCACGACGAAATCATCCGGGGTAAGTTGATTTTTCAACTGTATAAGCCCCTGCAGGGCAGAGCCGGCTGAATAGCCCACAAAAATGCCCTCTTCTTTGGTAATGCGCCTGGCCATGAGCGCACCATCTTTGTCTGTTACCTTTTCAAAATGATCGATCACACTCATGTCATAATTATCCGGGACAAAATCTTCGCCGATGCCTTCGGTGATGTACGGATAGACCTCTTTCATATCCAACTCACCAGTATCAAAGTATTTTTTTAATAAAGAGCCATAACTGTCTATTGCCCAAATTTTTATGTTTTTATTTTTTTCTTTTAAAAATTGCCCCGTCCCGGTCACCGTACCTCCTGTTCCGGCCCCGACCACCAAATGGGTGATCTTGCCATCGGTCTGTTCCCAGATTTCCGGGCCGGTTTGTTCATAATGCGCCTGACGGTTTGCCAGGTTGTTGTATTGGTCCATGAATACCGCGTCAGGAATTTCTTTAGCCAACCTGCGCGATACGGAATAATAAGATTTGGGATCATCAGGTTCTACATTTGTCGGGCATACGATTACTTCTGCACCTACCGACCGGAGGATGTCGATTTTTTCCTGTGATTGTTTGTCATTAGTTGTAAAAATACAATGGTAGCCTTTTAGAATAGCGGCGATGGCCAGCCCCATTCCCGTGTTCCCGGAAGTGCCCTCAACGATGGTACCCCCGGGCTTTAACGCCCCCGATTTTTCTGCTTCTTCTATCATCTTTACGGCCATACGGTCTTTAATGGAGTTGCCCGGATTAAAAAACTCTATCTTGGCATAGACCGGGCAGGGGAAATCCCGGGTGATGTGATTGAGCTTGACAAGTGGCGTATTCCCGATGGTTTCCAGAATATTATTGTATAGTTTCATAATATGGAGCGTGAAACCCACTGATGCCGATAGGCTCGGTGGGAGGTAAGCGACACGCTAACGCTGTTTAAAGCTAAAAAATATTTTCTTGTAAACATTTAGTTTGTGTTATTAAACTGACCTTTAAAATCAACTTTTCGGGGCATCTGTAAACAGGCCTGAAAAATAGACTATGTATTGCGCTTTGCATTCGTTGTCAGGTTTAAAGCCCCGTCCCGTCGCTTTAGCGTGGGTGGGTAGTTTACAGGTTGTCATTATGGGTGGTAAATATAGTAAGTTCTCGGTAAATAAAGGTATTAACCAAGGGGGAACCCTGCCGCCAAAATTATCGGAAGTTTAAACAGTTGCTTCGCAAAAGAAGAAAAATTCGCCGGTGGGGTGTCCAACGGATTACTTCCGCTCAAGCCGGTCATTTCCGCTCAAGCCTTTGGCATTTAGCCTCAAAAGAGGTAGGTTTGTCAAAATTTTAAGCCCGGCCTACCGGGGAAGTTTCCAGCCATGGCAGTGATTGAATGCGTACCGAATTTTAGTGAAGGCAGAGATGTCAAAGTAGTGGAGCAGATCGTGGAAGCAATAAGCTCTGTACAGGGAGTCCACGTGTTGCATGTGGATAGCGGATTTTCGGCAAACCGGACGGTCGTTACTTTCGCCGGGGAGCCGGCGGCAGTTGTAGCAGGGGCCTTTCAGGGAATAAAACAAGCGGCCGGGCTGATAGATATGCGCAAGCACCACGGCGCTCATCCAAGAATAGGCGCTACAGACGTGTGCCCGCTTATTCCCGTTTCTGGTATATCGATGGAAGAAACAGTCCAATATGCGCGGGATTTGGGCAAAAAGGTGGGCGATGAGTTGGGAATTCCGGTTTATTTATACGAATATGCGGCTACCCGTCCGGAAAGAAAAAACCTGGCCCATATCCGGAAAGGTGAATATGAAAAACTGTCCTTCAAGTTGCAACATGCAGACTGGGTTCCTGATTTTGGTCCGGCCCGTTTTAATGAAAAGGCCGGCGCTACGGTTGTGGGGGCGAGAGATTTCCTCTTGGCCTATAACATCAATCTCGATACCGATAATGTCACTATAGCTAAAGCGATTGCCAGGGATGTGCGTCGGACGGGATCCATCAAGGCAATAGGATGGTACATGGAAGAATATAAAATGGCTCAAGTGTCTATGAACCTGACCAGCCTGAAAGAAATTCCCCTGTACGTGGCCTTCGAAACAGTAAAAAAGTTTGCCGGAAAAAGGGGGGTAAAAGTGACTGGGAGTGAACTCATCGGGCTGACCCCGCTGAGCTGTCTGGTAGAAGCGGGCCCTTACTTTATGAAAAAAGCCACCGGTGCCGAAATCCGGCAAAGTGAATCGGAACTAATAGCCGCAGCGGTTGAGGCCCTTGGTCTGGATGTCTTAAAACCCTTTGACCCGCAGGAACGGGTTTTGGAGTACGTCATGAATAAACACAACTCCTCCTCATGAATACCTTCCCGCAATATATTGGCCGTCTGTTCAGACTGCTTTTATACCCGTTTTCTTTGCTTTATGGCCTGATCACCTGGTTCAGAAACCGCTTGTACGACAAAGGCATTTTGTCTGAAATAGAATTTGACATTCCGACCATCGCTGTCGGAAACTTGTCTGTTGGAGGTACCGGCAAGACACCGCATGTGGAATACCTTATCCGGCTGTTACAATACGACTATTATGTGGCTACGTTAAGCCGGGGATATAACAGGAAGACGCAGGGTTACCTGTTTGCCGACGAAGAGGACACCGCGCTGACCATTGGTGATGAACCGATGCAATTTTACAAAAAATTCCCGGACGTCTCCATCAGTGTGGGGGAAGAAAGGGCGTTGGCCCTGCCTCAGTTGTTGATGGACGCCCCGGAAACAGAAGTGGTTATCCTTGACGATGCCTTTCAGCACCGTTCTGTTAAACCGGGAATTAATGTCATGGTTACCGAATTTCATCATTTATTTACAAGAGATCATATTGTTCCCTTTGGACGGTTGCGGGAAAGCAGATCAGGCTATAAAAGAGCGGACTGCATCATTGTTTCCAAATGCCCGAAAGACTTGTCGGTTGCAGAGAAACAAAAAGTCATTGGCGAAATTAAACCGTTGCCACGACAGGAGATTTTTTTTACGGCCATTAAATATGGCCGGTGCTATCATTACCTCAGCGGAGAAACGGAACATTTGTTGCCGGATACCGGTGTGGTGGTCGCTTGTGGAATTGCTAATCCAAAACCGCTCTTGGAAGAGTTAAAGTACAGGGTGGGAGAATTGAAGTTGCTTCGTTTTCCCGACCACCATTTTTATTCGGACGAGGATCTCGATAAGATGGAAGACGCCTTGTCGCAGCTCCGGTCCAACTATAAAGTCATATTGACGACGGAAAAAGACGCGGCAAGGCTGGACTTGTTTAGAGAAAGAATACAGGAAAAGAAGCTGCCATTGGTCATTATTTCATTAAATATCTATTTTCTTTTTAAAGAAAAGCCTTACTTTGACCAGTATATCTTAGATTATATGAATGATGCAATGGCGAAGCAGTTTAATACTTAAAAAATTAATATGCCCAAAAACAAAAAAAGTAAAACAAAAAGAAGCAAAACAGCTTCTAATGCAAAAGAAGTTTATACTGGTAAGATGGATATTACACGCTCAGGAGGTGGTTTTGTATGCGTGGAAGGACTGGACCGTGACATAAAAATAAGCCCGCACGACCTCAATACCGCCCTTGATGGAGATGAAGTGAAGGTAGAGATACTGAAAAGAAGCAGTGGGCGCGCACGTAAGGAAGGAAAAATTCTCAAAATATTGAAACGGAAATCACATGTTTTTTCCGGAACCATTGAAATGAATAAGGGGTTTGGGTTTTTGTTGACTGCGGATAACAGCTTACCGGATATCTACATTGATGCAGGTCATTTGAATGGTGCTAAAGACGGCGACAGAGCCGTAGTTAAAATTATTGACTGGGGTGGTAAAGAAAAGAACCCTGCCGGAGAAGTTTCTGTTGTACTTAATAAAACCGACAGCAATGATACGGCGATGAAGGAAATTCTGATAGAGAACGGCTTCCCCCTGGATTTCCCGAAAGAAGTATGGCAAGAGACTGAAAAACTGAAAGAAGATTTCTCAAAAGCACAATTGGCAGGAAGAAAAGATCTGCGAAAAACCTTTACCATTACGATAGATCCGGAAGATGCCAAAGATTTTGATGATGCTATTTCGTTTAAGAAACTGGATAATAACCTCTTTGAAGTCGGTGTACATATAGCCGATGTAAGTCATTATGTGCAGCCAGGGACCGCGTTGGATAAAGAGGCTTATAAAAGGGCTACTTCCGTCTATCTTGCGGATCGTGTCTTGCCTATGTTGCCCGAGAAAATTTCAAACGAACTGTGTTCGTTGCGGCCAAAAGAAGATAAACTAACTTTTTCGGTATTGTTTCAAATGACGGGTTCGGGAAAAGTAAAGAAGACCTGGATTGGACGTACCGCTATCCATTCCGACCATCGGTTTACTTATGAACAGGCGCAACAGATTATCGAGACCCAAAAAGGGTTTCACGCAAAAGAGATTCTGTTTTTGAATAATATTGCCGTAGCACTTCGCAAAGAGCGGTTCAGAAAAGGAGCTATTAATTTTTCCTCCGTGGAAGTTCGTTTTCATTTGGACGAAAAGGCCAGGCCGATTGGTATTTTTTTAAAAGAAAGTAAAGAGGCGCATCAGTTGATCGAAGAATTTATGTTATTGGCAAACCGCGCGGTGGCCACTTACGCTGATTCTATCAAAATAAAAGGACAGAAAATACCCTTCCCTTACCGCGTACATGATGTGCCGGATGAGGAGAAATTAAAAATGTATATCGCCTTTGCTGCTAAAATGGGCTACAAGTTTGACGTGTCCACACCGCAATCCATAGCGGCTTCTTTTAATGAGATGTTGAAAAAAGTGGCGGGTAAACCCGAACAGATGGTATTGGAACAGTTAGGTATACGTACCATGTCTAAAGCGGTTTACACAACGGAGAATATTGGCCACTACGGCCTGGCTTTTCAAAATTACTGTCACTTTACTTCTCCCATCAGGCGGTATCCGGATATCATGGTGCACCGGCTCATTGCCGCCAGCCTGGCAGGCAAGTCCAAAGTAGATAAACAATTGGAAAATAAATGTATCCATTGCTCCGAACAGGAGCGTCGGGCGATGGACGCCGAACGGGCAGCCCAGAAATATAAGCAAGTAGAATACATGCAGCAATACCTGGGAGAAGATTTTGACGCGGTGATCAGTGGGGTGGCTCATTTTGGCTTTTGGGCCGAGACCATTGATACGAAGTGTGAAGGAATGGTGTCGTTGATGGATCTGGAGGAATTGGATGATTTTATATTTGTCGATACGGAATACGCGTTGAAGGGAATGCGTACCGGCTTGTCGTTTCGGATGGGCGATAAAATAAAAATCAAAGTAGTAGCTGCTAATCTTGAAAAGCGTCAGTTGGATTATGACCTGGTGGAGGCGGGTCAGAAGCCGTTAAAAATCAAAAAATAGCGACAGGACACGGCCTGTATTAATAGAAACCAAGAAAACTTAAAACCGATCTTCGTATTGTATGCAGCCTTTTAAAACATTATTGCAGCGTTTGGAAAGCCGTATTACCGCCGGTGTTTTTCCCACACAACCTGAAAACTTATATGAGCCGGCACATTACATTTTGCAGCTTGGAGGAAAGCGCATACGGCCGGTGTTATGTCTGATGGGCAATGATCTTTTTGATGATATTTCTGAGGATACGTATAAAGCAGCGTTGGCCATAGAGTTATTTCATAATTTCACCCTTGTTCATGATGACATTATGGATGAAGCCCCGCTGCGCAGGGGACAGCCTTCGGTTCATCAAAAATTTGGCGCTTCAAGTGCTTTGTTGGCGGGGGATGTTTTGCTCGTGCAGGCGTATGATGAGTTAAACCACATTGTCAATAGGCGGAAGGATAGTATTCTTGAAGTGTTTAACCGCACAGCCAGGGAAGTTTGCGAAGGACAGCAACTGGATATGGACCTTGCGGATTTGCCGCTGGATAAGGTGAAAATGGAGGACTATCTTCAGATGATCACTTTAAAAACCTCTGTTCTGCTGGCGGGAAGTTTGCAAATGGGCGGACTGCTTGGGGGAGGTAGCGACGGTAACCTGAAAAGTATGTATGCGTTTGGAAAAAATATCGGCATAGCTTTTCAGATACAGGATGACTACCTGGATGCTTTTGGCAATCCCGAGAAATTTGGTAAACTGGCTGGTGGGGATATCTTATCCAATAAAAAAACCTTTTTGCTGATCAAAGCCTATGAACTGGCTAATGCGGCGCAAAAAGCGGAAATCCTGGCGTTGCTCGACTGTGATCAGCCGGAAAAGAAAATCAGTGAAATGCTCCGGATCTATAGGGATTGCCACATTGACCAATGGGCGAAGGAACAAAAAGAAGGATATGTTCTTCAGGCGAGGAAAGAGCTGGAACAGATCAACGTTTTATCCGCCAGAAAACAAGGGCTGGAGGAACTGGTAGATATGCTATTAAACCGTGAAAGCTGAAATCTAATTTCACCTACAAATACAGATGAAAAACAAATACTTTAGGAAAAAGCCGCTCCACCTTATCTTGAAAGATGCCGAATCAGGATATGGTGACGCAGAGGGTGGCATGGGAAAACTAAGCCGTGAACTCGGTGTAAAAGACTTGACGGCCATGGGGATCGCAGCGCTTGTTGGTGCTGGGATTTTTTCCACTATCGGCCAGGCTGCTTTTTATGGTGGGCCCGGGGTTTCCATCCTTTTTGTGATCACCGCGGTGACCTGTGGCTTTTCAGCCTTATGTTACGCCGAATTTGCTTCCAGGATTCCGGTTTCAGGAAGTGCATACACTTATTCGTACGCTTCTTTTGGTGAACTGATCGCTTGGATCATCGGCTGGGATCTGATCATGGAATACGCCATTGGGAATATAGCAGTGGCTATTTCATGGAGTGGGTACTTTTCTAATCTGCTGGCTGGTTTTGGGCTTCATGTACCCTATTATTTTTCCACGGACTATGTGTCTGCCTGGCGGGGATTTACTGCTGCCCAGGAAGCAATGAACACGGGAGCCGCCTTGCATACGCTTGATCCTGGCATTCAATCGGCTTTTTACGCCTGGTCCAATGCGCCGGTTATCGGTAACGTGAAGATCATTGCGGACTTACCGGCTCTGGCCATCGTGTTTATTATTTCTTATCTGGTTTACGTGGGGATCAGAGAAACTAAAAGAGCGACTAACGCAATGGTCGGGCTTAAAATACTGATTGTCGTAGCAGTGATTGTCATGGGTTTCTTTTTTGTTACTCCGGAAAACTGGAGTCCATTTTTGCCGAATGGATTCAGTGGCGTACTGAAAGGGGTCTCCGCCGTATTTTTCGCCTACATCGGCTTTGATGCCATCTCTACCACTGCGGAAGAATGTAAAAATCCACAACGCGATCTGCCGAAAGGGATGATTTATTCGTTGATCATCTGTACGGTTTTATACATTCTCATCGCGCTTGTGTTAACCGGTATGGTAAGCTATACGGAACTGGCCGTAAAGGATCCCCTGGCTTTTGTATTTCAAAAGATAGGGCTACCTAAAATCAGCTACATCATCTCTATTGGGGCTGTGATTGCCACGGCGAGTGTCATGCTGGTATTTCAGATGGGGCAACCACGCATCTGGATGAGCATGAGTAGGGACGGACTGCTGCCACCGGCATTTTCAAAGATACATCCCAGGTTTAAGACACCGCATGTTGCTACAATTGTTACCGCACTGGTAGTGGCTATCCCGGCATTGTTCATGAATCTGACCGAAGTAACCGATCTGACAAGCATCGGAACCTTGTTTGCTTTTGTACTGGTATGCGGTGGAGTATTGCTTTTACCAAAAGAATCGCCCGAAGACCTGAAGGGTCGGAAGCGATTCAGGATTCCCTATATCAATGGGCGATATATCGTGCCCGTGTTGTTTATCATCGGTGTTGTCTTTTTTCATCAGCAGATTATAGATCTGTTTCATTATACAGGCGACTGGCATACATATAAAGACAAACTGCCGTTTTTTTTGTTTTTGTTTGTAGCGATCGCCATTACCATTGTCACCTTTATCAAAAAGTTGTCTCTGATTCCCGTAATCGGCCTCAGCAGTAGTTTGTATTTAATGACGGAATTAGGCTATACGAATTGGATGCGTTTTTTGATTTGGCTCGTAATCGGCCTCATTATCTATTTTAGCTACGGTTACAAGCACAGCCGCATGCGTAAACTGCACAGATAACCAATGAGTACGATATAATATGCTTGGAAGACTTGAATGTGAAAGGAATGATGGTCAACCATAAACTTGCAAAGCTATAGCAAAGCTAAGCGGGGGTATATTTGTTAGGCTACTTGATTATAATGCAACTTGGATTGACAGGCGAATAGTTAAAATCAATCGCTTCTTACCCATCTTCACAAACCTGTAACGGATGTGGATATATCCATCAGGACTTCAATCTTTCGGAAAGACAATGGACTTACCCGAACGGCCCGTGTTGGGACAGGGGCCTAAATGCAAGTAAAAATATCCTTGAAGAAGAACGACAAATAATCGGGGCGGAGATCTCCGATAACACGGGCAGCGCCTAAATTAAGACTTCTGAAAAGAAGCGCGAGGCGTTGAAGTCCGAAGCCCATCTGTCTTTTGCAAATGGTTTCACCAACCCGGACATTTGACGTTTAGCCGATCCGTGGGTTTCTTTTACCGATAAGGGCTTCATACAGGGCTCCGGGATGTTTTATATTTGTAAAAAAGTTATGAGACATACCGTGAAAACGAGAAACGACAAACGAGTACAACTGATCGCCTGGACGCTTTTCCTGTCGCTGATTTCCTTTTTCGTCATGTGGTTATCCATTCATCCGTCTTTTTTCCTATAGCCTGTTGCAGCGAGTTTTGTAAATTTGCTGTATGAAATTCGAAGTAGGAGATACGGTTCGATTGTTGCATTCGGGAGAAGAAGGGGTTGTGGTGGAAATACTGGGAGAGGGGCTGGTGAAAGTAGAAGTGGATGGGATGGATTTTCCGGTATTTGAAGACCAGCTGGATTTTCCCTATTTTGAAAGGTTTGTGGAAATGCGAAAGGCCGGACAGCAGGTGAAAAAGAAGGTGGACGGTACCGCTATCCCTACGGAAAAAAAGGAAGATCGTAAAAGGAAGGCGTCGGGTATGTTTTTATCGCTTTTGCCTGTTTATGATCAGATGGAGGACCTGAACGTCAATTACCTGAAGCTTTATCTTATTAATGAAACAGAATATTCCTATACCTTTCACTGTAAAGAATATTTAAGAGAGGCGCTGAATTTTGAAGTTAAAAGTCAGGTGACATCCTTTGGTCAGTTATATCTGAAGGACTTTCCCTTTGATTCTTTAAATGATCGCCCGCGCTTCGAATTTGTTTTTGTCCCGGAAGAGGCGGCAACGGACATGCTGTCGTCCCATACCCTTGTACTGAAGCTGAAGCCGCGGCAGGTCATTAAGAAGATCGCCGAATTAAATCGTGGCCAGCAAGCCATGTTCAGCTATACTTTATTTGAAAAATACCCGCTTAAAAGTGAACATAGTGTGGACTGGGATTTGCCGGAAGTAGCCCCATCGGTTTCCTTTTATAAGCCGGGTACTACTTCGGCGGACCCCGAGCTTCCCTATGAAGTTGACCTGCATATTGAAAAATTAACAGATGATTACAGGGGCATGAGCCCCACGGACATGTTGTTATTGCAAATTTCAACTTTACAGCACGCACTTATTAAGGCGATAGCTCACCGGCAATATTCCATGGTAGTTATTCACGGTATCGGGAAAGGGGTGTTGAAAAAAGAGGTTCATGCTGTGTTGAAGCAAACACCCGAAGTAAAACATTTTGTAAACCAATATGATTTCAGATACGGTTTTGGTGCGACTGAAATTTTTTTTGAATACCACACATGACAGCAACAAAAATAGCTAAAAAGCAATTGTCGGGGCCTAAACTGGTGGGTGCATATTTCAGATTGGTACGCTATCCCAACCTGATCTTCATTTTTATGACCCAATACTTGGTGCAATACGGAGTTGTCGTTCCCATATTTCAGGAGTATGGTCTCCAGCCGACTTTAGGTCCCGGGTGGTTTTTTCTGCTTTCGTTGTCAACGGTGATGATAGCCGCTGCAGGCAATATCATCAATGACTATTTTGACATTAATATTGATCTTGTAAATAAGCCGGAGCGGGTTATTATTGACCGTTTGATAAGCCGACGCTGGGCGATAGCCTGGCATTCCATCCTGAATGTGCTGGGCGTAGCAATTGGATTTTTGATCGCCTGGAAGATCGGCTATCCCTTGGTTGGGTTTACCCAGCTCTGTTGTTCCGGTTTGTTGTGGTTTTATTCCACGGCCTATAAGAGGCAGCTGATTATCGGGAATATAGTAATTTCGTTATTGACAGCCCTTGCTGTGCTGATCGTAGGATTTTATGAACCCCAATTATACCGCGAGATTACCTTTCTCAACGCGCCGGCCGTATATCGGCTTTTGCGTATTATTTTGTTATATGGCGCCTTTGCATTTCTCATATCTATGATCAGGGAACTGGTTAAGGATCTTGAAGATGTAGAGGGCGATGATAAGTTGGGATGTCGCACACTGCCCATTGTTTATGGAATAAATGCGGCCAAGGACATTACCTTTGTTTTTACCGGATTACTGATCGCGTTGATCTTGTTTGTTCAATATCATATGATCATGCTTCACTGGTATTTCAGCGCTGCTTACCTTTTGCTGGCGGTACAGGTACCGTTGGTCCGGGTGTGTGGTAAACTGAAAAAGGCGGTTAAGCCGGATGCCTATCATAAAATAAGCAGTATGATCAAGGGAGTAATGCTGGCGGGGATTTTAAGTATGTTATTTTTTTTAAATTGAAAAGAATGTTTGCGGATATAACTCTTGTTTTAGCTTCCGGTTCGCCGAGGCGAAAGCAACTGCTGGAGCAGGCCGAAGTACCGTTTGTCGTCAGGAAAACTGATGTCAACGAGAGTTTTCCCAAGAGCCTGTCCCCAGCAGAAGTACCTGTTTTTCTGGCTGCCCGGAAAGCAGATGCTGCCCGAAAGCAAGGAACGCGGAAGGAGTTAATTCTCGCTGCAGATACTGTCGTTATCTTGGAAGGTAAAATACTTGGAAAACCGGGTGATCGGGATGAAGCCGTAAAAATGCTGACCGGTTTATCGGGCAGATCACATGCTGTGGTCACCGGAATTTGTCTTCAGTGGGGTACTGCACAAAGAAAGTTTTCGGTCTGTACGAAAGTACATTTCAAAAAACTTTCCGATCAGCAGATAAATCATTATGTCGATCACTACAAGCCGATGGATAAGGCCGGCGGCTACGCTATTCAAGAGTGGATCGGACTGACTGGGATTGCCAGTATCGAAGGAGATTATTTCAACGTAGTGGGGCTGCCGGTATCTAAAGTTTTGGACGAGATACAGGATCTGATCCAGGTATAAGGAATCGGGACTGAAAATCCTGCGACCCGGAAAATGCCGTGCGGGTGGAACGAATTTTTGTCTTATCTAAGACAAGGAATTTTTAGTTCCTTGGTTCTGAGAAAATGGCTGGTGCAAACCCGCAAGGGGAGGATAAGCCCCCATGGAAATCAGGGTAAAAGTGATAGGTATAATAAAATAGTTCAGGGAGAGAAATGGTTAGCAAAACTTTTTTAAATTGACTTCCCTGTTGTTACGAACCATGACAATTACTCAAGTGTTTTTAGGGGGGTGTTTCGACAGCGCCTTTAGATCCGGTTCTTCTTTTAAAACCTCCAGAGCCTTTTCAATGGCTTTATCCTCCTGGTTGATCAGGATGTAATAACCCTTTTCCTGCCAAAGTTCACGCGCGATAAAAGCCTTGATTTGCAATTTGACCAATCCTTTCTCGCTGGCATTTATTTGATCTATGTTTTTCGTCGATTGGGGGGCAAATTTCTTTATCGCCCTTAAGATCGAGTCGGGAAGTACATGGGCCTTTTGTAAATCCGTTGCGTTTTTTAAGCCGCTGAACAGCTCAGGATGTTGGTTGTGATAATGATAAGCGAAACGGAAGAGCAAGTGTTGGTTGTATAAAGCGATCAAGTCGCTCGAAAGCCGGGTAGTGTCTATAGGAACGAACACATCCGGCATAATCCCATCTCCGGCGTGTACCTTCCGGTGTTCTATCTTGGTGTAGTAAACAGTGGTGTCATTAAATTGGATGCTGTCTTTATACAGCAGCTCTCCGTGCTCGAACCGCTCGAACAGATCGTGTTCATAAGCGTTCATCCTGTGTTTGTAGGGGCGTTGTATCAGTCTGCCGGAAGGCAGGTAATAACGGGCAACCGTAAGGCGGAGCGCGGCTCCGTTGGTCAGGCGGTATTGCTCTTGCACCAGCCCTTTTCCATAGGTTTGCCTGCCTATAATGTAGCCTCTGTCCCAATCCTGAATAGCGCCAGCGAGAATTTCACTGGCAGAAGCCGAGTAGCCGTTTACCAGTATCGCGAGCGGGATGTCTTCAAATTCCCCTGCTTTTCCACACGTAAATTCTTTTTTGGGATAGTTCCGGCCATTGGCGGTGACCACTATCTTGTTGTCACTAAGAAATTCATCGGCGATATTTACCGCTGATTCAAGGTAGCCGCCCGGATTATTACGCAGGTCTAAAATAAATCTTTTGATGGGTTGTTCCTGCTTCAGTTGGACTATCGCATCCATGAATTCGCTGTAGGTGTGCGCAGAAAAACGGTTGATACGCACATAAGCGACCCCAGGTTTGATCATATAAGCCGCATCAATGCTTTTTAAAGGGATAATCCCCCTTTTTAATTCCAGTTTTAATAGGCTGTCGGTCCTGAGCACGGTCAATTGGACTTTTGAGCGTACCGGCCCGCGTAACAGGCTTTTTATGCGCTCTGGGGTAATATGGACACCGGCCACCACGGAATCTCCCGTTTTGATGATTTGATCGCCAATGGCAATGCCGGCTTTTTCAGCGGGTCCACCGGGGAGTACCCGGGTTACGTTGATGGTGTCATCGATAATAAAATAGGCGATGCCGATGCCATGAAAACTGCCTTGCATTTCTTCCTTTACGCCGGTAAGTTCTCGTGGCGGAATGTATACGGAATGTGGATCCAGATGGTGCAATATCCCGTTAATGGCATTCGACTTTAGTTGATCCGTTTGAATGGAATCTACATATTTCAGGTCAATAAGCTTAAATATCTGGTGCAGCAGATTGTCTTTATCCGAGGTAAAATAGGCGGTTTGGTAGCCTTCCTCATCCCGCAGTTTGAAACCGAGAAAGATACCCAATATCAGCACGAGGGAGAAAAACAGCGGAATAAAAACTTTTAATCTTTTACCGGAATCGTTCATTAATACTCAGATTAACAGGAATTAAATATCTTTTTTAATGCTTTAAAGGCTATTTTTGCTTTCAAAGGCAGCGCAAAAGTAATATAAATCCTTTGCTCTGTTTTTTTTAACGGAAAGAAATCTTTCAAGAATGGATAAAGCGATGTTGATTGCGGATAGTGGTTCTACCAAAACGTCCTGGTGTCTTTTGCAAGGAAGCCGCCAAAAGCGTGTAAGAACCCAGGGTATCAGCCCGTATTTTTTAAAGAAGGACGAGATCGTGGCTGTATTGGAGGATGAGCTGCTCCCGCAGCTGGAATGCCCGGCGGCCGAGGTTGGGCAAGTGTTTTTTTATGGTACCGGGCTCGGTGTACGGGAAAAGGCGCAGTTGATGGAGGATATTTTGAAGGACGTTTTCGCTGGGTCAGCAGTGACCGTAAATCACGATCTTACCGGGGCTGCTCGCGCGCTCTGCCTGCATCAGGAAGGGCTGGCGTGCATTTTGGGTACGGGCTCCGGTGCTTGCTATTATGACGGGCAAAAGATCCAAAAAAGCAGCCCCGGCCTGGGCTTTATTCTTGGTGATGAAGGCAGTGGTGCCTATTTGGGCAAGATGCTGGTGCAGCGATATTTATACAGAACCCTCGATCAGGAGCTCATGGCGGCTTTTGATGATAAGTACCACCTGTCCAAAGCCGAAATCCTTCAAAAAGTTTATCAGGAACCGTTCCCCAATCGCTATTTGGCATCTTTTGCCCGATTTTTGGGGGAAAACCGTGGAAACGATGGTGCAGAAGCGATTATTGAACAGGGGATAAGGGACTTTTTGCTGGTCCATGTGAGAACCTATGAGCAGAGTCAGCGACTACCGGTGCATTTTGTGGGTGGGGTAGCGGATGCCTTTCAGGACGTTGTTAGCCGTCTGGTGGTTCACTATGGTCTGCATCTGGGCCGGATTTTAAGCAGGCCTTTGGAAGGGCTCATCCAATATCATCAGGAATAAAATATATTTAACGACCCCGATTCAGAAACCTTTTTTAACTTTGTGCCTTATTTACAACCGATCATACCTGTTGCAAATGTTTAAAAAAGTAACCGAAGAACCCTCTCCCTACCGTCACCTCGACAAAATGAGTATTCATGAACTGCTGGTAAAGATCAATGAAGCCGATCGTACCGTGCCGGATGCCGTTGCCAAGGCCATTCCGCAAATTGAAGCCCTGGTCGGTGCTGTTGTGGATAAAATGCTGGCCGGGGGCCGTTTATTTTATATAGGCTCCGGTACCAGTGGCCGGTTGGGGGTGGTAGACGCTTCCGAATGCCCTCCGACTTTTGGCGTACCTTATGATCTGGTCATCGCTTTGATCTCTGGAGGAGATTCAGCCATCCGTAAGGCCGTGGAGTTTGCAGAAGACAGTATGGAACAGGGATGGATTGATTTGCAACAATATGAAGTGAGTACCAAAGATGTGGTCATTGGTATTGCTGCCAGTGGTACTACGCCCTATGTCATCGGCGCGCTACGGAAGTGCAGGGAGGAAGGGATTGTTACCGGGTCGATCACTTGTAACCCTGGTGCACCCGTGACTGAAGAGTCAGATTTTCCCGTGGAAGTCGTGGTAGGTCCTGAATTCATTACCGGAAGCACCCGCATGAAAAGCGGCACAGCTCAGAAACTTATCTTAAATATGATCTCTACCTCCGTCATGATCCAGTTAGGCCGGGTGGAAGATAACAGAATGGTCCATATGCAATTGAGCAATGAAAAACTGGTCGAGCGGGGAGCGAAAATGGTTATGGAAGAATCCGGCATAACCGACCCTGAAAAAGCCAGGCAATTGTTGTTAGAATACGGTAGTGTGAAAAAAGCAATTGACCATTTTCTAACCTCAGAAAAGGCCTGAGATATAGCGCCCGCGATTTTGAGAAGGGCAGCTCAGCCGATATTATCACGGTCCTGACGACCAATGGCTGGCGATCCACAGTATCAAATTCCCTGAAATTCTGCCGATGCCCCGCGTAGTTAGGTGGGCATGCCCCTTGTCCTATTCCCCCACAGGAAGTTTTCTCCGGAAGACTGACATTTTCTGACGCTTTCCGGTAAGAAAATGCTGCGATCATCATGATCACTTTGCATGCTTTTTCTCCCTGTGAAAATCGCCGTCCATATAGTGAGGGACATCCTTATTATTAAAAAAAATAAAATTTCTTTGGTAAAAATGACTCGATCGGCACACTTTATAAGTGTAGAATGGAGAATTCATGACCAAAGCATACAATACACCGGAAGATTTTGTCGCTGATGAATCTTTTATTCGGTACTGTTCTCATCAAAATGAAAAAGATGTGCAGTTTTGGGAAAACTGGATCAGCGAACACCCGGATCAGCAGACAAATGTCGACCAGGCGGTTCATTTAATCGAATCGCTGGCTGTAAGACCTACCTATCGCAGTAAGGTAAAGGAGTGGGAAAAGCTCAAGAAGCTGTCCGGGCAACCGACCGATTTGCCTGTCGGAAAAGGTTCGGGCGACCGGGTACGAAGGATCTGGTGGACCGCTGCCGCTGTCGTGACGTTTCTGGTGATTACCGGCCTGGGTATCCGCTTATGGAGTAACATGGAGAACCCGCAGCTGGCCTATGAGACCGGCTCGGGAGAAAGCAAGGAACTCGTTCTTCCGGACCAAACCAAAGTCTGGCTCAACGCCGATAGTAAATTAATTTGTGCCTCAAATTTTAAACAATCTGATAAAAGAATAGTTACATTAGAAGGCGAGGCTTTTTTTGATGTGCAAAAGGATGCCGGACGTCCCTTTATTATTCATACTAAGGCACTGAATATTGAAGTATTGGGAACCTCCTTTAATGTACGCGCCTATCCCCGTTCTACTACTACATCGACTACTTTAATCAGCGGGGCTATTCAGGTTAGCCTGACTGCGCAACCTGAAAAGACTTTTCACCTGCAACCTAAAGAGAAATTTACTATTGTTAATAATAAACCTAATGAGGTTAAAAATGAAAACACATCTTCCAAAGCAGGGCAAAGGTTGCCGGAAGTCCGTTCCTTAAAGCCAATGATTCAGGTTTCGCAGGTTAGGCAAGATCCTCTTTTGGAAAATGACGAGATCCTGGAAACGGCCTGGATGGATGGTAAACTGGCTTTTCGTAATGAGAATTTTGAGGAGCTGGCACTGCAATTGAGCCATAGATATGGCGTGCAATTTCACTTTGAAATGGAGACATTGAAGCGCTATCAGTTTACCGGGATCTTTACAACAGAAACGTTGCCGGAGGCATTGCACGCCCTTCAATTAACCTCACCATCACACCCTTTTTCTTATAGAATTGAAGGACGCGATGTGTATATACTGGACACTAACAATCAACATAAAGTAAAAACCATTAAAAAGTAACCGATGAAAAGACACTAACAAAAAACAACAAAGCGGGCATGTCCCCACACGCCCGCTCAAAATGATCTCCAAAAAGGAACGAAAAGCCTTACTTATCCCAATTATACTAAAGGTAAGGCCATTCAATCATCTTAAAATCGCAAAAGTATGAAAAATTCTTTATGTCTGCGTCTGCCTGCCCGGGTTAGCAACTTTGCTCCGGCTATAGCGGGCCGGTCTTCCGCTTCCCGGAGACGCATATTTAAAATCCTGCTATGTATGAAGTTTACACTGATCTTTTTAACCCTCTGTGTAGTACAGGGTTATGGTAACGCTTTCTCACAAGACGCGAAAGTGACCCTGAACATGAAAAGCGCGAAATTCAGCAGGGTATTGTCTAAAATTGAAAAAGAGACCGATTACCGGTTTCTCTATAATGTCAATGAAATTGCAGGAGCGGACAAAGTGGATGCGCAGTTTAAGGAAAAGCCGTTGAAAGACGTACTGGATTATCTGATGAAACATTCTGGCCTATCCTATACATTGCTTTCCAATAATTTGGTGGTCATTGC
>CAYRJM010000017.1:0-45047 GCA_964424665.1 uncultured Chitinophagaceae bacterium
ATTGACAACTACTGCAGCACGAAAGAAAAGCAGATAATGACCGTCTAAATTAATATTGTGCAGCATGATAAAGCCTTCTATTCCCAAAGGAACGCGTGACTTTGGTCCTGAGGTAGTAAGAAAAAGAGACTATATTTTACGTACGATTCGTACGGTTTTTGAAAAATACGGTTTCCAGCCGCTGGAAACCCCCGCGATGGAGAACCTCTCCACGCTCACCGGGAAATACGGGGAGGAAGGAGACAAACTCATGTTCCGCGTCTTGAACAATGGCGACATTTACACCAAAGCTTCCCGCGCAAGGGACACTAAAAGCCTCGCGGCGGCTGTCAGCGAAAAGGCGCTGCGCTACGACCTGACCATTCCTTTCGCCCGGTATGTGGTGATGCACCGCAATGAGATCGCTTTTCCTTTCAAAAGATACCAGATCCAGCCTGTGTGGCGCGCCGACCGGCCCCAAAAAGGACGTTACCGGGAATTCTTTCAGTGCGATGCCGATGTGGTAGGCAGCGAATCCCTGCTCAATGAAATGGAACTGCTGGCGATCTACGATACCGTTTTTCATCAGCTCTCCATGAGCGGGTACGCGTTGCATGTAAACAACCGAAAGTTACTGGCAGGCCTGGCCGAAGGCCTGGGTAAGCCGGATCAGCTGACCGATATTACCGTTGCCATAGATAAACTGGACAAGATCGGCCCGGAAGGGGTAGAAAAAGAGCTGCTGCAGCGCGGACTCAGCAGTGATGACATCGTTTTTATCCATAAGTATCTGTCGGTGAGCGGGTCCAATGAGGAAAAGCTGAGCCAGCTTCGCTCCTTGTTGGAAGGCTCTCCCGTGGCGCGACAAGGGATGGACGAATTACAGGCGGTTCTACAACACGATTATTACACCTTTCAGGAGGCGCCGGTACTTAACCCTACGCTTGCCCGGGGGCTCAATTACTATACCGGTACCATCCTGGAAGCCAAAGCGCCCGCGGCCGTAAAGATAGGCAGCATCGGCGGGGGGGGCCGGTATGATGATTTGACCGGTCTTTTCGGAATGGCCGGATTGTCCGGCGTCGGGATTTCCTTTGGCGTGGACCGTATTTACGACGTATTGGAGGAGCTGCGGTTGTTCCCCGAAATGACGGCGCAATCCACCCGGGTTTTGTTTTTACAAATGGACCGGGAAAGCCTGCCGCAAATATTCCAGCTCATGGCACAGCTGCGCGAAAACGGCGTAGCGACGGAAGTTTACCCCGATGCCGTCAAGTTCGACAAACAAATGAAATATGCAAATAAGCGGGGGATCCCCTACGTGGCTATTATCGGAGAAAATGAGCGGCGGGCGGGGCAGGTAAGCCTAAAAAACATGCGGACAGGAGAACAGCAGCAAGTACCTGCTGAAACGCTCCTGAGCCATTTAAGCAGCAGCGGGGCGCTTTAAAAGTTCCGGCTGGCCCCGCATCCGGGGTGTGTAACCCTTTGACCGACAGATAAATATCCATTAATGAAGCAGTCTTTATGTATGCAGCAGACGGGCGTCATGCCTTTTTATTCGTTTTGCCGATTTTCTTGTTCTTCCTTTCCAGTTCCTGCCGCTCTCGGGATGACAATGGAAAGCTATCGCCCAAACAGTTACAAGAGGATTTTTACGTCATCACCAGCCATATTGAAAAAGAGGTTCCTAATCCCTATTACTCCTGCCCAAAGGCTCGGTACGATGCCCTGAAAAGTGAAATTTATGCACAGCTGGAAGACTCCATGACTTCCATTCAGTTCTACAGGACCGTATACCCGCTTATCCGCACTTTAAACGATGCGCACTTTAGTATCAAACCCAGTGATGCCGTATTACAGCAATCCGAAGCGGATTCCTTGTTATTTTTCCCTTTTAAAGTGCAGATTCTCGGCGACCAATTGTTCGTTATAGAAAACTGCAGTGCAGACAGCACGGCAATGCCGGGCGAGGAAATTATCACGATCAACGGCCAACCGGTAAAAAATATGATTGAAAGGCTCCGGTCCTGCCCGGCGGAAAATCCCGGTGAAGAAAAATTTTTTGAAGGCTACTATAGTCCTGCTTTTTACCGGTGGTTGTTTATACTCTGGGGATATCAAGGACATTTCTCCCTTCAGTTCCGCGACAAAAGAAGGATAACCGTTCGGGGCGTACCCGAAGCAGTAGTCTTTGGGAGTAGTTATCCTAAAGACCGAAAATGCTATTCATTTAAAATACTTTCCGGGTACACCGAAACGATAGGATACATCAACATCACCACTTTAATATGGGATAAGGCATCCCGCCGGGATAGCTTGGCGCTTTTTCTGAAAGAGACCTTCCAAACGATCAAGCGGGACAGCATTCAAAACCTGATCATTGATATTCGCAACAACGGGGGAGGCAGTTCTGTGCTTGCAAAAGATATCTTCGATTACATCACCGACGACTCGCTAAAAACAGCTATTGGAGCTGACTATTTTCAAAATGGAAAACGAGTCCGGAACCTGCAGCATTCCTGGTACAAGCCCAAACAAGTCGACTGTAAGTTCAGCGGTCAAACCATACTACTGACCAACGCGATGACCTACTCCAGCGCCCATATGCTGGCTGTCGCTTTTCATCATTACCACATGGGTGTAATCGTCGGGCAATGCAGCGCGGAATCACTGTATATCACCGGGGAGGTGCGGCGGTTGGTGTTACCCCACACGGGCTGTACGTTATATTATCCTACCGCCAATTTTCTCCTTCCCGGATATAAGGAAAATAAGAAGGCGCATCTGCTGCCGGATTACCAGGTCTATCCCAGCCTTGCCGACCTCCTGCATAAAAAAGACACCCTGTTAAATTTTGCCGCGCACCTGTTTGACAAGCTGGAAAACGAACCATTAGGAACGACCGGATAAAGGCTTAATAATTTCCCTTTGGCCTGAGATTGACCCACCAGAGCCCTAAAAGCAGAGCCCGGCAGGTCTGGTGAAGGGTTATTTTACGGGTTCCAGGTCCAGCACCATAGGCACGTCCGCCGTCCCATAGTTTCCATCCGCAACAAATGGCAGAAACGCGTCTGTCGAATACAAGTGCGACTTTAAGGAGGAATAATACTTGAATGCCATCGTGCCTTTTTCCGCAGCCGTCCCATGAATCAGGACAAAAAACGCCGACACGTCCCCCTGCTGAACCAAGGTCCCCGTGCCTCTGCATTCCCCGTCTATGAACACGGCCAGTTCATCTTCCTTTTGAATATGAGACAGCAAAGCTTCAGGGACCTGTACCACCGCGGTCATTGTTACCGTATATTGGGCCATCTGGGTTACGGTCCAGGAAGGCGCCGGAACGCTGGGTAAGGGATGCGCTTTCTTCTTGCAGCCGAACAGGCAGACGAACAACAACAATCCACATACACTTAAAAGATATCGTTTCATGATTCGCTTTTTTTGTTCATTAATATTTGATGACTTTATAAATCAGTTGTTTCCCGCCCACCTGGATGTGCAAGAGATAGACGCCGGGATCACAATCGCCACCAAAACTATTGCGGCCATCCCAATGCAGGAGATGCCTTTTTCCGGTTGCCTTTTCAGGCGACTGTTTAAAGACAAGCCGTCCCTGCATATCATAGATCAGCATTTGCACCTTATGCCGGCCAGGCAACAAATGAAGCTGTACGGTCAACTGGTCATGGAACGGGTTGGGCGCGATACTGGCCCGCAGTTGCGTTTTTCCGAAATACAGCATGAAAGGCTTGGCCAGCGCACCTATTCTGTTGCCGGAACGATAGCTCATCACCGCATCGGTTTCGGCAACGGTTTCTCCATTTCTTTCTACCTTAAAGCGCAGCAATTGAGCTTCTTTGCCCGGGATCGTAAAGAACAGCGCCTGCCTGCCGGTAAGGGGATTAGCCAGCGCCCTGGCTTTAGCCCGCAGCTCGGTGCCTGCAAATGCCTGTACGACATCTCCGGGCTCAAGATGAAAGTCGGGACTAACCTCAGCCACCACCGTCATATTGTCGGCAAAGTAGAAGTTCTTTGCTGCCGGCAACACGTAGGGATTCAGCCGGGCGGCACGCAAGGGGTCTGCGCTTAACCGCAAGGTGCCCGAAATCGACGGATAGGTGAAAGCGGTATCCGGTCCCGCCGTACGATACAGCATGTACCCTTTACCCGGCTCCAGGAAGCTTAAGTTGCCCACCCAGCCAAGCCGGCTATCGTACATGGCAAAGCCGGTTTGGGATTTGATCTGGTCGCCGTTGGCGGCCTGGTATCCTGCCAGCGCATCGGCAACCGGCATATTGTCCAACGGGAGGTAGCTAATATAATTCCACTGTCCTCCTTTTACCGGGATCGGTGTGTTTTTAATATCCAGGGGTATCCCTTCAATACTCAGCGTCTGTGGGATGGCCGTCTTGAGTTTAAACAGGGAAAGGTTATTAAGCCCGGATAAAGTGCCCAACCAGCCAGCCGTAGCGGAATACTGATCAAACCCATCCCTGTCTTGCTTAATGATGTCGCCCGGACTCCAGCTCCCCTTGGCCAGCGTGACGTTTACATCAGCCAGGTGCTCATTATACAGGTTGAAAGAAAGCCAGTTCCAGCCTTTCTCCAGCGGAAGGTTTTCTATCATGAGCTCCTTTCCCTCAAAGAGGACCGGCGTACGCGGCGATCCCGCCACCCCGTCGTTTTGAAAAGCAATAGGGGACGAGGGTATGCCCGTATATATCTTACCATTATCCGCATTCCATATGCGGAAGCGCAGGTTATCCATCTGCAGGGAGTCGCTGTAAATCGTTAAGAACACATACCAAAAATCACTTTCTTTGATGTAGGAGTTATAGGCTACGCCCACACATTTCCCGTCGACGAATGCGGCCAGCATATCTTCGGGATTATCAGAGAAGAGGTTGTTTACCTGCAGCTTGCCATAGACGGTCATGCTGTAGGCGAAGTCGGCGGGATTGACTTGCCAGTCGGGCGTATTTCCTCTTACTTTCAGGGTAAATGGCAACGCCTCCGATACGTCATTGTCGTTGATCATATAAATCACCTCATTATAAGTACCTACATTCAGCCCTTCATTGACGGTGAAGGTGATGCGTTGTTTTCCCTGAGGATCCACTGTACCGCTTGTCGCCGATGCGGTTAACCAGCCGGGGAGGTTATCCAGCCTGAAGTGCTGTACACTGCCCCCGTTATTAATCACATACGCCTCAAACTGCATCGGTTCATAGAGGTCTTTTGACAAGTTAAGCCCGCCGTCACTCCACTTGAGCTGGTTCTGATCAATATAAGCGGTCCAGGTGATGGGTGACACGATGGCGTTGCCATTTTCATCACGTATATTCTCTGCCTGCAGCGTAACAATTGTTTTCGCGATAGCCTGCCGCGGCTCCCTGATGTTGATGATCAGCGCGTCTTTGTTCACTACGTAATCAAATTGCAGGTTCTCCACCGGTCCCGGGTCTTTTACCGGAGCCATGTCGTTTGTTACCGTAGCGTTTACGGCAACGGCGTAGGGTTCCTTCACATTGGGGTCGTCCTGTATTTTTTGATCCGTGAGGGTAGAATCCATTTCTTTGTTGTTCTGAAATTCATAGTACTTTTCAAAGGGATAATAGGCCAGCAACCCTAATTCATCTCCCTTTAAACGCACATTATTATTGCTGGCGACAAGCGTACTGTTTAAATAGGTGTTCCAAAGCCTGAATTCATCTATATTTCCGGTAAAGTGCCGGTCAAAAAGCGGGGTAACGGCGTCATCGGGACCATACCACTGCCTGGCCCCCAGATAAATAGCGGCGGCGGCAACCCCACCCAGGTTTTGGGCGTCGACAGCCTTCTTCAGGTTGCCATCTACATACAGTTGTGCCACGCCGGAAACACGATTGACCGCTAAGGTTAACTGATGCCAATCGCCATCCAGGTAGTCCCCTTCCGACTGTATTTTAAACCCATTGTTTTCATAGGTGAGTATCCCATTCTCAAAACCAAGGAAGAACAGGTTCCGGGACCCCCCCGGATCGGAGCCGTCCCCCTTGCCGTTAGAGGCGAGTGCCACATCCGTCTGGCCGGGCGCCCCCTTAAACCACAACGCCATGGTATAGTCCATATCCGGGGTAACGGGCGATAACGCGGTGCTCACCTTCAGGTATCCGTTGCCCTTAAAGGCCATCGCCTTACCCGGCGGCGTACGCCAGCCGCCAAAAAGTTGTGCGTGGTTGCCATGCGCTTTGTCTCTGGCAATCCGGCCTTTCCCTTCTTCCATGGGATAATAGGCGAGCAGGTTGTTTTCCGAACCGGACAGCCTCGTCAGGCTGTTAACCTGCAACTGGGTTGCGGAGCGTACCGTCGACCAGATGCGCGCTTCATGTAGCTTGCCCGCAAAGAAATGCCCTTCGCGGCCTATGCTACGGCCAAATACAAAGGGGCCTGTCCCTGAATATTTCTCCACCGGCACCGCATGAATGACCTCCGTAAAATTATAAAAGGCGGAAACCGTCAAAGCCTGGGCATCATACTGCAAAGCTACGTGCGCCCATTCTCCCGGCTTATAAGCAAGCGGCTTATCGCTGTTTACTGTCGTATTTCCGACCGTCACCTGCAGGTGGTTGTCTGCGGTCAGGGCCAGCTCCATCGCGTTGTTTTTATTCCCCTGGCTGAACAGGGTTTGCGCCCTCGGTCCGTCGGGCAGGACCCACATTTCCACAGTGATACTCTTGCCGGTAAGGTTTTTATCGAAGACTGTTTGCAGGTAATCGTTTTTCCCGTCCAGCACCACGGAAACGGCATGATCTCCTTTGGAACCGTTCCTGATCCCGGTAACGTGGAAATTAAAATGGGTAAGTAAACCTGCGGCGACAGGTTCGTTGAAATTCAGCCGGATCTCGTCCCCTACTCCCAGTATGCCGTTGGCCGGTTGCGGACTGCCAAACAACCGGGGAGTATACGTGTCTTTAAGTCCGCTGGCAATTTCGGAGGGTGTCTGGGAGATCACTTGCCCGTTATCCATACAATAACTTACGGCACGGATGTCATAAGGCTGGTCATTGAAAGCCCCGTCGGCCATCACCAGGTTATAGGTTATTTCCCCGTTGTCCGTAATCAGCTGCTTTGGCCCGTCCGCAGCTTTCAGCGTAGCGGAGTCCCCATAGAAATTCATTACGGTAATCCAGGTGGCGTCAGAAGCGGGTTTGTATTGCAGGGCAATGTGATCAAATAAGCTGTGATTGACATTGAACCGGTCCAGGGTGATAGGAAGGTACCGCTCTCCGTTATTGTCCACCGGTGACTTCGTATTGAGTAACCACTGATCAACGGGCGCCTTCAGGTGGATATCCGAACAAGACGGGATAAAGAAAGCGGACAGGTTGACGGTGTCGGCCAGGTCTGATTCGCAAGTGGAATGCAGGACCAGTTGAATGTTTTCATAACGCATGGAGTCAGGGCCGCGTTCCAGGGTAATGGTCTTGGTCAACGGCGTCCCGTATTTCAGCAACACCTCCCTGCCAGAACCCATCTCGGCGCCATCCATGAATATTTTAGCCCCGTAAGGATTGCTTTGATCGATTACGTTAAGCTTGAAATACACATCCCGTTCTACTTCCGAGGCGTTGTGCAGGTGAAGGGTATAAGACGCCTTTCGGTTGGAAGGGATGTCCGATACCACCGGCTTGTCCACGGTGATCACGGGATCCTCCACTTTTACGGTTGGCTGGTCGATCGTGGTTCCCGGGCTGTAATACTTGCTGGTAGTGGCTCCCTCGTAGGGACAGCCGGTTACCCCTCCCTGGGTTCTAAACACAAAAGAACTGTCTTTGGCCTTGTAGAGATCGACACTCAGGTAATCCGCCCCGTCCTCTGCCAGCACAAAACCCCAGGTTTTGGTCCCGGTAGAATCATCACTGAAATTACCCCCCTGTTCCGTCGCCAGTCCTTCGTTTATACTCACGCGTACCCCGGTTTTGTTAAAACTGCTTGCAAACGTCTTCACGAAGCTTCCCCCCAGGATAATATTGAAATTCTTATCATAGGTTTTACTGTACTGATTCTGGAAGCTGTGCGCTACATTGCTCCCTCCGGTAAACGAGTAGTTATTGACTTTCCTGTTGGGGTTTATCTTGGTTTCCTCATTGTCGGCCAGCGCCGCTTTCCAGTCACGTACGTATTGATTTAGCGTGTTAATGGTGTCGTTGACATAATCCAGGCCCGCGGCCGGGAAATATATTTTATAGCTGGGGCCGTCGTCCCATGGCGCGGTGAAAGCAGCAGTTCCGAATGCATCGATGTCGTTATTAGAAGCTCCGTAATTGGGATCTTCCGCCGGCAGCTTGGAAACATATATTTCTTCTTTCAAATTATCCGCACGTTGTTGTGCGACGGCTGCACTGGTCGTACTGGGCAATAAAAGGGTATTTCTGATCTTAATGATGTTGGGGATAAGCACCTCTTCGATGTGTTTTTGCGGATAAACGAACAGGGTGCCATACTGGGGGCTGATGTTGATGCCGGTCCGCTTGACGATCGAATAGGCTTTCCCGTGCGCCGGCCCGTCGAAAAACACCAGGTCGGAACCTGCTTTTACTTCGTCATTTTTTACGATCATTAAATTAAGCGAACTGCCGTAAGTGATATTCGTCGAGTTGCCGATAAACAGGTCGCCCTCGGCACCCACATAATCCGGGTGGTCGCTGGTGGCAAAGCGGGTCATCAGCGTGGTGATCTCGGTTGTTTTATTGGTGCCGGTATAACGCTCCTCGTGACTGATGCTGAGCCCTTGGGTATTTTCTACATCCACCGAGGTAATCGTTCCCGCTCCCACCCCTGCGAAAGTCGTCACATTGTTCCCCAAGAAGGCGTCTATCTGCTCATTCCCGGATTGTATTGCCGTACCCACATATTCATGAACGGAGGTGATGACCGTCCCTTCTTCAAAGTAGGCGTAGCTGTTCGATCCGGGCGGATCTCTTAGAACGATAGTGATCTTATTGGGTCCCGCGGTGACAAAGTCATTTCCTGTTTTTTCTCCTCCCATAATATACCCTTTCTGCGCATTGCCCTGGTTCCATTGCCGCACCTGACTCCCGATTTTTACATTCACTGCAAAACCTTTTAATCCGATGCCATCACTGACCTCCGGGCTGCCTGTCGTAAATTCATAGACGCCGCTGCCTTTACTGTCCAGGCTAAAAGTATCTGTAGCGTTGGCCCCCTTTCTCAGCTTATTATCCACCATGGCCAGTCCTCCCTGTGTGGGCACATGGTCTTCCTTAACCGGTGTGGTAAGATGCGCTGCTTCATAAAAAGGATAGACCTCGTATGATTTTATCCTGAACTGATATTTTTTGTTTTGTCTGAATACAGGAAAGCCAAATAAATAGCCACCGGCAGCACTATAGACGGGTATTTCTTGGGCATTCCCGCTGAAAGTAGTCAGCGTATAGCTGCTGTCGCCAAAAAAAGCCAGGGCTTTACCTGAACGGGTAATCTGCTTCACCTCTATGACCGGATTAACCCTTTCGATAAACTTGCGGGAAGCGTTATAGAATACCGTATCGGAATAGTCGTGATAGTCCCAGCCACCCCCGCTCTTGGCCGTGGAATCTTTGTAAGCATAAACGGCCCGCTGTTTATAGAACTTGTCGGTCAGGTTCACGAGTTCGGGATCCGTACCTATAAGATCATCATAGCCGGTGGCTTTGACGGAAACCACGTTGAACACCTCCGGGATCAGGTCTACGGCAAATTCACCGGTAACCGAATCAGGATGGATAATGACGGCGTGCTTCTTGAATTCAATCCAGGAACGATGGATTTTTGAACTGTCCGTCTGACCGGAAGGAAGCAGATGCGCTACGGTGACTATGCTGTCGGCTCCGCCGTGATTGATGTCGTATTTATCTCCGGAGGTCAATTCCATCGTGATGGACAACCGCTCTCCGAGGTTATTGGTGGAAAGCGAATGGCCAAGCGGATAAGCTTCCTGTATGGCCCCGCCGGCTACGCGGCCGATAAAACGAACGGTAGTGCTGTCGTATAGAATCCGCTCACTCAACGGCTTCTGGTAGTTCAGGTCATTTCCATACCGATCGGTTATCTTTCCATCGTTAACAAACACATGGTTGGTTTTATCGGCTTTTACTTCATGTGTGCCAACGGGTACGGAAATCGTGAAGGCTCCGGTGGCATCCGATTCAATGATCTCTCCATTGCCCTTTTGCGCGTATTTACCATCAATCTTAAACCGCACGCCTTTTACCGGCACCGTACTGTTGTTGTATAAAACGTAGCCGGAAACAGGAAAGGAAGATTTGTCGGTAAAGTCCACGGTAAAGGAGGAGGCGCTGGCCGAAACAAGCCTGTTGACCGCGACCGGGTCAAATTGATGGGTCCCTAATTGGGGAACGATTTTATAGGTGGTACCGTTTACACCGGTATAAGGGACACCGGTGATCATGTAATTACCCGAACTGTCCGTATAGGCTTTTAGCGACAGTTGACTGAAAGTGGGAATAACATCGCTATGAACGACATGGTTTGCATCCATAATGCCGTCATTCCTGTTGTACTGATCTCCCCTGTGGGAAATATCGTAAAACTGGTCCGCTATGGTCTCATCAAAGCGCCAGTATGCCACGAGCCCGGGCTCCCCTCCCGTCAGCAGCCTCGTATGGTCTACGGCGATGGCTGAATCGCTCAATGCTTTATTCCAGACGAGCATTTCATCTATGTACCCTTTAAAGTTACGTCCGTCCGCACGGCCGCCGATAAATACCTGTTCAGCGGGATTGTTCGCCGGAGCATAAGCAATGGCTTTGCGGCCAATAACCGAATCACCGAGCATAATCTTTAACGAATCCCGGGTGTGAATTCCCGCGATGTGGACAAAGGAATTATGCGCATTGCGGTACGAACCGGCGACAGAGTCGTTTTTATAACTGAAGTAAATATGCCCTTTGGCATCGAACCCCAATTCATATTGGTTTTCCCGGCTGAAAATAACCTGGTTTTCAGGGGAGCCGTTGAGGTTGTCGGGTTTGATCCAGGTTTCCAGGGTGAGGGCACTGTCACTAAAACGGGTCTGCAGCCGGTCGATCTTGAGGAAGCTGAGGGCGTTTCCATTCAAATAGACGCTTTGTCCCCGCTTGGTGTCCCCCTGGCTTTCCAGGCGGACTGCCACATTTTGTACCGCCTGCCCGTTTTCATAGGTGACGCGGCCATAAATATTGCCTGTAGGGGCCCGAAACCCGATGCCGTACAAGGCGTTCTTGGAATACCTTATTTCATTGTTGCATTTTACGGCCCCTATCACCATGTATTGATAATAGACGCCCGGCGTACCCTTACTGTCATCGGTGCGGATAAAACTGGTGGAAGACCCGGGAACGGAGGCGATCTGCACATAGTCGTCAGCGGATCCGTATACTTTACGCTTGACGATATAATTATCAAAAACCCCTTCGGAACTCCAGTGCAGTTCTACCCGGTCGGGGAAATAACCTTTGGAGACGCTCAGGTTCTTGATTTCCCCTATTTTTACCGCCAGGATCCGGCCGGAGACCTGCTGCTCGGGCGGGGAGTCATAGCCGTTCCCCAGTTTAACTACAAGGCTGTAAGTAAATTCATTGCAATACGTAATGTTTTCATCCCTGTATTGGCCGGACCGGGCTTCTTCTTCGGTAAGGCTAAAGGTGGCAGCTACCGCTCCGGTTGTTTTATTGGATTTCTTGATTTCGAAAGTAGTTCCCTGCGTCCAGACGCCCCGGAAAGGCGTCCAGGTAATAACGCCCACCGGCGCGCCGTCTACCGTCTCTAGTACTGCCGTACCGGCTTGTTGTGTAGTGTTCATCTCTACCACCACTGCAGTTGTTTTTGCCTCCTCCCAGTTCCAGTCATTCTTTGTTTTCGTCCGGCGTATGCGGTAATAAATGGTATCGCCGCCTTTGATGTCGCTCAAATCGTCAATGACCTGGTAATCGGCCTGGGTAGCTTGGTACGCCTGGGTGCTGGTAACGGTGGTCACATTGGTACCAAAGGTTTTATCGGTTGACCGCTGGACTTCAAAGTTATCATTCTCCACATAGCCGGTTCCCAGGCTCTTCGTATTCACCCGCCATTTAACCGTCACGTTGTTCATGCTGTCGTATTCCGCTGTAAAAGAAGACGGCCAGACATAGGCGGGGACATACACGTTGGACCAGTCTTTATAGGTAAGGTAGCCGCCTTTGCCGGTGGCCTCCGTCCAAAAAGTGCGATAGGACTCAAAACTTGACATGTTCACGTCCAGCGATCCGGTGGCGTTCTGGTTAGTATTATCTGTGACTTTGGCTGATTCATTGTTATCCATCCAGTGGGTGATGGTATAATCGCCGGCGGTCCCGATGACATTGTCGGGAGCGTTGTAGGCATACTTCACCGACATGCGGCCCGGTGTCGCGGACGGCGCAAAACTGAAATCGGGGTCAGGAATAAAATCGATGGAGGTTGACGTAGAGAAATAGTAATCTTTATTTCCCGGGTCTTTTGCGGCACCGGTGGCCGTCACATACAGGTGCAAATGAAATCCCAACACTTCGGCGAGCTTATCCTGCGGCAGGTATAACCGCAAAATTAGCGTGGTATTCGTTCCCGAAGTCCCGTCTCTGACTACCCCGGCTCCGCCGGGGATCTGCATGCCGGTAAACTCTTCTGTTCTGCCTTTCACCCTGACATATCCCGAATGGATAAAATAGGATATCTGAAAGTTATCGTCATCGTTATCAAATGCACTAAAGCTGGCAATCTGTTTATCATACCCGCTGCCGTCGGCATTTTGACCGTACCATAAGCTACCGGTTGTTACGCGGTGATTGGTGCCGTCATTGTTTTTAACCGGTAAAAAAAATTCTATATAAACGCCATATTCATCAAGGCCTGATCCGCTTATTCTGGGACTTTGCAAGTCCCCCGCGCTGCTGTGGAAGTTAAATGCAAGGAGGGGCAAAAGCATGAAATAAAACCCCAGCCAACAACCGGGTCTTTTCTTTATGAAGCGCGGCTTCATGCATACGGCATCGCGTTTCAACAGGTATAGTTCTTTCATTTTCGTATAATTTAACAAAGGGATATATAAAGCCATAGGCGATAGACGGGTTTCACTACCGCATAGAGGCTGGTTTTTAAGCTGTGGGTGGAACTATGGTGTCTGGTCGGTAACGGTCTTCCGGGCAAAGCAGCATCAACGGAAAAGACGGGTATATATTTATTTCAGGCCGGCTTGACGGAGGGCGTGCAATTGAAAAATTGCGCATTCGTAAATAATAAAAGTATACCGTTTACCATAAAAATATTTTTATTTAATGTGACTGATTTTATCTGTTAGCCGCGCAAGCTGCTTACCTAATTTTTCGTTTTCCCGAAGCAACGCATAATACGCAGAAAGGTCAAGATCAAGTGCTTCCCCTTCAAAAGGCTGGTGGACTGCCAGCTCGCTACGCAGCTCTTGCAGCTGTTCGAATTGCCAGTGGAATCGCTCACGGGAAGAAACACTGGTTTTTGCAGGAAGGTATCTCATGATAATAGGTTTTAATGATAGTTAATTAAAGCTAAAATTAGCCGGTCGTTCGCTGGCGGGGGGGAAAATGTATGTGAGTGACAGGATATTGTATGTGAGTAGCAGGATCTTGTATGTGAGGGGTTTTGTTGAAACACACGGATTATCCCCCTCTGTTCCCCGGCACGCCGGCCTATCGGCTCCCGGGCCATTGCCTGGGCAAGCAACAGGCAAAAAGGAGGAACGGCAGAGGAGGAAAAAAGCCTGGCGCGTATAACGACGCCCTGCCATTTGCTTGAAAACTTTACACTACCACGGGAGGAAAGCCACCATCGCGGAAGCATATAGCTGAAAGGCTTATAGAAAATTAAATTTTCGCAAAAAATCTTCTTTATAATGGCGGCTTAAGGGCAATTCCCTGCCCCCGATGAAGACGGAAATGTCGCTAAAGGTATCCAGGTGCTTCATATTAATGGCATAAGAACGATGGATACGGACGAACCCCTGACTTCTCAATTTATCCAATACATCATTAAGAGAAAGCCGCAGGACGTATTTCAGGTCCTTCGTAATAATGTGGGTATAGTTTCCTTCGGCCTCGATAAAATATATTTCATCCATAGGCACTTTATGGAACTTGTAATTTTGCTTGATAAAAACCGCTTCATTAAAGGAAAGCAACGCTTCCTTTTGTACGTCAACACTTTGTTTCCCGGGGTGTAAAGGAATGACTTTCGAAGGAGCATTGGCTTTACGGAAGGCGAAATTATGCAATGCCAGATCAATGGTAATCAATAGATTTCGGGGTTGATAAGGTTTTACCAGATAAGCGGCGGGAGAAGTTTTTTTGGCCCGTTCCACCGTTTCATCGTCAGTAAATGCCGTGAGAAAAATAAACGGAATATCTTTAACAGCAGTCAGGCGGCGTGCCGTTTCTATGCCATCCCAATCCCCTTTGATGTGGATATCCAGTAACATGAGGTCGACTACTTCCGTTTCCACGATACGTAGAGCCTCCTTACCACAATCTGCAATACCGGCTACATGGTAATTCTCCGACACCAACGTATCTTCCAATCCCAGTGATACAATGGCTTCGTCTTCGACAATGAGTACATTTACCTTCTCTGACATGGGCACAAGATAAACGATAAATGTAAAAAGATAAAAAGATTCCTTTTACTGGCGAGCCGCCGGGCGCAACGGACAAAACCGGCACTCCGCCAACACCCGCAGCCGGGATCAACACATTAAAAGCCGGCTAAATATTTCAGCGGTTTCTTTAAAAAAACACAATATTGCGGCGGCTTCTGTTGAAAAAATAAAATATCGTTTTTACCAAAATACCCGCTAACCACCGCTGTAAAGGCATTCTGGGCAATCCGGAGGCAGCCGGAGGCGTCTTAGGCGCTTAAAGCGCCGCAATTGGTGGATGCGCAAATTTACCGTAAACTTGTCCGGTATTTCAAAAAGACAAACCAAATGGATTTTCAATGGAGTGATACGCAGCAGCAGATCGCGGAGATGATACGCGATTTCAGCAAGAAAAATATCCTTCCCTACTTCATGGAATGGGATGAAAAGCAAACTTTTCCTGTCGACACCCTTCGGGCGCTGGGGGAGCTTGGGTTGATGGGGGTGCTGGTCCCCGAAGAATACGGCGGTTCGGGCATGACCTATCCGGAATATGTTACCGTAGTGAGTGAAATTTCAGCGGTCTGCGGGTCCATTGGATTGAGTGTCGCAGCGCATAATTCGTTGTGCACGGGACATATTCTGCAATTCGGCAATGCGGAACAGAAGAAAAAATACCTGCCTAAGCTGGCTAGCGGAGCCTGGATCGGCGCCTGGGGGTTAACAGAGCCGGGTACGGGATCCGATGCCGCCAACATGCAATGTACGGCCAGAAAAGCGGGCGATAAATGGATATTGAACGGCACCAAGTGCTGGATTACACACGGCAGGTCCGGTGAAGTGGCCGTAGTGATCGCCCGCAGCGGTGAAAAGGGAGACAGCCACGGCATGAGCGCCTTTATTGTAGAAAGGGGAACCCCCGGTTTCAAAGGCGGTAAGAAAGAAAATAAACTCGGTATGCGGGCCAGTGAGACCGCGGAAATGATCTTCGACGAGTGCGAAATACCCGCAGAAAACCTGATCGGCGAGGAAGGAGAAGGGTTTATCCAGTCGCTGAAAGTACTCGATGGCGGGCGCATATCGATTGCATCTTTGGGCCTTGGCATTGCCAAGGGGGCTTTCCAGGCGGCCGTAAAATACGCCAAAGAACGCCAGCAATTTGGCAAGCCTATCGCTCACTTTCAGGGCATATCCTTCAAGCTGGCCGATATGGCCACGGAAATTGAAGCGGCTGAGCAGCTGACCTACCGCGCTGCGGCCCTGAAACAAGCGGGAAAAAATGTTACCCGGGAATCGGCGATGGCCAAATACTATACTTCGGAAACAGCGGTGAAAGTGGCAACGGACGCCGTCCAGATCTTTGGCGGCTACGGCTACACGAAAGACTACCCGGTAGAGAAATTTTACCGCGACGCCAAACTTTGTACAATTGGCGAAGGCACATCGGAAATACAAAAAATAGTCATCGCCAGGGAAGCGCTGAAAGCGTAAAACCCCGTTCTACCGGATCCCCTTATTTGCCATCACCGTCCATGACCCACCGGTCCCGATCCGGTATGGCCACGCTCAGGTCTTTTCCCTGAAGCAGGCTGACATTTTTTATGAGGTTTACCAGCTCGTGGCGGTATCCTTCGGTATCTTCCCCCATCCCGCTGCGGGCGAGCTCAACGGCTTGTTTATAGGTTGATTGTTGTTTGAATTGGCTGTTGCGTAACAGCAGGCCAAACTCGGCCACCGCCGCGGCGAAACGAAAGTTGTCCGATGCTTTTTGCCAGGAAGGGCTATCGTTGGCCACCCTTTTGGTAATCAGCCGGCTGGCGCTGTCTTCGGGGTTTTTGTACCGCAGTTTGACGGTCATCAGCTCGGTTGAACCCGCCTTTGAATCGATGACCGTATGTTGGTATTTGGGTTGGTCCACCGGCTCAATAAAATCAGTGGGTTCCCCGGCGGGGATAATTTCATACAATGCCGTTACGCTCTGTCCGCTACCCATGTCACCCGCATCTCTTTTGTCGTTGTTAAAATCTTCCTCCTTCAGCATGCGGTTCTCGTAGCCGATCAGCCGGTAGCCCGCTACGAGGTTGGGATTAAATTCTACCTGTAGCTTCACATCTTTGGCAATCGTAAATAAAGTACCGCCGAATTCCTGTATAAAGATTTTTTTGGCCTCGTTGATGTTGTCAATATAAGCGTGGTTACCGTTTCCCTTATCCGCCAGTATCTCCATCTTACTGTCTTTGTAGTTGCCCGTACCAAAGCCGAGTACCGTAAGAAAAACGCCGTGGTTCCGCTGCTCTTCGACCAGTGCCTCCATGGCAGCATTGCTCGAAACCCCGACATTGAAGTCCCCGTCGGTGGCCAGGATGACGCGGTTGTTCCCCTCGTCGATAAAATTCTTTTTGGCGATGCGGTAGGCCAGCCTTATGCCTGCACCGCCTGCGGTCGATCCGCCGGCTTTAAGTTTATTAATGGCATCTTTGATCTTCCTTTTTTCCTCGCCCGCTGTGGAAGGCAATACGACACCGGCAGCGCCTGCGTATACGACCAGGGCTACCCGGTCTTGCGGGCGAAGCTGATCCACTAATAATTTCATGGCGGACTTCACCAGCGGCAGCTTGTTTCTGGTGCGCATAGAGCCGGAAACATCAATGAGAAAGACCAGGTTGGAGGCCGGCAGGTTTTCGACAGGGATGGTCTTGCCCTGTAAGCCAATCATGACCAACTGATGCTTCGGGCTCCACGGACAGGCAGCTAGCTCGCTGTGAATAGCTACCGGGGCACGACCCGTTGGTTCGGGATAATGATATTGGAAATAATTGATCATCTCCTCGATGCGTACGGCGTCTTTTGGCGGCATCTGACCGTTGTTAATAAAACGGCGCATGTTGCTGTAGGAGGCCGCGTCAACATCAATAGAAAAAGTGGAAAACGGGTGATCCAGGGGTGAACGAAAGCGATTTTCGTCAATAGGCGCATATTCTTCCGTATTCCAGACAGGCCGATAGTCGCCGGCTATGACGAGGCCGGAAGAGATGCCGTTGGCCACCCCTCGTTTCACCAGATGGGGCGCTTTAACGCCCCGTACCACCATTTGATCCAAAGCCACTGCGACCGGTTCCAACTGCACGTTTATCTTGTGGCGGCTATTTACTTTTATTTTCACCGCCTTATAGCCCAGACATTCAAACCGGAGCGTTGCATTCGCATCAGCAACTTCTATGGCGTAATGGCCGGTGGAATCCGTCACTGTACGCAAAGGGGTCCCTGAAATAAACACCGTAACGCCCGGCAATGGCTGGCCGCTGTTTTTATCTGTAACGGTTCCGGATATCTTAGTCTGCGCCTGCACCGGCAATAACGGATAGCATATCAGGGCAATAATGACGTACAAAAGTTTCCATTTCATAAAGCTGGTTTTCTAATGAGATGCACCAGGTGGAAGATTCCATAAGCCATGGCGGCAATTTTCCGCTATACACACCGCCACCCCTCGCCTTATTGTGTCTGGTTTCTGCCGCGCTTCGCGTATATACACCGCCGTACCCTCCTTCCCGCTCACGCGGCAGGAGCGTTTTCCTCGACGATTGCCAAAAAAGGCCCCGCGCTACTCCTTGCGCAGCGCTACCTCCAGGGTCAGGTCCACTTGCTGGCCGTTGTAGCCGGCTTTTCCGTTGTACGACAAGGTCATTTTGCCGCCATTGACCTTACAATTCAGCGCTACGTTCGAAGGAAGGTCTTCGAAGGGACCTCCATCGTTGTCGGAGGTAACGTTGAGTTTGCCATTTTCGAAAGAATAGGTACCACTGTCTGTTTCTACATGGCCGTCAGCAGAACTTTTCGCCGTATAGGTACCATCGGATTTGAAGGTTACTTTGCTGTAATCGCCATCGTCGTAGGTCTGGGTTAATTCGAGCTTTTCTCCCTCCTGCTCGATAACTGTGTGCAGGGACTGCGCGCTCCAGGTTCCCACGATGGCCTGGGAGCCAGACCGGGGGTTGTTGTCATTGTCTTTGCTGCAAGAAAATACAGCCACCGATACGAGCGCAAAAAGTAAAAAAAGATATTTCATCTTCCGTAAAATTTAAAATGAGCGGATCACCCTTCTTTAGCTGCAAGTCGGGCGTTTACCGGCTAAAGATAATAAAACTTTATAATGTATTTTAATCGGGGAAGAGAAGAAAGGAGTCGCTCTTGCCATCCCGTCAGGCGGAATTCCGCCCCGCGTTGATAATTCCGAAGGAGCAGCGGACAATCAGCTTCTCATAAGCCTTGCGCAGCTCCTGGTCCGTGGTTTCATTTTCTCTTACCTGCGTAAGGGCGAATTGCTGAATAGTAACAAGCGGCAGGATCACCCTTTCCCGCATCTCAATAGACTGGCGGTCCACCGGATATTGCTCCATCAATTGCTTATTTCCCGATAGTTTTAACAGGTACGCTCTCGTCTTTTCGAATTCCCGGTGCAACATTTTCCATATTTCCCCGTATTGCGGATGCTTGGCCATAAATGCGGTCAACGGAAAGAAGCATTTTTTCATGGACATCTCACAATTATCCAGCAGCGCTTTAAAGAACATCGAATCTTTGTAGAGGTGCTGCAGATCTTTCCACTTACCGGCTTTTTCCAGCTTCTCCAACGCGCTTCCCAGGCCATAATAACCCGGTACATTTTGTTTCAACTGGCTCCAGGAGCCGACATAAGGTACGGCCCTGATCACATCCAGGCTGAGCTTGGCCGTAGCGCTGCGCTTGGACGGCCGACTGCCGATGTTGGTTTTTCCATAATATTTCAGCGGGCTGGCATAACTCAGGTACTCCAGGAACAGCGGATTGTTCTTTAACACCTGGAAAGCGTCGTAGCTGGCATCGGCCAGCTCCTGAAACAAGGCTTCCTCCTTTTGATCCAACACCCGTTTCGGGCTGTTAAACAGTTCGTTACTGATCCCGGCATGGATTAATTGCTCTAAGTTAAACCGGGCGGAGTCAATGGTGCCAAAATTAGAGGTTACGGTCTGTCCCTGAATCGTCAGCTGGATCTCCCGGGAAGAGATCTGTTTGCCCATAGAGGCATAAAACTGGTGGGTTTTACCCCCGCCTCTCGCTGGTGGCCCGCCTCTGCCGTCAAAGAAAATGACGTCAATACCCTGTTCTCTGGAAATGGCGGTTAGTTGCTCCTTAGCCTTGTAAATACTCCAGTTGGCCATCAGGTAGCCCCCGTCTTTGGTGCCGTCGGAAAAACCGAGCATGATGGTCTGCACGTTATTCCTTTTTTCCAGATGCTTGCGATAAACTTTATTTTTATACAAATCGCCCATCACCCCGGCGGCCCGCTGCAAATCATCAACCGTTTCAAAAAGGGGAATAATGTCAATTTCCAGCGTATTTTTCTTCCAGCCACTCATCAGGAAAAAAGCGTATACTTCCATCAGGTCCAGCGGTCCGGTGGCGTGGCTGATGATATAACGGTTGCAGCCCTCCCTACCATTGAACTTTTGAATGGTTTTTACGGTACGGACGGTTTGCAACGTATCCCGGTAGAGTTCGTTTTTTAAGCTTTCCGGTTCGACGGTAGCGCTTATCTGCGAGAGCGCGTTGATCTTTTCTTCCTCGGACAGTTGCTTGTAGTTTTTCGGAAGCACATCGGTGTTTTTCGCCAGGTATTCGATCATCGGTTTATGCACGGAGCTGTCCTGGCGGATGTCCAGGGAGGCGAAAAACAGGCCGAAGAGCTCTACTTTCCCCATCATTTCGTCCACAAGATTGATAAAGAGGTCATTGTGCCTTTCGGTAAGTACCTGGCGAATCTTTTTTAAGGTTTGCAGAATTTCTTCCCTGGAGATATCCATTTTGTGGCCGGGAATAAACAGGTTGTTGTAGATCTTCGTTTCCAGCCCGATGACCAGCTCTTCTACGCCTTTGAAGGTCAACCGGCGCCGAAGGTTCTTCATGTCCTGATAATAACACCGGAGAATCGCGAACCGCAACTGTTCGGCTACTTTTAAGGTGATGTCCGCGTTTACAAAGGGGTTGCCGTCCCGATCGCCGCCGGGCCAGAAACCCATACGGATCAGCGCGAACAACGCTTTCGCCGAAGCGAAATGTTGCCGGTTCAACTCATTGACAATCAATCCGGCTGCCTGGTAAAATACATTTTCCAGATACCAGATCAGGCTCACCGCTTCATCATAGGGGGTAGGCTTTTTCTTTTTCAAAAAAGGCGTTTTGCCCAATTGACGGAGGTAAGTGTTGATCTGCGCCGGGTTATCTTTGTTCAGCTCTTTGGACAGATCATGGATGATCCCCAGTACCTCCCCGGGATAAAACTGGGTGGGATGGGCCGTAAGCACCAGCCGTACGGAAAAGTCTTTCAGTTTGGCTTCCAGTTCTTTTTGCTTGCGCTCGTTGGTCGCTTCAGACAACAGGTGCTTTAAAGTACCCGGCCCCTGCATGTCGTGGATCTGGGAAAAAGCCGCGTCCTCCAGCGCGTCAAAAAGGACCACCTGTCTTTCGGCGTATTGTACAAAACGAAACAATAAGTCCACCCTTTCTTTTTCCGTCCCGTACGTCGTGTATTGTTTAAGAAAACTGTTTACCAGCTGCACGGGGCTTTTCTTCTTTCGATACCCTTCCTCGCAATGCAAAAGAAAAAGCGACAATAGCACGCCCGTTTTCTCTACCCGGTGAAAGGGAAGGGCGGTAAACAAACTATTGTACAGCTGAAACCGTATACCAACCAGGTTATTGAACAACCGCAGCTGGCTGTTGGATGAAGTTTCCATAAAAAACAATGCTTTTGATCTGATCTCTGGCTGTAAAGTTAAAACTTTAACCCTACTTTTCATAACCGAAAGAAAACGGCTTGGCCGCCGCTGTCGTTCCTCTATGCTTATTAGGTGTAGCGCCCATTTTTACTTTCAGGGTACCGCCTTTCAATATATCAAAATGATCAATCCAGTTTTTACCGTATGCCTGTCCGTTCAGCGACATTTTTTGAATATAGATATTTTCCGGGCTGTTGTCCGGCGCCTCAATGACGAATTGTTTTCCATTGTCCAGTTGCAGCGTTACTTTTTTAAATAAAGGTGCCCCAAAGACGTACTGGGTGCTGGCCGGGCATACCGGATAGAATCCCATGGCTGAGAACACATACCAGGCGGAGGTCTGCCCGTTATCTTCATCTCCGCAGTAGCCGTCCGGCGTAGGCATGTAGAGCCGGTCGAGCACCTGACGGATCCAGTACTGGGCCTTCCACGGCTGCCCCGCGTAATTGTACAGGTAGATCATGTGCTGTATCGGCTGGTTGCCATGCGCATACTGCCCCATTCCGGCGATCTGCATTTCCCGGATCTCGTGGATCACTCCGCCGTAATAACTGTCGTCAAACACGGGCGGCATTACGAATACCGAGTCCAGCATGTGGACAAAAGTCGCTTCGCCACCCATTAAATCTATTAATCCCTGGACATCATGAAAGACCGACCAGGTATAATGCCAGCTGTTGCCTTCGGTAAACGCGTCTCCCCACTTAAAGGGATTAAAGGGAGATTGAAAGGATCCGTCTTTGTTTTTTCCCCGCATCAGGTCATGGGAAGGATCGAAGACGTTTTTAAAGTTCTGGCTGTGCCGGGCGTAAACGCCGATTTCCGATTGCGGTTTTCCAAGCGCTTTACCCAGGGCGTAGATGGCGTAATCATCGTAAGCGTATTCCAGCGTGCGGGCGACGTTCTCGTTGATATCCACATCGTAGGGCACATAGCCGAGTTCATTGTAATACGCCACGCCTTTGCGCGCCACGGCGGCTATCGGCCCTTCCGTATTGGCGTCTTTTTTCAGCGCCTCAAACAGGGTTTCAATGTCATATCCCCGAAGTCCTTTGATGTAGGCGCCCGCCACCACAGAGGCAGAATTGTTCCCGATCATCACATTTCTATACCCCGGCGCAGACCATTCCGGCAGGTAGCCGCCTTCCTTGTAATCGTTGACCAGCCCTTTTTGCATTTCTACATTGATGTCCGGATACATCAGCGTCAAAAACGGGTACAAGGCGCGGAAGGTGTCCCAGAAACCGGTGCCTCCGAACATATAGCCGGGAAGTACTTTTCCGTTATAGGGGCTGTAGTGCACAATGTCCCCGTTTTTATCGATCTCATAGAGTTTTTGGGGAAAGGCCAACGTGCGGTAGAGGCAGGAGTAAAACGTCCGCACCTGATCGATCGTTCCCCCTGAAACTTTAATGCGGCTCAGTTTTTCATTCCACAGGTCTTTCGCCGCTTTCTTGGTCTGTGCAAAACTTTTGTTTCCGATTTCCCTTTCCAGGTTGCGTTCGGCCTGTTCAAAACTGATAAAGGAGGAAGCTACCTTCACATGTATCTTTTCCCCACGCCCGGTTTTAAACCCGACTACAGCGCCTACGTGGTCGGCTTTATATTCCAGGGTATCGCTGGCCAGCTGCTTGCCGTGCCAGGCGGAAGCAGAAACAAAGGGCTTATCGAAATAGATCACAAAATAATTCTTGAAGTTCTCGGGAACACCGCCGCTGTTACGGGTGGTATAGCCGATGATCTTTTGTTCCTGTGGTATTATCTTAATATATGAGCCATGGTCGTAGGCGTCAATGACCACATAGGAGCTGTCGGAGCGCGGGTAGGTAAAAACAAGTTGTGCGGCCCGCGCCGTCGGCGTCATTTCCGCCCATACGTCATGATCCGCCAGATATACTTTGTAATAATAAGGCGTCACGGTCTCCGTTTTATGAGAGAACCAGCTGGCCCTTTCTTTCTGATCAAAAGCGAGTTTGCCGGAAACAGGCATAATGGAAAACTCCCCGTAGTCATTCATCCAGGGCGAGGGCTGGTGGGTTTGTTTGAGTCCCCGGATTTCATGAGCCGTATATTGATATTGCCATCCGCTGCCGTTTTCCCCGGTCTGCGGGGTCCACAGGTTCATCCCCCAGGGAACGCCGACGGCAGGATAGGTGTTCCCGTTAGACAAGGAAAAATCGGACTGCGAGCCCATCAAAGGATTGACATACTGTACCGGGTTGGTAACGTCGCCGATCAGCTGCCCGCTGCCCGCTAATGTGAATAACAAGAGCGCCAATAAAAGAGGTGTTGTTTTTTTCATACCCGCATGGTTTTGAATCAAAGAAATTAATCGTTTTAGCAAACCTATAAAAAAATCGGTACATTTTCTAACAAGTGGTTTTTCATTGATTCAATTCTATTACCTTTGCCATTCCAAACCAATGAAGTATGAAGTATAAAGAGATTGTTTCTGTTACCGGTTTGCCGGGCTTGTTTCAACTGTTATCCAGCAAAGGCGACGGGGCGATCGTCCGCACCCTGGATGGCGGGGCTACCCGCTTCGTAGCCGCAAGGTCCCATAACTTCACGCCGTTGGAGAGCATTGAGGTATTTACAACGGGGGAGAACGTACCGTTATCCGATGTGTTTACCGCCATGAAAGAAGCAGAAGCAGAAACGCCCTTGCCGCAAGCTGACACGAAAAACAAAGCGGAGATCTCGACCTACTTTGAAAAAGTGTTCCCCACACTGGATAGGGACCGGGTGTACGCGAGCGACATGAAAAAGATGCTGAAATGGTATCCGCTCCTAAAGGAATACAAACTGTTGGATTTCGAAACAACGGAAGAAAAAGACGCCGAAGAAGCGAAAGGCGGCGAAGAAGCCTGAGGGTATTCTTTTCGCGCTTCATTGGGTGCAGAAAACTGGCGGCCAATGAGAATTCCCGACTTCTGTTTACATTGGCCCGATGAAAAAGTTATTTACAACTGTCCTTGTCGTGGGAATGGCGCTTTACCTGAGCGCCTGCTTTTCCACTTCGGGTGACAACTCCCCTTTCCGTGTTATCGGTTATTTGCCTGCCGGAAATGTCGATACGGCCGCCATCCCCTACCGCTACCTTACCCACATCAATTACGCCTTTGTCGTTCCCGGGCCCGAAGGCGACGGCAGCCTGCTGCCTGTTCCGCGCCCGGCGACCTTAGCCGCGCTGGTTCGTCAGGCGCATCACCATAACGTAAAGGTTTTTATTTCCGTCGGGGGATGGAACATCGGCGATGGCGGAGGCGATGATACCCGGTTTGAAAAGCTGGCCGGCGGCCAAGCATCCCGTACACGCTTTGTCACCGCGGTGATGGATGTCATTCGCGATTTTAAACTGGATGGCGCAGACATAGACTGGGAATACCCCGACCCTATTGCGCCTTCCTCCTCTGACTTCGTCCTCCTGATGCGCCAGCTCAGCGACTCGTTGCATGCCGAAGAAAAAAAGCTGACGGCGGCCATTGTGTCCTACCATGATCTTCACGGCTATGGCGTCAAAAAAGAAATATTCGCTGTTGTCGACTGGCTCAACATCATGGCCTACGATGATGATTACAACACCTTTAACGGGCGGCACGTGCCTCATTCTCCCTACTGGCTCGCCAAAAGATCATTTGATTACTGGGTCGATGACCGGGGGCTGCCGCCGGAAAAAGCAGTAATGGGCCTGCCCTTTTATGGAAAAGGGAACGGAAGGGCGGCTTCCTACAGGCGTTTGCTGGCTATGGGCGCGAACCCGTATTCGGATGTGTATGACAGTATTTACTACAACGGCATCAAAACCGTAAAACAAAAAACCCGTCTCGCGCTCAAGCGGGGCGCCGGAATCATGATCTGGGAAATAGCGCAGGACACCACCGGCGAATATTCGTTGCTCAAGGCCATCCATGAGGAACTAACGTCCTTCTAACAACTGCCAGCAATACCATTCCTGCCGGGGCAAATGAAACGGTCCTTTGAACAGGTTGCCTTTGGCGGTTTGCGCCAGCGTTCCGTCCCGGTGTAAATAACCAAACCATTCGCCTTGTTTTTGATCATGAAAGTGCGCATAGGCGTAGTCTTTTACCTGTTGATGCCGGCGCGCGTATTTTTCATCAGCGGTCAGGGTATAAGCCAGCAGTGTCGCGATAATCGCTTCATTATGCGGCCACCAGAATTTCATATCCTGCCAGTACTCCTGCACCGGTTTGTGGTATACGTCTCTGTAGTAAAAGAGTCCGCCATATTCGGTATCCCAGCCGCGTTCCCACATATAGTCCAGCATCCTGCAGCCCAGTTTGATCAGGCGCTCGTCCTTCTGTCTGTACCGGGCTTCATGCAGAATGAACCAGGCGCCTTCAATGGCGTGGCCGGGTGTTAATGTTCTTCCGTCAATGTGATCGATAATGCTTCCGTCGGGCGCAACCTGTTCCATCACACAACGAATGTCGTCCTTGACGAAGTACGTTTCTATCTCCCCTATCCATCGGTCTATCCATTCTTCACATCTTGGATCCCCGATGGTTTCCCGTAGCTGTTGTGCCGTATTCAGCAGTATCATCGGAACCCCTATCCCTCGGGTAGGGCGGGTGTCCGTGAACTTAGGCGCCGCCGACTCCGGGCTCGTCGCGTAGTCAATACACCTTCCGAAAAGGCGCCGTGCTTCGGCGGCCAGCTGCGCATCGCCCGAAGCTTTCGCATAAGCGGCAAACGCGATAACGGCAAAGGTTTCCGAAAAAAAATACCGCCGCTTTCGGATGGGCCTTCCCTCCCGGGTCATGTGAAAAAACATTCTGCCATCGGTATCAAAACAGTATTTTCTTAGAAAGGCTATCCCCGTTTCCGCCCCCAGCAACCACGCTTCTTTCTTTTCAACCGTATTGTAAAGCGTTGCCAGCAGCCAGGCAAACCTGCCCTGTATCCACACCGCCTTATCGTCATCAATCAGGCTGCCATCGTGGTCGCGCATCAGCAGGTAGCCCCCATGCGCCGCGTCTAATGAGCGGGGAAACCAAAAAGGAAGCGTATCATTCAATAATTGATAGCTGTAAAATTCTTTTAATTCGGTTAAGTTCATTTTATCCATTCTTTACGGTACGTTATTAGGCAAGGACAAATCATCAAAATCATTCGCTTTAGGGTTTAAACAGCTTACCTGCACGATCAGTGCGATCAGCACAATGCCACCCAGCAGGGCAAAGTCCCTTCCCAGGTGGCCGGCATCGGTCGCTTTACCTAAAAAATCCGTTATAAAAGCGCCAAAGAACACCCCCGTCATATTCATTATGCCGTAAGCGGTCGCCCGGTATTTTGCAGAAACAAACTGGCAAAGGATCGGCATGTTATTGGCGTCGAACATGCCAAAGCCAATACCAAAGCAAATGCCTGCCGCCATTAAAGCGACGATGGTCTGGCCGAAACCTAAAAAGATCAGGCCCGGTATAGTGAGCCCGAGACCGATGGCGCCGGTAAAAACCCGCCCCTTTAAATGCTTTTGCACCCATTTGTCGGAAAGCCAGCCGCCAAAAATAACGCCAATAAAAGAAGATGCCGCCAAGGTGATGGTCGATAACGGTCCTGCCGTGGCCATAGGCATCTCCAGGTTGTTGGCAAACAAAGTAGGAAGCCAGTTCTTCGTCGCCCAGCCGGGCAGACTGGGTACGGCAAAGTAAAGCAGGATCACCCAAAACGAAATATTGGTAAACAAGACGGCAAACGCCTTAAAGAAAGGCGGCTTTTGCCGCCGGTCCCCTGTCTGTTCCCGCCGGTGGGTCTTGCTTTCTTTTAAAAAGACAATTAACAGCAGGGCGTAAACCATTCCGATAATGCCAAAAGTGTGAAAAGTGACATGCCAGGTGTAAGCAGCGGCGATGGTAGCGCCAAAACCGCCCAGGGCGGAGCCAAGATAAAGGCCCGTCATGTGAATACCAATCGCCAAAGAGCGTGTTTTCTTCTTATGAAAATCAGCGATCAGGGCCAGGCCGGTAGGCAAATACAAGGCTTCACTCACCCCCATGATCGCGCGTAAAATATACAGCTGGTGGTAAGTGGTGGCATAACCCATGCCAAACGTTACCCCGGACCACACAAATAAGCTCGCGACAATCAGCCATTTGCGGTTGACCTTATCGGCGATCACCCCGGCTACCGGGCTCATAAAGCCGTAAATCCATAAAAAAATACCCATCAGCAAACCGAACTGCGTCGCCGATTGCAAGGCTTCGATATCAACGGCCATCGCGGGTTGCATGGTGGCCAGCATCTGGCGGTCCAGGTAATTGAGTAAGCCGACGCCCCAAAGCAAACCGACCAAGACCCAAGGGTATATCTTTTTATAATTCATCTTATGCAAGTTTATCGTTTTCCGGGTTTCCTAAAATATCAGCTATTTAACCCGCCCGACTATGATCTCCGGCGTTCGCACCCCTGCCCTGATCTCTCCGCAGGGAATGATGATTTTATCCCCCCATTTTAACGCCGTCGTGGTTACCTGCCCGGGAAAAGGGATAGCCGCTATCTGCTTCCATGTATTGGAACGCGTATGGTACAAAAGTACATTTCCTTTAAAACCGGGATGTGATCTTTGCAGGTCATTTTTTTCGTTGATCAACCGCTGTTTGCTTTCGCTGTCCTTTTCCGCTGCAATTTTCTCAAGGAGCACTTCGGTTTCATGAAAGGTCCTTCCCTGATCCCCGCTGAATACCAGTAAGGTACTGTCATTTTCCGCAAGACCGGTATGCGCCGATAATTCGTAGGGTAGAGGCGCTTTTTGTTGCCAGCGGTTTTTCTTTACGTCAAACCGATACACATCTTTGTATAAGGTGCTTGTTGCCCGCTGATTTCTTTTACGTCCGCCCACTAAATAAAGGCGGGGCCCTTTGGCAGTGGACAGGCCATACAATACCGCATGGGTTACCGGATGAGGCAATGGCGCCAGGGTATCCCAACCGCTTTTAAGATCATTCAGGTTCAATGCATAGAGCTGATCGGATACGATCGCTTTGTTTTGCCCGCCGGCAAAGTAGCAGATGCCGTTGATGACAGCGCAGGCGCCGGCAGTCAAAGGGCGGGGGAGCACAGGCAGGGCCCGGACCTCCAGGCGCTGTGCCGTTGTATCCCAATTCAATAGCATCACCTTATCCACGGCGCCTTTCCCATTTTCTCCTCCGGCCACTATAATGCCCTTGGCCGTTGTAGCATTCGCGCTGTAGGCGACAGCAAAGGGCAGGTATAAGCCCTGTTTTACCGGGACAATCGTATCGGCGTCCTTTTTAAAAACATACACCCTTCGGTAATACTTTTTTTTGCCGCCCTCCCAGGGCGCGCCCCCGGGGAAATTTGATCCGCCGCCAATAATAAGCCGGTCCCCGGAAATACCAGCCACCGGGCCGGCAAGCCCCGGGGAAGGGGAGCCCGCGGAATCCTCCGGCAAAGCGCCTCCTTTTTTCCATTCAAAACGCAACGTTTCAGCGGCTTTGTTTTTTTTCAACGGATGACAGGATGTAGACATCATAGCAAACAACAATAACAGGGTTCCGTATTGGGGGGATATCCGCATTTTTTAAACAGATTTAAATTCATCAAACCCAAGGCTTTCCACCTCTGTTTTAAATTGATCAAACTCTCCGGGACTCATGTTTTTCACTGGCAGCCTAAAGCCGCCGCAATCCAGTCCGACCAGTTTCATGTAGGCCTTTCCGGTGGCAATACCCCCGTATTTTCCCAACAACTCAATCATGTCAATCGCCTTTTGTTGTAACAGGCGGGCAGCGGGGAAGTCCCCTTTTTCAAAAGCGGCTATCAATTGATTATATAAGGGCGCCGCGTAATTATAGGTGCTGCCGACGGCACCTTTGCATCCAAGCACCAGGGCGGATAACATATTTTCGTCTCTTCCCCAAAGCATATCGTATTTACCCTGTTTATAACGCAAACAGCTGGAAAAGTCCATGAAGTCTTCATGGGTATATTTGATGCCTGCGAAATTCTCCAGTTCCCGCTCAACAACTTTCAACAGGTTGACCATGGGAAAATTCACCCCATTTAAAACGGGGATATGATAATAGTAAAACGGCATATCCGGAACACTTCCGGCAACCCTGATGCAACAGGCTGCCAGTTGTTTTACATCCGCTGGCTTGAAATAAAAGGGCGCCGTCATGGCCACGCCGTAAATACCCGCTGCGGCCGCATAGGAAGCCAGCTCAACGGCCTCAGCTATACAGGTCCCGCCGGTGAGTGTAATCACCTTAAAAGAACGGTCTCCCTGGGTGGCTTCCGCCCAGGCATCAATAAGGGATTTTTTTTCCGCCATCGTCTGCGAAACCCCTTCTCCGGTGGAACCGTTGATAAAGGCGCCTATAACCTTATTTCTCTTTAACAAAGCATAATAGGCGGGGATTAAGCCAATGTTTAAGCTTCCGTCCTCTTCCATGGGAGTGAAGGGCGCTGCGATCAGGCCTTCCAATTTTTCGATTTTCATATCAGATTTTCATTTTTGCTTGTTTACCCAAACGCCCGGTTAGGTTCTTTACATGACAGAGAACCTCTAAAGGTCCGGCGCCGGACTATTTAATGTTGTGTTATAATCCATTTTGCTTTACCTGTACAACGGTAAACATCCACTTCACCGGATGCTGCCAGCCCATTCCCTTAAAGCTGCCCACCGGCGCTTTTACCAGAATGGTATTCCATCCTTTTTTTAACTGTACTTCGGCAGCCGGCCGGTATTCGTAGCCTTCGTCCACCAGCGGGCTCTCCTGGCTTTTGCTATGCCGGCCCGGATAAGTCCATTTCGGCGGAGGAACGATCTGGTCATTGATCCATAGTTTGCTTCCGCGCCAGTCCCACCTGCCTTGCTCCGGCGTCATAACGGCATGCGACCTGGAAGGGTTATAAAAACCTATCCAGAAATAACCGGTAGTATCCACCGGGCTGTAAATCCTGCGGTACGCGTACCAGGTCGTATTCGGCTCGGGATTTTTCAAAACACCCGTTATAGCAGGAGTGAAAAAATGGCGCAACCAGACGGTGCCGCCACTGGCGATTAGGGTCGCCGTAGAATCAACTATGGAATTAGTTTGTAATTCCGGCCAGAAGGCCGCGGCCGTATCGCCTTCATTATTAAACGGACCAAATAATTTCCACCGGATATCGGATTGTTTTACATAAGGGAAAGGTTTGTGCCTGAAGAACGTCTCCTTTTGGTCCAGCAACCTTTTTTCAAAATCCGCAAACGCACGGTAACGGGCGCTTGTATCTGTACCCATGGCGGTGGTCATTTGCGGATAACCGCCGCCCCGCCAGCTGCGCTCCGCAAAAGCCAGCATAGCTGGGTAAGCAAAGTTCATCAACAGTATATCGTCCTGATCCTTTGCACGGTCATCATTCCATAAGCATATTTCACCGCCCAGCATACGGGGGCCACCATGGTCCACGTCACACAGCTGTTTATAAAAGATGGACAGCACGCCACTCAGCGGGTCTTTATGATTGAGATACATTCCCCTTGAATCAATCACTCGCTTCACAGCGGCCTGCTGCTCCTCGGGCTGCTCAATACTCTGGCTTTTCCACAGCTGCCTTATCGTTTCCTTATCGTAATTTCCTCCGGGATTCCAGCCGATGGTCTGTTTACCGAGTTTGTGTAACAGCGCGACCACTTCGGGAATAAAGTTCTTGTTGGTAAACTGCACTTCATCTGCACCGATATGTATATAAGGAACCTCATAAGTGGAATCTACCTCGGCCAAAATATTTTTAATAATCTCCAAACCTTTTTCGCTCTGCATGTCAACGCCCATTGCCCTTTCAAAAGCAGCGCTATGGCCGGGCATGTCTATTTCCGGAACCAGGGTAATAAAACGGTCTTTGCAATAGGCGATCAATTCTTTCATTTCCGCTACCGTATAGTATTGCCCCTTGTTGCGCGTCATCGTTTTAGCCGCGGTCAATTGCGGATATCGTTTAATCTGCAAACGCCACGCAACATTTTCGGTCAAATGGAAATGAAAGCGGTTCAGTTTATAGCGGGCCATTACCGCTATTTGTTGCTTTAATTGTTCTACCGTTTGATAGTTCCTGCCTACATCAACCATATAGCCCCGCCATGAAAATGCCGGCCAGTCTTTGACCTCGCAACCATCAATAAATACGCCATCCCGCATAAGCTGGCGGAGGGTTTGAATCCCGTTAAATACGCCGTGCGGCGTATTGCCGGTAATGGTTACACGATTCGTGTCAACGACCAAAGAATAGGCTTCTTCCGCATAGCGCGGCGCGGCAACCTCCCCCAGTACGAGTTCGATAACGGGGACATTAGCCCGATGATCCCGCCCTTTGATCCGGGTTTGTATTCCTTTCTTTGCCAAGATATTTTTCAACAGCCCGGCTTCTGACTGTAAGTTCTTGCTTTCGGCAACGATTACAGGGTCCCGGAATAGAGGAAATTTTCCTTTATGCCAGCTTAATGTTTGTGGCTTCGGGATGATGGAAGGCCGTTGGCTGAGGCCGTAAACGTAAGGATACAGGACATGCTTCCACGCCATATAACCGGGTCCCAGCAAATGCAATCCATCATTGGTATATGGCGTGCGCAAATGACCGGCGCCGTCTTTCAATGCGGGGTAAACATCCACATAAACGTAACGCAGGGAATCAGCCTGCTGCCGCAATTGCCGGTTAATATAAACAACCTCCGCTCCTTTGTTCACATGATGCGGGAATCTTCCAAAGGCAGGATTAACGGGAAACAGGCTTTGCACGTATACCGCCGTAGCCGGTGAATACGCATGAAGAAATGTAACGATTTTGAAAATGTTCCTTAAAACGCTGTCGGCTGAAACGCCCCGGGCGAGGTCATTGATGCCGATCATTAAAAAGACCTTTTCCGGCTTTCCTTTGACTATATTTCCTAACCGGTTGAGCACCCCTGTGGTCCGATCACCGCTGATACCCCTGTTTTTAATTCGTTTGTCATGAAACAGTTCCGTCCATGCTCCTCCGTCTGTTATGCTGTTTCCTAAAAAGATAATGTCGCCGGAGGTGTGAGGCAACACGTTGAACTGGGCAACCTTTTGGTGATAATACGTGGTAAACAAGGAGTCCGGGTAGTGCGGCAGGGGTTGCTGGGCCAAAACACTGCCGAACACTGCCGAAAACACCAATAACAGCAGAAGCGCCCTTCTGTTGCTAAAGAACAGGTTTTTTACGGGGAGCGCCGGCGTATGCCTTTTCAAAATATTCTTTTTAAAGCGCACTGAAGTCTTTATTTTACCTTTTTGTCGATGACGCATTTTATATCTTTTTTATTGATGGAGCCGTGGGACAGCCGGTCTTCCCATAAACATCTAGTGGTCAATGGGCGTCTTGGCGCAGCCGCATCAGCACACCATTACTTCCATTTTATCACTTTAAACGCAATCTGGGAATAGCCGTCTCGTTCGTACAAAACACCTATCTTGTCCTTGCCTATTTGTACAATGTCCGAATACGCCGTGCTCCGTCCTTTCTTATCTACTAAAAAGTTTGTTTTCCAGGTCCTTCCGCCATCGAAGCTGATCCGCAGGGTCAGATTCCGGCGGTGCGTCGTGTCCGCATTATTGCAAAAAGCCAAAACAGCATTGTTTTTTTTCCAGCCGACATTCAGCAAGCTTCCCTGGCAAACAGGATCAGGCAGCGCGCGATCATAATACGTGCTGTCCCAGTGTGCTCCGCCATCCTCGCTTACCGCGATGATCCTGCACCGGGGTTGTCCTTTTTGGTTTCGGATATTCATCATCAGCTTGCCTTCTGCCAACGCGGCTGCCGTAGCTTCATTGCTTCCCGGAAAGCGGACGTTTTCGCTCAGATGGAAGGTCTTTCCATGGTCGTCCGTATAATAGCCGTGTGCCCGGTAATCCGTAAAATGAGGTGCGGGGTCCCCTTCAGAATGATTCGCAGCTACATATATCCTTCCTTTATATTCTCCCTTGCTAAACTGCATAGCGTGCCCGGGCGTGTTGGCATAGGAACGCCAGTCCGGCCTTTTCACCTGTGAAGTGATGTTCACCGGATCCGACCATGTCTTCCCGTTGTCTGCAGAAGTGACATACCAGACTTCACGCTTTCCCTTGCCTTGTCGCAGTGCTGTTTCATTTACATCGCCCGTATTATAAAACAAAAACACCCTGCCCGCCGGATAAGCGGGGTCAGTCAGGTCGACTACCGGCGCCGGGTTGCCGGCCTGTAAAGCGCCGTTATCTGCGACGAGCGACAAGGCCGACCATGTTTTTCCCTCATCACTACTTCTTCTCACGACAATATCCACATTGCCAAAATCTGCCGAGCCATTCACCCTGCCTTCCGCAAAGGCCAGCAGATCGCCATTGGGCAAAGCGATAACAGCGGGAATGCGGTAACTCTGATACCCCCCTTCCCCCGACTCGTAGACCACACGCTCCAAAGTTTTTCCTTTATTTTGCGCGCAAGCGACCTGGAAAAAACAAGTCATCACAAGGGAAAGCAACAGTAATTTTTTCATTTTAATACCTTTTAGCGCCGCCGGTAGGCAGCTCGTTTTTAACTTGGATCATAAATGTACTCGCCGGTAGTCCGGCACCATTAACTAAATTCGCCGTTGTGTAGGGATTCCACCCATAGACCACTTTATCCGCCCGGACGCCTTCCGGGACATCAATAATTACTTTATTGCGGTGGATAGTTCCGTTTACCCCGACAAAGTACCCTTTACGATCGACAATCTTAAACCCCCGTAAAGGTTTTCCATGAACGGTTGTCAGTTGCTCACCGTTCGAAAAGGTAATACTGATCTTACCGGCTTTTCTATCGGCGGAAACGACCAAAGGGCCAGCGGGAACTACATTTTCCTTCCCGTAGGTAGCATGTAACGCCAGTTTGGCCAGTCGCAGCCCCACGGGTTTTTTGTTGTTATAATGCACATTGGTAGAATCTCCCAGGTCGCTGCTTACGGCCATTCCCGATTGCGGAACAACCGACAGTAACCTGCGCTGGACATCCCTGAAATAGGGCCATGAGGGCCGGTTTAAGCTGGATAACTGGACATAATAAAAAGGGAAGTCGTAGCCCCATTGATTGCGCCAGTCTTGTACAAACACAGGAAATAATTTAGCGAACAGTTCGGGGTTGTTGGCGTCGCTTGCCCCCTGATACCATATCACGCCTTTGATGGGAAACCGTGTCAGCCTGGCAATGCCCGCTTCGAAGTTGAAACACGGATCGTAGGGATGACGCTGAAAAGGAGACCCGCTTTTTTTCAAGTTTAGCGCAGCGCGTTGCCGGCACCATTTCATAATATAGTCCGAATGGCGCCAGCCATGCAACACCGGTTCAAACAGCGGGTTAGCCTGGAGCGTCAAACGACTGACCCAGGATATTTGCGGAGAACCGCCTACCGCTAACTCAATCAATCCAACCGGCACATCCACTTCCTGTTGTATCTTTTTGCCAAACCAATACCCTATGGCCGAAAACGCCTTGGCAGCGACGGTATTGTTCCTTTTCCATCTGCCGTGAAAAAAATCCAGTTCATTGGCTTTAACCAATACCGTCGAATCCCATGTTGTCGCATTCGTTTGGGCGACAGGCACAAATTTAAACAACCGAATGTTTTCGTTTTCAGCCGCATTTTGCGCTGCTTGTTTTCCGCCTTTAGCGTCTGCCAGGGAAAAGTACATATTAGACTGCCCCGAACAAAGCCAGACATCACCGATCAGGATATCATTTAATACAATCTGCTTGCTTTCGTTGGTAATCGTCATCCGATGGGGTTCCGCTGACGCTTTCATTTGGGGAAAGACAACCTCCCACCGTCCATCTGAAGCTGTTTGTACCGTTTTTGTTTTACGATTGAATAAAATCTTCACCGTTGACCCTGCGTCGGCGATCCCCCAAATACGGATAGGTTTGCCGCGTTGCAATACCATGTTATCTGTAAAAATATCAGCTACGTTTAGTCCACCAAAGTTCCCCGTTATATGCTTATAGATCACTTCACTCATCATTTTATAGCCGCTCGCGTTAGGATGTAGCGTCCAGGCGTCTGTGATCAGGTCGGGGCGATCATGAAAAGCAGCATAAAGGTCAATGAACCCGACGCTATTGTTCTCCACTACCTTTTTAATTTTGGTTTGGACTTCCCAAAACCAGGTAAACGTACTGGACAGGAAACGGGGATGTCCGGCGAATACCGGCATCAAAGAACAAACGTAAATTTTCATCTCCGGATTAACCGATCTAAGCGTATCGATCAACCAGTCGTAATCCCTGATAAAGTCATCTTTGTAATTGGGCCACGTACGCGGGTCGGTATCATTCACGCCAAGACAGAGGATAGCGATATCCGGTCGAAAAGCCAATGCAGCGGCAAATGCTTTGGTTTTATAGTAGGGGTTATACCCGTTCCTGAGGAGCGTGGCTCCGCTGTGGCCGAAGTTTTTCACGATAAACGCCGCACCCATTTTCTTTTGCAAAAGGGCCGGGTAGGAGGCGGTTGCAGGATCGGCGAGCGTATAACCATAGGTAATGGAATTGCCGATGCAGGCAATTTTTGTTTGTTGATTTTGCGCAACGGCCTTTATATGACATAAGTGGATAAACAGGATAACCAAAAAAATCGTGTGCTTTCTTTTCTTCAGCATGCTCATCATTCTTTCCCTTAGAGTTTCACGCAAAGTATGACCAGTTTGCGGTAAGGCGGTCCTTTTCCCTGTAGTCTTCTTCGCCGTCTTAAAGTTATCATTAAAACTTCGGATATCCGGGGTTCTGCTCCAATGCCGGATTGTTTGTCAGTGTATTTCGATCGATGGGTAGAAGCAGTTTATAGGACTCAGCGGGTTCGACAGTCGTATATTTATACACATACTCATCCCCCATTCTTCTCAAGTCGTACCACCGCTTTCCTTCGAAAGTAAATTCAAAAAGCCGTTCCTGCAAAAGGGCCTCTTGTGGGTCACCGTCTATGGACTGGTTGGGATAGCCTAAAGTAGCCGGATCATAGTTGCCGCCATAGGCTCTTTCTCTTACCAGGTTTATTTCTTCGGCCGGGTCTTGCCCTAAAATAATCTTCGCCTCTGCCTTTAATAAAAGCAAGCCGGCATAACGATAAATAGGATAGTCGTTGGTGTATACCCGGCTGCCGGCCTGCTGCTCGCCTTTATATTTACTTACGAAGCAACCGGCTATTTTATAGGTGCCGTTTTCTTTGGTGTAGGCCGCAGTAATGGTAGCCCGTTTGCGGCTGTCTGCAAAGCTGAACTTCCGGTAGGTCGCTATCCGTACCGGCGCCCGGAGCAGTCCGTTCCAGTTATCGGCAGTGACGTTAAATTTGCGGTCTTCTACGGAATCATAATAGGAAACAATCAACGTTGTCTGTGGCTCAAAAGTACCACTAAAGGGAAGTTCAGATTCATTCAATTCATTGTGGATAGCCAAAATAATTTCGTCATTGCCCTTGTTATTTACCGCGAAAACATCGGCATAGTCTGCCAACAACCGCAGTGTAGGTATATGCTGTTGAATATCATTCAGGGCGTTTAAGGCGATAGTAGCATCCGCCGTACCGCCGCTACGGTGCGCAGTCCACAGGTATACCTGCGCTTTCAACATGAGCGTAGCCGCTTTGGACCAATACCCTTTTTCGTTCCTAAAGGAATAATCGGTTCCAAAACTTTGTTCGGACTTATCTATATCGCTTTTTACCAAAGCCAACACGTCTTCAGCACTTGAAGCCGGTTTAGCCAGTTTCGAAATATCGATACCGGCGGTAGGCGCTGTCTGGATAATCACGCCTCCCCATGATTTATACAATTGAAAATAATAAAAAGCGCGCATGCCGTATGCCATACCCAGGTAATAATTTTTATCCTGAGGAGATACCACATCGGTCGAATTCAAATTGTGGATCAATAAGTTGATCTGGTTAATATTAAAATAAAAACCCCCAAAGTTACTCACCCCCGGGTTATTCGCATCTAAGGTATTGTTCCACATGTGCTCAATGCCCTGGGTAGCTTCACCGGTAAAAGCGGAATTGGATCCCGCGTCGGTTCCAAAAACATGTGATCGCAATTCGCCGAGTAATTCAAACGCGTAGGTATTATTCCGGAAAGCAATGGCGATGCCTGCGACAAAGGCGTCGAACTGATCAGCAGTTTTCCAGTAATTGTTATTGCTGATGCTGCTTACCGGTGCCAGGTCCAGTTTATTGCTACAAGCGTTGATGACAAGCATCAAGCCTAAAGCCACGCCGAATAAATTGCTGTATTTTTTCATGATAAATTACTTTGATCGTTTTTAAAAGGATACCTGTATACCCAGAACAAATGAACGGGGGGTGGGATACGTACCCATGTAAATCCCCGGAATTGTCGTAGGCGGCTCAGGAGTCGGTCCACTGAACTGTGTGATATAAAACAGATTGCTTGCACTCACATAGGCCCTCGCACTGGTCAGTACCTTCGTTTTGCTTAACAGGTCTTTCGAAAAATCATAAGAGAGCGTAAATTCCCTGCCGGCCAGGTAGCTGCCGTTCTCATAAAATCGGGAGTTATTGCTGTTCAGGGCATGGTTGGCATTATTTATCCGGGTATAATTCTTTTTGCCCAAAGGTGCAGATACCTGGTCGGCGTAATACACCTTAGGTATGTCGGTAACCGGATTATTTGCCGTCCATGACCTTTTCTGCCAGTCTATATAGTTAAAGGTTCCCTGGTAATTTCCCAAAACACGCGCCACATAATCATTATAAATCACGTAACCGGTGGCGAACTGGAAACGGGCGTAAAGGGTGAAGTTTTTGTAGGAAAGGGTAGTGGAAAACCCGCCGGTCCACTTCGGATTGATGTTACCGATATAAACCTGATCTCTAATATCTATGGTATCATTTTTATCCACATCCAGCCAGTTCACATCGCCGGGCGTAATACGACCGCTTATTCCGGGGCCATCAGGAACATTTGGTCCGGCAATTTGCGCCACCGCGTCATAACGGTTGCCGGCAATTTTATCTACCTCCGCCTGGTCCTTAAAAATGGAGAGCTGCTTGAAGGCATATACCGCCCCTATCGAATGGCCTTCCTGGTATCCACCGACCCAAACTAATTTATTCGTTTTTGGATCATAGATTTGAAAACCACCCTGGCGGTTGTTGGGCTGCCCGTTGGGGGGTAGCTTTAATATGGTATTTTCATTATAGGATGCATTGGCGCTGAGGCTCCAGTTTAAACCATCCGGACGGTTCAAAATATTCGCTGTAACGGACACTTCAAATCCTTTGTTTTGAAAAGTCCCCAGGTTCGTCCTGACTGAATTAAAGCCGGTATAATTCGGTAGCGGCAGGCTGGTCAACAGATCGGTTGTCTTCCGGTTGTAATAATCCGCAACCGCAGAAATGCGGTCGTTAAAAAGGCCGATATCCAAGCCCACATCCGTTGTTTTGCTTTTTTCCCACCGTAAATTAGAATTAATAATTCCCGTATTAAGAAAGCCCGAATGTCCGTTATAAGTGCCCTGTAACCCGAAGGTTCCCTGCACTTCATACCGGCCCAGCCCGGCTACGTTTCCATTGACCCCATAGCTTATCCTCGGCTTTAAAGTAGAAATGATCGTTGAAATACCGCTGTTTTGCCAAAAATCTTCTTTATGAATATTCCAACCGGCCGACATGCCCGGAAAGAAACCGAACCTGTTTTGATCAGGTAAGCTCGATACGCCATCTCGTCTGAAAACCAAGGTCAGTAAATAGCGTTGATCATAATCGTAATTGAGCCGGCCGAACTGAGAAATAATGCGGTAATCGGACCTCATGCTATAGTTGTGATTAAGGTTGGTCGGATCCGAGGAGGAATTGGGAATAAAAACCGTAGAGGCGTTCAGCGTAGGAATATCATCTGTAGGCGCCTGCGATCCCTCTACCTGCATGTTGAATATTTTCTCGTCAAAATATTCAGCGCCGAGCATGAGGTTCAGGTTGTGCCGGCCAAAGGATTTGGTGTACCCGATTATCCCGTCAAACTGTTGTTGAAACGACCGGTAATAATAAGCGTAAGCATTTCTGGAGACGTCGCCTGTGGCGGGTGGATCGGTAAATACCTGCGAGTAATTTTTAGTCGCTTTCCAGAACGACTGTTCCAGGTTTTCGAAATAGTAGCCTGATCCGCTTCCTTTGACATACAAACCGGGCAGAATATCCCACTTGATGGACGCCTGCGCTGTAATGCGATTGACACTTTGCTGCCGCTCGTGTTTTTGCAACCAGTACAGCGGGTTCCCATCGGTGATCCCGTTTCCCGGGTTGGGGAGGGTATGGGCGGAGTCGATCCAGGGGTTAAAGGTCGGCCACAAAGCCAGGTTTCGGTACATGGTGTTGATGACATTGCCGTTCGCGCCGAGTTGGGAGGAAGTAGACGCTGTTATCCCTGAACTTATTTCCAGGTTGGGTCTTATCTTATAGGCGCCTTTAATATCCCCTGAAAAACGTTTATAGCTGGAACCCACGATGATGCCGTTTTCTTTATAGTAGTCAAAGCTGCTGTAATATCGTCCCCGTTCGTTTCCACCGGTAGCACTGATAAAATGATCCTGTGTTTGGGTATTTCTAAAAACCAGGTCGGCAACCTCTCCGCTATGGTCTTTAAAGATAATCGTGCCGCTGGGATTAAAAGGGGTCGCCCCATACGGGTCGCCTACCGTATCCCATCCCCTTTGCAGCAGATATTTGGTATCCTCGTTGTATACCCGGATATCGAAAGTTGAAAGATAAGCGGAGTCGGTACGAAGGCCGTAGCCCTGGGAAGAGTTGACGTCATTGTAGCTCCTGGTGGAATGGAGATTTCCCAACCGGTTATAGTAAATATAGTCGTGCGCATTGAGAAAAGAATAGCCCTGTCTGGCGGTATTAAACCCGGCGGTATATTTATACGTGATCTCCGCTTTGCCGGCTTTGCCGTTCTTTGTCGTTATCAACAGCACGCCGTTGTTCGCCCGGGCGCCGTAAATTGCCGTCGCGGCAGCGTCTTTCAATAACTGAACGGATTCAATATTTTCCGCAGGGATATCTGCGTAAGACCGGATAATTCCGTCTACAACCACAAGGGGCCCGCCCGGATTATTGATCGAGGCTCCGCCACGCAATAAGACCTGTGGCGTCGCTCCAGGCTGCCCGGTTTCGTTCACGACCTGCAGTCCGGGCAAAGCGCCCTGCAGGGCACTGCCTATGTTGGCTCTTGGAACATTCTTCAGGACTTTATCATCCAATTTGGCTACGGAATTGGTGATCGTCGCCCGGCTCTGCTCCCCGTAACCGACTACAACCAGTTGGCTCAACTGGTGGGAGCTCTGGCCTAGCCTGATGGTCAAATCTTTTTGCCCCGAATAGACCAGCTGCTTCGTCTCATAGCCCAGCATGGACGCCGCAAGCGTATCGCCGGGCGAAACAGCTAAGGTAAATCTACCTCCTTCTCCGCTGACCGTACCTGTTGTACCTCCCTGGGAAGTGACCGTTGCTCCGGGAAGCGGGTCCCCCGTAGCAGCGTCTAAAATCCGGCCGCTCACCTGTTGCTGAGCGAAGGCCTGGGAAAATCCCAAAAGAAGCAGGAGCAGCAAGCCGGAAAAAACAGTAAATGCTTTTTTCATAAAAAAATGTAATTTTGCATTATGTTAGACATAATGCAATAGTAGAAATAATTATTTAATATTTCCAAATTCGGGCGCTGTTTTTTCCGTTTTTTGCGAATCTTTTTTAATTATTTAATTTTAAAGGATTATTTTTAATTTTCTTTAATCAAAAACCTTCCTATCGGCCTTGTACTATGAAAAAAAACAATTTTGATTTTGAAGCATTCCTGCCTCCGCTGGATCCCGTTGATACCTCCAGCCTCCCCGACAAAGTAGAAGTTAAACTCATCCGTTATTTCCTCGACAACAACCTGAAGCCGGGCGACCCGGTGCCGAAAGAACTGGCGCTTGCCGAAAGCCTGGGCGTCAGCCGCACCGTTATCCGGGAGGCGCTTTTACGGCTGCGCCTGACCGGGCTGATCGAATCAAAGAAAAAGCGTGGCGCGATCATCACAAATCCTGATCTCCTGTCGTTGTTGCAGAAGACCCTGTATCCGACGATGATGGACGACCACACCTTGCGGGATATCTTTGAAATGCGGCTGGTCATGGAAGTAGGGATGGCGGATCTGATCATGGAACGCAAAACACCGGATGATGTGAAACAATTACAGGAAATTGTAAAGCATGAACCTAAAAAAAGCCAGAAGTACCTGTTTGAAATTGATCAGGAAGTACGCTTTCACGGCAAACTCTATGAAATTGCCGGCAATGAAACCCTGAAACGTTTCCAGCAAATGTTGCTTCCTGTATTCCAGTTTGTGAACGAAAGTGGCATTCTAAAGAAAAAAATTGAGCCCCGACGCTATGTGTCCCATAAAGGCCTGGTCAGGATCATTCAGCGCGGTACCGCTGAAGAGTTGAGAAATGCCATGCGGCATCACTTTGAAAACCATTACCAACGGCTCTTTTAATATCCCTCCTTGAATGGCGGTCAGCGCAAGATGATTTCGTTTTCTCCACCAACCCCTTTCCAAAAACGAAGCGAACCCGGTCGGGCATCCCCTGACCCGGATCCCTTAATATGCTGCCCTGATTTTCTCTACTACTTCTTCCACCCAGATGTACTGGGCTTCGGTACGCCTCAGGCTGAGGTTGTAGCCGGCGATGGAAATAGAAATCGGGTCTCCCAGTGGCGCTACCTTTACAATACAGACCTCTTCACCGGGAACACATCCCATCTCCATAAGTTTAAGGTGAATATCGTTGCGATCGGCCTCCTGGTAAGGCGTATGCGGAGTGGTTTCTTGTGCAAATTCACAAATTACGGCTTTATGACCGGCAGACAATTCAGATAAACGAATCATAGTGATGAGTTTTTGAAGGCCAATTCGTAAAAGTACATTGCAAAGATAGGAAACTGCACCGGGACAAGGCGAAATATTTTTACCCCTCTTATTCACATGCTGAACTGTCGTACCTTTGTCTTTTCAAAAAAAATCAAAAAGTCTTTGTTTTTTAGAAGAAATTTATATCTTTGTAAAAGATATTGAATTTTTATCAATCAAAACGATTTATTGGTAAATAAAATTTAACAAACACCAAATCCAATTAAACGATGATCATGGAATCTGTCAAGCCACAAACCCGGTTCCCCGGACTGGTGCTCCCCAAGAGGTACCATCCCGCTCTGGACACCTTGTCCACGGCACACGCGCTGCAACAATTGAAACAATTTTTCGAGCTGAACCTGGAGACGGAAATGCATCTGCACCGGGTTAGTGCTCCGCTCTTCGTTCAAAAGGGTACGGGTATAAATGACGACCTCAATGGCATCGAGCGTCCCGTAGGATTTCAGGTGAAGGCGATAAAGAACCTGGAGGCAGAAGTCGTGCAGTCGCTGGCTAAATGGAAACGACTGGCGCTTGCGGAGTATGACATCCCCGTGCACGAAGGAATCTACACCAATATGCACGCCATCCGGGCGGATGAACAACCCGATAACCTGCACTCCCTTTTTGTGGATCAGTGGGACTGGGAAAAACATATTCTTCCGGAGGATCGCAACCTCGCTTATTTAAAGAAGACCGTAGAAAAACTGTACGCGATTTTACGCCGTACCGAAATATACATTTACAAACAGTACGGGATTGATCCCCTGCTGCCGGAACACATTCATTTCATCCATACCGAAGAGTTGCTGCAGCGTTATCCTCAATTAACACCACAACAAAGAGAAAACGAGATCGTCAAAGAATACGGCGCCGTCTTTGTGATCGGCATCGGAGACGAGCTGTCGGATGGTACGCCACACGATGGGCGTTCTCCGGACTACGACGACTGGAGCAGCAGGAACGAAGATGGCTACCACGGCCTGAACGGAGATATTCTTATCTGGCATCCGGTGCTCGAGCGGGCATTTGAGATTTCTTCCATGGGTATTCGTGTAGACAAAGCGGCCCTTCTTCATCAACTCGCCCTCCGGGATCAAAACGAACGCCTGGAACTGCTTTTCCATCAACGGCTCCTAAGTGGCGACCTCCCCTTAAGTATCGGAGGCGGTATCGGGCAATCGCGCCTCGGAATGTATTACCTCAGAAAAGCCCATATCGGTGAAATAAGCGCCGGTTTATGGCCGGAGGAAATGGTCCACCTGTGTAAAGCCCACGACATACGGTTGTTGTAATTGCCTGTTACGGAAATTACCTTCCTCTCCTGGCGGAGGTACGCCGTACCGCATGGCTTGAGCCGTTGTCGTTGGAGGAACGGCTGGCTCGGCTACTTCTCGCCGGTGTCGACCGGGACCTTCCACTGGTAAAGACCCTATTTGCCCGGCTTTGCTCGGCGCTTCGCCGGGAAGGCTGACGCGCTTGCACCCTTCTTTGCTGGCTGCCGCGCTGCACTTCGCTACTGCGGGCAGGCCTCGTCGCCCTTCTTTGCTGCTGCCGCGTCCTGGTATTTTCAGAACGCTGAATCCGGCTGTTTTCCTGGCGGTTCCTTTGCTGCGTGCGTGGCTGATCCGGACTAGACGTTCTTCTCGTCGGAGGCGTGGACTGTGTGCGCCTGTTGTTGTCGCTATGCTGCCTTACCCTTTCTGAGGCCGGACGGGTACTTTCAGACGTTCTCCTTTCCGGAGCAGTGCGGGTACGGGCGTTGGAAGATTCGCTGACCCGTACCGGGCGGGCCCGGTGGCTGCTGCTCGCCTGTTCACGGCCGTCGCGGCTGATCGTAGGCCGGAAAATCCGCAATCCCTCGCCGGTGACACGGGACTCCGACGGCCTGGCGCTGTTGAATACCCGAACCGGACGCACGTCCTGATGCGTCTGCCGTTGTACCGCGCTACGGGTAGGTCCGGAAAAATAATGATGGTTGTTTTGTTCATAAACATTATTGATGATCGTCGTGTTGTTGATGACCGTATGGTTCCGGCGCCAGGGCAGGTAATACCGGTCTATATTTCTATAGGTAATATAGCGTCCGGGGACAAAAATCCAATGGCGGGACGGAATATTAAGGTGTACATTGATATGCATGCCCGGCCCGAGCGGAGCCCAGCCATAATAAGAGGGAGAATGACGCCAGGCTACCCAGGCGGGAGCCCATACCTCCCCGGGTATCCATATCCAGCCGTAATAATCATCAAAGGTCCAGCGGCCATAATGGAAAGGCGCCCAACCCCAGCGGTAACCCGACACCCAGGTCCATCCGTAATCAGAGTATACCCAATGCCCGTTGGTAGCATAAGGTCTGAAATTGCGCGGCACCCGGGGCACCCACGCATTGCCATACCCCCGGTAGTTGATCCACCTGCCATAAGGGCTTAAGGATTGATAAAAAAGGTCAAAGGTCACGTTCGGTCCCCGCTGCTCAAGGTCATTCGTCGCTACCGACCTTTCTGCCATACATCCGGTGGACGCAAAAACAGCGATGAACAGAAAGGAGAGTTTATATAAAGTTTTCATAATATGGAGCGTGAAACCCACTTATGCCGATAGGCTCGGTGGGAGGTA
>CAYRJM010000018.1:0-45043 GCA_964424665.1 uncultured Chitinophagaceae bacterium
ATTAAAAGAAGTATCATGAGCAGAGGATTTGTCAAAGAAGGAGATCAGGAAGAACTTCCGGTGATACCGCCGCGAGCCGCCCTACCGGCCGGCGTTTCTAATTATGTTACCCCGGCGGGTCATGCAGCCTTACTTCGGGAGCAAGAAGCGCTGGAAAAAGAAAGGAAAAGCCTACCGCGGGACAACGAAGCCGAGCACCGGCGGGCGGCCATGATCATTGATGCCAAAATGAAACGCTTGGAAGAACGTATTATCTCTGCACGTGTTATAGATCCGCAAGATCAGCCGAAAGAAGAGGTGCGTTTCGGTGCAATCGTCGGATTCGACAACGGAGAAAAAATACAGACATTTCAAATTGTAGGCGTAGATGAAGCAGATATTAAGAAAAAAAAGATCGCATTTACTGCACCGATAGCCAGGGCTCTTATTGGGAAAAGGGTGAACGAGACGGCAGAATTTAAACGAGGCAGTAATGTTCAAAACCTGAAAATCATAAGCATCGCCTATTAACAGGAGCCGTATGGCCCTGCGGTTATGGAAGCAACAAGCAGCCGTCCCCGTAACTTAAAAATCTGAAATCATGTGCCAGCGCATAGTCATATATTTCCTTCCAGTGGTTTCCGACAAGCGCAGCCACGAGTAGCAGTAAGGTAGACTTAGGCTGATGGAAATTTGAAACAAGGCCTTTAACGATTTTAAAATCATATCCGGGCGCGATAATTATTCCGGTTTCAATCAGGAGATGCGTTTGGTCTCTTTTGCTTATCCATTCAAGGAGCGCGGCAACCGCATCTTGCGGGTCGTGGCATTTTTGTGAATCGTATACTTCCCACTGGGAGACTCTGAGCCGCTCTTCTTTGATATTTTTATTATTAAGGATTTTATTCCCCATCCAGTAAATACTTTCCAGCGTGCGCGTCGCTGTGGTTCCTATACTGATAATTTTGTTGGTCATATTTTTTAAAAGCTCGTCCAGAAAACCTACACTGATGTTCATCCATTCGGCATGCATCACATGTTCACCCATTGTATTAGATTTTACGGGTTTGAATGTACCCGCTCCCACGTGCAGCGTGGTAAAAAGGACGGGGATTTTTTTCTTGGAAAAACCATGCATCATCTCTCCGGTAAAATGCAAACCGGCCGTTGGTGCGGCTACCGAGCCATCATGGGCCGAATAAACGGTCTGGTAGTCTTTTTCATCTTTTTTATTCACACTGCGTTTTATATAGGGCGGAAGCGGCGTGGCCCCGGCCGCATGTATAATTTCTCCAAAAGCCACTTCTTCAGGCCACCAGGCAAATCGAACCACATAGGCATCCGGCAGTTTTTTAACCAGCTCCGCGTTCAGGGTTACTTTCTTTCCTCCAATGATTAAGGATTTGGACAATTGTTTTTCTTTCCACTTGCCCGCTTTGCCGATCATGCATTTCCAGCGTACTTCGCCTGTCTGTCGAAATTGGGTCTCATAATCAATAAAATCACCATACGGCTCCAGACAAAAGACTTCAATAACTGCTCCGGTTCTTTTGGGAAAGTGAAGTCTGGATTTGATCACCCGCGTATCATTGAAAACAAGAGCGACATCCGCAGGCAGGTGCTGATCGAGATGGCGGTAGATGTCCGTTGAAATGGTTCCTTTATCATAGATCAGTAATTTTGAACCATCCCGGGGATGAGCCGGATGTAAAGCAATTCTGTCCTGCGGCAGCATGTAGGTGAAATCGACAATCGATAAATCTTTCGGATGCATAGGGCAAAGGTCGGAAAAATGAGCCTTTTCTAGCACACCGGCGACTATTATGAAAACAATAGCTAGAAAAAAAAAGCTGCGGATACCCCTGGGTTTATCAAAAAAGCAGTCTCGCACTTGGCAAGACTGCTTTTTCGTATTTTTTATTAGCCGGTTAAAATCATGCCGGTTAATATAATATTGCTTATTCCACTACCGTTATCGTTCCCTGCATGGTCGGATAATGACCCGGGAAAGAACACAAGAAAGGATAGGTTCCAGGTTCAGACAGCGTGAAGGTAATCGTATCTTCTTCACCTGGGCCTAACATTTTCGTATGGGCAATCATTTGATCTTTTTTGTCTGCAGGCAACTTGTCTAGCTCTCTTGCAGCTGTTGCAGCTTTGCCAAATTCAGTGACATCACTACCGGGTTTTAAAATAACTACGTCGTGTGACATCGCAGCAGCGGGAAGTTCGCCAATGTTCTTCATCGTTAGGGTAATCTCCTCTCCCGCCTTTACCGTAAATGCGGTTTCGCTGTACTGCATCTGGTCATTTCCGGTCAGGTTAATGGTATTGGTTACCGCTTGATCACTCCCGGCTTCTGCAGGACTGGTAGACTCTTCCGGCATCGTTGATTGCGCGCCTGAATCTTCGGTTGTTGAATTGCTTTGATTGCTGCCGCCGCCGCAGGAGGCTAGAAAGAAGGCAGCACAGGCAACAGAAAGGAACATTAATTTTTTCATGACATTCACTGTTTTTGATTTGCTTGCAAAATTACAGCATATAATTGACTCTTTTTCTGATAATTAAAAAGATATGACAATATACAGACAAAAACATCCTTTGTATATGTTACTTTAGCGTATTTTGAATCCGTTAAATTCCACGGGATAGTGAATCAACTCTGGACGATCATAGGCGTTAAAAATGTTCCGGCCAGCCTTAAATGGTACCTGTTCCTCTTGGGGTTGCCGCAAAAAGCCCCGGCCCACGATTATTTTGGCCAAATTACCAATTCAGCGGGCGATGTATTACTCTGTCTACATCAATGGGGAACCCACGAACACCCGACTTTGACAAATCCGTTAACCGTTCAAGCGGGAAACGGATTGATCTTGTTTTTCCGTGTGGCGGATTTTGATGAGGTCCTGTCCCGGGCATACCAACTTACCGGTGAACTCGAAACAAATCCCCATTTAAACCTGAATACGGGCACGCTGGAATTCTCCCTACGTGATCCCGACGGATATTACGTTACAATCAGTGCACTGGACCAACCGGAGTCTTAAATAGCTTTAAATATTATCGCTGGCGAAAACCGTCCAATTATCTTTTCCATGACCTTTTTCAATCCACTGGTCCATTTCCTCTGCTATAGCCGGGATAACCGTCAACTTATGGCCATCCTTACCCACTTCTTCCATCATCAGGCGGGCATCCTTGCGGGCCATATTCAGTTCCCATGATGTCTGCTGAAGATCGGAAGACATTCTTTTTAATCTTCCCGTAATGGAGCCTGGATTCCAGGCAGAAAATAGCTTGAGGAGATCCGCTGTGGGGATATCTAAGGTCTTGGCAAGGCCCAATGCGTCGGAAATACCGCCGGCAAATGCCATCAGAAAAAGATTCCCGATTAATTTCATTCCTGCAGCCCTTCCTGCTGACGGTCCGAAATTCAAAAGCTCGCCGGTCATCTTTGATAGTTCAGGTTCGAGTTTCTTGATGACGGATTGGTCACCGGAAACAAGCATAAAGCCTGTGCTTTCCAGGGCATTTTTCGGCCCCATCAATACCGGGGCATGCTGATAAATAAACCCACTGGCTTTCCAGCGATTTGTTCTGTCAATAGCGCCGCTGACGGAAGTCGTGGTATGATCAACAATGATAGCACCCGCTTTGAAGCCTATTCTTGCTTTTTCCAGTACTTCCTCCACGGAAGCATCATCTTTCAGACAAACATGAACAAAATCCGCATTGGCCACGGCATCATTCGCCTCTTTAAATACTTCGGCCCCTAAATCTTCTAACTTTTGTGCTTTTGACACCGTGCGGTTCCATACCTGCACCCGCTCTCCTTTTTGGAGCATGGCTTTAACAAAGCCCGAACCCAGCAGGCCCGTTCCTAAAAATGCTTTCATAATTTATTGCTTTGACATAGAAAACAAATTTCTGTCCAAGATTGTTGAAGAAGACTAGCGCCTCCTTCTCCTGTTGTTGCCGTCCGCGTCAATATCGGTTTTTTTCTTGTCTACTGTGATTCGCCTTCGTTTTCAGGTGTAATAGAGAAATAGTGGGCGATGCGCCTCCTTCCGCATCTTTCCACAAAAAGGCTTCTTTCCTTGCAGTGATACAGCGGATTGGCAGCGTCCTTTCGGCTGAGTGACTTAAACTGGTTTAAGAATTTAAGGAGAAAATAACTTCTTTCCCTATCTTCCTTTTCCTTAATTTTGCTGCCCTATGGCACAATTCAGAAGATACTTGGTTACTGCAGCATTGCCTTATGCCAACGGACCTATTCATATCGGTCATCTGGCTGGGTGTTACTTGCCTGCGGATATCTATGTACGTTATCAAAGAGCAAAAAATACACCCATCAAATTTGTTTGTGGTACTGATGAACACGGTGTAGCGATTACCATCAAAGCTATGCGGGAAGGCGTTACACCCAGAGAGATCGTTGACCGGTATTACCCGATTATCCGCGATAGCTTTGAAGGAATGGGTATTTCTTTCGACCTGTTCTCGCGCACTTCCAAACCGATTCATCATGAAACTGCAGCTGCATTTTTCAGGAAATTATACGACGACGGGCAATTTGAAGAAAAAGAAACCGAACAATACTATGATACAGAAAAAGAGTTGTTCCTGGCAGACCGCTATATTATCGGTACGTGTCCGGTCTGCGGCAATGAAAACGCCTATGGCGATCAATGTGAAAAATGTGGTTCTTCGCTGAGTCCTGAAGAACTTATCAATCCCCGGTCGGTACTCAGCGATTCCAAACCCATCAAAAAGAAAACCAAGCACTGGTTTCTTTCCCTACAAAAATTCGAACCATGGCTGAAAGAATGGCTGGAAGAAAAGAAAGGTGTCTGGAAAAATAATGTTTATGGGCAGTGCAAAAGCTGGCTGGACAATGGTTTACAAAGCCGTTCGATGACGCGTGACGGAAACTGGGGCGTACAGGTTCCACTGGAAGATGCCGAAGGAAAAGTGCTTTATGTTTGGTTTGATGCGCCGATCGGCTACATTTCCGCTACGAAGGAATTGCTTCCGGATCAATGGGCCGACTATTGGCAACGTGAGGACACCCGGCTCATCCACTTCATAGGGAAAGATAATATTGTTTTTCACTGCATTATTTTCCCTGCGATGCTTAAGGCGCATGGATCGTTCGTATTGCCCGACAATGTACCGGCCAACGAGTTTCTGAACATTGAAAGTGATAAAGTCTCCACCTCCCGAAACTGGGCAGTGTGGGTAAATGATTATTTAGCGGACTTCCCGGGACAGCAGGATGTGTTACGCTATGTGCTTTGCGCCAATATGCCGGAAAATAAAGATAACGATTTTACCTGGAAAGATTTCCAAAATCGCAACAACAATGAATTGGTGGCCATTCTGGGTAACTTTGTCAACCGTACGATGGTATTGACCCATAAACTGTGTAAAGGAAAAGTACCTTTCTTTCATGCTGATGCGGCAGATGAAGCCGATAAAGCCATTGGTCTTAAATTACAGGAATTAAAAAATAAAACAGGAGATTCCCTGGAAGTATTTAAGTTCCGGGATGCGCTATCATCGGTGATGGACGTGGCGCGGGAAGGGAATAAGTACATGCAGGAAAAGGCTCCCTGGCTATTGTCTAAAACACCTGAATTGCAATCGGAAAACCAAAAGCTGATTGACAACTGCATACACGTATGCCAGCAACTTACGGCCAATTTGGCTATACTACTTAATCCTTTTTTACCATTTACTGCAAAGAAAATATGCCACATGCTTAAGGTTGTGGAGCGGATGCTCGAATGGCAAAATGCCGGCAGTATGAAACTAGTAAAGCCCGGATACAGTCTTCGGGGACCGGAACTGCTGTTTAGCAAAATAGATGATGCACAAATTAAAAAGCAAATGGATAAGCTTCTTTCCGGATCATCAAAAGAGGTCTCCGCGCAGAAACCAGCTTCGGCGGAAAAGCTTCCGGAGGCCGGTATCAAGCCAGAAGTCACTTTCGAGGATTTCAGCAAACTGGACTTGAGAGTGGGAACCATTACAGCGGCAGAGAAAATGAAAAAAGCAGACAAACTGTTGCAACTAACTGTTGACCTGGGATTTGAAACGCGAACAATCGTTTCGGGACTCGCCCAACATTTTAATCCGGAAGCTATTGTAGGGAAACAGGTAACGGTAGTTTGTAATCTGGCTCCCCGAAAAATGAGGGGCGTGGTTTCCGAGGGGATGATTCTGATGGCAGAAGACCAGGGGAAACTGGTCTTTATTAACCCAGATACGGCTACAGCAGCCGGAAGTCCCGTAAGTTAGGCTGTCGTTAGCAGGCCATCTTCCCGCTCCGGTCAGGGTGCCGATTATCCCTCCCGGGCTGCCAACGGCCGTTTTCCCAATTGCGTGTAAATAGCTATATTTGTTTAAACAAATATTATGCGCAGACAAATCAATAAAGTGGCTGTTCTCGGATCAGGTGTCATGGGATCACGAATTGCCTGTCATTTTGCCAATGCAGGCGTCCCCGTCTTGTTGCTGGATCTTCCGAATACCAACTTGTCGCCGGAAGACGAGCAAAAAGGGCTTCAGCCAAGCGACCCGTCCGTGCGAAATCGAATAGTAAACGAGGCCCTGGCGGCGACATTAAAATCAAATCCTTCCCCCGTTTTCTCAAAAAAACTAGTGGAATTAATCCAAACGGGCAATCTGCAAGATGATTTGCATAAAATAGCAGATTGCGACTGGACCATTGAAGTCGTCACAGAAAACAGGGAAATAAAGATACAACTCTATGAAAAAGTAGAAGAGCACCGTAAGAAGGGAACGCTGATCACAACAAATACTTCCGGTATTCCTATTCACCTGCTGGCGGAAGGCCGGACGGCAGATTTTCAGCAACATTTCTGTGGAACGCATTTTTTTAATCCACCGCGTTATCTGCAATTACTGGAAATCATTCCTACGAAGGCGACCTCACCGGAAGTCATCGACTTTCTAACACATTTCGGAACCACCTTTTTAGGAAAAACTACCGTACTTTGCAACGATACGCCCGCCTTTATTGCTAATCGTGTCGGCGTATTTTCCATTATGCTGGTTTTCAGGCTGATGGAACGGTTTAACCTGACGATTGACGAAGTAGACGCGCTGACCGGTACGTTGATCGGTCATGCCAAGTCTGCAACTTTTCGTACGGGCGATGTAGTGGGTATTGATACCTTGGTAAAAGTAGCCAACAATATATTGGAAAGCTGTCCCGATGATAAGTATAGAGATTGGTTTAAGGTACCAGCCTTCGTTAAAAAATTGGTGGACGAGGGCCGCCTGGGCGCAAAAACAGGTAGCGGCTTTTATAAAAAAGAAAAGACGAAAGAGGGTTCCCAAATTCTGACACTGGATGTTACTTCCGGCACCTACCAACCGAAAAGAAAGGCAGTGTTTCCCGAACTGGCTCCCATTAAAGGCGAAGACGATCTGCAAAAGCGTCTGCAACTGCTGTTTAGGGTAAAAGGCAAGGTCGGAGAGTTTTTCCGCTTCTTTCATTATCATTTGTTCGCTTATGTATCTCATCTGGTTGGAGAGATTACCGACGAGCTTTATCGTATTGATCAAGCTATGAAAGCGGGATTCGGCTGGCAGATGGGTCCTTTCGAAACATGGGATATGTTCGGATTAAAGTCCGTTATACAGTCTATGGGAGAAGAAAAAATCACTGTCGCCGAATGGGTGCTCGGTTTGGCAAAGGAAGAAAACCCTGCGTTTTATGCAAATAAAAACGGGGCCCGGCTGTTTTACAATCAGAAGAGTAAACAACTAGAAAAGGTTCCGGGCACAGATGCTTTTATTTTATTAGACAACTATGCAGATCGCAACATATGGAGCAATAAGGCCTGCATGCTTACTGATATTGGAGACGGAATCGTTTGCCTTGACTGGCAAACTAAATTGAATACAGTCGGTAGTGAAGTATTAGAAGGAATCAATAAAGCCATTGACATAGCTGAAGATGACTTCGAAGGGCTGTTATTAGGAACACGCAGCAATAATTTTTCCGCGGGTGCCAACGTAGCACTTATTTTTATGATGGCAATAGAGCAGGAATGGGAGGAGTTGAACATGGCGGTAAAAATGTTCCAGGATACAAGCATGCGAATACGTTATTCTTCTATTCCCGTGATCTCCGCCCCTCGTGGGCTTACCCTTGGTGGGGGGTGCGAATTTAGTCTACATTCCGACGCAATACAGGCTGCGGCAGAAACATACATGGGGTTGGTAGAAACCGGACTCGGTATTATTCCTGCCGGCGGTGGCACTAAAGAGTTTGTTCAACGGGCTTCTGACAATTATAGGAAAGGTGAAATCGAATTACCCATACTGCAGCAACGATTTCTAACGATCGCGATGGCAAAAGCATCCACTTCCGCCGAAGAAGCTTTTCAATATGGGCTGTTACAAACAGGAAAAGATCATTACTCCATGAACACCGAAAGTGTATTGACCGATGCAAAGCGAAGACTTAAAAATATGATCTTATCTGGTTATGTTCCACCGGCGAGAAGAAAAAACATTAAGGTTCTGGGAAGAGAAGGCTTAGGCGCTATGCTAATTGGCATACATACGATGAAAACGGGGAATTATATTTCTGACCATGATGTAAAAGTAGCAAAAAAGCTGGCCTATGTTATGTGTGGTGGTGACTTGTCTTCCTATACAGAAGTAGATGAACAGTATTTGTTGGATCTGGAACGCGAAGCATTTATAAGCCTTTGTGGCGAGAAAAAAACATTGCAACGCATTCAAGGCTTACTGAAAACCGGAAAAATTATCAGGAATTAAAAGCAATAAATGAAAAATATCTTATCCGTCCAGCGGTTGACCAAATATTACGGCCGGTTGTGTGCACTCAATCAAATTAGCTTTCAAATTCCTAAAGGCAGTGTTTTTGGTATCCTAGGCCCTAATGGGAGTGGAAAAACCACTTTCTTGGGTATCATTATGGATGTGCTAAAAGCGTCATCGGGGACCTACAGCTGGCATCATGGAACGGGACTTCCCTCAGATAGAAAGCAAATTGGCACTTTACTGGAAACACCGAATTTTTACCCCTATTTATCGGCACGCGACAACCTGCGGATCAATGCCGCAATAAAGGAATGTCCTGCAGAGGCTATTGACCAGGTACTGAAGGTTGTTCAACTTTATGAACGCCGGCATTCCGCCTTTAAGACCTATTCTTTAGGTATGAAACAGCGACTTGCCATTGGCGCTGCTTTGCTCGGTGATCCCGACATCATCGTCTTGGATGAACCGACCAACGGATTGGATCCGGTTGGAATAGCCGATATCAGAAATCTGATTACCCGAATGGGACAAGCGGGGAAAACAATCATTATGGCGAGTCACCTGTTGGATGAAGTAGAAAAAGTCTGTTCCCATGTAAGCATCCTACAGCAAGGTAATATACGGGCGAGCGGGCCGGTAGCGGAGGTCTTAAGCAGCGAGGATATGGTATTAGTCAGCTCGGACAATCTTACATTACTTGAAAAAACCTTATTAGAATGTGAGGGAATAAAAAGAATAACCCCTTGCAAAGACCACCTGCAGCTTGTACTTCGAAACGATTATTCGACAACGCAATTAAACACTTTTTGTTTTGAAAAAAATATTGTGTTAGACCAGTTGCAAAAACAAAAGAAAAGCCTCGAATTAAAATTTCTGGAGTTAACCAATGAATCAAAACAATAACTATGCGTAAGCTCCTGCTGCCTGAATGGATGAAAATAAGCAAATATGGTGTTTTTTGGATATTGCTTGCTTTGTATATTTTGGCTGTGATTTGCATCAACTTTATTGTCTTTCAGTTTGAAGGAAATGTTTCCACTCAAACCGGTGGAAACATACAACTGGATCTGTTTGCTGCGCCATATCTCTGGAATACCACCGGATGGCTGGAGGGGTTCGCGCTGATTCTGCCAGGATTTTTAATGATCATATTGGTTACCAATGAATTTTCATTCAAAACCCTAAGGCAAAATATAATTGAAGGCTTAAGCAGGGAACAAACGATTGCTTCCAAATGGCTGTTGCTTTTGTTACTTGCCATTGGCTGTTGGCTGATTTATTTTATCGTTACAGTGCTTATCGGCATTTCCCATAATGCTCCGGGCGTGCTGTTTGATGGCTTTGCATTTGCGGGGTACACTTTTTTAAAAATTCTTTTAGCACTAAGTGTTGCATTTATTCTCGCCCTTTGGATAAAGCGTTCAGGATTGGCTATAGCTCTTTTTCTAGTCTATTATTTATTCATCGAAGGCATTATCGGTTACTTTTTGGATAAGGTACTTTTAGGCCTTGGTGATTTTTTACCTTTGTCTTGTGGTTCCATGCTGGTACCGAATCCTTTTGAAAAATACCTGATCCGTAGTTCAATTGGAATGACGTCAGATTATTGGTTCGTTCTCGCCGGCATCGCTTGGATCATTTTGTTTATTCTGCTGTCAGTTCGTTATATTCGCCGAACCGATTTATAATTTTAGATATGAGCGATAAACCCGTTATATTAGTTACAAATGACGACTCAGTAAACGCACCGGGTATTCATGCCCTTGTAGAGGCCGTACAACCATTAGGAGAAGTGATCGTAGTAGCACCTGAGAAGCCGCAATCGGCTATGGGCCACGCGATAACCATGCATGTGCCTTTACGAATGAACCAGATAGACTTTTCCGATGGAATAACGGCTTACCAATGTTCCGGAACGCCGGTAGACTGCGTAAAACTGGCAAGAGATAAGATCTTGCACCGTCTTCCTGATATTTGCGTCAGCGGTATCAACCATGGCGCCAATCATTCCATCAACGTGATATATTCAGGGACAATGAGTGCTGCTATGGAAGCAGCCATAGAAGGAATTTCTTCTATTGGTTTTTCTTTGCTGGATTATACTTTTGACGCTGACTTTTCGCTGGCCAAGAAAATTGCTTTTCAATTGACTAAAAAATTACTGGACAATCCGGAAAGAAACGGCACCTTGCTCAATGTCAATATCCCGAAAGTTAAAGAAAGAAATTTCAATGGCATACGGATTTGCAGGCAGGCGCGGGGAAAATGGGTGGAAAAATTTGACGAACGCAAAGATCCGCGAGGAAGAACCTATTTTTGGCTTACCGGCGGATTTCACAGTCAGGAAATAGAAAAGGATACAGACGTATGGGCTCTAAAAAATAATTATGCTTCTGTTGTACCTGTTCAGTACGATTTAACGGATTATCCGTTAAAAGAAAAACTAGAAAAGAGTTGGAAGTTAAATAAATAGTTTAAAATATCCTTTTCAGGATAAGGCAAGCGAATAAAAGATGCGATATTACATTATAGCGGGGGAACCATCAGGTGATCTGCACGGCAGTAACCTTATTACAGCCTTACGCCAGAAAGATCCGAAGGCGGAAATTCGTTGCTGGGGAGGCGATTTGATGCAACATGCAGGGGCAACGCTGGTAAAGCATTATAAGGAGCTTGCGTTTATGGGATTTGTGGAAGTCGCCGTTCATTTGCGTACCATTTTAAAGAATATCTCCTTTTGTAAAAAAGATATTGCTGCCTTTCATCCGGATGCCCTGGTATTGGTGGACTATCCTGGTTTCAATCTCCGCATTGCTGAATGGGCGCATGAAAAAAAGCTAAAAGTCATCTATTACATCTCTCCGCAAATATGGGCCTGGAAAGAAAGTAGAGTAAATAAAATCCGTCGTTGTGTAGATAAAATGATCGTTATTCTTCCTTTTGAAGAGGCTTTTTACAAAAAATGGGACTATAAGGTTCACTATGTGGGCCATCCACTTGTGGATGTCATTGAAAAAGCGAAGCGCGAGGGGCCGGGTGATCCCATTACCGCTAATAAAATAATCGCTTTGCTGCCGGGTAGCCGAAAACAAGAGATCCAAAAAAAATTGCCCGTCATGCTAAAGATGATACGACATTTTCCTGAGTATTCTTTTGTCATTGCACGTGCTCCCCAGCAGGACGATGCACTGTATGAATCTATTATTTCTTCTTACAGCAAGAAAAAGAAAAGGATCGTCAGTGTAAAAAACAGAACCTATGATTTGCTTCAACAAGCAGAAGCAGCGTTGGTAACCTCCGGTACGGCTACCTTAGAAACCGCGCTTTTTAGTGTGCCGCAAATTGTCTGTTATACTGCGAATCCTTTATCTTATGCCTTAGCAAAAAAACTGGTAAAAATAAAATATATTTCTTTAGTCAATCTTATCTTGGATAAAGAGGCAGTGCCCGAACTTATACAGGGAGATCTGAATGAAAAGCGACTTCAAAAAGAGCTGACCGCCATACTTTATGGAAAAAAAAGGCAACAGCAGCTGGCCGACTATAAGCTCCTACAAAATATGCTTAATGAGGGGAACGCCTCCGAGAAGGCTGCGGACATTGTGATCAACTCGATTACACACTAGGGCAAACTTCTAAACAAGGTATACCGCAATAAGATCTCTATTAAAAATAGTGCTAAGGCCGCCAATACATACGGATAAAACCATTCTGCATACCGTTTATAAGAGGTAACCTTCACTTTCGTTTTTTCCATTTGATCAATCTGATCATAGATTTCCCGCAAGGATTGATTGTTCGTAGCCCTGAAATATTGACCACCGGTTTCCGACGCAATCTGCTTCATTAACTTCTCATCTATCTGCACTTTCATTTGTTGTATTTGTACGCCACCTCCCTGCATCGGTACAGGATAAGGCGCCATGCCAATGGAACCTACGCCGATTGTATAGACCTTAACGTTATAAAGCTTGGCTATATCCAAGGCTGTCTGTGGATCGATCAAACCGGTGTTGTTTACACCGTCTGTAAGCAGGATAACCACTTTACTTTTGGCCTTACTGTCCCGCAGCCGGTCTACACTGGTTGCCAATCCCATACCGATAGCCGTCCCGTCTTCCAGTGAACCGCTTTTTACTTTATCAACTTGATTTATCAGAACAGCATGATCGGTTGTTATCGGACATTGTGTAAAACTTTCTCCGGCAAAAACAACCAGTCCTATACGATCAGAAGGCCTGCCTTCTATAAACTCTTTGGCCATCTCCTTTGCAGCTTCTAGGCGGTTAGGGGTAAAATCCCTAGCAAGCATACTTCCGCTAATATCCAGACAAAGTACAATATCAATTCCTTCACTGTTAATATTTTCAGTTACGCTTGCGGTTCTTGGTCTCGCCAATGCCACGATCAATAAAGCAACAGCCAGCAGACGTAAAACCAACAGCACCGGCCTTAACCTGGACTTCCAGGATACCGGCAGTTTGCGTATACCTGCTAAGGAGGACACCTGAAAGGACGCCTTTTGTTTATTGCGTTTTTTGATATACCAAAAGATCAATGCAGGTATAAGCAGCAACAACCAAAAAAAGGCAGGATTCGCAAAGGTAATATGTTCAAAATCTAAGAATTGCAAAGTAATCTATTTATTTCTCTGGTTTATTGTCTTCTTTTTCCGGTTGCGGTCTGGTCCATTCGACAAAACTATTAGCCTTATCCATACATCTTTCATGTTCTTCCGGCAACGGCTGTAATTTTGCAAATTTAGCGAGGTCGGCCATTTGCAAGATATACTGTAATTGGTCTCGCTGCTGATTAAGACGGGTTACCGGCCGGATCTTATCTAAAAGTTCATCTGAGGTTTGTTCCATTGCGTTGATTCTGTATTGTCTTTGAATATACAACCGTAAGATATCTGTCAGGCGCGAATAGTATTCTTTGACCTCTCCCTTTTGCCACAGCTTCTCTTTTTCCAGTATTTTCAACGCTTCTACCGCCTGATCATAAGGCGGTTCCTGGGGGATGACTTTTTCTTTCAGCGGTTTACTTCTCTTCTTATACACAAAAACAAAAAACAATATAATAAGCAATGCGACTAGCGCCGCTAAAAGATAAGGCCAGTAATCCCATAGATTAAAAGGAACAGCCCTGATCTCTTTAATCGGCTTAAAGGGTTTTGTCGTGTCTACCGCTACGGAATGAATCAGGATTGGAAAAGAGTCCGTTTTTAATGTTTCCGGAGCAGAAGAATCTTCTTCCGATATGGTATGAAACTGAAATGAAGGTATATACCAACGCCCCGAATCAAACCCGGTAAGCGTATATTTTTGCTGGTAAATAATCTGGTCATTATTCTTACTCGTATCTATAGGAGAACGGCTGACCACCATCAAGTGATTAAAGGTATCGGGGATTGCGGCCCAGACGATATCAGCACCCGCCGAATCCGAAACAGCCTGCAAAACCAAATGGAACTGTTCTCCTATTTTTATTTCTCCGGTATCAATAGCAGCACGCACGCTAACCTCGCCATTGGCGGTTTGGGCATGAGTCTGAATAACGGCCAATACCCACAAAAGAAGGAAACTAATCCTGCGCAACCTGTTTTTCGGAATCCGGCGATTGTATTGTAATAAAATGGTCCTCATGTTGTTTCTAAAAAGCTCAATTCCTTTTCTTAAAGAAGCCCTGTAATACCTTTACATAATCTTCCCCCGTGTGCATGCTCAACAATTCTGCGCCGCTTTTCATAAACGCATTCTTGCTGTATTCCCGGTGTGTATTAAATTGTTTACTATAGTATTCTCTTACTGCACGATTGGTGGTATCCACCCATTGCTCCTGCAGCGTCTCAGCATCCATCATCTTAATCATACCTATATTCGGGAGGTCCTTATCCCGCTGATCATAAACATGCAATCCTATCAAATCATGCCTTCGGGATGCAAGCGTGAGCGCATCCTCATAACCTGTCGCTAAGAAATCGGAAGCGAGAAAAACAATGGAACGTTTTTTATTTGCATTGGTAAAAAAACGTAAGGCGGTACCGATGTCTGTGCCGTTGCCCTTTGGCTCCACGGATAACAACTCTCGTATAATTAAGAGAATATGTGATTTCCCTTTTTTAGGAGGGATGTATTTCTCTATTCTGTTGCTGAAGAAAATAACACCCACCTTGTCGTTATTATTAATGGCGGAGAAAGCAAGTACGGCACAAATTTCAGTGATCAGGTCTTTTTTTCGTTGTTCTTGTGTTCCAAACAACGCACTTCTGCTTACATCTACAAGCAGCATGACACTCAACTCGCGCTCTTCTTCAAATACTTTTATAAAAGGATGAGAAAAGCGCGCCGTTACATTCCAATCAATTGCCCGTATATCGTCACCATATTGATATTCCCGTACTTCACTGAAGTTCATTCCCCGGCCTTTAAAAGCAGTATGGTATTCGCCGGAGAAAATGTGGTTGCTTAAACCCTTTGTTTTTATCTCAATCCGGCGAACTTTTTTTAGCAGTTCTGTCGTATCCATAACTTAAGGCACTTCAACCATGTTTAATATTTCACTGATAATATTTTCAGCGGTAATATTTTCTGCTTCCGCCTCATAAGTAAGCCCTATCCTGTGCCGCATCACATCAAAACAGATGCTGCGAATGTCCTCCGGGATAACATAGCCACGTCTTTTTGTAAAGGCATAAGCCTTGGCTGCCAATGCAAGGTTAATGCTCGCACGCGGAGATCCGCCATAAGAAATCAAGTGCTTAAGCTTATTTAGCTTATAGTCTTCCGGTTTACGGGTGGCAAATACGATATCGATAATATATCGTTCAACCTTTTCATCCATATAGACTTCACGCACCAGATTACGTGCGGTTAAAATATCTTCCGGCCTTACCACCTGTTGTATAGGCTGAAACCCCCGGGGATTTAAATTTTCACGGATAATCAGTTTCTCTTCTTCTTTATTGGGATAACCGATGACCACCTTGAGCATAAAACGATCCACCTGTGCCTCAGGAAGTTGATAGGTTCCTTCCTGTTCAATCGGGTTCTGTGTAGCCAATACAAGAAAAGGTTCCTCCAATCTAAATGTTTCATCTCCAATGGTCACCTGCCTTTCCTGCATGGCCTCCAGTAATGCGCTTTGCACTTTAGCAGGGGCCCTGTTTATTTCATCAGCAAGAATGAAATTGGCAAAAATCGGGCCTTTGCGTACATCGAATTCATTTTTTTGCTGGTTATAGATCATCGTACCAATCACATCGGCGGGCAAGAGATCCGGAGTAAACTGTATACGGCTAAAACGAGCATTAACTGCAGAAGACAGGGACTTGATGGCCAGGGTTTTGGCCAATCCAGGTACCCCTTCTAATAATACATGCCCCTGGGACAACAGCCCGATAATTAATCGGTCGGTCATATACTTCTGACCCACTATTACCTTTCCTAACTCCAAATTTAAAAGATCAACAAAAGAACTGGCCTCATGAATTTTCTCATTGAGCACTTTGATGTCCGAAGCGATTGTTTCCATGCTTACTTGATATTATTTTAATTCGCTAAATTATAAAATATTAAATTAATGCGGCTTCCATCGTTTAACAGCCGCTGTTAAATGGGTGTTAAAAACAATTTGAACATAATATTTGAACATAATCAAAGACAACCCTTTCTGGGAAGCCGGAACGGCACCTCCCAACGCACACCCGCCACTGTCGCATTGCTCAGCGGAATGCCTTTTTAGACGAACAAACACCCCGACAGGTACACGAACGTCCGGCCTATCCAGATGTTGTGCCAGCCCTATTGACAGTAGAAGCCAAAAAATCTTTTTTTTTGTAGTTCACATTATTACCTTTGCAACTTCCGAATATGGATGCGCAACAAGAACAAAAGTGGGAGGCGGTTAATAAAATACTGGAAGAACGATTTGGCAAAGTACCAAATATGGAGGCCATTTTATTTTTAATTGGCGTTCAGGAACTTAATTCAGCCCAATATTCTTTCACGAAAGAGCAAAAAGAGGATCTGATGCATATAGCCATATGTACTTTGCTGAGTACTGAAGGCTATTATTCTTTCGATCACTATGATGAGGACGGGTGGCCGCACTTTAAGGAATTAAAGGCTCCTCCCGCTATGAATTCGGAAGAACAGGAAGATTTCCTGAAAGCGTACGTAATTCGTTACTTTGAAAAAGCAGGACTGTTAAACATTGATTCTTCTTCAAATCAATAATCCATCTTATCTAGATGGCCATCATGTCATCGTGTTCCTGCTTATTGGCTTAATCGTAGGTTTCCTATCGGGCTTGTTAGGTAAAGGTGGCAGCGCCATCAGTACGCCAGCCTTGCAAATTTTTGCAGGAGTCCCGGCCTTTCTTGCCCTTGCCTCCCCTCTGCCATCCAGCCTGAGCAACGCCCTTTCCGGAAGCATAGCCTACAAAAAGGAGAAGCTACTCAATCGCCGTGTGATTATTATCTGTGTTTTGCTCGGTGTTCCGGCGACCATAGGGGGCTCCCTTTTGAGCCCGCTTGTTGGGGGCGATATGCTGATGTTTTTAACGGCGCTTTTCGTTTGCGGATTGGGAATATCCTTTGTTTTACCTTATTTTATTAATTATTCAAAAGATCCGGTTCTCCCCAAAACACCCAAGCCCAATACCTGGAAAATCATTGTGATCGCTATCATTGTAGGGGGGCTGTCCGGGCTGCTAGCCAACGGAGGCGGCGTTTTATTTGCTCCTTTATTTATCCGGTGGCTTCGTCTGCCGACCAAACAGGCGTTGGCCTCCTCTATGCTTATCGCCGGCGGATTAGCCATACCGGGAACAGTTACCCACTGGATTTTGGGACATATCGACTGGTGGATCGTTTTATGGCTGTCGCTGGGATCTATCCCGAGTGCTTATTTGGGTGCAAAGGTTGCCATCCGCCTGAAAAATGAGACGCTGGAATTGATCTTCGGGCTGATGTTGTGCGTCTTCGGGCTGTATGACGTCTATTTTATCCTGGCCTGATTTTCTACAGCCAGCTGTTAAACCCGCCGACCTTGCCCTGGTAACAGCAAAAATGTCAGCTTTCTTGCTCGTTCGCGTATGAGGCTAATGTCACCGGCAGCTAAAAGGTGGGCAGTCGTCCTCTTTGGACAAGACCAAAACCTTCCGGATGGACTGCCTTTGCAGGGGTTACTCAGGCAATTCGACACGTGCAGGAGTATCTGTTCCTTCGATTATACTTTCTGCACTCAGGGCGATCGCCTTAATAATCTCAGTCATATTATCCAGGTCTAGCGTCGTAATTTCATCACTTACCTTGTGGTAATGAGGCTCTTTGTCCATCTTCGCCGTAGATATGGTATGTGCAGGTACACCCTGACGAGCCAGGGTGGCATTATCCGAACGATAAAACAGATTTTGTTTTGGATAAGGATCTGGATAGAAGCTAAATTTACTGCTTTTCAAATTGCGTTGTAAGATTTTCCCAAAGTCAGAGTAGGTATATCCGGTGATATAAGCCGAGTTTGCCCCCCATTTGGAATGTGTACCGATCATTTCAATATTGAACATAGCCACTACTTTATCCGGATCGAGTTGCCGCGAAAAATAGTGCGAACCATAACCGCCTTCTTCTTCTCCCGTAAAAGTAACAAATACCAGGCTGCGCGCGTTATCCCCTTTTTGACTAAAGTACCGGGCCAGAGCGATCACAGCCGTTGTACCGGAAGCGTCGTCGTTAGCGCCGTTATAAATCTGGTCGCCGTCCAGGGTACTGTCTACGCCTAAATGATCATAATGAGCGGAAAAGATAACATACTCCTCCGGCCGGGTATCGCCGGGCAAATAGCCGAGAACGTTAGCGGTTTCTTTATTTTCCACCCGGTTGGTGATCTGAATATCAAAATCCTGGGCACCATGATCAGCTAAAACAAACAGAACAGTGGGGCTTCCATCGAAACTGAGCTTTGCGGTTAAATATCGCTGAAGGGCGGAAAAAGCCTCTTCCAAGTCTGTGTGGATCCACACCAGGGCATCCTGTTCGGAATTAAAGTAATTGCGGATCTTTTGTTGAAAGTCCGCCCGCGTTTTTATGGAATCTATTTGAATGGCGCTCCGGCTAGTCCAGTGAATTGTTTTACGGGAAGAAATTTCAATAAGCCGATCAGAAGACAGCTGTTTGCCCTGCCATTCTACAGAAACTGCCTCTGGTTGGACACCTGTCATTGCAAATTTTTGGAGGTAGCCTTCCAGGGAAGGCCACGTTTTTAACCCGGCTTTTTCAAAACAGCCGGCAATAAAATCTGCTGCTTTTCTGATTCCCGGTGTAAAAGTCCGTCTGCCTTGCATGTTGTCGCTTGATAAAACGCTTTCAATTTGTCGAATTTCCTTCTCGTTGAATACCTGATCAACGTTTTGCGCAGTGACGGAATTTATCAGGAAAAATATTGATATAGATACGATTAGGCCTTTTTTCATAACGGTAATTTGTAGTAAAAAGAGGGCAATGATACAGGATTTAAGCAAGAAAAGCCGTATTCTTCCCCAAAAAAATAATTTTGGCGGGAATCTCATTCTTTTATTATAGGTTTTTAAATTATCTTTGCGCAAAATTTTGACAACCGTATTTCATCACATTAAATAAACGTGTTCCTATGCCTAATACAGGTAAGATTAAGCAAATTATCGGTCCGGTCGTGGACGTCTACTTTGAGGAAGAAAACTCCCTTCCTGAAATCTTTAATGCACTTGAAATCACGCGCGAGAATGGCGAAAAACTCGTTTTAGAAGCGCAACAACATTTAGGAGAAGACAGCGTACGCTGTATTGCGATGGATTCTACTGACGGCCTGGTTCGTGGTATGAAAGTAGAAGACAAGGGTACGCCGATTAAGATGCCGGTAGGCGACAGTATCAAAGGGCGTTTATTTAATGTCGTGGGAGAAACGATTGACGGATTGAAACCCATTTCCAATGAGGAAGGTTACTCCATTCACCGCAAAGCACCGGCTTTTGAAGAACTGGCGGTTGAGTCGGAGGTCCTTTTTACCGGTATTAAGGTCATTGATCTGATTGAACCTTACGCTAAAGGAGGTAAAATCGGATTATTCGGTGGCGCCGGCGTGGGTAAAACTGTATTGATCCAGGAATTGATTAACAACATCGCCAAAGCCTATTCCGGGCTCTCCGTATTTGCAGGTGTTGGCGAGCGCACCCGGGAAGGAAATGACCTGCTACGCGAGATGATCGAAGCCGGCATTATAAAATACGGGGACGCCTTCATTCATTCCATGGAAGAAGGTGGCTGGGATCTTTCCCAGGTGAATATCGAGGAGCTCAAGGATTCAAAAGCTACTTTCGTCTTCGGACAGATGAACGAACCCCCGGGAGCGCGTGCGCGTGTGGCACTCAGCGGGCTGACTGTCGCTGAATATTTCCGCGACGGCGATGGCTCTGCTGCCGGTGGCCGCGATATCCTGTTTTTCGTTGATAATATTTTCCGTTTTACACAGGCCGGTTCTGAGGTATCCGCACTGCTGGGCCGCATGCCTTCAGCCGTTGGTTATCAACCTACACTGGCAACGGAAATGGGACTGATGCAGGAAAGGATCACTTCCACCAAAAACGGTTCTATCACCTCTGTACAGGCGGTGTACGTACCTGCGGATGACCTTACCGACCCTGCTCCGGCAACCACCTTCGCCCACCTTGATGCCACCACGGTTTTAAGCCGTAAGATCGCCGACCTGGGTATTTACCCTGCTGTGGATCCGCTGGATTCTACCTCCCGCATTTTGACAGCCTCCATTGTGGGTGATGCACACTACAGATGTGCACAAAGGGTTAAACAGATTTTGCAACGCTATAAAGAGTTACAGGATATTATCGCTATCTTGGGGTTGGATGAACTAAGTGAAGAAGACAAGCAGGTTGTCTCCCGCGCCCGTCGTGTACAGCGTTTCCTGTCACAACCTTTCCACGTTGCTGAACAGTTTACCGGGCTGCAGGGCGTACTCGTGCCGATCGAAGAGACCATCCGTGGTTTCAACATGATTATGGATGGTGAAGTGGATGAATACCCGGAAGCAGCTTTCAACCTGGTTGGCACCATCGATGATGCAATTGAAAAAGGGAAAAAATTACTGGACCAGGCAGCTAAAAGCTAATTATTATGAGTATGCAACTGGAAATATACACCCCTGTAAGAAAAGTCTTCAGGGGGGAGGTTGAAGGGATTCAGTTACCGGGTCTTGACGGGCTTTTCGAGATATTTTCTCACCATGCTTCCCTCGTAGCGGCACTGGCTCCCGGGAAAATGAAGGTAATTGATAAAAACAGCACGACTTATTATAATATTAAAAGTGGCTTTGTAGAAATGCTTAATAATCACGCTACTGTATTAGTCGAAGGTGCTGTACCAACTCCTTCGCCAGACTAATTTAGTGAAGGGTCAATGGGATAATTTATCATCATCGCATATTCCTGCCCCATACTTTTTAAGTATTTTTCCCAGATATGCTCCTCTTTGCCTGAAAACAAAAGTCTCTTCCGGCTCCTGGAAACAATCCAGGAGTCTTCTTTTTGCTCATCAATAAGCTGACCGGCACTCCAGCCAGAATATCCGATAAAAAACTTGATGCGTTTTTCATCAATGTCCCCATTATTCATTAAGGCGGTCATTTGTTCAAAATTACCGCCCAGACATATTCCTCCTTTAATAAGGAGTCCGCCTTCTATCAGGTCTGGATATTGATGTATAAAATGGATGGTATCGAGTTGAACAGGCCCGCCCACATAAACCTTGATGGTTTTATTAAAGGTATCGGGCAATAATTCATTTAATGGTTGCAGAAACAGTTTATTAATCATAAAACCGAAACTCCCCTCTTCGGAATGGTCACACAAAAAAATCACGGACCTGGCAAAATGAGGGTCTTTCAAAAACGGGCTGGCTATCAGCGTTTTTCCGGGGCCGGGCACCGCCTCTTCATTCTTGTTGGTATTTGTATTTTGGTTACTCACTATTCAAATATAGGAATAATATTACATTCCCCGTTAAAAGATAGTTAAATCTACGCTACTTTTTACACCAAACCCAGTCCCGATGCCATGGTAAGGTTATCTTTGTACAAATGAAAAAGATTTTTCCGTGGGTGGTTGTGCTGCTTAGTTTCTCCCTGATAGGCATCATTTTTATTCAATACAATTGGATAAAAAACGCTGTAAATCTGCGGGAAAAACAATATGAGAAACGTATGGTAATGGCCCTGGATAATATCCGAAGTGAAATTGTAAACAACGAACATCTTCCCAACAAAAATCCATCGGACCCGCTCAGTTCGCAAAATCATCCCTGGCAGACTATTTTCAGGGGCTTTTCTCCTAATTCGATTATCCCTGTTCATATACGTTATTCCAGCAATGAAATCCATTCTATTATAAAACGAAACCTGGAAGCGCAGGGTTTTGATGTTCCATTTGAATACGCGGTATTGAGTATCTACCCTTATAATGTAGCGCAGTTAGAGCTTTACTCTGACCATTATTTTGTTGCGTTTAGAGATTCAGCCAGCCACAAGCAATTTAAAACGCCACTGGTAGCCAGCCAGTCGGGCGTGAGTGCGATGATGAATACCAGTTTTGAAATGCTTAACATTATTGTGCCTACGGATAATTACATTACAACTATCTTACATTCCTTAAAATGGATTATTGGAGGTTCGGTACTTTTCACTCTAATTCTCATAACAGCATTTGCTTTGACTATTTTTGTCATGTTACGGCAAAAAAAATTGTCTGCCATCAAATCTGATTTTATTAACAATATGACCCACGAGTTCAAAACTCCGTTAGCCACGATCTCTCTTGCCGTAGATGCAATTGGAAACGACAAGGTTTTTAATAAAAAAGAAAAGATCCATTATTTTGCGGGTATTATAAAAGCCGAAAATAGACGAATGCTAAAACAGGTAGAAACTATTCTCCAATCTGCCTTGCTGGAAAGAGAAGAAATCAAGCTGGATCTGCAAAAAATAAACGCACACGATGTCATCAGCAAAGCAGTTCACAATATGGAATTACAAATGAAAAGTAAAAGCGGAAGAATAGAAACGGAACTGCATGCCGAAAATGCCAATTTACGCGTGGATGAAGTTCACTTTTCCAATATCATCTCCAACCTTCTTGATAATGCGATCAAATATGCCAAAGAAGATCCGGTAGTCCGGGTAGAAACTTATAACCACAAAAAGAATCTGGTGATTGCCATTTCCGATAATGGAATTGGCATGAATAAAGAAACGCAGGCACGTATTTTTGAAAAATTTTATCGCGCACACACTGGCAATCTTCACGATGTCAAAGGGTTCGGACTTGGACTCGCTTATGTTAAAAAGATTGTCGATGAACACAAAGGCAAAATAAAGGTAGAGAGTGCGCTTGGAAAGGGAAGTAAATTTGAGATTGAAATGCCACTGGAGGAAAATGGATCGCTTGACTAATACTATGAAAAAAAAATTACGTAAGATCGTTTACCCTATCCTGTTGCTTTTTACTTTATATATAATCGCAGGACTCATCCTGGCCAGACGACAGGATATGATTATCTTTAAACCGGTTCCCCTCGATACCAATTACGTTTTCAAAACCAAATGGTCCCATAGGGCATTTAACATTCCGGTAAGTGAAGCTTCCACATTAAATATCTTGTATCTTTATACGGATTCCGCCAAAGGTCAGGTTCTTTACTTTCCGGAAAACTCCAGCAACATTAGCACGCATCTTTCCCGTTTATCCTTTTTCCTTGAACGCGGTTACAACGTCTTTATCCCTGATTATCCGGGTTTCGGAAAAAGCACAGGAAAGCCTACGGAACAATCCCTCAACAAAACGGCAGAAATCGTTTATCAACTGGCCGCTAAATACATGAGTGCAGACAGCACTATCCTTTATGGAAAGGGACTGGGCGGTGCTGTTGCCGCTTATCTGGCCTCCAGGCATAGCGGGAAAGCGTTGGTCCTGGCTAGTCCCTTTTACAGCCTCTATACGATGGCCAGCCATTACTTTCCGATCTATCCCGTGAAGAAATACCTCCATTACGATTTCCCGGTATATCGTTATGTTCAACGTACCTTCATGCCAGTTATCTTGTTTCACGGTAAAGAAGACGGTGTTATATCCTTTTCCCAGGCAAGAAAACTATCAGAACGATTGGCCGATAAAGACCGTTTTGTTCCGCTGCCAGATGCGTCGCACGAAGATGTTATGCAGCAGCCTTTGTATTATAAAGTAATGGATTCGCTGCTAGAACACAGTGAGTGACCCTCGCTGTTTTGACGAACGCCTGATTTGCACGTTTTTTATTAAAATTTCCACAAAACACCATCTTAATAAGATATATTATTACCACCTCTAACCTCATTCATCCTTTATTAAACCTAGAATGATTCGCTTGCTATTGATAATTACTGCAAGTGGTAAATGAAAAGCTCATGTGTATCAAGTCATGTTGTTCGTTCTTGTACAAAGTGAGAAACTCCATAAAGATTTTAAAGTTGTCAAGATGGAGGTGTCGAATTTAATCCTGATATTTTACTCCGTTGCCTCTATTATAGGCCTAAAGATTGGGGGACATGGAACTCATCTGTTTAACCGACGGCACCCTTCAGCGTTCCTCCCGAGCGATCCACAGAAAATTTATGGAACATGCCCAGTCTCAAGGTGAAATTATCATATTGGTGTCCTGCGGGAAAACCAAAACAAACCGGATAATCGTATTCTTTTACTTTATCATAGATGATTTCGTATGCGGTTTGTCCAAATGGAATTTCGTCTTCTTTCATTCGGGTAAAACCGCCGATAACCAGTCCTTTTAATGCGGCAAGTTTCCCGCTTCTTTTCATTGTCCACATCTTACTGTCTATCCTGTATAGATATTCGTGAACGTCCTCCAAAAACAAAATTTTTCCTTCGGTATCCAGATCGGAATCAGAACACACCATTTCCGCCAGCAAAGAAAGATTGCCCCCCACCAATATCCCTTCGGATTGCCCATGGCGGTTAAGCGGATGTGAATTTGTATTATAAATTAACGGGGATCCCCGGAAGGCCTGCTGTATCGTAGCTGCAGAACGATCTCTTGTCCCGTATTTTAAATCGATGCACATTTCACAGTGCATAGTCGGAATATGCAGTTGTGTGTGTACAAAAGAATGGATAACAGTAATGTCGCTATAGCCGCAAAGCCACTTCGGCCTCCTGCTAAATGTGCTGAAATCAATGCGGTCTATAATTCTGATCGTGCCATACCCGCCTCTGCCAAAAAGAATCAAATCGACATCCGGGTCATCCAGCATGTCCTGGAGATCGTCAATTCTTTCTTCATCTGTTCCTGCAAATTGATAATACTGGTCGTCAACGGTCCTGCCGACCTTAACTCTATATCCCCAACGTTGTAAGGCTTCGATGGCAGGCTGCGCGTCTGCTAAGCAAAAATATCCCGCCGGACAGGTAATACCAACTGTATCCCCTGGCTTTAAAAATGAGGGTATTCTTATAGAATTGTCATTCATAACAATAGCATCAACGAGTATTTGCTAATTATATGGTTTCAGAAGGCAACCTCTTTTAAGCTACATTCATTATTTCCAACCTGTAGCGTATAAACAGCTCCTTCTTTTAAAGTATAATTGTGCTCCTGATGGCCAACGGGAAATCCAAAGGCCACGGGGTATCGGTAGTCTTTCACTTTATCGTAAATCAATTCCCATTCGGTTTGTCCAAAAGGTTCATCAGTATCCTTTCCTTCGGTAAAGCTGCCAACGATAAGCCCTGCAAGTCCGTCCAGCCAGCCAGCTCTTTTCAGTGTCAGCATCATCCTGTCAATGCTGTATTTATATTCTCCCGTATCTTCTATAAAGAGGAGCTTGCCCTTCATATCCGGCTGTGAACTGGAACCGCACAATGCCGCGAGTAAACAAAGATTTCCACCAATCAATGATCCTTTACTTCTGCCATATCTGTTTAAGTCCTGCCACTCAAAGCAATAAGTAGTTGGTTTACCGGCCAAAACATTCCGCAGGCTGCGAACATACTTATCCTGATAAGTCTCCGGAGTAATTCCACTGCACATTACTGAATGAACAGTCTGTATTTTAAAATGCGTTAATACATGCAAATGCAATGCTGTAATGTCGCTATATCCACACAACCATTTCGGGTGCCGTACAAATCGAGAAAAGTCCAACTGATCCAGTATCCGCAGCATTCCGTACCCACCCCGACCAAAGACAATAGCATTGATGTCCTGATCATCCAACATTTCCTGCAATTCATCCCGACGCATATTATCCGGGGCAGAAAAATTATGATAGTGCCCTTCGAGCGTCGCTCCCATCTTCACTTCATATCCCCATGAGCGTAGCACATCGCAGCCATAAGCCGCAGCTTCAAACTCTATCTTGCTTGCCGGACAGGTAACCCCTATCACGTCGCCTCTTTTTAAATACGGCGGCGCGATAGCAACCTGAAACCCAATTAAATCATCACGCGTTGACTGCATAAATTCTTACGTAATATTTGCGCAAAGTAAGATAAACAAACTAATTAAGCTGCAAAAGCATTATTGGACATCAAAAGTAAGAAAATAATAACTTTCCGGACGAGTGTACACGTATCCTTTAGCCTTAGGGACTTTCAGGCAGAAAAAAATAAACAGAACGTAAAAAGAAAACCAAATAAGGCAGAACACAAAGGATTGGAGCGGCCTGGGCTTTATGCGAAACGGCTCATAGAGGACTGTAAAAGGTTTTTCCAGGCCTTATTTCAGTATTTTTCGGCTGATTACCAGACGCTGAATTTCACTGGTACCTTCATAAATCTGTGTAATTTTGGCGTCACGCATCATCCTTTCCACGTGATATTCCTTTACATAACCGTAGCCACCATGTATCTGAACGGCCTCAGTAGTAACCCACATCGCTGTTTCTGCTGCAAACAATTTGGCTATGGAACCACTCAGACTGTAATCGGCTCCTGTGTCCTTTTGCCAGGCAGCCTTCCAAACCAGCAAACGCGCAGCGTCTATTTTTGTAGCCATATCAGCCAGCTTAAATTGAATGGCTTGCAGGTTACCGATCTGTTTCCCGAACGCCTTTCGTTCTTTGGCGTAAGACAACGCACGTTCATACGCCCCGGCAGCGATTCCTAGAGCCTGTGCAGCGATACCGATTCTCCCTCCTTCAAGCGTTTTCATGGCAAACGTAAACCCAAAGCCATCGTCTCCAACACGATTTTCCTTAGCGATTTTTACATCCTGAAACATAACACTATGCGTATCGCTGGCACGAATACCCATCTTATTTTCTTTCGGGCCAACAGTGACGCCCGGCCACGATTTTTCGACAATAAAGGTGTTGATGCCGTGACTTTTCTTTTCAGGATGGGTCTGAGCCATTACCAAGTAAATGGAAGCAGTGCCTCCGTTAGTAATCCAGTTCTTCGTGCCGTTCAACAGATAATAACTCCCGTTATCTTCAGCCACCGTATGCTGGGATGTCGCATCTGATCCCGCTTCAGGTTCACTCAACAAAAAAGCTCCCAATGTTTTTCCACTAGCAAGATCCGGCAAATATTTTTTCTTTTGTTCTTCGGTACCGTATTTTTGAATCCCCCAGCAAACCAATGAATTATTTACACTCATACACACCGCTGTTGAAGCGTCGACCTTGGCGATTTCTTCCATTGCCAAAACATAAGACATCATATCGAGGTTTGCCCCTCCATATTCTTCTTTTACCATTAACCCCATAAACCCCAACTCACTCAACTTTCGAATTTGTTCTTTTGGAAACTGTTGTTTTTCATCTCTCTCTATCACGCCCGGCAACAACTCGTTTTTAGCAAATTCCCGGGCAGCGTGCCGGACCATTTCTTGCTCTTCAGTCAATCTAAAATTCATATTTTGAAGCTTTTGAATTACAGCCTACAAACCTACTGATTATATGGCTGCTAAAATAACACATTTAATAATTTCTAAAATATTTAGCCCCTATTATCAATTTTTAAATTATACCTGACTAAGTAGCATGTTTTTTGAATAATATTCAAAAAATTATTTAACTCCTATTCAAAAAATTATTCCTTTCGGAGCGTTGTATTTTGGGACGACTTGTAAAATGCTTAGGTTTGCTGCCGCTCAAAACCTTAGCATGACAACGATAAAGATACTGGAACAAAAATCAGAAATCGGAGCAGGCACCCGTGGCGCCGGTTTGGGTGTAGATGCGATAAAAACAGCGGCGTTTAACCGGCAAAGTACGCTCTTCAGCCATTATCCGCATGAAGAGGTTCCCAATGAAAATGAATTGCTTTTCCATCCTGTGAGGCACCCTCATGCCAGGTATATTGAAGGTATTACAAAAATATATGATCGGACAAGCACGGCAGTGGCTAAGACGCTTACACAGCAGTTCTTCCCTCTTGTCTTATCAGGAGACCACTCCTCTGCCGGAGCAACCATTGCCGGCATAAAAATCGCTTATCCTAAGTCCAGGCTAGGTGTTATCTGGATTGACGCACATGCCGACCTCCATACCCCCTACACTTCTCCATCGGGTAACGTGCATGGGATGCCATTAGCCATCTCGTTAAGTGAAGACAACCTTTCCCATAAAAAAAACGAGTTGACTCCCGAGGTGACGAACTATTGGGAGCAATTAAAAAAAACTGGTCATATCGCCCCTAAAGTGTTGCCTCAAGATATCGTTATAATAGGTGTGAGAGATTATGAAAAGGAAGAAGACGCTTTAATCAGAGAAAAAGAAATTCATACGTTTCCCGTTGCAGGTGTTCGTGAAAAAGGAAGTGAACAGATAGCAAAAGCTACGCTGTCTTTACTGAATGACTGCGATTTGATCTATCTGTCATTCGATGTTGACAGCTTGGACCCCGACGTCTCCAAGGGCACAGGAACACCGGTAGCCAACGGATTTCGGAAGGAGGAAGCATCCGAACTCATCTTTTCATTACTGGCCGATGAAAAAATATGTTGTTTTGAGATAGCTGAAGTAAACCCTACCTTGGATACAGAAAATAAAATGGCTGCAATAGCTTTCGATGTACTGGCAAAAGGAATAGAAATTATTAAAGCCCGGAGCCGGTAAGGAAGTTACCGGCTGGTAGCCGCCCTATGTAAAATTTCTAAAAAGTAATCCGCATCAGCCTTTGTCAGATTTAGGGCTGGCAACAAACGAATAGTAGACGTTCCTGCCGCCCCCGTAAATATTTTATATTTATATAAAAGGTCCTTTCTCAAATAAGTCAGTTCTTCCGGTAGATCGAACCCTATCATCAACCCTTTTCCTCTAACCTCTTTTATAAAAGCACATTTTCTCAATTCACTTATTAGATAATTTCCGAGCTGTTTTGCATTTGAAACTAAACCTTCGCGTTCTATTACCTCCAAAACGGCAATACCGGCGGCGCAGGCGAGATAATTTCCCCCGAAAGTAGTTCCCAATTGTCCCGACCAGGGCCGGATAGCGGGATCTATAAGGACGCCGCCGATGGGAAATCCATTGCCCATACCTTTAGCCGTAGTGACCAGGTCGGCTTGTACACCTGTATGCTGATGGGCGAAGAACATTCCACTCCGTCCATAGCCGGATTGTACTTCATCCAGTATAAGGCAGGCTTGTACCTTATTACATTTTTTGCGTAAAAATTGTAAAAAAGAAGCTTCAGGCAACCTAATTCCTCCTACTCCTTGAATGCCTTCAATAATCACTGCAGCTACAGTGTTATCAATCGCCCGATCAGCCGCCGGAATATCATTCAACGGAAGAAACTCCACCTGATGACCAGCATTGAAGGGAGACACAATTTTCGCATTATCTGTAGCAGCCACTGCTCCGGAAGTACGGCCATGAAAAGCATTTTTAAAGGCAATTATTTTCTTTCGTCCGGTCGTAAACGAGGCCAGTTTAAGGGCGTTCTCATTAGCCTCGGCACCGGAATTACACAAAAACAACTGGTGGTCTCCATACCCGCTTAGCTTCCCTAATTTTTCGCTTAGCGTTGCCTGCAAAGTATTATGAACAGAGTTTGAATAAAACCCAATCTTATCTAATTGTTCTTTGATCTTCTGTACGTAATGGGGATGGGTATGGCCGATGGAAATAACCGCATGGCCACCATAGAGATCAAGGTACTTCTCCCCCTTTGTATCCCACAGATGACTACCTTTAGCCTTGACGGGCTCAATATCAAATAAGGGATACACATCGAATAGATTCATTTTATATAGCTTAATGCTGAAAAATTAAAAAGTCGTTAATGTATAAGACGTACCGGTTATATTTATTCGTTGAACAAGTAAGCCTTACCTTTCTGGAGAACAACAGCCTTTTGATATACGCGTCACGTAATGCTGTATTTTTCCAAGCCTCACAATATTCTGCTACTTCATCCATTAAAGCAAAAAAACAAAAAAAGTGTCGCGTTTAAAAAACGATACTTTTAAGTTTCAACCCCGCCGTTTCATCCAGTCCCATTATCAAATTCATGTTTTGGACTGCCTGGCCTGACGCTCCTTTTATCAGGTTATCGTCTACGGAATGCACAACCAGTTTATTGTCTACTTTTTCCAGATGGATCAGACATTTATTGGTGTTAACCACTTGTTTGACATCAATCATTTTATCGCTGACGTGAGTGAACGGATGATCTGCATAAAAATTGTTGTACAATCGATATGCCTCGTTCAGGCTTAGATCACATTCGAGATACGAAGTGATAAAGATACCGCGGGTAAAATCTCCCCGCCAGGGAACAAAATTTAAAGGAAAGTTAAAGGCAGATTGTAGTGCCCTGAAAGTCTGCCTGATTTCCTTCTGATGTTGGTGGGTTAATGTTTTGTAAGCGTTTACATTTCCTTGGCGCCAGCTATGTTGAGTAGTTGCTCTTAATTTCTGTCCTGCTCCGGTAGAACCCGTGATACCCGTTGTGTGAATTTCCTTTAGTAAGCCGACTTCAGCTAAGGGCAACAACCCCAATTGTATAGCTGTAGCAAAACAGCCAGGATTAGCAATATCATGTGCTTTTCTGATCTCATTCCTCTTCCATTCGGGTAGCCCATATACGAAGGTGCGGTTCTGCGCACTTTCTCCCAGCCGGAAGTCCTGGCTTAAATCAATAATATGTACATGCCTCGGAATTTCATGGTCTTTTAATAGCTGACTGGATGCTCCATGCCCCATGCAAAAAAAGACGACGTCTATATCCCAATCAAATACATCGGTAAACTTCATGGCGGTATCACCAAGCAAGTCTGCATGTACCTCATATAGGCAACGGCCAGCGTTACTGCGGCTATGTACATACCTTAATTGCACATCTGGGTGGTTGATCAGAATTCTTATCATTTCTCCACCGGCATAACCTGCCCCACCGATAATCGCTGCTTTTATTTTTTTATTTTCTGTCATGGTATAGCCGTCTTTATATTTCGTTCACCTTATGCCAGATAACTGATTGATTAGCAAATATTTTTGAAAAACCCCGGACATCATCTCCTGTCCATCCGGCATTCATTTCTCCATACTTTCCAAAAGTATTGTTCATCAAATCATGGGGCGATTGGATACCCTGGATTTGAAAGCGATAAGGATACAGGGTAATAAACACTTCCCCTGTAACTTGTTGCTGGGAACTTTCCAAGAAAGCCTCAATATCGCGCATAACCGGATCAAGCACCTGTCCTTCATGCAACCAGTTACCATAAAAATTGCTTAACTGGTCTTTCCACATTAATTGCCATTTGGTTAAGACGTGTTTTTCAATCGCATGGTGGGCCTTAATAATAATAACTGGAGCTGCAGCCTCAAACCCTACCCGGCCTTTGATACCAATAATCGTATCTCCTACATGAACATCGCGGCCAATACCAAATGGCCCGGCAATTTTTTGCAGATGCTGAATAGCTTCTACTGGATGTGCGAAAGATTTTTCATTCACTTTTTTCAATTCTCCCTTTTCAAAAGATAAGCTTATCTTCTCAGCTGCTGTCTTTGTCACCTGGGTGGGAAACGCTTCTTCTGGAAGGAATTCATTCGAAGTCAAAGTCTCTTTCCCGCCAACCGAGGTGCCCCATATTCCTTTATTAATCGAATATTCCGCTTTAGCAAAATCCATATCGACTCCTTTAGCCCTGAGGTATTCAATCTCTTGTTCCCTGCTCAGCTGCATATCTCTTATTGGCGTAATGATCTCCATGTCCGGACAAAGAATATGAAAGGTCATATCAAAACGAACCTGGTCATTGCCAGCACCGGTACTTCCATGGGCAACCGCATCCGCTTTTAATTCTACCGCATGCATGGCCATCGACCTGGCTTGAGTCATCCGTTCTGCACTAACACTAAGAGGATAAGTACCGTTCTTCAGGATATTACCATAAACCAGAAAGCGAATGGTTTGGTCATAATAAGATTGGGAAGCGTCTACGTTTTTATGTGTCTTCGCTCCCAGTTCCAACGCTTTGTTTCTTAAACCAGCTAATTCGTTTTCCTCAAAACCACCGGTATTAATCGTTATTGTGTGTACTTCAAATCCTTTTTCGTCGGTGAGGTACTTTACACAATAAGATGTGTCCAATCCCCCGCTAAACCCCAAAACAACTTTTTTACTCATGTTATTTATTCTATTTTTTGATAGTTAAAAAAAGAGAAACTTTTTCTTCCTGTCAGAAGCCACGCCTCTTTGAAGCTCCGTTTTTCTTCTGTTCTTAAGCATAATATACCGCTTATAACGCATCCAGCGCTCGAAAAGACGAAAATTTCCCTTGAAGTGCCAATGCGATTTCTTCCCTATTGATCTTCCCTGGCCATTTTGCTGCACTGTTTGCGTGGGTGCTTTTTTCTGCTTTTCAGCGGGGTCATAAAGCATGGCAGTACAAAGACAGTTACTTCTCCCTTTACTCATCAAAATATCGTAATTCACGCAACTTTGACAACCCTTCCAAAACATTTCATCATCAGTAAGTTCTGAGTAAGGTACAGGTTCGTAGCCTAATTCAGAATTGATTCGCATCACGGCCAGGCCGGTTGTCAGTCCAAATATTTTTGCGTCCGGATATTTCTTCCGGGACAGCTCAAATATGCGTGTTTTAATTTCTTTAGCAACCCCCATCCCGCGATACTTTGGAGAAACAATGAGGCCAGAGTTAGCCACATACTTTTCATGTTGCCAGGCTTCGATATAACAAAAGCCTACCCATTCCTCCGTGTCAGGATTGACAGCAATGACAGCCTTGCCCTCCTCCATTTTTTTCATGACATAGTCAGGCGTTCGGCGAGCGATTCCAGTCCCTCTTTTTTCCGCGGAGGCAGCCATTTCATCCGTAATTTCCACGGCATATTTATGGTCCCCGGATGTGGCTATCCTGACAATATATTTAAGTTGAGATTCCAAAATGTAAGAAATGAGTAAGTGAAAATTAATGTTAATAACAATCGACAAAAAGAGGAGCAGTCCGTCCGAATTAATTCCTCTGAACCCTTAAGGGCACAAAATATCAAATACGAGGTCGTCGGGAGATATGCCGGCTTGAAATAACCCTGAATGGAGTTTCATTGCTCTTGAAAGGACAATGAGCAATGCTTTTTTTGATATGGGTTAACTTATTTTTCAATTTCAGCTCAGTATTAATGATAAATAAAGCGATTTTTCTTCACTTGACTGTCAGCAAAGGTAGGAGAAAAATTCAATAATCCGGTGAAAATTTTGATTTTTTTTACTAATCTCTCCATTTCTCTACTGAAAATTAAAAATTAGCGTCTTTTAAAGACCTGTTTCTAATAAAGCAAAAGAGTCGCACCCTGCGCTTCGCCTTTTTATTAGGTTTCTTTTTTTGAAGTACTGTCGCATTCTATAGGCGGTCAGTCTTTTTGCCTCCGTCGGCGGTGTATATACCATCGCTACATAATGGGATTTAGTCTTCTCGATTCTCATCAATCCCGTAAAATTGACCCAGCTCTTACATCCTTTCATAAAGAGCTTATCTCTTAAAAGCTCCGCCTGAGAGACTTCTATATAGCCTAGAGCCGCATTGACATGTATTACCGCCGGGCTGGCGGTAATACTAAATAGCTTGGCCTGTGGGAATTTGTTTCTGGAATATTCGAATAACTTAGCTTTTAAATCCGTAGAAACACCTATTCCCCGATACTTCGGGGAAACAATCAATCCTGAATTGGCTACGTATTTCCGGTGTCGCCACACTTCAAGGTAGGCAAACGCCGCCCATTCTTTGTTATCCGGATTTAAAGCGATAACCGCGAGACCTTTATTCATCTTTTCTTTGATAAAACCGGGAGTCCGCTGCGTAATATCCACCCCTCGCTTTACCGCAGAGCAAGTCATTTCATTGGTGATTTGGACGGCATATCTGTGGTCTTCGGACGTAGCTATCCTGACAATATACTTGAGTTGAGATTCCAAAATGTAATAATAAGAAAGTGAAAAACTGTTTTTACCGGACGAAAGAGGTTTAACCAGTCAAATGGTCCCCCCAGCACATGAGCATGTGCACAAATATCAGATACGAGGTCGTCGGGAAAAAAGCAGAATAGAACTAACCCTGACCGGAGCTACATTGCCAATGAGCGTGCAATGAAAAGCGATCATTTTAATATGGGTTAAATAATTTTTCAACTTCAGTTCAGTATTAATAATAAACAAATCGTTCTTGTTCACTAACTACTGCCGCAAAGGTAAAAGAAAAAATTCTTTTAATCAGTTTTTTTTGGAAAATAAGAAAATTGATTTCCGTATTTCCTTTCTAATGATGGATCCCGCATTCTCTGTTTTCTAGCGCCTTTGTAGGATCGTAATATCTTTTCTCATTAGGCAGGTTATACTTAATCAAATATTGTTCCAGCTTTTCATCGGAAAAATAGTAGAACGGGCTTACTTTTAGCACCCCGTCTTGCCCCAAAGAAACCACATCAATTTCGTCCCGAAACGCTGTCTGGCCCTGCCGTAAATTGGTGAACCATACGTCCGGCGCATGCTTTTTCATGGCGCGCCTAAAAGGCTCTAACTTAACCTGTTCGGTAAAAATCTTATGTTCAGGCGTATCCACCTCTGGAATGCCCAGCATAACGTCTCTGTAGCCGACGGATTGCCAGGGAACGTAAATATAAATATTCAAATCCAGCATTTCGATGAGTTCTTTAGCATGTCGGTAGGTATCCGGCGTATTATAGCCGGTATCGCACCAGATCACCTCAATGGAGGGAAAAACCTGGGTAACCAAGTGTAGAATAGCGCTTTCATAAGGCCTGAAATTAGTAGTAATTACCGGCTTTCTGGCCTGTTTAATGGCCCAAGTAGCTACTTCTTCAGGGCTTCTGTCATGCAAAAAGTCGTTTATGCTTTGTACGTCTTTCATACTAATAATCTCTTTACATTATATAATCTATCGAATTAGTAGAGAATGCAAATATACCTTATATTTAAATAAAATAGCGTACTTTCCGAAAAACATTTATAAAAAAAGCACACTCGTTCTAGAGTGTGCTCAGCCAGACATGCGGTCTTTCCACATTAAAATAGGTTATTTACACCAACATCGCAGCCGGATTTTCAATTAATTGCTTGAGTGTTTGCAGGAAACGGGCTCCCACAGCGCCATCCACCACCCTGTGATCACAACTGAGGGTCAGTTTCATGATGTTAGCCGCCTTAAATTCGCCGTCTTTAACTACAACGGTTTCTTTTATCCCGCCAACTGCCAGTATGCAGGAATCCGGAGGATTGATAATGGCTGTAAACTCGTCTATGCCCATCATACCCAGATTAGAAACCGTAAACGTGTTCCCGCTAAATTCCTGTGGCTGTAACTTTTTATTATTGGCTTTAGCATACAATTCTTTAGCTTCTCCGGCGATCTGACTGAGGGACTTCTGATCGGCAAACCGGATCACCGGTACAATGAGCCCTTCCTCCATAGCTACTGCAGAACCCACATGAATGTGGCGGAAGGTACGGATAACGCCTTCCTTTTCCAGCCATGTGCTATTGACGGCAGGGTGCTGGCGCAGCGCCATGGCGGCAGCTTTGATGATGATATCGTTAAAGGAAATCTTAACCGGACTAAGGTCATTCATCGCCTTACGGACCTGCATGGTCAGATCCATATTCACTTCTACTGTCAGGTAAAAATGAGGAGCTGTATATTTGCTTTCTGCCAGCCGCCGGGCAATCGTTTTCCGCATTTGCGTCAGCGAAGTGTCGTAATGTCCCTCTTCACCCACCGGAGCAAATGGAGCCACAGCGGCTTCTTTTTGCTCTTTGGGTTTTGGCTTGAAATTATCGATATCTCTTTTGATGATTCGTCCGCCGTCTCCAGAACCTGACACCTCTTGCAGGTCAATCCCTTTTTCTTTTGCCAATTTGCGGGCGAGTGGAGAAACCTTTATACGACCATCAGCGGTCTCAGCAGTTTTTGCTGGCTTCTTTTCCGCCGCTTGTTTCCCTTCAGACTGATCAGATTCTTCCTGTTTTTCTTCCTGAGCCTCCGCTTCCGGCTGTTCTGTCTCTCCTTTTTTACTGCCTTCTGCATCTAAAATCGGCTGAATGTCTGTTCCTTCCTTGCCGACGATGGCAATAATTTCATTTACTTTAGCAGCCTCTCCTTCTTTTACCCCTACATATAACAGCGTTCCATCCACGTAGCCGATTACCTCCATAGTCGCTTTGTCCGTTTCTACCTCAGCAAGTACATCGTCTCCTGCTACTTTATCGCCTTCTTTTTTCTGCCAGGAAACAATTTTACCTTCCTTCATGGTATCACTTAACAACGGCATACGGATAGCTGTAGCGTTTTTCTCTGCTTTGGCCAGTGCCTCCTTATCTACGCCCTTGCTTTCCTTTTTCTTCCCCTGCTTGCCTTCTTTCTCTTTTGCAGAAGGCTTCTTTTTTTCCTCCGTATCTTCCTTTTTTGAGGAATCTTCCTTGTCTCCGTCTTCTTTATCGGCTGGTTCTCCTTCATTTGAGGAGGATCCTTCCAGCAGATCTTCATAAGACTCACCTTTTTCCCCTACGATAGCAATAACCTCATTGACTTTCGCGGATTCGCCTTTTTTAGGACCAATATATAATACGGTTCCTTCTACATAAGGGATGACATCCATGGTAGCTTTGTCCGTTTCTACTTCCGCTATCACGTCATCTGCTGAAATGGTGTCGCCTACTTTTACATTCCATTCTGCAATCACACCCTCTTTCATGGTATCACTTAAAAGGGGCATTCGAATAACTTCTGCCATAAATTTCTACTTTCTGAGGTCTCAAAATTTTTTCAAAATTAACAAAAAACTCATTATAAAATAAGTCCTTAAGGATTATCAAAAGAACTTTCGTCTTTTTTAGCCCAAATCTAAATTCAGGCCGTCTTTCAATTCTTTTATCAAGGGGTATTTTTTTATCATTTGTTCCAACTTCTGGCGCTGTGTCAAAACGGCCTTCCTTCCGGTATTTTTGCGCAGGGCATCATCGACTCTGACAGTGACCTGAATAGCTTCATTTTGAAAATGCTTTTTCAGGTTTTCTGCTAATTCTACTTTCTGGTCATCGATAAAAGACTTTTGCAGCACATTCCGGCAAATAATCTCTGCTTCGTCATCATTGAGGATATGGATCGAAGCCAGATCCATGAGATTAGCAGCCTGCTTTTTTTCTTTCTTTTTTAATTTCTGGATATGCTGTTTCCAAATTTTCTGCAAAGCCACCTCTTCCAGTGGTTTGCGTTCTGTAGCTGTTCCTACGCTCTTTTCCTTCTCCCGATCTACTTTTTCGCGAAGGGAGGTTAAATCCAATCGTTCAGGGGTATTGAATAGACCGGCTGCCGGAGCTTCCGCCTGTGGTTCACGAACAGGCTTAGAAGAAGCTGGGGCTATATCACCAGGCTGGGCGGAGGTTCGCAAAAATTGACTGCTTGAACCTGAGGTTTTAGCGGGGGCTTTCGGCTCTTGTTTGACCGTGGAAGAAGGGGCAGGCTGTGTTTTTGTATTACCGATATTTATCTTTTGGGGAAAAGCTTTTCTTAGTGGCACCGGTTTGTACAGGTCATCCGTTACTTTTTTTTTTGAGACGGCCCCTGTTTTTTCCTCGCTAATCAGGATCACCGCCTGTTGAAGATAACTCAACCGGATCAGACACATTTCCATCAAAAGCCTTTTGTTACGGGCCTGTTTATACTGTATTCCTGTTTCATTCAGTAAATTCAGGGCGGAAACCAAAAAACCGGTATCCGACTTTTGGGCCAAGTCGAGATAACGTCCTTTCAGGTGCTCAGATACGTCCATCAGGTGGACCACGCGTTTATCCTTACAAACTATCAAATCTCTCAAGAACCCCGAATATCCTTCCAAAAAATCGTCTCCTTCAAAACCTTTTTGCAATATTTCGTCATAAATGAGCAATGCCGCTCCGGCATCCTGCCGTTGTATGGCGTCACTCACCCGGAAAAAATATTCATAGTCCAGAATATTCAGATGCTCTAGCGTGTTTTTATAGGTTACTTCGCCTCCTGTAAAGCTAATGATTTTATCCATGATACTCAACGCATCACGCATGCACCCTTCACTCTTTAGCGCAATCAGGCGAAGGGCGTCGTTTTCGGTTTGAACATTTTCTTTCTCACAAATATCCTGAAGATGGTCCACCGTTTCGGAAGTCGGCATGCGTTTAAAATCGAAAACCTGACAACGACTTAGAATGGTCGGTAAAATTTTATGTTTTTCAGTGGTAGCGAGGATAAAGATCGCATACGGCGGTGGCTCTTCGAGCGTTTTAAGAAAGGCGTTGAATGCGGCGGAACTGAGCATATGTACCTCATCGATAATATAGACCTTGTATTTCCCTGCCTGGGGAGTAAAACGAACATGCTCCGTGAGTTCCCGGATATTTTCTACGGAATTGTTGGAAGCGGCGTCCAGCTCATGAATATTTAAAGATTGCCCCTGTACAAAAGTTTTACAGGAAGTGCATTCATTGCATGCTTCTCCATCCGCCGTCTGATTTTCGCAATTAATGGTTTTGGCCAGGATACGGGCGCAGGTTGTTTTCCCCACTCCACGAGGCCCGCAAAACAGAAACGCATGTGCCAGCTGTTTGTTTTTTATGGCATTTTTTAAGGTGGTGGTGATGTGAGATTGCCCTACTACCGCATCAAAGTTTTGAGGACGATATTTTCGTGCTGAAACAACAAAATTTTCCATACCGCTGCTAAGGTAGGGAAGTTTTTGTTAGAAATTATAAATCAGGAAAATTTACCGTTCTCCATTACCGTGGTTGTGAACCAAATATTTAAAGATTGCTTGGCTTCGCAACTACTTGCTTACTGCTTCAAGGAAACTTAGACGTTTTATGGTGCCCCACACATGTACTCCCAAGTCTTGTACGCGTTTTTGCACTGTTGTGACCATGCAAATATATACCTGTATAGCGGACTTTAATTGCCAAAGATTAAGTCGCTCGCATCCCGCATACTAAAAACATCGGAATTTTACGCTCCATTAACAAAAATTGGCGTACATTTCAGGTTCTAATCAACATCAGGCGTGCAAAACCTGGTCATATCCGTGTTAACCCCGCGACAACGCTACTCCTTCCTATTCTCCCTTTCAGCTGACGGCTGGCTGTCAGGAAATTTAATTTTAAATATAAAAACGGAATCGTGGCTAACACTTCTAACGCACAGAATTCCTCTGGCAATCTTCGCAGGGACCTAAGCCTCATTGGCCTATTATTTACCGCAGTAGGATCTATTATAGGGTCCGGATGGTTGTTTGGGGCACTTTTTGCCGCAGAAGAAGCCGGGCCGGCCTCCATTTTTGGCTGGGCTATCGGCGGCATTTTAATTATTTTTATCGGATTGGTTTATTCTGAATTAGGAACCATGTTTCCTGTTTCAGGCGGCGTTATCCGATACCCTCAAATCTCCTTCGGTTCTTTCGTTAGTTATTCCCATGGATGGATGACGTGGCTAGCGGCGGCTTCCACGACCTCGATTGAAGTAATGGCCGCACTGCAGTATGCGAAAAATTATTTTCCCTGGCTGCAACGCTTGGATCAGGGCGTACCCGTGCTTACCGGGGCCGGGCTCGCGGTTGCAATAGCCTTGTTAGGTATCTTCAGCATAGTCAACGTGTTTGGCATTCGATGGTTCTCAAAGCTTAACAATGCACTCGTGTGGTGGAAACTCGCAATCATTTCCGTCGTTATCATCGCCTTTATGGTTACCGTTTTCAATACGGCGCATTTTACGAATACAGAAGCGGGAGGGTTCATCCCCTATGGCTGGGAAGGCGTATTCTCTTCCATTGCTACAGCCGGTATTGTATTCTCCTTTTTGGGTTTCCGGCAGGGTATCGAACTGGCAGGTGAGACTAAAAACCCGAAACGCAATGTCCCTATTGCCATTATCGGATCCGTTTTAATAACACTCATCATATATGTACTGTTACAAATAGCTTTTATCGGAGCTATGCCATTAGATGCCCTTAAAAATGGCTGGGGGAATATTGGGACCAGTTTCACCGGAGAATTAAATGACGTGGCTGCCGCCTTCGGTCCTTTGGCAGCTATTGCCGGAGCTATCGGACTAACCTGGCTGGGGATAATACTGTATTTGGATGCTTTTATTTCTCCCGCAGACACGGCACTTATTTACACAACTGTCACTTCACGTTTGTCCTATGCCATGGGACGTAACGGCAATGCACCCAGAACATTAGCTAAGGTGAATAAACGCGGCGTGCCCTGGGTGAGTGTTATTGTGACTTTCATTGCAGGCTGCATCTTTTTCCTTCCCTTCCCCGGCTGGCAAAAATTGGTTGGTTTTGTTGTCTCCGCTACTGTTCTATCCTTTGGTACAGGTCCTTTGGTCCTGCTAGCCATGAGGAAGCAAATACCTGAACATACACGTCCTTTTAAACTGCCTTGGACTCATTTCTTCTGTTTCCTTGCGTTTCTAGCAGCCAATTTAATTATCTACTGGTCGGGCTGGGATATTATCTGGAAGATGATGATCGCTCAACTTATTGGCTATGTTATTTTGCTCATCCATGAAATAGTAAATAAAGGAAACACTCCGAAGCTCGAACTTGGCTCCGGTTGGTGGGTTATTGTCTGGCTGGCTGGGCTGGCTATTATCAGCTATCTGGGCTCCTATCCCAACGTATCGGAAGATGCAGGCAATTTAGGCATTATCGGTGTAGGATGGGGAATCCTGGTACTGGCCGTATTCTCTATTCTCATTACCTGGCTGGCCGTAAGCCTCCGTCTGCCCGTTGAAAAAGTAAAGGGCCAATTGGACGATCCTTCATTTAAGGAAGAACTGCCAGGCCATGGTAATTGATACATTTCGGTAAGAAGCTCCGCGACTAAATGGAAAGCGGATCCAATTCCGCGCCTTCACCCTAAATTTGTGGAGGAAAGACCCGTGGCTTTGAGAAAAAACCGCTAAAATGTAACATCCGAAACCTACAATACGTTAACTCAGCATTGGATGGCGTTCAAATTTCTTGTTAGGATCAAAGAGATAGCGATAGGTGGTTAATTTTCTGCTGCGATGCGTGCCCAAGGACTCGGCCACGTTAATCATTTTCGGATTAAAGTCCCCGATCCATTGCATTTCATATTCTTCGTAGCGCATTTTTCTCCGGATAAGATTGGCCCCTTCGATAATAATATACGCGTCGGCTCCGATCCCCTGAAACTCAGGGACAATGCCAAATACGAGGCCAACGAAGCGTTTACGCTTCTGCGTGTTCTTAATCCAAAGAAATTTTAATTTTTCCAACAACCCAAATTTTCCGTTTAAGTGTTTAAACCATTGATTTAAGTCCGGAAGGTTAAGCCAACAACCTATAGGTTTGTTTTTGTGATAAATGAACCAGACGATATCCTCATCTATGACGGGTCTCATGGACTGAAAAATCTTCTTCGCCTGCCGTAATTCAAGTGATTTATTGCCACCGTGTCCCGCCCAGGCCCTATTGTATACCGTACAAAAGTCTTCGGCGTATTTTTCCAGTTCATTTTTGCGAAGATGCTCGGCGTGAAAATCCGGGTCTGCGGCCAGTTTCGCATGTCGGTCATGCAATTTTTTCATCAACGGGTTGTGTACCGTTAATGCGTAGCAAATTTGATGAAAAAACGGCTGAAAACCATATCGTTCAAAAAGCTTTTGATAATAAGGCGGGTTGTAGTTCATGCAGTATAACGGTTCATAAAACCCCTCCACCAAAAGCCCCCACCATCGATCACGTTCACCAAAATTGATGGGACCGTCCATCGCCTCTACTCCCCTTTCCTGCAACCAGCCTTTGCAAAAATCAAAAATGAAATTCGCTGCTTTCTGGTCATCGATACACTCAAAAAAGCCAATTCCACCCACCTTTTGTTTATCTCCTACGTTTTTGTATTTTTTATTAACAAAGGTGGCCACCCTGCCGATAACCCCACCCGCATCATCTTTTAAAAGCCAACGGGCACATTCGTTTTCCTTTCGTCGAAAAAGCTTATTTTTTTGCGGGTCGAAAACCTCTTCTATATCTTTATCCAGCGGGCGGATCCATTCCGGATTCCCTTTGTTTATAAAAACAGGGACTTCAAGGAATTTTTTTATTTCAGCCGCGTTAGTAACAGGGATCAGGTTCATGCCATTCAGGGAATTTGGGATTTTGTCCGGATACATTATCCGGATTCTATCAACTATACACTGTGCGAAGATATGTCTTTCGCCTGAAAATCAATAGTTCATCTCTGCTCGATTTTTAAGAATTCCCGGCAATTAAAGCTTCTATATCACTATTTTTGTTCCTTAAATATACAAACCCTAAAATGACCAAGATCAGCCGTGCTTCGTTCCTTCAAATTAAAATCATCCAGTCCCTCGCCCACCAGATATGGCCCACAGCATTTGCCGATATTCTTTCCAGGGAACAGATAGCCTATATGCTGGAATGGATGTACGCTCCTGAATCCCTAAAAAAACAAATACAAAACGGCCATCAGTTTCTCTTGATCGAGTTTGAGAATAAGTATGCCGGATTTTGCTCTTTTGAACACCAAAAGAGCGTCACCAAGCTACACAAGATCTACCTGCTTCCTGACATCCAGGGGATGGGGCTGGGAATGCGACTTTTGCAAGAAGTAATTAACCTAGCCGCAATCAAAAATCAGCAGGCCATACAACTGAATGTAAACCGCTATAACAAGGCAGTGTCTTTTTATGAAAAAGCGGGATTCAAGATCATAGGAGTTGAAGACAACCCCATTGGCAACGGCTATTTCATGAATGACTTTGTAATGGAGTTAAAGCTAAAGGAACAGTGAAGGGATAAAGGGACAAAGGTTCCGGACGAAGCGACGCGGCCCGTAGCCACCGCCAGCAGTTAAAAAATATTATCTTTGCAGCATGATAGCAGAAAGTAAAACAGTAGCTTTTCACACGCTCGGTTGTAAGCTGAATTTTTCAGAAACTTCGGCCCTGAGCCGGCTGATGGAACAAGACGGCTATACAAAGAAAGAATTTGCGGAGGTAGCTGACGTATATGTGTTGAATACCTGCTCAGTTACTGAAAATGCGAATAAAGAATGTCGACAGATTATCCGCCGCATTCGCCGTAAAGCTCCGGACAGTTCCATCGTAGTTACAGGCTGTTACGCCCAATTAAAACCGCAAGAAATAGCTGCCATAGAAGGAGTAGATCTTGTTTTAGGTGCCCAGGAAAAATTTAACATAGTATCTCATGTACAGGCATTGTCCACTGGAGACAGCCATAAAATATGTTCCTGCGATATCGCATCTGTCAATGGATTCCATGCCGCTTACTCTGTTAATGATCGAACACGGACCTTTCTAAAGGTACAGGATGGCTGCGATTACAACTGCGCTTTTTGCACTATTCCCATGGCCAGAGGCAACAGCCGAAGTGATACGATTGAGGGCGTTCTGGAAAACATCAAAAAACTCGGCAGAAATGGAGTGAAAGAAGTAGTGCTTACCGGTGTAAACCTTGGCGATTTTGGCAAGGGTGATCAAGGTGGGCGCAGACATAAAGAGGACTTTTTCGACCTGATCAAGGCGCTGGAACAAGAAGGGAGTATCGAACGTTATCGCATTTCATCAATAGAACCTAATTTACTGACTAATGACATCATTGAATTTGTGGCGGGATCTAAGCACTTTATGCCCCATTTCCACATTCCGCTGCAAAGCGGCTCCAACCGCGTATTGGGACTGATGCGCCGCCGTTATAAAAGAGAATTATATGAAGAAAGAGTAGCATTGATCAAAAGATTGATGCCGCATTGTTGTATTGGCGTTGACGTCATTACCGGGTTTCCAGCGGAGTCAGAAACAGACTTTAAGGAAACAATGGACTTTCTGCACGCCTTGGACATCTCCTATTTACACGTCTTTACCTATTCCGAACGGGAGAACACCCATGCGCTGGAAATCACACCTGTTGTTCCCAAACAAGTTCGTCATTTGCGGAACAAGCAATTACGTAATCTGTCTTATCAAAAAATGCGTTTCTTCACCGAACAGCATTACGGGCAAAAACGCCCGGTTTTGTTTGAAGACAATAATAAAGGAGGTGTAATGGAGGGTTATACCGATAATTACATCCGGGTTTCGGCCCCGTACCGGCAGGAGCAAGTGAATCAGATTATTGACTGGCAGTTAGCCTAAAACAGGTGTTCCTCCCCGGGTTTCATCCTGCCAATTACCAGAACTTTGACGCCCGTCAAATCTTCGCCTCATAACGGCTCTGGGCTACAAATAGTAGGAAGCGCAAAGCCAAAACCAAAGAGAACTCGTATTTCCGGCTAAATGAAACAATTTTTTAAAATTTTCTTTGCAAATTAAAACTGTACTCCTATCTTTGCAATCCCAAATCAAAGAGGGGTGGTTTTAACAACCATCAATTTCGGGAAAGTTAGTTTTGACTATTGTCTCGGCGTTTTTTGGAGACAACAGTACTAAAAAAATAACAGGGAGTTTAGCTCAGTTGGTTTAGAGCATCTGCCTTACAAGCAGAGGGTCGCGGGTTCGAATCCCCCAACTCCCACCTGATAATCAAGCAGTTATGAACGTTCATTCATAGCTGCTTTTTTAGTTACCAACATTTGAAAACCCTTACTCAAATGAAAGTGGGAGATATCTCCCAAA